>JAIDRT010000050.1 GCA_029061605.1 Clostridia bacterium | reverse complement strand
GATATAATGCATACAGTTATCTAATTGTCGCAAAAAAGATATTTGAAGCCAAAATTGCATTAGATGAATTGACTGACGTCGCTAAAATTACTGACGTTGACAAAAGATAAAAAAAGTTATATAATCAAAGTATCAAAATAATTTGGCGGAAATTATATGGATTTTGTAATAGATTTAATTGAAGTGATTTTAGAACTATACGTCGCTTTGTTTGAATGCGCTAATCCTAATAAAGGATTAAGCAAAGGGAAGCGAATTCTTCTCAAGTTGTTTTGCGCAATTGTCATTGTATTAATTTTGATCAGCATAGTTTTGGGAATATATTTGATAATAGGGGGCAGTTCAACGGAGTTGATAGTGGGATTCGTGCTACTAGGTTTGGCAGGCATTGGATTGATTGCTCATATTATAATAGCGATACACAACGTCAAAAAGAAGAAGAATATTTCCGAGCCATTGAACAAAGACGATATGGATAACTTATACAAACAATAAAGTATGCCTTGCGAAAGCAAGGTATATTTTTATTTACATAAGAAGTCAAAGACTGACAAAGTCTTTGATTTTTTTATTTGCCTTATATGCTAGAATGCTCGTATGACTAATGCGGAGGTAAAGTAATATGCGATTGGAATTGACAAATAAAGCAAATTGCGCCGTTGCTAAATTAGACGGCGAACTTGACGAAGGGTGCGTAAAAGAAGTCAGAGAGAAAATTGACAAGTTTATTGCCGGAAATAATTTTGGACAGTTTGTCTTTGATTTTTCGGGAGTATCTTTTATGGACAGCACAGGTATTGGAATGTTGCTAGGCAGATATAAAAATCTCAAGCAACTTGGCGTGCCGATTTATATCAGCAATGCTCGCGGACACGTTGATTTTATTTTGTCCACGGCGGGAATATACACAATAATGAGGAAAATAAGTTAATAGGCGAGGTTAAATATGAATGAATTTAAACTAAAATTGTTGTCCAAGACAGGGAATGAAAGTTTTGCAAGGAGTTGCGTATCAGCATTTTGTCTTGAACTCAATCCGACTTTGGAAGAAATAAACGACGTCAAGACTGCCGTGTCAGAGGCTGTGACAAATTGTATCGTACACGCGTACAACTCTCAAGAGGGAAAATACATAGACCTGTCCGTACGTATAGAAAACGGAAAAGTTGAAATAATTATAGAGGACGAAGGGTGCGGAATAGAAGACGTGGAAAAGGCAATTCAGCCGTTCTATACCACCAAGCCCGATCAGGAGCGAAGCGGTATGGGCTTTACGCTTATCAAAACTTTTATGGATAAAGTAGATATCATCTCACAAAAAGACAAAGGAACAAAAGTGATTATGCAAAAAGAATTTAAGAAGGAATGATATGCTTGATTATCAAACAACAATAGACCTACTCAATCTGGCAAAAGCAGGAGACGAAAGCGCAAAAGGCACGTTGATAAGCGAAAATATGCCACTGATAAAGAGTATTGCAAGGCGGTATAGGAATAAGCAAGTCGAGTATGACGACCTTTTGCAACTTGGCGCGTTGGGACTTGTGAAGGCAATCAATAACTTTGATATGTCATTCAACGTAAAGTTTTCTACTTACGCCGTACCTATGATCGCAGGAGAAATCAAAAGATTTATAAGAGACGATGGCTCCATCAAGGTGTCAAGAGCAATGAAAAGTCTTTGTAGCAAAATTCAGACTTACATCAATGACTGTTACGCAAACGATTTCAATCCGACGGTAAAGCAGATCGCAATACATTTTGGCATAGAAGAACAGGAAGTTGTCTTTGCTATGGACAGCAACAAATATCCGGTGTCTATATTTGAAAAGTATGAGGACGACAACAGTCAGTGCGTGATGGATAAGTTGGCGTCAAGCGAGACGAGCGAGGATATGATAAACAAGATATTGTTAAAGGATTGTATAGAGTCCTTGCCTGACAGAGAGAAAAAAGTAATAATTTTGCGATACTATAGAGATAAGACGCAGAGTGAAATTGCGCAAATGCTGGGAGTGTCGCAAGTGCAAATTTCCAGAATTGAAAGCAAAGTGATAAATCAATTAAAACAAGCCCTTGCTTGAGAAGTATAAATCACCGCCTTATGGACAACATCCTAAAAGGGGGTGATTTTTTTATGAAAAGTCCGCTATTTAAAGATAACGTTGAGGATAGGGAAATCAGATTTAAGGCTCCCGAAGAAATCGACGTAATTCATAATAAATTTAAATCAAAAAGCATACGTCAGTACAATGACGCTGGCAAAGAGGTGAAATAATGGAAGATAAGCAGTATATGGAATACGTGCACGCCAATGCTCAAAAAAGTAATCATATCGTCACGCTGGTTTGGGCATTTTTGGTGGGTGGAGTTATTTGCTGTATCGGGCAAGGCTTTGGAGACTTGTTCAAATTTGCATTGCCCAATTGGGAAAAGTCAAAAATTGCTGCTCTTGTCAGTATGACTATGATATTTTTAGGATCGTTTTTTACTGGCTTGGGCATTTATGACAAGTTGGGTGCAAAAGCAGGCGGAGGCTCTATCGTGCCTATCACAGGCTTTGCAAATTCAGTCGTTTCGCCAGCAATGGAGTTCAACAAAGAGGGAATTGTCCTGGGTATGATGGCAAAGATGTTTGTAGTTGCAGGTCCTATTATAGTCGCAGGTACTGTATCTTCAGTGGTAGCGGGACTGATTTATTGGATAATAGGCTTATTTAATTAGCAAACAGAAATTTGCGCATAGGAGTGTAAATATATGAAAGTTGGTAAACAAACGTATTTGCTTGACAACAAAGTTTATATTCAGTCGGCGTATTCTTTGGCAGGACCTTATGAATCCAAGGGCAACTTCAGAGATTATTTTGACTGCGTGATGGAAGACGACGAGTGGAAGTGCAAGTCGCACGAAATGGCAGAAATTGAAATGCAGAGATTTGTCATAGGCGAGTGTTTGGCAAAAGTCAACGTGTCGCCACTCGACTGCGGAGCAATAATGGGCGGCGATTTGATAAATCAAATTGTGCCGACGTCTTTTTCGGCAAGAGATTTTCATACTCCGTTTATGGGATTATACAACGCTTGCGCCACTTTTGGCGAAGCATTGGCTATAGGCTCGACGCTTGTGGGCGGAGACTTTGACAAGATTATTTGTTGTACGAGTTCGCATTACGCGACAGCAGAAAGGCAGTATAGATACCCTTTGGAATTGGGTACTCAACCCACTCCAGAATCGCAGTGGACAGTTACTGGCAGCGGAGCGGTTTTACTATCCAAAAAACCGGGAGAATATCCGCTTGTCAAGGGCTACACTATAGGCAGAGTGCTTGACTTTGGTTTGACGGATCCAAACAATATGGGCGGCGCTATGGCTCCCGCTGCGGCAAATACCTTGATCACACACTTTAAAGACACAGGGCGATCTCCCGATTATTACGATTTGATAATTACAGGTGACTTGGGGCGGTTTGGCAGAGAAACTTTGCATTATCTGTGCAAAAAAGAAGGGTACGTCTTGGACAATCTCAACGACTGCGGCAGTATGATGTATTGCGATAAGCAAAAGGCAGGGCAAGGCGGCTCGGGCGCAGGTTGCTGTTCTTTGGTATTTGCTTCTTATCTATATAAAAGATTGAAAGAAAAATCATTGAAGAAAATACTGTTTGTGCCAACCGGCGCTATGTTGTCAAAAGATTCTGCGCTTCAAGGTGAGAGTATTCCCGGAATTGCGCACGCTGTAATAATTGAAAGAGAGGATTTTTATTGATATGGAAATGTTTTTGGGGTATGTCAAAGCGTTTGCAGTAGGCGGATTAGTATGTATGATAGCGCAGATTCTTATCAACAAGACGAAGATGACTTCGGCAAGAATTCTGGTTATGTTTTTGCTGTTGGGCGTATTCTTGGAATTGATAGGAGTATTCAAGTATATTGAGAATTTCGCCGGCGCAGGTATTACCATTCCTATTACAGGGTTTGGTAGCACTATCGTCAAGGGCGCAAAAGAGGGCGCAAAGATAGGTCTGTTTGAAGCGGTGACTTACGGATTTAGAAATATGGCAGGCGGTCTGACTGCCGCGATATTCTTTGGCTTTTTCTTTGCGTTGATATTCCGATCACACTCCAAAAAGGTGTGACAGACGGCAGTCAAATGAAGTCGACGTATTGAATATGACAGTATAGTTGTAAATTGCTAGGTATTTTGCGCATATAATATTGTATGTGTAGATGCGCGCGCCGTAAATTTAAAGCCGTTGTAGCCTTAGTTATTATTTTTGCGATAGTCATAAGTTGTCTTTTATATTTCAGAGGCAACTTGATTGATTACGTGGACAAATACGCAGGTGCGCTTATCACTACGAGAGTTGTAGATATTTTCAACAGTTCCACGACTGAGGCGCTGACTGGCGAAATGTTTCAAGATAAGTCCAACTTTTATGAGATAAGATATGACAATGACGGCAACGTGGCGTTGATAAGCGGAGATATGGTCGTCATCAACGCGCTTATGCGCGACGTGGCGGCAATTTCGCAGAGAGAAGTCAATATTCTTTGTCAAAGCGAAGACGTGCAGGTGCCGTATAGCAGTATTTTGGGAAGCGTGGTGATTGCCAATTACGGCGGAAAATATACTCTCAAACTTGAGAATATCGGCAATATTCAGTGCAACTACCGCACGACGTTTGAGAGCGTCGGAATCAACCAAACCTTGCTTTGTATGTATATCGACTTGTTTGCCGACATAAGCGTTTTGTTACCGCTGTGCGTAAAAAATATCAAAGTCCAAAATTCTATGGTAGTGTATCAAAATCTTATTGTTGGCAAAGTGCCTGAATTTTATCTTCAAAACGGCTTTGGAAACTCGCTTAAATTATAGCCCCTTCAACTTGATTACAATATTTTAAATTTTTGGCTAATCTACTTGATTTTGCTGCGTTTTAATGTTAGAATGTCATTACAAACGTTGAAGAGGAGCGTGTCCCGCAAAGACGAGCAACAGAGATTTTGCCTCAATGGGCTGAAAGGGCAAAAGGTAAGTCGGGGAGAGTTCGCCTTGGAGTTGTTTTGTTGAAACAAGTAGGCAAAACCGTCGGTAACGTTATAACCGTATGAGGTCGTCTGTCGTGTTGAGTGTGGCAAACGACGAATTTAGGTGGTACAGCGTAAATACGCCCTAATACAGGGGGCGTATTTTTTTATAAAGTGAGGTAAATATGAAAGAAAAGATTGCAAAACTTATCGAAGAAGCAAAGTCGGCGATTAAGAATAGCCATACGCTTGCATTTATCAATAGCGTTAAAGTCAAGTATCTTGGCAAAAACGGTGAGTTGACAGGGCTTTTGAGAGGAATGAAAGACCTTCCGCAAGAAGAAAGACCGCTTGTGGGAAAATACGTTAATGAGGCTAGAGACGTCATAACGCAATTGACTGAAGAGAAAACCAGAGAACTTGAGCAGGCGGAGATAGATGCAAAAATGCTTGAAGAAGGCGTTGATATTACGCTTGACGGCAAAGGCGAAGAAAAGGGAAGTTTGCACCCCTGCACTTTGGTAACTAACGAAATTTTGGATATATTTACTTCTTTGGGATTTACGCTCGGTCAAGGTCCGGAAATTGAATTTGACAAATTTTGCTTTCAAATGCTCAATATCCCGCCTGATCACCCAGCAAGAGATATGCAAGATACTTTCTATATCACTGACGATATACTTTTGCGTACTCATACTTCTTCTATGCAAACGCGTACTATGATAAAAACTAAGCCGCCTATCAGAATAGTCTGCCCAGGCAAGGTTTATAGACCCGACGATGATGCTACGCATTCGCCTATGTTCCAACAGATCGAGGGACTTGTCGTAGACGAAAAAGTCACGCTTTGCGACCTCAAAGGGCTTTTGGAAACTTTTGCTCAAAGACTTTTTGATAAAAAGACCAAGGTTAGATTTCGTCCGTCGTTCTTTCCGTTCACAGAGCCTAGCGTAGAAGTTGATTTATCTTGTTCGGTATGTCACGGAAAGGGATGCAGGGTTTGCAAAGGCACCGGCTGGATAGAAGTGCTTGGCGCAGGCGTAGTAAATCCAAAAGTCTTGGATAATTGCGGTATAGACAGCAAGAAATATAAGGGATTGGCATTTGGAATGGGCGTAGAAAGAATTGCTATGATAAAGTACGGTATTCCCGATATGAGAATTTTATTTGAAAACGACGTAAGATTCTTAAAGGAATTTAAATAGGAGGCGCGGATATGAAAGTTTCATTGAGTTGGTTAAAAGATTTTGTAGATATTGACGTTACTGTCGAAGACCTTGCAGACAAACTTGTGGGGGCAGGATTTGAAGTAGAAGAGATAATTGACGCAAGCGCAAATATGAAAAATGTTGTGCTTGGCAAAATAGTCAAACTTGAGAAGCACCCCGACGCTGATAAATTGCAGATCTGTCAAATAGACGTGGGGGCAGCCGACCTCGTGCAAATCGTAACCGGCGCTCAAAACGTCGCAGAGGGCGATCTTGTGCCTGTCGCATTGGACAACTCGTTGTTGCCTACAGGACAGGTGATCAAAAAGGGTAAGTTACGCGGTGTGGCTTCCAACGGTATGTTGTGCTCGGGCGAGGAATTGAAACTCACCGAAGAGGAATACGCAGGCGCAGGCGTACACGGAATTTTGATAATGAATGGAGAAAAGTATCCGTTGGGAACTGATATCAACGTCGTGCTGGGCAATGACGATATAGTTCTTGATATCAGTATTACTGCTAATAGATCAGACTGCAATAGCGTGCTTGGCATTGCAAGAGAAGTGGCTACAGTGCTCAAAAAACCTTTGAGAATGCCTGAAATTTGCTTCGAAACAGACAAAAGCGTAAAGGTTGAAGATATCGTTGACGTCGACGTTCAGGATAAGACGCTTTGTCCGAGATATATGGCTGCTGCCGTAAAAGATATCAAGATCCAAAGCAGTCCTGAGATTATTCAAAAGAGACTTAAGTCAGTCGGTTTGCGCCCGATAAACAATATTGTCGATATTACCAATTATATTTTGATAGAGATTGGTCAGCCTATGCACGCTTTTGATAAGAATTACTTGGAGGGCGGCAAAATTATTCCCAGAAGAGCAAAGAACGGCGAAAAAATTATTGCGCTCAACGAAAAGGAATATCAACTTGACGATACAATGTTGGTAATTTGCGATAAAAACAAGCCTTGCGCAGTTGCGGGTATTATGGGCGGACTTAACAGCGGTATCAATGAAAATACCAATACGATAGTTTTTGAATCCGCTAAATTCTTGAGAGATAATATTAGAAGAACTTCAAGAAAGTTGAATTTGCGTTCTGATTCGTCTTATAGATATGAGAGAGGAATTGACTTTGATTCTCAAAGATTGGGTATTATGCGTGCTTTGACGCTTATTTATAAGTATGGCTGGGGCAAGATAGCAGACGGAATTATTGACAGACTTGCTCAAGACCTCACTAGAAACGTCGTTGAGACAAGCGTGGCGGAAATCAATGAAATCTTAGGTATTGACGTGCCGTCTAACGTAGTTTTGGAGATTCTCAACAGTCTTCAAATCCAAAGCAGTATAGACAAGGACGGCAAACTTACTTGCGTATGTCCGGCATTTAGAGACGATATAGAAAATGCAAATGACCTTGCGGAAGAAGTAATCAGACTGTATGGTTATGATAAAGTCGTCAGCACTTTGCTTAAGGGCGGTAATCAAACGCTTGGCGGTAAGAATTGCGAGGAAAGGAATGTTGATATTATCAAAAACATCTGTGTGAGTAGAGGGATGAGCGAAATTTTGACGTATTCTTTTACTACGCCTAAATGCTTTGATATATTAAAACTTAAAGAAGACGATCCTAGACGTAATTGTATCAAACTTCTTAAGCCGCTTGGCGAAGATTTGTCTGTGATGAGAACAACGCTGGCTTACAGTATGATATCTATGCTTGCAAGCAATTTCTTAAAGAGCAATAAAAAGGCGAAGTTATTTGAATTGGCAAACGTTTATCTTCCGCAGGAAACTCCTGTAACTCAACTTCCAACGGAAGTAAATATGCTTGCGTTGGGTAGATACGGAGAGGGTGAAGATTTCTTTACTATGAAGGGCGTCGTAGAAGTCTTACTAGAGAAATTTGGAATTAAGGCTGAATATAGAAGGGCTGACGTGACTTATCTTCACAAAGGCAGAAGCGCGGAAATTTGCGTTGGTAAAAATGTCATAGGATATTTGGGCGAAGTGCATCCTGAAGTTGCCAAGAGTTTTGACGTATCAGAAAGAATGTATATTGCCGAAATAAACGTTGATTTGCTTAATAAATTGGCTGATTATAGTTATACTTTTACGCCGATATCAAGTTATCCGCCTGTTGAAAGAGATATTGCGATAGTCGTTGACGAAAGCGTTTTGGCGGGTGACTTGCTTAGTTGCGTGAGAAAAGGCGGTGGCAATTTGCTTGTAGATACAAATATTTTTGATATTTATCGCAACGAAAGCGCAATAGGCAAAGGCAAAAAGAGCGTGGCAATATCTTTGGTATTCCGCTTGCCTGACAGAACTTTGACGGACGACGAAGTCAACACTAAGATAAACAGAATATTGACAAAACTGTCAAGCGAATTCTCTGCAGTTCAAAGATAAGTGTAGAAGCAAACAAAGTACGCCTCAAGATTAAGGGGCGTATTTTTTATGGTAATCGCATAAAAACGCTATATAATCTCAAAAGTTTATGGTATACTGAAAATATGTTGGAAGTATTGGCTCCGATTGGCAATATTCAAGCCTTGAAAGCCGCAATTTACGCAGGCGCAGACGCTGTGTATTTGGGGCTTGACTTATTTAATGCAAGAATTAAAGCCGACAACTTTAATAAAGATAATATTGCTTATTGGGTGGACTATTGTCATTTATTTGGCGTCAAGGTCTATTTGACTTTTAATACCAACGTTAAGCAGTCTGAAAGAAAAATATTTGCCAAATATGTTGATGTAGCGGCAAAAGCAGGGGTAGATGCCTTTATCGTAACAGATCTAGGCTGTCTAGATATACTTAAAAAATACGATATTCCTTTGCACGGAAGCACTCAAATTGGAGTGCACAATCTGGCGGGTGCTAAAGTACTTGAAGACTTGGGATTTACGCGAGTTGTGCTTGCCAGAGAAACTTTGAACTCTGATATAATAGAAATTAGAAAAAATACGGCACTTGAAATAGAGCATTTTGTCCACGGAGCATTGTGCGTGTGTTTTTCAGGCGCTTGTCTTATGTCAAGTATGATGAGCGGCGATAGCGGTAATCGCGGACGTTGCAATCAACCTTGCAGATTGAAGTATTCTTCAAGTTTTTCATCTAAAGAGAGTTATCTTTTGTCACCAAAGGATCAATGTTTGATAGATAAGGTTGAGGAACTTTCAAAACTCGGTGTAGACAGTCTAAAGATAGAGGGGAGACTTAAACAACCGCATTACGTAGGAGAGGTGGTATCTCAATATCGCAAAGCGGTAGACAATTTTTTAAATAGTGGTAATGTAAAAATAGATTATGATGCTATAAAAACGGCATATAATAGAGGCAACTTTACGCAAGGATATAATTATCAAGGCTCAAAAGATATTATATATGACAAACTTAACGGTAATATCGGACTGGAAGTGGGCAAGATATTATCGATTTACAAGGGTAACGCAACGCTTCAATTGAATAGGACGTTGAATAATGGTGACGGAGTAAAGATTATTTACAATGGAGAAGAAGTCGGAGGGCTTGCGATTAACAATATTGAGAAAGTAGGCAAGAATTATATAGTAAAAAATTTTGGAGATTATCCTGTTGGTAGTAGAGTGCATCTCACTTTGGATACGAATCAATCAGATAAATTTAAAGACCTTACTCCTAAATTGTCCATAAAAATGCTATTTGTAGCAAAACAGGGCAAGAATATATCATTGACGGCAAAATATAAAGATATACAAGTTGTGAGTGAGGGAGAATTGCCGCAAAAGAGCATTTCTCAATGCGCAAGTTATGACAGTGTAGCAAAGCAGTTGTTGAGATTGGGGGATAGCGTGTTTAACGCTCAACTTGACGTTGATATTGATAGTGATCTCTTTATTCCTGCATCTGTTCTCAATAATCTGCGCAGAAGTGTGATAGAGAAGTTGGTTAAAGAAATTTTAAAAGATTATACTAATCATAAGCAGCGGGTAGACTATTCTGGTGCATTGCAACGTTATTATGCCAAAGAAAATGCGGTAAAGAAAGAGCAATTATTTGTAGAAATCAATGGGAATGAATGTTCGTTAGATATTCTTAAAGAAGTTGAGCAAAAAATCAATCTAGTAATAAATATTACTGATTATATGTCTAATATCAATTGTATATTTACAAAACTCAACTTAATTGAGAAAACTATAGAAGATGTTTATCTCAAATTGCCGAGAATTGCCAGAGGTAAAGATTTTAAGATAATCGACGAATGGCTATCAAAAAACCTTGATAAGTTTGACGGAATATTGGCGGATAATCTTTATGGAGTATATCTTGCAAAAAAATATGACAAGGCGCTTATCGGCGGGATTGGATTGAATATTTATAATTCAAACTATTCAGATTGGATAGGACTGGACTATTATATCAATTCAGTTGAGTTGACAAATAAAGAAGTGCTAGGCGGTATGATTTACGCTTACGGAAAGTTGCCTATTATGACAATGGTTCATTGTCCGGTTCAAATCAATACTGGATGCGAATGCAGTAATTGTAAGTATGGCGGAGAATTTAGTTATTTTGACAAGAGAGGAGAATATAAGATCGAAAGATTTAAGGTCAATCATTGCCAATTTGTCTTATATAACCAACAAGTCGTGGATATTAGAAACAAAATTTCACTTGTAAAAGGCAATTATTATCTAAATTTGCGGGATCTCTCTAGAGGAGATATGGGAATAATAATAGATAATTTTTGTAGAAAATGTGGCAATAGTGTCGATAATTCAACGTATGGACACCTATTTAGAGGGGTAAAATAGTAATATGGCAAAATTTATAAATAGAAAAACTTTGAAGATTTTAGAGTATGACAAGATATTGACGCAAGTCGCTAACCATACTTCGTCTTTATATGCAAAAAATACCGTTTTGTCCATAAAGCCGTCTATTGAATTATGTCAAGCGCAACATTTGGCAAATTTGACAGCGCAAGCATATGAAATTTTATACGAGCATTTAGTTGCCCCCACGTTTTCAATGGACGAAATGGAAGATATTTTAGATAATGCTAGTAAATTTATGACTCTTTCTTGCGCTGATATAGTAAGAGTTGGTAGGCTACTTCGTACTTCCAGGCTCGTATATAACTCAATCTATAGAATAAATTCGCAAAATATTGAGGATATAAAAGCGTTACTTAATTATTTATACGTTGACAGTGAATTGGAAAATAGCATATATGAGAGTATATTGGGAGACAATGAAGTAAGCGATAATGCTTCGCCTGCTCTTAAATCTATAAGACAGAGTATTAAGGCTTGCAACGATAAAATTAGACAAAAACTTAATTCTTATGTGACTTCGTCTGATTTTAGCAACTTTTTGCAAGATTCTTTAGTTACTATGCGTAATAATAGGTACGTAATACCTGTCAAGAGCGAATATGCTCGGCAAGTCAAAGGACTTGTTCACGACCAGTCTGCATCAGGCGCGACGATATATATTGAGCCAATGGCTATAGTTGAAATGAACAACGAACTCAGGGGGCTGTGCGCTGAAGAAAATAACGAAATCGGGCGCATTTTGCAGTATTTTTCTCAAAAAATTACTTACGCGTGCGACAGTTTAAAATCAAGTTATCAGAACGTAGCGTATCTTGACAGCATATTTGCAAAGGCAAGGTATTCTCAAGAGATAAAGGGCAACAAAGTTGAGTTGAATGACAATGGCGTAGTAGAAATTATCGAGGGCAGACATCCATTGATTGACAAGCAAAAAGTCGTGCCGGTGTCGATTAACTTGGGAAGAGATTATAATACTTTGCTTATTACCGGACCAAATACCGGAGGCAAAACCGTGTCTTTGAAACTTGTGGGAATTCTTTCTCTTATGGCGTCTTCGGGAATATTTCCTCCTTGTGCAGAGGATAGTAAACTTGCTGTTTTTGAAAACGTATTTTGCGATATAGGCGACGAACAGAATATAGAGCAAAGTTTGTCTACCTTTTCTTCTCATATGACAAATTTGATTTATATTTGCAATCACGTCACGCCCAACTGTCTTTTGTTGCTTGATGAGTTAGGCGGCGGAACTGATCCTGCTGAAGGAAGCGCATTAGCCATTAGTCTAATAGAATTTTTTAAGAATAAGGGTTGCAAAACCATAACTAGCACTCACTATAGCGATTTGAAAGAATATTCTCTGGTAACTGACGGTATAGCCAGCGCAGGTATGGATTTTGATCCAATTACTTTTGCTCCTACTTACAAGTTGATTATGGGGCAAAGCAGTTCGTCAAACGCTTTGGAGATTGCTACTTCTTTGGGACTTAAAAAGCAAATCGTTGAGAATGCCAGAGGAAGACTAAGCAAAGAGAAGATTGCTTTTGACAATATTATCAAAGGTGCGGAAAGGTCAAGACGGCTTGCGCAAGAATATGAAGAAAAAGCCAAAGAAAACTACTTAATATCAGAAAAATCAGCACAGACAGCAAAAAATGCTCTTGAAGAATTGAATGTTCAAAAGCAAAAACTTGAAGAAAAGATGAAGAAAGGCGCCAAAGATTTGCTTTCGGATTACCTTGAAGAGGCTGACGAATTGTTGGAAGAAATTAAAGAGTTGGTAAAACAGGGGGATGAACAGGCGCTATTTGAGGCAAGAAGATTGAGGAAAAAACTTGCAGATATTAAAGTCGAAGAGCAAAAACCTAAGAGAGAATATACGATTGCGGACGGTGATGTCGAGGTGGGAGACAGAGTATTTATTACCAGTCTCAATAATCAAGGCGAAGTAGTAAGCATTAACCAAAAGAAAAAAGAATGTCAAGTTAAAGTTGGTATATTAACGACTACGATAAAACTATCAGATTGTCAAAAAATTGTTGCAGAGGAGAAAAAAGACAAAGTTAGGATAACTGTAAGCAAAGAATTTTCCAATAAGGCATTCAGTTTTGAGATAAATTTGATAGGACAACGAGTGGATGAGGCGTTGTATAATTTGGATAATTATATAAGCGAAGCAATTTTGCATAATTGCTCTGAAATTAGAGTTGTGCACGGAAAAGGAACTGGAATTTTGCGAAAAGCAGTGCAAGATTATCTCAAGACGTCACCTGCGGTAGAGTCATTTAGGATTGGAAAGTATGGCGAAGGAGAAAGCGGAGTAACTATAGTTACTTTAAAATAAATTTTAATGCAAACAAGTTATACTTTAAAATATAATAATGACGACAAAAAGCCTGCTAAAGTTATCTGTTTGGCAGTATGTATTCTGTTGGATTTGATAGTATTGGCAGGTGTGATCGCGTGTTTTTCCACAAAGAATTACATAGATTTGATTATATATTGCGCCATATTTGCAGTCGTCATTATAATAAGAATACTTAGTTTATTTTTTACATTTGAAATAAGTATTAGTTTTCAAAACGGTAGTATATCTATAGTTAAAAAGTATCCGATAAAAGAAATAAATTTGTATGCAGGTCAAGCGTCTCAGTTAAAAGTAAAAAAATACGAGAAAAATTCAAAAGAGAATATAAAATACGTCAGGTTGTGTCCTAAAAGTTGCGAAAATTGCTCGTATATGATAGAATTATCTGAAAGCAAATATTTGATATATTTAGACGATTACTTATTTTCGTTAATTGAGGTGAGCCGTGATTTATCTTGACAATGCTGCTACGACAAGATTAGACGACGTGTGCTGGGACGCGCTTAAGAAATATAATAGCCAAGATTTTTTTAACCCTTCTGCGCTTTATCGCAAGGCAATGGAGAGCGGTAAGTCAATTAAGCGCGCAAGAGGCGTCATTGCAAAATCGTTGGGGGCAAAAAGCGAAGAGATTATATTTACCGCATCAGGGAGCGAAGCGGATAATATTGCGCTTTTGTGTTCGTTGAGAGCCAAGAGCGGAAAGATATTGGTAGGCTCAAGTGAGCATAGCGCAGTGTATAATTGCGCGTTGGAATTAAAAGTCAGAGGCTATGATGTTGAATTTGTGCCTTGTGATAAATTTGGGCGTACCGATATGACTAAATTAGAGGCTATGCTTGATGAAAAAGTCGCGCTGGTGTCTATTATGCACGTTTGTAACGAGACTGGAGCGCTAAACGACTTGGCGAAAATATCAAAGTTGATAAAGTCAAAATCTCCTAGGGCTATCTTCCATTCTGACGGAGTTCAAGCATACGGAAAAATTGTTGTGGACGTTAAGGCTTTGGGTGTTGATTTGTATGCGATAAGCGGTCATAAAGTTCACGCTCCAAAGGGGATTGGTGCGCTTTATTGCAGAAGCGGACTTTATTTGAAGACGTTTGTTTACGGCGGCGGACAGGAGAACGGAGTGCGTTCGGCTACTGAAAACGTGCCGGCAATAATGGCTTTTTCCGATGTTGTGGAAAAGAATTTTGACAAAATCAAAGATAATTACAGCAAGATAAGCGAATTGAGAAGTTATCTTAAAAGTCAATTGGAAAATTACTTTGAGAATATCAAAATCAACACAGATTGTGAAAATTCTTCGCCATACGTATTTTCTTTTGCTCTGAATAGTGCAAGGGGGGAAGTTATGGTGCATTGCCTGGAAGATAAAGGCGTTATTGTTGGGACAGGCTCTGCTTGCAATTCGCAAAAGTCAACAAAGAGAATTCCGCTGGCTTTAGGCGTGCCAGACGATTATGCGCAAGGAATGTTGAGAGTGAGTTTTAATGAAAGCAACACAAAAGCAGACGTGGACTCTTTAGTTAAGGCTCTTGGTGAAAGTTTGCAGGAGTTGATAAAATATCAAAAGTCGTCGTCAAAAGACGATTGTATATTGACGAGATTAAAATTGAGGTGAGTATGGAAAGCAAAAAAGTAATACTTTTGAGATACGGCGAGTTGTTCTTAAAAGGTAAAAATAGAAATTTATTTGAAAATAGGTTGATAGATAATATTAAAAAATCTTTGATTGGTGTCGATTATAAATTTATTCGCACTCAGAATAGATATTATATTGAAGATTATGACGAAGATATGCAACAGATCATTATAGACAGAGTGACCAAAGTCTTTGGGCTTCATTCTCTTTCTGTAGCGCTTAAAGTGCAAACGAGTTATGACAATCTCAAAGAAGCGGTGTTGCAATTTATTCCTCAAAGCGGAACTTTTAGGGTCACGACAAAGAGAGCGGACAAGAGTTTGGATAAAAACAGTATGCAAATATCTGCAATGCTAGGCGGTTATTTACTGTCAAAGAATTCTCAAATCGCAGTTGACCTCTACTATCCTCAAAGCGAGATATGCGTTGACATACGAGAAAATGGGTATTCTTATATATTTTCCGATAAAATTGACTGCGCGCAGGGAATGCCCGTGGGTACGGCCGGTAGAGGAATGTTGCTTCTCAGCGGTGGATTTGATTCGCCTGTAGCGGGATATAGAATGGCAAGAAGGGGTATGCAAATTTTTGGAGTTCACTATCACAGTTATCCGCATACAAGTGAAATGGCTCAGCAAAAAGTAGTGGACTTGGCAGGAAAATTGACTAAATACTGCGGAGATATCAAGTTGTTTGTAGTCAAGTTTACTGAAATACAGCAGGCAATACACGAATACTGTCGTGAAGATTATATGATTACAATAATGCGCAGAATTATGGTAGAAATTGCAGAAAAATTGGCTATAGACAATAAATGCGGGGCATTGATTACTGGAGAGAGCCTTGCTCAAGTGGCTAGCCAGACGACAAAGAGCATTACCGTAACCAATGACGCAGTAAAGACTTTGCCGATATTCAGACCGCTTATTGGTATGGATAAATATGAAATAATGGATACGGCTGAAAAGATTGATACTTACGCTATTTCACAACTTCCGTATGAAGATTGTTGTACGGTATTTTTACCTAAAAATCCGGTAATAAAACCAGATTTGCAAATTGCAATAAAAGAACAGTCTAAAATTAAAGACTTGGACAAGATGATAGAAGAGGCAATTAAAACAGTAGAAGAAATGGAGATAAAAGCAGAATATTAGAATTATGTACGGCGTCAAAGCGCCGTATATTTTATTGATGGATCCGAGAGATTATTGAGTAAGAGTTGTATTTGCTTGGAGTGCCTATTATCTCTTTTGAATCATCGTCAATATAATATGGAACTACGGTAATCGTGTTGCCAAAAAATCTATCTACGTCAATGAGGTAGTCTGCGTCACCAAAACTATTTTTTATATCATAAACCAAAGTCTCTCCCTTTATGAAATCGCGCTTGTATATTCTATAGCACAATTTTGGATTTAAAGTGAATTTAATCGACACATTTGACAAATTTTGAGAGAACTCAACGTCATCAACGGAAAGTCTGTCATATGTGTTGTCGACATCTTTAGGTAAACACTTCTCTGAGAATAGGCAATTTATCACGCTGCTTTTAGGGGCGTTTTGGCTTGCGAGAATCAGTGAATTGGAATGTTCGTACGCATATTTATCTATATCTGCCTGAATAATTCCATTAGGAATAGCGAAGTCTTTTGGCGAGGTAATATAATAATTATCTAAGAAGTTTTTGCAAATAAGCGTAGTTGCGCCACCTCCGGTCTGTTCGGCTGGCAAGGATCCGCCTTGCCAAAATAGGAAAGTGTCTTGAGTAGTATAGCCTACGGAATATATATCGCTGTTGAAGTTTTTGTTTTCCATAGATACTGTGCCGGTTTTGCAGGCAATTTGGTAGTTCTGATTAGATAATTTTTTGGCGGTACCGTTTTTTGCAGTGTTAATAAGCATATTTGTCATCAAATACGCGCTTTGTTCGTCAAAAACTCTTACGGAAATTCTACTATTGTAATCATAAATTATATTTCCGTCTTTATCTTTGATTGTTTTAATGAACGTAGGCGCGCTGTACAAACCGCCGTTGGATAGAGTAGAATAACCGCCGAGAAGGTCTAACATACTTATTCCGTAAGTAGTACCGCCAAGCGCTAATGCTAAATTGTCGTCTTGCTCGTCTGTAATAATGTTCATTTTTGCAAGATAACTGCGCGACGTGCTTGTACTCAACTGTTGAAGTATCTTGACAGAAGGGATGTTCAGTGATTTTTCTACGCAATCGTTTACGCTAGTCCAACCGTAATATCTATCTTTGAAGTTGCTGGGAGAGTAACTTCCAAAAGACGTTGGCTCATCTAAGATTTTGGTATGCGGACTTATTATTCCTTGATCTAGGGCTGGCGCGTAGCAAGCCAAAGGCTTGATTGTTGATCCGACTTGTCTTCTAAATTCAAATAAATTTATATCTTCTCTTGACGACAGCGCTTTGATTCCCAGAGAATTGTTATCGCATACAATTCCAATTCCTCTTAAATTATCAGCGTTGGAAGAGTAGTATGAATCATTGAATATAGAAGATGAAAGGAGTTGTTGAGTAGACGGTTCGTAAAATGTCGTGATGCTATAGCCGCCAGATAAAAGTACATTTTCGTCAATATTTAAAATTTTGCAGGCCTCGTACTTTGTATTTGAAAGATAAATTTTGGCTTGATTATTCTCAATTAACGCATTTTTAATAATAATATCCGAATTTTTATAACTTTTATACATATCTTCGGTAATCATCTCTTGCTCATACATTAACTTTAATACAATGCGAGCCCTGTCTATAGAATTGCTATAATTTTTGATAGGATTATATTTTGTAGGGCTTTTTACAATGCCTGCCAACATAGCGCATTCTAATGCGTTGAGTTCGTCAAGAGGCTTATCGAAAAATCGAAGCGCGGCATTTTTGACGCCGTATTCACCGCTGCCAAAATAGAGCATATTGAGATAATACTCCATTATTTCTTCTTTTGAGAGCATTTTTTCCAGTTTTATTGCAGTCTGCATTTCTTTAAATTTTCTAGAAAAGGTTTGTTCACTTGAAAAGTATACGTTTTTTGCAAGTTGTTGAGTGATGGTTGAGGCGCCTTGAGTGCGATTTCCCTTTATATTATTAAGCATTGCGCCTGCAATACGCACGTAATCTATACCGTTATGCGAATAAAATCTCTTGTCTTCAACAGCAACGAAGGCATCGGACAAAAGTTTGGGAATTTGTGTATAATCGACATATTTTTCACTTTTTAGATCAATTATAGCATTATTTTGACAATCTTTAATCGTTAAGTTTGCTTGACTTGTCTGAAGTTTTGACATATCCGGGGAATCTCCGCCAAAATATAGCATACCAAAAAAGATGCTTAAGGCAAGCAGTGATATAATCATCAATGTTGCTGCTATGATTGCAAAGGACTTGAATAACTTTTTTGATACGCTTTTATTATTTTTTTTCATTATAATATTATCACTTGTCTTTTTTTTGAATTTTCGATATAATTGTTATATGCAAAAATATAAGATTATTACATATGGGTGTCAAATGAACATCCACGAATCAGAAAAAATAGCAGGTACGCTTCAATCTATGGGGTACGTCGAATGCGACGACGAGAACGAAGCCGACGTAATTGTTTTTAATACCTGTTGCATAAGAGATAACGCAGAAAAACGCGCTTTGGGAAATATCGGAGCGATAAAGCATTTAAAAAAAGCCAAGCCGGGGTTGATTTTGGCTGTCGTAGGATGTATGACGCAACAAGACGGCGCAGGATTGAATTTAAGACAAAAATATCCGTACGTCGATATAGTGCTTGGCACAAATAACCTTGCAGAGTTGAAAAATGCTATCTTAAAACTAAAGAGTTCAGGCAAAAAAAGCGTACTTATAGATCCTAATGAGCGTCCTGAAGTATTAGAAGGGGAACTCAAATACCGTACTAGCGGTTGCAATGCTTGGTTGAATATAATGTATGGTTGTAATAATTTTTGTACTTACTGTATTGTGCCGTACGTAAGAGGAAGAGAGAGAAGCCGTAAGATGCAAAACGTGCTTGACGAGTTTAAAATGCTTGTAGATCAAGGTTACAAAGAGATAACTTTGTTGGGACAAAACGTAAATTCGTATGGACACGACTTGAATGACGGAAGCAATTTTGCAAAATTATTAGAAGAAATTGCAAAAATTCAAGGAAAACATAGGGTAAGATTTATGACTTCGCACCCAAAAGATCTCAATAGAGACGTCATTGATATTATCGCAGACAGCAAAAATATTTGTAATAACATACATTTACCTATACAGTCGGGCTCAAATAAAATCTTGAAACTTATGAACCGCCATTACACAAGAGAATACTATCTCGATACGATAGATGCGATAAAGGCAAAGATACCTGATTGCGGAATTACTACCGACCTTATGGTGGGTTTTCCGTATGAAGAAGAAGAGGATTTTGAAGATACTTTGGACATAGTGCGTAAGGTCAAGTATTCAAGCGCTTTTACTTTTATATATTCCGTGCGAAAAGGTACAAAGGCGGCATTAATGCCTCAAATCGCGCCTGAAGTGTCAAAAGATAGAATAAAAAGGCTTATTGCAGAACAGAATAAAATAACTAAAGAACTTTCAAAAGAATATGAGGGCAATATCTACGAAGTGCTATGCGAGGACGTTGCTCCTAAAAAAGTCGGCTACGTTTGCGGAAGAACGGATAGCGGTCGACTAGTCACGTTTGAAGGAAAAAATGAACTGATAGGGCAATTTGTCAACGTTAAGATAAATAAGTCGCAGTCAGCGTCGCTGTTCGGCGAACTTGTGGAGGAGTGATATGGCGCTTTCGGAGATGATGAAATATTATTTGTCTTTAAAAGAAAAATACAAGGACTGCTTGGTATTTTTCCGTCTTGGAGATTTTTATGAAATGTTTTTTGACGACGCGAAGACCGCAAGCAGAGAACTTGATTTGACCTTGACAGGACGCAGTTGCGGACTTGAAGAGAGGGCTCCTATGTGCGGAGTGCCTTACCACGCCGCTGACGGATATATAGCCAAATTAGTGCAAAAAGGTTATAAAGTTGCAATATGTGAGCAACTTTCCACGCCAGAACAAGGCAAATTGGTAGAAAGAGACGTCGTGAGAGTAGTCACTCCCGGCACAGTAATAGAGGATAATATACTCGACGATAAGAAGAATAATTATTTAGCGTGTATAAATGCAAACGAAAAAAGTTATGCATTGGCTTGGTTGGACGTTTCTACTGGTGAGTTTAACACAGTTCAGTCTGATTATGGAGACTTTTCTTCAATTGAAGACGTGCTGGCGACTTTTTCTCCGTCAGAAATAATCTGCAACGAATATGCTTATGAATGTTCTAAAAACCTGTCTTCAATTAGGATTGGCAGATTGCCGAAATTCCAAAAATATTATGATTGGGCGTTTGACTATAAGACGGCTTATAATATGCTTCTAAAGCAATTCAACGTTACTACGCTTGCAAAATTTGAATTTGAAGACAAAAAAATTGCCATCAGTGCTTCAGGCGCATTGATAAATTACGTAAATGAGACGCAAAAGCGTTCGCTTGCTCATATTTCTTCTATAAGATACGTGCAAAACAGCAAGTATTTGATTATGGACAACAATTGTCGCCGTAACTTGGAAATTTGCGAAAACACTCGCGATACATCTAAAAAAGCAACATTGTTGTGGGTGCTTGATAAGACAAAGACCAATATGGGCGCAAGATGTTTAAGAAGATGGCTAGAGCAACCTCTTCGTGACAGCAAAGCCATCAACGCAAGACTAGACAGCGTGGAAGAGTTTATAAATAATACCAGAATGAGAAGTAACTTGGCAGATACGTTGAGCGGAATTCGCGATATCGAAAGATTGACTTCAAAAGTTGCTTTTGGCTCGCCTACGCCCAGAGACTTGCTTGCATTGGGAGTGTCGTTGAAGAGTTTGCCTGCGGTAAAGACTATTCTTGAAAACGCAGCGGCGCCAATGCTGAAAAAGATATATGAAAATATATTTTTGCTTGAAGATATTGCGGACAAGTTGACGAATGCTATAATGGATAATCCGCCCGCTTTGTTAAAGGACGGAGGTTATATTCGCGACGGCTATGATAAAGAACTTGACGAATTGAGAAATGCTGAAGTTATGGGCAAGCAGTGGCTTGCAAATCTTGAAAGTCAGGAGAAGGAAAGTACCGGCATAAAAAATCTGAAAGTAGGTTACAACAAAGTATTCGGTTATTATATTGAAGTGAGTAAAACTAATATTGATAAAGTGCCGTATAGATATCAGAGAAAACAGACCTTGACTACTGGAGAAAGATATATAACGCAAGAACTTAAGGAAATCGAAGATAAACTTGTCGGAGCAAAAGATAAGGCTTTGGATATCGAAAGCAGGATATTTGAGGAGTTGAAGTTGGATCTTATCAAAGTTATTCCGTATCTCCAATCCACCTCAAGAAGTATATCGTATTGCGACGCATTGTTATCTTTGGCAATGGTTGCCATAGCAAATAATTACGTCAAGCCTGTTATCAATGATAATATAGAAGGCATTGAAATCAAAAACGGTAGACATCCAGTCGTTGAAGCGTTGTTGAAGAACAACGAATTTGTGCCCAACGACACTCAACTTGACTGTTGTCAAAATCGCACAATGATTATCACCGGTCCTAATATGAGCGGTAAAAGTACTTATATGAGACAGGTTGCGTTGATCACTCTTATGGCGCACATTGGAAGTTACGTACCTGCAAAAACCGCAAGTATTGCCATAACAGATAGGATATTTACGCGTATTGGAGCGAGCGACGATTTGGCATACGGTCAAAGTACTTTTATGGTTGAGATGGTCGAGGTTGCCACTATACTTCAGAATGCAACATTCAGAAGTTTGTTGATATTGGACGAGATAGGCAGGGGCACTTCTACTTTTGACGGTATGTCTATCGCGAGGGCAGTGCTTGAGGACGTCAACAATAGAATCAGATGCAAGACGCTGTTTTCTACGCACTATCACGAACTGACAGAGATGGAAAACGCTTTGGACGGAGTGAAGAATTATAAAGTCTTGGCAAGCGAAATGGAAAAGGGAGTAGTCTTCTTGCATAAGATCACCAGGGGTGGAACTAACAAGAGTTTTGGTATAGAAGTAGCGAGGTATGCGGGAATACCTCAACAAGTTATTAAGAGAGCAAAAGAGATCTCTAAACTTTTGGAAAGCAATCCGCTGACTATGCAAAAAGACACCTTGAACGAGCATAATTTGCTGGATATAAGCAAGGATAATCAATTGAAGAACGAAATTTTGGATATCGACGTGGAAAATCTCACACCTATGCAAGCATTGACGACGCTTGCAAAACTCGTCGACATTGCAAAGAAGGATTGATATGGCAAAGATAAACGTATTAGATTCAAGCGTATTTAATTTGATTTCGGCAGGCGAAGTGGTCGAACGCCCCTCGTCGGTCGTAAAAGAACTCGTGGAAAACAGTATTGACGCAGGAGCAACGAGCATAAGCGTAGGTATAAAAGAAGGCGGGATATCGTCTATTGTAATCGTAGATGACGGTTGCGGTATAGATAAAGACAATATGCGATTGGCATTTTTGCCGCACGCTACTTCTAAACTTGCAAAAGCAGAAGATTTGGATAACATTGCTACGCTTGGATTTAGAGGCGAGGCGTTGGCTTCTGTTTCTGCAGTTGCGCAAGTGACTATGACTTCAAAGACTCAAGATGATGAAGTCGGCAACTATATTACTCTGTCGGCAGGCAAGGTGATTGAAGAGGGAAAGCGCGCTATTGCGCAAAGTACTTCAATAGAGGTGGAAAACCTGTTTTTTAATACGCCAGTTCGTAAAAAGTTTCTGAAAAAGCCCAAACAGGAAGAGGCTAACGTCACGGCTATAATGATTCAACTTGCGCTTGCAAATCCAGATATAAAATTTAAATATACTGTTGATAACAAAATTGTTTTTCAGACCAACGGCGGATTGGAAGAGGCTGTTTTTGCGGTATACGATAATGAAATAGCAAATGGACTTTTGCCGTTTGACGTAACGTATGACAATTATAGAATATACGGATATACTGGAAATGCCAGTATTGCAAAACACAACCGCAATTATCAGACAATCATTATCAATGGCAGAGTAATTTCTAATCAAACGATATCTACTGCGGTGTCGCAGGCATATGGTAACAGACTTATGACGAGGACTTTTCCTGTCTTTGTTCTAAACATTGTTATGCCGTTTGATGACGTGGACGTCAACGTGCATCCGACTAAGACAGATGTGAGATTTGCAGATAGTCATAAAGTTTTTTCGTGCGTTTATAAGGCAATTCTTGCTACACTTGCCGCTCAGGAGCAGAATTTGATTTTGGGAAATTCAAATTCAACAGATAATAAGCAGACGCAAGTCGCGCAAACAAAACAAACAAATATTGATAAAAAAATCGACGTATGTTTGACAAAACCGCAAAACAATTTAGAAAAGCCAAGTGTCAACTATGATAAAATCGACAAAAGCGTAGACGCATTGTTCAACGAAAAAGACAACATAGAAAGCGATAAATACCAGGCTTTGATTGACAAACAGAAAAAAGTCGTTGAAGAACTTAAGTATAGCAAAGATCTTCCCAAAATGCAGACAAAAGTAAGCGACAGCGGCGGGACTTCGCCATTTAGCGCAATTGGAACTAAGTCAAAAATATCTAATAATTTGGCTGATAGCAAACCTGAGTTTGAGACAAAATTAAGTTTGCTTGAGATGATTGACGAACAATTGGAGAGTGAATTTAAAGTCATAGGACAGATATTCAATACTTATTTAATTGTCGAAAGCCAAGGCTTGGTGCATTTCATTGATCAACACGCCTGTCACGAAAGACTGATTTATGACAAACTTTTGGAGGAAGTCAATTCCAATAGCGTCGGCGTTCAGTATATGCTTGTTCCGTATATACTTGACTGTAGCAATACTCAATATGAATATATTTGCGCAATACAAGATAATTTAAAAGATTTAGGATTTGATATAGAAGAGTTTGGCGGATTGAGTTTTAAGGTAAACAGCGTTCCTCACTTGCTTAACGACATCAATCTTGCAGTATTTTTTGACGAACTTTTTGCAGAAAGGCAATCTGGTATCGGCTTGAAAAATTCTGATCTCATAAGAGATAAGTTGGCGCAAAAGGCTTGTAAATCGGCTATCAAAGCCGGCGCGCAATTAGACAATGATCAAATCAAAACCTTGCTTGCCGGTATGAATAATGGCGTTCCGCTTCAGTGCCCACACGGCAGACCTGCGGTATTGAGTTATACCAGACGAGATTTTGACAAACTGTTTAAGAGGATAATATGATCAAACTCATATTGATAGTGGGCGCAACTGCGAGCGGAAAAAGTCAAATAGGTGTCGATCTTGCAAAAAGATTTGACGGAGAAATCATATCTTGCGACAGTATGCAAGTATATAAAGATATGAATATCGGCACGGCTAAAGTTACTCGTGAAGAGATGCAAGGCATACCGCACTATTTGATTGACATTGCAGACGCGAATAGTCAGTTTAGCGTGGGAGAATATGCAAGTATGGCTGATGAAGTCATAAGCGACGTTGTTTCTCGAGGAAAAATTCCAATAGTCGTTGGCGGGACAGGTCTTTATATTGACGGAATATTGTATCCGATGACTTTCGGCGGAGATAAAAATATCAAAATAAGAAATGAATTGGAAAGGCAACTTGCGTTGTATGGCAAAGAATATATGCATTCATTGCTTGCCGAGATTGATCCAATTGACGCTCAAAAAATCCATCCAAACAACGTTAAAAGAGTCTTGCGAGCCTTGGAGATTTATAAGACTACAGGTGTTTGCAAATCAGATTTGCAAGAGAAAACAAAAGATCTTAAGTATGATATATGTATGATTGCTTTGGACGTTGATAGAAAAAAACTATATGAAAGAATTGACGCTAGAGTTGACAAAATGTTTGAAATAGGTCTATTAAATGAAGTTAAACAACTTTTATTGAATGGCGTCGAATTTGAAAATCAAGGTATGCAGGCAATTGGGTATAAAGAATTTAAAGAATATTTCAGTGGGATTAAAACGCTTGAAGAGACAAAAGATACTATTAAGCAAAATTCAAGAAATTATGCTAAAAGACAACTTACGTGGTTTAAAAAATATGATTTTGCAAAATGGTTTGATCCAGACGATAGACTTGGGATTGAAAGTCAAGTCAAGACGTTTTTAGAAGGAGTGTGAAAATATGAATTTTAGTGAAAAAACTCTAAATATTATCACAAATGCGCAAAAAAAACTTGCAAAAGCATTTGAGGAAGTTGATGAGATTTCTACTTATAACCAACAGAAAGTGCTTGAAGCCTTTCAATTTAATAACGTTGGACAGAGACATTTTGCTCAAACCAACGGTTATGGATATGATGATATAGGCAGAGACACGCTTTGCAATCTATTTGCTCAAATATTCGGCGGAGAAAAAGCAATTGTTTCGCCGCTTATTGTCAGCGGAACTCACGCGTTGACACTGGCGCTTTACGGAGTGCTGCGACCGGGAAACCAAATGTTGGCAATTACAGGCAGCCCTTACGACACATTGAAAGACGTTATTGTCGGAGAGGGCAACGGATCTTTAAAAGATTTTGGCATAAAATACAGTCAAATTTCATTAAAAGGCGGCAAAATTGACTTAAATAAAGTCTTGAGTTCAATAAATGCAGATACAAAATTGATTTTTATTGGAAGGTCCAGAGGCTATGAATGGCGTAACGCGCTTACAATCGAGGATATTGCCGAGGCTGTCAAGACGATAAAAAAATCTCATAATGACGTTTGCATTATGGTAGACAATTGTTATGGAGAATTTATTGAAAAACTTGAGCCTACTCAAGTTGGCGCGGATATTATCGTGGGGTCCTTAATTAAAAATCCCGGTGGCGGAATTGCTCCTACCGGCGGTTATATCTGCGGTAAAAGTCAGTATATAGACAAAATTGCAAGTCGAGTTACGTCTCCGTCAATAGGAATGGAGGTTGGATCTTATGCCTATGGATATAAAGATTTTTATCAAGGAATATTTTTGGCGCCGCATACTGTTGCTCAAGCAATTAAAGGATCAATGCTTGTTGGTCAAGTATATAGTGATTTAGGTTTTGAAACAATGCCTTTGCCAGGAGAGAAATGCGGAGATATAATCAGGTCAATCAAATTTGACACTCAAGAGCAACTTATTGACTTTTGCAGAGCAATTCAAGAAGCGTCGCCTATAGACAGCAACGTTGTGCCGTTTCCTTGGGATATGCCGGGATATGAACATCAAGTTATTATGGCTGCGGGAACTTTTGTGGCTGGCGCGTCAATTGAGTTGTCTGCGGACAGTCCTATAAAAGAGCCTTATATAGCGTATATGCAAGGCGGATTGACGTATGAACACGTAAAAATAGCCTGTATGTATTGTGTAGAAAAGTTATTTAAGAAAGATTAGTCAAACTTGCAATCATAGAATTTTTATAAAAAAATATAGAAGGCAATTACCTTCTATATTTTATATTTTAAACCTTTTGATCACCAAATTTTATTTCTCATAAGACCGGTTGCTACGCCTAAAATTCTAAATTCTCTGTCTGAAGTGACGATTATGTCGCTCATTTCATCATTTTCAGGCTTCAATCTAATATAACTGCCACAGTTATAAAATCTCTTGAGCGTAACTTCATTGTTATCTATTTGAGCAACTATTACGTCTCCGTCTTTTGCCACGTTTTGTTGACGAACAAGCACCAAATCTCCATTGAGTATACCAATATTCTTCATACTTTCGCCTTTAACGTTGAGTAAGAACATTTGACCTCTGCAATTGAAGTAATCGCTAGGTACAGTATAAGAGGTGTCACTTTCTACGTCGGCATAAAGAGGTGAGCCTGCCGCGACGTTGCCCAACATAGGAATGGTAACAAGATTGGAGAATATTTCTTGGGAATCTATGATTCTGCTATCAGCAATTTGATTGGCAATAGTTTGCTCGTTGTTGCTGACAGAGGAAGGCGAAGTTGATTTATTAACTAACTCAATCGCGCGATTTTTATTGTTTCCTTTGCGAATTTCACCTTGATCTTCAAGTTTGTCAAGATAATATTGAGCAGAAGCCGTCGATTTGAATCCAACGTTATTGCAGATTTCTCTTACCGTTGGCGGATAACCGTTTTTTTCAACAAACTCCTTAATAAAATCAAGTGTCTTTGCGCATTTTTCAGCAGTTTTTTCGATGGTTTTGCTTTTTGCCATTCTTAAATTTTCCTTTGTTGTTTATATCTACGATAAAATATTAGCACAAATGTTCATATATTGCAAGCATTTTAAATTAAAAAATGAATATTTGTTTATATTTATTCATTTAAGATATACATTTCAATGCAATTCCACGTTTCGCCAGAGCAGAAATATTGTTCGATTATGCCTGTTTCAATAAATCCGCACGACTTATAGCAATAAAAAGCGTTTAAGTTGTTTTCAAATACGCCCAAAGTCAGTTTGTCTGCTTTTAATTTGTTAAAAGCGTAATCTATGGCGCAACTTACCATTTGTTTGCCAATGCCTTTGCCTCTTAATTTATCGTCTATTATTACAAATCCAAGTCTTACAACCGTTTTATCATCTTTGTTTGGATATCTCAACGTAAAATGTCCAATTACATTGTCAAAGTCGTCAATTGCTGTAAAAATGAGCATATCTTCTCCAAAGATGCGATAATAACAATTTATATCGTCTGCGAAAATGGGGAAGTTAGGATATCTATCTGCGCACCAGTAGTGGAAAGCGCGTTCATCTTTTATCCATTTTACAATGGTATCAGCATCTTTTGGAAGATATTTTCTTAAAATCATATTATTGCGGCTCTTCATCTTTATGTCTTAATGATACTTTATTTGCTGCAGCGCGCTTAATGTCGTCGCTGATTGCTGCGTAGTGTTTTTTTGTCGTATTTATATCCTTATGTCCCAAAACCTCTGCAACTACGTATATATCGTTTGTCTCTTTATAAAGATTTGTGCCATAAGTACTTCTCAATTTATGTGGCGTTATATGCTTGAGCGGAGAGGTGATACTTGCATACTTCTTGACTAGATTTTGCACGGCGCGTACGGTAATGCGCTTATTCTGTAAAGATACGAATAGGGCAGGCTCGTTATCAAGTAAAGGATTTTGCGCTCTCTCGTCGATATATTCGTCCAAAGCCTGCCTAACTTCTTCTGAAAAATACAAAATCGTTTGATTTCCGCCTTTTCTTGTGATTTTAAAGCCATTGACGTCCATATCCAAATCGTTCATATCAATGCCAACCAATTCGCTGATTCTTATACCGGTACCCAAAAACAACGTCAATATAGCAACGTCGCGCTTTTTTGTCTTGCCCTGAATTGACCTTTGACGCTCAGATAATCCCTTTCCGTCTTCAACGTTGTTTAATAAAGCGCTTACTTCATCAGATTCAAGTCTGATAATGGCTTTATCGTGCAACTTTATGCTCAAGACTTTAGATGCAGGATCTGAAGATATTCTATCTTTATTATAATTATATTTAAAAAACGATTTAATTGTAGCCAATTTTCGCGCTTTTGTTTTCTCTGAATTGCTAAATCTGCTTCCATCGATTTCAAATGCGGTCAAATAGTTTAAAAACATTTCTATATGAAAAGTATCAACAAGTTTTAAATGTTCAAATCCAAACAACCTTACGTCTTTAATATCTACGAATTCAGCGCACTCGGTACATAGAAATCTAAAAAATATCTTTAGGTCCTGCGCGTAAGCCAATCGGGTGAGTACAGAAGTTCGAGGCTCAATTCCCAAAAAATATTCATTGCAAATTATCGGCAATTCTTTAATGAGTTGTCTTAACTTGATATTGTTATCAAAATTTCTTTGATCAAAATAACTGTTTTCTGCCATAAACGTATTATAACATAAAAAATTTAATAATACAAATATCCAATAAAATTTAAATAATTATGTAGATTTTTATATTAAAATAGTTATGTTTTGAATAAACTCATTATTTTTCTTAAATTTGCATATTATTTTATAAATTTAATTAAATAAGAATAATATCAGTATATTATATGCTGTAATTAGTCAAACTATTCGCAAAGGTATGGTTTTGCGAATAGTTTAGTTAATTCTCCACTCTTAAATAAATCCACCTAAGTTAAGTCTAACAACACTAAAAGACCGCCAATCCTTGAGGGGTTTACGGTGTAAGTGTAAGACACTGGATGTTAACATTTTATATTTTTGATTCCTTTTACCATTGACTTTTCATATACCATTGGCTATACTATATGTAGAGCGTAACCTATATGGTAAGCGCAAAGATTGCGACCGATAATTGGCGCACGAGACTAGTTGAAATGCTAGTCTCACTTTTTTGCTTTTATTAATCGCTATCCGATGACGCTTTTTTTATTTGATTAATTTGCGAGATGTCTCTACCAAGAATTGCTATGGATTATCACTTGACGAACTTGTAGGACTATAGTACTTCCCTTTTTGCTCACAAATTGTTATATAATATAAGTAATTATAAAGTTATTTGTTGATTTTTTTAAATTTATATAGTAAAATATCATTGTACATATTATTTGGGAGGTATTTCTTGGAATGGAGAAAGATAATTTCAATGCAAATGTTGATTTTGTCCGCGGACAAGCCGATATGATTGTTTTATCTGCTCTATCTGATACTGACAAGTACGGACTTGAAATTTTAAGCGCTATTCAAGAGCGCAGTCAAGGTATGTATTCTTTAAAGCAAGCCACCCTGTACAGCAGTTTAAAGCGTCTTGAAAAAAACGGATATGTACATTCTTATGACGGCGATATTTCAAATGGCGCCAAAAGAGTTTATTACGGTCTCACTCAAATGGGACGCGAACATCTTGAAAATGACAAGTCTTATTGGGAATTTTGTAACTTCTTGATGTCAAATTTGATATCGGATAACAAGTTCGACCCACAGAGTGAAGATAAGCCGTTTGATCCGGCTGATTTTAGACCATTGACTCGTAGAGCAAGAGGCGAAAAGGAAGATAAGGAACAAGATAAAGAAAAAGAAGTCGTTGTAAAATACGTTTACTTAAAATCTGATGATATTCCTGAGGGCGCAGATATAGTATACGTATCCCCTGAGAATATTCAAGAAATCAATAACAAGACAGAAAATGTAGAAAATGCTCAAGGCGATAGTGATTTGCCAGAGCAAGAAGAAACTTTGTTGTTGTCTCAAACAGAAACTCAAGAGATTACTACTCTTTCCGGCTCTGGTGACGAATATCAACCTAGTTTTATTTTAATAAACGATGTAAACGAAGAGGTTCTTGTTGAAGATAACCAAAGCAATGAAGAAGCCATAGAAGAGCATTTAATAGACGAAGTGGCTGAAATAGAAAATGCAGATTTGACAGAGAGTGATGCTGAAGTTATTGAAGAGACTGCTCTGTTAGTTCCTCAAGAAGAACAACCTCAAAATGAAGAAGGCGTAAATTTTATTATCGCTGAAGAAACAGAAGAAGTTGCGCAAATTGCAGAGACTAGCGACGAAATGTCTGCTGTAAGTGCAGTTGAAGATAATGACGCAGACACCGCCGAAAATTTAAATGAGGCGGAAGAAAGCGTGATTGAAAGTACAACTGAAGAAGTCATAGAGGAAGTTCAAGAAGAAAATCTGCAACCAATACAAGACAACTCTGAATTGGAGCAAACTCAATCTGAAGATTATGAAACTGCAACTTCTACTTTTGCAAGCAGACCGTTGCATAATCCTGCGCAAGACCCCTCTACTTCTTTTTCTTCCATATTCTCCAACTATTCGCGAGAAAATGACGTGAATTACGTGGAATCTTTCAGCGAATTATTTGACGTAGAAGACGAAGACGATTCTTTTGAGCAAGAGACATCAACCGATATTGAGTTTTTGACAATGAAAGAAATGGTATATAAATACCAAGCAAAGGGCGTAAACATCAAGCCATATGACAAGAGAAATACTATGGAATATTACGTCAATAGGTATTACTTCTCCAACAAACTTCAATTTCACGCGTCGCTAATCATTTTTGTTATTTTTGCGGTAGAGTTATTTATATCTCACTTTATTTGCAATCGCGGCGAGAATAAGATATCTAATTTGTGGTTGTTGATAATTTTTGCTTTGGCAATTTTCCCTGCAATTAGAAGCGTGATGTACGTAATTGATCCTACGCGAAAATCTTTGGCAAACTATAACCCAAAAACTTCATTTCTTATTTCGCTTTTGCCGGTCGTAACAATGCCTATAGTATTTGCATTATTGGGATTTGTAGAATTTAGCGCAAATATTAATGATTATATGTCTATGGAGCGCACGATAATATTGCCAAGCGTATTGCTATTCAATATACCGCTCTTCTCAATCATATACACTTTGTTATACAGAACTTATAAATATCACGTCAACTAAATAGATGTTTGCAATACAAAAAAGAAGGGGCTTCCCTTCTTTTTTTGAACATAAAATTTACTTTATTATATTGTTTTTGTCATAGCAAGATTTGGATTGAGAGTATATGTCTTTGAGTTTAACTTTATCGTTTCTCTTGATTTTGGAAGATATTTTATCAAATAAAGACAATAATGCTTTTTCCAATTTGTTGCTGTACTTAAATGCCAAAACCACTGCGATCAAAGCCACTGCAATTATTGCAATCCATATAGGGATTCCGTACCCTGTCAATGGAATTGAAGAAAAACCTTTGAGCGCGCCTTCTAGTATAAGGATATTTAACGGTCTTGTGATCAGCATAATTATAAAGAATTGCCAATATTTCATATCGGTTATGCCGGCGACTATGCATAATAAGTCGTCTGGGAAAAATGGAAACAAAAACATAAGAGTTAAGACGATCTTGTCTTTGCCTTGTGTGAATTTGACATATTTATCGTAAGCGCTTTTGCCAAATAACCATATAATTAGTTTTACTCCAAACTTCCTTCCCAGATAGAATGCAAGCATTGAGCCAATCATCATTCCTACTACGCTATAGAAAAACGTAGGCCAAAATCCAAACAACGCTACCCCTGCCAACGTAGTTATCGCAGCCGGTAAAGGAACTATCGTTACTTGCAAAAATTGAATGACTATGAAAATAATTCCCGCGTATGCTCCGTATTTTGATAAAAATGCTTGAACTTTTTCCGTGCTGTCGAATTTTGATATTAAATCATACTTCAATACAATATGATAGCAGATTGAAGCAATTGCTAATAGTGCGCTAATGCATAGTACCCACCGGACGCATTGTTGGTAATTCCTAATTACGCCAACCAGCGCTGATATCAAAAGCGGAACGTTAAGTACTATGCTGACAATCTTTATATATAAGTTAATATTAAAATTAGCAAAGGCATACAATAGTGCGATATTGTACACTATAAGAGCGATAGAAACCGTAATTAAGGAGATATATCTTGATCTTAAAGTCATAATCTTATAAATATTATAAGCAGTTGACAAAAAAATAATTACATTTAAATAAAATTATTGAAATAATCAATAAAAAATAGGGCTTATGCCCTATCTTACTGCAGATCCAAATTTTTCTTCACGCGCTTGATCGCATCAGTAGCCAACTTGTCGCATCGGTTGTTGTACTCATTGTCAGCGTGTCCCTTTACTTTGATGTATTCAACTTTGTGCTTTGCCATAAGAAGCAAAAGGCGCTTCCATAAGTCGTCATTTTTAACTGGAGTTCTATTGGAAGTTTTCCAATTATTATTTTCCCATTGCTTTACCCAACCTTCGGAAAAAGCATTGCAAACGTAAGCGGAGTCACTGTAAACCTTCACTTCGCAAGGCTCTTTGAGCGCACTTAATCCCTGAATGACGGCAAACATCTCCATTCTGTTGTTTGTCGTATCTTTATTGTATCCGCTCAACTCTTTTTCGTGTCCGTTATATATAAGGATTGCGCCCCAGCCGCCTATACCCGGATTGCCAGAGCAGGCTCCGTCTGTGTAAATAGTTACGCTTTTCATCCCTTGCTCAATTCCTCGCTTCTTTTGCGACATTTTTCTATTCCTTCAATAATGCTCTTATCTACGGATTTTTCCCTAAATGTGTTGATTGCCTGTATTGTAGTGCCGCCTTTTGAGCATACTTTTTGGATCAGTGTGTCCAATTCTTCGCTTGAGTTTGCCACCATTTTACTAGCGCCTATCATTGTGGCTATAGTCAATTCTTTGCTTTGGTCAAAACTTAATCCGCCTTTTATTCCACCGTCTATCATTGCTTTTATAAAATAATAGACGTATGCCGGTCCACTACCGCTTATGGAAGTAACGGCATCAAAGTACTTTTCCTCTACCCTGACAACCTTTGAAATTGTTTTAAAAATATTTTCTACAAATTCGTTGCTGTCTGCATCAGCATTAAATGAAGTGATAGCGCTTACACCTTCGCCAATAGAGCAAGGCGTGTTGGGCATAATTCGTATGACCTGATTGCAATTGCATACTTTTGCGATCGTGTCGGTGTTTACCCCTGCCATAATAGATATTACGCATTTACATTTATTATTTGTAAAATCTGCTGAAATTGCTTTAAAAATCTGCGGTTTAACTGCCAATACGACGTATTCGCAAGTTGATACGACGTCTTGATTGTTGTTTGAAAAAGACACTCCTCTATAAGGTGCGCTTATGCTGGGCGTAGATACCAAAATATCCTTAGTCGCCAATAGTTTGCTGTCCAATAAGCCGTTTATTATGGCCTTTGCCATATTCCCGCAACCTATAAATCCAAGTTTATACTTATAATTCATAAAATTAACTCCAAATTACTTTTATTCTCTTGACACTTCCTAAAAGATTTAATATAATGTTTAAGAAGTTTTAACTTACTCTTTTTAGGGGAGTGGCTCAACGGTAGAGTAGTGGTCTCCAAAACCATTGGTTGCGTGTTCGAATCGCGTCTCCCCTGCCAAAACGACCTAACATAGGTCGTTTTTTCATTTCAGATGCACTTCAAACAGCAATGTTTCGCTTTGCGGAACAGGTTGCGTGTGACGCTCACTGTCGTTCGCTATGCCGTCGCTGCGCTCCTTACGAATCGCTGACGTACTGATGTTAATCACACTTCCCCTGCCAAAATGACTCAAAGGGTCATTTTCTATATGGGAAAGCGGGTTTTTACCAGAAATGTTCTGTGCGGATTCATCAAACGTTTACTTGTCCGCTTAATCCTAAAATGTCTTTATGCTTTTTCAAAATAGGATTGATTACCTCGTTTATATACTCCACAGTCTGCTCTTTGGCGCGTCCTATAAAGTTCTTGGGATCAAGAATACTATCAATTTTATCATTGATTGCGGCAAAGGATTTATCATTTTTTATTCTTTCGATCAAGTCGTTATCCTTGCCAAATTGCTTGACCATTTTTGATGCTTCCATAGAATGTACTCTGATTTTTTCGTGTAATTCCTGTCTATCTCCACCTGCTTTTACACATTCCATAAGAATAACTTCTGTGGACATAAATGGCAACTCTGCCATAATATGCTTATTTATTGTGTTTTCATATACAACCATACCGTCAGCAACGTTCATATATATTTCTAGTATTGCGTCAATGGATAAGAAGGCTTGAGCCATTACGAGTCTTCTATTGGCGGAATCGTCAAGCGTACGTTCAAACCACTGAGTTGCAGCAGTATTTGCTGCATTTGCAGGTAAAGTCATAACGTATCTTGCAAGCGAACATATTCTCTCGCTTCTCATAGGATTACGCTTGTAAGCCATAGCAGATGATCCTATTTGATTTTTTTCAAAAGGCTCTTCCATTTCTTTCATATTTTGCAAAATTCTCAAATCATTAGCGAACTTGTATGCGCTTTGAGCAATTTGAGACAAAACAGACAAAATATTATAATCATATTTTCTACTATAAGTTTGTCCACTTACGTCAAAGGTCTTGCTAAACCCCATTTTTTCTACTACTAATTTATTTAACTTCTTAACTTTTTCGTGGTCGCCGTCAAATAATTGAAGAAAACTTGCCTGAGTGCCGGTAGTACCCTTTACGCCTCTCAATTTGGTATTGTCTATTACAAATTGAAGATTCTCGTAATCCATTTGTAACTCTTGCAGCCAAAGCGCTGCTCTTTTTCCGACGGTAACGAGTTGGGCGGGCTGAAGGTGCGTAAACCCTAAAGTCGGCATATCGGCGTACTTCAATGCAAATTTTGCCAACTTGTCCATTACGTTGACAAGTTTATTCTTTACAAGAATAAGCGCGTCGTGATAAATGATTGCGTCTGAATTGTCTGTGACATAACAACTTGTCGCTCCAAGGTGAATAATTGGCATTGCCTTAGGACATTGTTGACCGTAGGCGTATACGTACGCCATAACGTCGTGTCTGACTACCTTTTCTCTCTCTTTTGCAACTTCAAAATTTATATCTTCAAGATGCGCGCGCATCTGCTCTATTTGCTCGTCAGTAATATTTAATCCCAGTTGCTTTTCACTCTCTGCAAGAGCAAGCCACAACTTTCTCCACAAAATCATACGAGTTTTTTCAGAAAACTGCTCAAGCATAGGTTTTGTTGCGTATCTTGTTGTCAATGGATCTACGTAATTTGTTGACATATCTTTCTCCTAAACATTTTAATAAATATATTATATAATATTTTTTTTATTTTAGCAAGAATTTAAACCACATAAAAGAAGTATAGGAATGCTTAAAATATATGGACAAAATAGTAATATTAATTATTAAGATACAGTCTATAATTCTAATATCAAATTGATCTAAATTAAATCTGCTAAAATCAATGATGAGTGATATCAAACTCGATTTTCTTATGGAACAAATGTGTTTTACTTCTTATTGACAAAATCGTACGTAACATATTTGATTTAACAAAATAATTGGCTTGCAGACTAATTTATAGTATTTGCGAGCCAATTATTCTAATATTTGCATTAAATAAGAATACTATTTGAGTTAATTGAGAATTATACTTAATTTATGGCTTCATCCAATCAACATAAACGCCATATCCTTTTGTTGGATCCGAGGTAAAAACGTGTGTAACTGCGCCAATTAATTTTCCGTTCTGAATAATCGGACTTCCACTCATACCCTGCACGATACCCCCTGTCGTATCCAATAACCTTTTGTCAACAACTCTTAATACCATACTTTTTTCAGATGGACTATTTTGGTTATTTGCTTTAATTATTTGTATCTCATATTTCTGAGGCTCCATACCGTTTATAGTGGTATAAATATATGCAGTGCCTGGCTGAACGTCGGACTTTGATCCAAGTAATACTTGATTACCCTGATATTCATTTTCAAGTTGACCGTATAAACCAAAATCATTGTTGGCAGATATATTGCCAAGCGCCTTATCCAGCGTCATAAAAGTGCCGTTTAACTCGCCGGCTCTTCCCTTTTGTCCTCTTACATAGCCATTGATATTTGCCGTATATATATTTCCGCCATTGGCAATTACGTTTTCGCCATTCATATCCTTGATTGTATGTCCCAAGGCGTAAAAGTTTTTGCCGTCGGTATAAGTCATTGTCCCAATTCCTTCAATTTGATCTTGAAGCAACAATCCAAGTTTATTTTTGCCGCTTAATGCATCCAAAGCAGGTTGAACAATAAACTCTTTTATATCTTCATTTCGCTTAATTTTTAGAGTTACTTCTATCTTGTCTTGGATAATTGCAGGAATGTCATTTACACTTTTAACCACTTGAGAGTCTATTTCCAACAAGATGTCGCCACTTTTTATATCAAAATCTTCTACTGGGCAAACTGCGCCGTCTTTTGTTACTACGCTTACCTTAGACGTAATATAAAGTCCGTTTGTCTTGATTGCTATACCAATAGGATATCCGCCAAGCATAACGTACTTTTCGGTTTTATTTTCTTGCGCTTTACCTATAGGGATTATCCCAAACAACTTAAAATTGTAGTTATTATTCTCGTTCGAAACATTTATTGCGCTGTTGAGTTGGATATTTTTCAACGAAGCGCATTCTTTAGATATAAAATTGCCGTTGATTTTGTCAATTTGCTCAATAGATAATGCTAAAATTGATGCGAATAATAATACGATAACTATAGATATAGTAAATACTAAACTCTTTTTTGATTTTATATTCATCTTCTGACCTCTCGGAAATTAGTTTGAGAAGTTGAATTAAAATTATTCTTAACTATTGAAAATTATAAAAAAAAGACGTTTTGCGTTTAACGTCTTTGTAAATTTTCCTGCAAATACTATTTATTCTTATAATTTTGCGCAAAATCTATCATTTCTTTTGCGTGAGGAATAGCGTATGCCGAAGTATCTTGACCGCCTATAAGCCTAGAAAGTTCTTCAAGTTGTTCTCTCTCATTCAAATAAATGAGTTTTGTTACGGTTTGACCGTTGGAAGAAGTCTTTTGTATCAAATAGTGCGAGTCTGCCATTGACGCGAGTTGAGGCAAGTGCGTAATGGCAAGCACTTGTTTATCCTTAGATATGTCATACATTTTTTGAGCAACTATTTGCGCAATTTTTCCGCTTATACCGGTATCAATTTCATCAAATACCATTGTAGATATTCCGTCAAGATTGGCAATAATCTTCTTCATTGCCAGCATAAAACGCGACAATTCGCCTCCCGATATGACTTTAGAAAGTTCTTTTACAGGTTGTCCTGCATTTGCGCTAAACAAGAAAACAGCCTCATCGCTACCGTTTGGCGAAGGCACGAACTCGTCTATAGTCGGCAATGGTGAAAAATACGTTTGAAATTTGCAAGAATTCATTCCAAGTTCTTTTAACTCTGATTGAATCCTGTCGGCAAGCATATTTCCGACTTTGTTTCTCTCAGTGGACAACTCACGCGTATTTTGATAAAGTTTTTTGATAATTTGGCTCTTTTGCTCCTGATATTCTTTAACTTTTTCTTCTCCGTCAGACAAAAAGTCATATTCTTCTTGCATCTGCTTAAGATTTTCCAGTATTTCCTCTATTGAGTCGCCGTATTTTCGCTTGAGACTGCGAATTAGAGAAAGTCTTTGTTCACATCTTTCGTATTCTTCAAGGCTAAAATCATTTGATTGAGCCATATTATCTAAAGTATAGGCAATATCTTTCAACTCAATTTTGCAACTATCCAAACGCTCAACTAAATTTTCTATATTTTCGTCATATTCTCTTATTTTTGTAAGATTTGATATTAAATAACTCAAAATACTTAAAATATTATCGTTTTCGTCGCCATTGAGCGCATTGTAACACTCATTTAACGTAGAAATAATGAGTTGAGAATTATTGAGTTTGCGACGAAGCGAAATAAGTTCTTCTTCTTCGCCGTCCTGCAAATTTGCTTCTGCAATCTCGTTGATTTGATATTCGAGCAAATCTATATTCTTATTTACTTCATTTAAAGATCCGTACTTGTCTAATTTTTTGCAAATGTCTTTATATTCCGCATACAGTGATTTTTGTATATCCTTGTATCTATTGATTCGCTCTTCGCCATATTTGTCTATGATATTCAGATGAAATTGGCTGTTGAGAGCGGTAATATTCTCGTGTTGAGAATATATATCTACAAGAGTATTGGCAACGTCTTTAAGCATCCCTAGCGTCACTCTCTGTCCATTTATCGAACAGGTATTCTTACCGTCAACCGTCATAGTTCGCTTTAATATCAGTTCTTCTTCGGCCTCGACGTCATACTCTTTGAGTAAATTTTGTGTATTTTCATTGATATTTTCAAAAACTGCCGTTACGCTTGCGCTATTTTCGCCATATCTGATCAACGTTTTATCTGCTCTCTTACCTAAGACAAAACTCAAACTGTCAATAATAATAGACTTACCCGCGCCAGTTTCGCCCGACAAAATATTAAGCCCTTGATTAAAATTGACGTCAAGAGATGTAATTAAAGCAATATTCTTTATGTTCAGATTAGTCAACATATCAATAACTGTCCTTAATAATATTTATTACGTCGACAGCGTCCTGCTCAGTTCTAGTTACGCAAAATATCGTATCGTCGCCTGCAATAGAGCCCAAAAGTTGAGGCAAATTCATTCTATCAATAAAGGCTCCGGCAGAATTTGCAGCGCCGGAAACAGTCTTGATTACGATAATATTGCCTGCATTTTGCATACTCAACACGCTCTCTTTAAAGATATTGTCGTATTTTGCGTGCAATCCGTGCTCTTTATAACTTACTTGGGTATAGCGGTATTTCTTAGATTTTCCGGCAATCTTGACAAGTCCAAGTTGCTTTATATCTCTAGATACAGTTGCTTGCGTGACGTTGTAACCGCGCTGTTGCAACATAGCGGCAAGTTCTTCTTGAGTGTCAAGTTCATTTTGCGCAATTATATCCAAAATTGCCTGTTGTCTAGTCTTATTTGACATCCTAATCACCCCAATAGTTGAGTTTTGCGCGAAGTTTAGCATAAAAATTTTGATTTTTCAGTCTAACAAACGACGCTTGTTTCTCGCTTTTTTCAATAATAATATCCATTCCGTCGTCCTGCGATTTTGCGACGATAGTACCGTCTGCAATGACGCGCATATATTGGTTTTTGGTGGATATCTTTATACTCATATTGTCGTCAACGACTATTGGACAACTGTGCAATGAATGAGGACAAATGCCATTTATGATCAGCGCCTTTACAGTGGGACTTAAAACCGGTCCATTACAAGACAGCGAATATGCAGTCGACCCCGTCGGTGTGGATACAAGCACTCCGTCACTTCTCAAAGTGTCTGCCAAAATGTCGTCTATATATATGTCAAAGACGGATACGTGGCAAGGGTCTTGACAACTCACGACAATCTCGTTAAGCGCATAGAACTGTTGATCTCCCAACGTAGCGTTGAGCATTGAGCGACGTTCTATTGCATAATCTCCGCTTTGCAATGCTGAAATTGCATAACCCATCTGATTTTCGTCAATCTCAGTCAAGAAGCCGATTTTCCCCATATTTATACCAAGTATTGGCAAATCGCTTGGCAAATTGCGCACAATATCAAGCATTGTACCGTCTCCGCCAAAGGCTACGACTACGTCACACCACTCAAAGACCTCTTTTGTGGAAGCAATAACTTTGGCGTCAAAATACTCTTTTGCATTGTCGCACACTTTATATTCAATGCCGACTTCTCTCAACTTTTGACAAAAAAGTTTGCTCGCCAAGGCTTTTATATCCCTTTTTAAGTTTGTCTTTATACCGATTTTCATATTTTAATTATAAATGATATTGTATAATTATTCAATGCTTTTGCATAAATATATCAAAAATTCTTTATTTTTTCCTTCTTTAATTGGGGCTGTAGTCAAACCTTTAAAGTCAAATCCAATTGATTGAGCAAAGGCTTTTATATCTTCGCATACCCTTTGATGAGTCTTTGAATTGAGTACCAATCCCTTCTTACTCAATTCTTTTGCGCCTGCTTCAAATTGAGGCTTTATAAGCGCTATTACCTCTCCGCAATCTCTTAGTAATGAATAAATTGAAGGCAAGACGTACTTTAGAGAAATAAAACTTACGTCAATGCTTGCAAAGTCGCACGTTTCGCCCAAATCTTCTGCCGTGATATATCGCGCGTTGAGCCTGTCCTTTATGACAACTCTGGCGTCGTTTTTTAACTCTTCGTCAAAAGCGCATTCTCCTACGTCTACGGCAAATACCTTTGCCGCTCCATTCTTAAGCATACAGTCAGTAAAGCCACCGTTTGACGCGCCGATATCAACGCACACTTTGTTTTTTACGCTATACTTGAAATCATCAAAAGCCTTTTGAAGTTTGTCTCCGCCAAGTGACGAAAATCTAAAATTGTCCAAAATTTCAACTACAGAATTATCTTTTAACTCATATCCTGCCTTTGTGACTATTTTGCCGTCTACCTTGACAAAACTACTTTCTATCATTTGTTTTGCCTTTGTGCGTGTCAAATTTTGAGTTGTCGAAAGATAGATATCCAATCTCATAGGTAAAATTAAATTTTGCTCTTTATAAATTTGACGATACTTTCCGTATCAAGTCCGACTTCTTTGAGAAGTTGATTGCGAGTTGCAACGGAGTATGCTATGTTGGGAATGTTTATTCCGTAAATTCGAGTAGAACTATCCTGCTCTTTGTTGAACTTGTCAAGGGCTTGAGCATAAAGAGAATTCTGCATAATATATTCTTCAAAGAAGAATATTATTTTACCTTTAAACAATTCAAGCGCTTCTTCGTCATACGGTCTGATAAATCTTGCATTGATCACATCGACGTCTATTCCTTGAGTTTTCAATATATCAGCGCTTTCGCATACGCTATTCAGCGTTTCGCCATTGGATATAAGGACGATTGGACTATCGGAAAATATTATCTTTTCCCACTTGCCGTATTCAATGGGCGTATGTACGGTATAGTTGCGCGATATTTCACTCTTTGGATAGCGAATTGCCAAAGGAGCGTCAAAACTCTGTGACCAAGTCAAAATATTTGTCAATTCCTCTCCATCTTTTGGCGCGAAAATAGTCATATTAGGCGTAGCGCCAAGATACGCAACGTCATAAAGACCTTGATGCGTTTCGCCGTCACCGCCAACAAATCCCGCTCTGTCAATACAGAATACTACAGGCAACTTATTTAAACATACGTCGTGCAATACGTTGTCATAAGCGCGTTGAAGAAAAGTAGAATAAATTGCGACATATGGCTTTTTACCAGCCAAAGCAAGTCCTGCCGACATTGTCACCGCGTGACCTTCTGCAATACCCACGTCAATCAACCTTTGGGGATGCTTTTGAGCAAAGTCACTCAAGCCTGTACCGTCAGTCATTGCCGCAGTTATTGCAAAAATATCTTTATTTTTGTCGGCAAGATCTGTCATAACTTTTCCAAAAACTTGACAATAGGTGGGCTTTAAATTTTCCTTGCCTACGCTGTGGTACTTTGAAGGATCAAGTTCTGCATCTACAAATCCTTTGCCTTTTTTGGTTACGACGTGCAGCACCAAAGTCTTTGGAGAATTCTTTGCATACTTCAGTTTGCCTATAAGGTCGGATATATTATGTCCGTCAATATTGTTGAGCATCTCTATATCCAAAAAAGTAAATTCATTGCCGTACTTGCGAACTATCTTCAAGTACTCGTTGATAAATCCTACGTTGCCGGATATAGACATATTGTTGTCATTGATGATAAAGATAACTTTTTTATTGAGCGTAAGCACGTCGTTGAGCGCTTCAAAAAACAATCCGCCTGTCATTGCTCCGTCGCCGATAAGACAGATAATATTGCCGTCGATATCGCCTCTTGCCATACCGCAAGCAATAGACAGCGCCGTCGAGGCGTGCCCGCTGTTGACTGTATCATATTGGCTCTCTTCTCTTTTGGGAAAACCGTTGAGACCGTCTTTTTGTCTCAACGTGTCAAATTCTTTAAGTCTGTCGGTAAGTATTTTATAAGCGTAACACTGATGTCCCACGTCAAAAATAAGTTTGTCTTTTGGAAAGTCAAATACGTAATTCAAGGCGCAAGTCAAATCAACGACGCCCAAGTTTGATGCCAAATGACCGCCATTGGCAAGCGTATACTTGGTAATAACATTTCTCAAATCGTTAGCCAAAAGTTCTAACTCTTCCAAAGAAAGTTTTTTAATGTCTTCAGGCAACTTAATTTTGTCAAGAATTTGCATTACTTCTTCCTCTTAGCAGTAAATTTTGAACTGAATATTCCTATCATTCTTGCAGACATAAAGACGAATTCGGCGCTGTTTTTGACGGCAATCTTTTTGAGAGAAGCCTTTCCACCCACAGTGACTGCGGCAATAATACTAGAGATAATTATCGTCGCCCAGTGACTGCCTTGTCCGCTCAAATTAAGTTCTATGACTATTGACGCTCCGCACGCTCCGCTCAATATTCCGCTCATATCGCCGATAACGTCGGCGCAAATGTTGTTGACCTTTTCAGCGTTGCGAATAAGTCTCAACGCAATGTCGTATTCTTTTGTGTAGCGAGAGTATTTGAGCATTTTCTCTTCGCTACACGACGCCACACTCAATCCTATGCCGTCGAATATGATACTTATCAATATCATAAAAGACAGCAGCATTATTGATATTATTATATCGCTTTTTGAAGTGGTGATTTGAGAAATAAAACTGCAAATCACTGCTCCAATAAAGGTAAACAAGGTTATTTTAATTACCCACGCTTCGGCAATGTTTAACTTTGCGCGCCTCTGCTTTGGCTTATTCTTTTTGCTCATATTATAAAATATGGGCTAAATTTATTATATATGCAATCAGTTGGTCCTATTGCTCAAAAACTTGCACAACTCAACGAGTTTTTGAGATCTATTTCCATATACGCTGATCTTTTCTATGGCTTCGTTCTCCAACTTTTTGATATATTCTTTTGCAGTTTCAATACCAAGTATGTCCACAACGCTCTTTTTACCGTTGGCAACGTCTTGCTTGACTTGTTTTCCCAATACCTGTTCTGTTGACGTTCTGTCCAATATATCGTCCACGATTTGGAATATCTCTCCCAAGTTTTGAGCATATAACTCAAGCGCTTGAATCTCCTTGTCGTCTGCTCCGCACCTTATTGCCGAGCCGACAAGTGCGCCGCTGATCAGACAAGAGGTCTTCAACCTGTTGAGCCTAGTCAATTCTTTGAGTCCAAAGTTCTCTTTACTCTCATTTGCAAGATCGAGACACTGACCGCCTATCATACCTCTTATTCCGCACATTTTGGCAACATACTTCATTGCGCTGTGCATATTATTGTCAAAGTTGTGATCTCCAAGCATAACTTCAAAAGCCATATTCAAAAGCGCGTCGCCGGCAAGCATTGCCATACCTTCTCCGTACACTTTGTGCGCAGTAGGTTTTCCGCGCCTCAATTCGTCGTTGTCCATACAAGGCAGGTCGTCGTGAACTAAAGAATAGGAGTGTATCATCTCAATTCCTACAGCCAAGTTTTTGATGCAATCGACATCTTTCCCGCAAAAATCTGCGCCAAGATAACAAAGCGCCGGACGGATCCTTTTACCTCCGTTGCTCACTGCATAGATCAAGGCGTCAGATATCGGCTGAATATCGCATTGGTATTCAGCGACAATCTCTTGCAATTGCCTTTCAAATATATTTTTATACTTGGCAAGCAATTCTCTCATTATTCTACCTCTACCAACTTTGCAACCAATCCCTGTTGACTTCCTTCCAAAAGAGCAATTTTGCCCTTGACTTCGTTGAGTTTGTCCGCGCATTCCAAGCAAAGATTCATTCCCTTTGAATATAATTCTACGCTCTCGTCCAAAGACAGTTTTCCGCTTTCCAATTTGTCGACGATACCGTCAAGTTCTTTTAATGATTCTTCAAATTTCATCACTCTACCTCCGTAATTACCGCTTTGAGTTGACCGTCGTGCGTCTTGAGCGACACGTCGTCTCCCACTTTCAAATCTTTTGTCGACAGCGCAGCCTGTCCGTTCTTGCTTACGTACCAATAGCCTTTTTGCAAAACTCCAAGCGGATTGTCTGCCGTAAGTCGAGCTAATGTCGCGGTATATTTTCCCTCTGACTGCGCTATTTTTTTATCCATTAGATTCTTTAGATTTTGCACGTATAAGTTGATTTTATTCGCATTTTGCGAAAAATTCAACGTCACTTGCGATTTTATAAGGCTAACTTTGCCGTTCAAGTCCTTGCCTTTCAATGCAACATCGCTCTCTAAAGCGCTCTTCATTCTCTTTCCACAGTATAAAATATATTCCTTAAGTTCCTGTGTGTCGTAAGCAATCTTTTCTGCTGCAGCCGTAGGCGTAGCCGCTCTGTAATCTGCCACTTGGTCACAAAGCGTCACGTCGCTTTCGTGTCCAACTGCTGATATTATAGGCGTCTTGCATCTAAAGATTGCTCGCACTAGTTGTTCTTCGTTGAACGGCATAAGATCTTCCGCCGAGCCGCCGCCTCTTGCTATAATTATGACGTCAAAATTCATTTGGTCTACGACCTCAAGCGCATTGATTATCTCTTTATGCGCGTCATTGCCTTGCACTTTGACGTCTTTTATATATATATTGATTATATCGTTTTTTCGTCTTACAGTCTTCTTAATATCTTTAATCACCGCTCCGTTAAAAGACGTAATTACGCACACATCAGTTGGATAAGGAGGAATGGGCTTTTTATGCGATAGATCAAAAAGACCTTCTTTTGTAAGTTGCGCTCTTAGAAGTTCCAACTTATACGCCAGCAATCCTTTGCCTATCGAAGTAATACTATCGACGTTGAAGTTGAGCCTACCGCCTTTTGCATAGTAGTCTACAGACCCTTTGAGAATGACGCTCTCACCGTCCTTAGGTATATAGGTCTTGGCACAATTGAAACAGTTGCAGGCAATTTGGCAATTTTCGTCCTTCAACGTAAAGTACGCGTGTCCTTTTGTCACCTTAAAACCCGAAATTTCGCCGGCAACGTTGATATTATGCAACATTTCCTCTGCGCGAAATATCGAATTGATGTAACTATTCAGCGTAGTAACGTTGAGTATATTGCCTTCCATTATCTCTCGTTCTCTCTTGATTTTGCGCTCATAAGAGTATTGAAAAGCAACATAGAAATTGTCATAGGTCCTACTCCGCCGGGTACCGGAGAAATAAAGGAAGTCTTGGGCGCAACGCTGTCAAAATCCACGTCTCCGCAAAGTTTGCCGTCCACTCTGTTGATACCCACGTCAATAACTATTGCTCCGTCCTTGACCATATCGGCAGTGACGAACTTGGGCTTGCCTATCGCAACAACGAGAATATCCGCTTGTTTTGTAAGTTCTGCCATATTCTTTGTCTTGCTATGACATACTGTGACCGTGCAGTTGGCGTTGAGCAACAACATAGCCATAGGCTTTCCGACAGTATTGCTTCTTCCGAGTACCACTGCGTGTTTTCCTGTCAAATCAACTCCGGTGTGATCCAGCATATGCATTACTCCCAAAGGAGTGCAAGATACTGTGCGCGGTCTGTTGAGGCAAAGACAGCCAATATTCGACGCATTAAATCCGTCTACATCTTTGCTGTCAGGTATATTTGCAAGTATTTTCTCTTCGTCGTAACCCTTAGGCAACGGAAGTTGAACTAATATCCCATCTACGCTTTGGTCTTCAGCCAAACTCTTGATCTGAGCGATTATTTCGTCTTGAGGCGTTCCGTCGGCATATTCATATGACAAAGAATTAAAACCAACTTGCTTACACCCATTGATCTTGTTGCGTACGTAAGTTTGAGACGCAGGATCCTCGCCCACGATTATTACTGCCAAAGTAGGCTTTCTGCCGTATCTTTGACAAAATTCTTGCGTTTCAACTGTGATTTTTTCTAAAGTCTTTGCTGCAACTTCCTTACCGTATATAAGCATATTACACCTCTTTTAATGAGTTATAGACGCCCTTGAGGACGCCGTTGACAAATTTTGAACTGTTCTCCGTAGAGAAAGTCTTGACAATTTCAATTACTTCATTGATAGACACTGCAAGAGGGATATCCTCCATATATTTCATTTCATAACAAGCGAGCAATAACGCCGATAAATCAGGCTTATATATTCTCTCTACTTTAAAATTTTTGCTGTTGTCAGCAATTAATATCATAAGTTCTTCATAGTGCTCTTTTACGCCGTATACTACTTTTCTGATATATTCTCCGTCTGCTTCTTGAATGTCTTCTGCTTCAAGCATTGCAGCCAAAGACTGTTCGTCGATTTCTTTGGAAAACAAATATCCAAATATTAGTTGATAAGCGTTGAGACGCGCATTTCTTCTGCTCATTTCTCTCTTGATTACCCCGCTACTATGCCAACGACGTTGACGTTGACGCTACTTACCTTATAAAAGGTGGACTTTTCTATCTCTTGTTTGATTTTTTCCTGAAGTTTGCAAACGACTACCGGGATGACGTATCCATAATAAATATTGACGGATATCTCGATTTTTGCCAGTCTGTTGTCATAAATTACCACGTCGATAGCCTTATTTTTGGAAGAAGACTTTTTACCAATTTTTTGTTTTTTGTTATTACCGTAAGTTACGGATACAACTCCGTCGACTTGGGATGCGGCGCTACCGGTGATGGAAGATATTACGTTGATATATGTTTCGTTGGATTTACTCTTGTCCAAATTTGATTCTATTGACATATATACCTCCTTTGCCAATTTATATTCTAGCATATCAAAGTGCTTTTGACAAGTCAGTTTATTTAATTATTATAATAATTATTGACTTAAAATATCAAAATGCCGACCTAAAAAGATCGGCATTTTCAATAATACTTATTTATTGTCTTTATATTAAACCGAGTATGACATTACGTAGACTTGATTGCGAGCGTAATCTGTTTCGCTGAGCATTGCTCCGACGATCTGCGCTACGTCTTGCGAAGTGAGTTCCGCTTTGTTGACAATGACGTTGAGATTATTGGTAGACATAGTTACCACCGCGTCGTCAAATCCCTTGGCTTTGATGATGCTCTCCAGCACGAGTTCTTTTTCAATAAACTCAAGCAATTCAACTTGCTTTTGCTCTGCGCTTGCCTTGACGGTTTCGCTTGCGCTTTCCGACTTGATTATTGCGTCAAGATAACTGAATTCCTCTGCTCTTGCAGTCTCTCTGTTGCTGCGGTGAGAGTTGAAGAAAGTTTCGACAGCATTGCCGTCTCCGCCGTTGGTACCGACGTCGGTAGGATTGTTGATTTGGGAATTGAGCACAAAGTTCAACACACCTGTCACAACCAAAAGCCCTACCATACAACAAAGCACGAGCGCTTTCTTTGCGTTTGAAGATAACTTCTTTCTTTTTTCTGTTTTTGCCATAATGACCTCCAATTATTTCATTTCAAAGATTTGAATATTATTTGCATCTATTTTTAATAGAGTACATAGCGCGTTTACTATCTTTATTCTTGTCAATACGTCGTTTGCGCCTCTCGCAACGACTACGACTCCTTGAATATTGTCAGTAGAATTGAGATTATCTACCTCTTGCGTATCTTGTCCAGCCTTATAGGTTATCAGCACTTGACAGTCGCCCACTCCGTCTATGCCGGAAAGAATTTCCTGTATCTCTCCAACGAGACCGCTTTGCTTTTGCGTAGTCGTGTGAGATTTGTCCGTGTTGCTCGTTATCGCATTTACACTAAAATATATGCATATGGCTATCGCGGCTATGACTAATGCGCAAATTATTTCAAAACCTTTAATTTTTTTGCATTTTTCTACAATTTTCTTTACTTTTTCCACCTTTATAACCTCTTGCATTGAAAATCTATGCTTTTTCAATTTTTGCGTTGCCTGAGACTGCGCGTAAAAACTCCGTCAACTCTTGCCACCGCTGTTCGTCTAAATCTTTGCCGCGTACGACGATTTTGTTTATCATAAAAACATATTCTTCATCAAATTGTATGTCGAAGGACAAGTCATTATAACCTGCTTTCTCCAACTTTTCTTTGAGATTGTCCTCAACTTTTATTTGAATATCGTCTTTGACGCTTTCGTAGTATTCATTATCAATAGATATCTCTTGCGACTGCGAAGTAAATCCTTTGATATAGTCGCCCTTTGCAAGTTTTGGCAATGGCGAAATTATTACGAATATAACAATTATGGAAAATATACCCCTTATGTACTTACTGTTCTCTCCCTCAGGCAACAGCACTTCGATAAGCACTCCAAGCGATACTACTCCTACAATTCCTATAAGCCAACCGCTCATATCACACCTCGTTTATTTAATATTCTCAAGCGCATCAACCTCTACGCTATGCCTATGTTAAACGTATATATAACAAGCATTACAGTGAGCAAAAACATAAATGCCACTCCTAGCAACGACACTATGAGCAAAGTCAGATTGGAAGATATGCTTTGCAGCATCTTGCTGAACTTGCTGTCGCATAACGGCTCGATTATTCCGCTTGCAAGTTTGAGCGCAAGGCTCAAAATTATTATCTTGAGAGTTGGCAAAGCAATCACGCCAAGTATCATTAACAGTGACACTATACCAAGCGAGTTTTTTATCAATACCAGACTTGCTAGCATCAAGTCAAATCCGTCAGACAAATAGCCGCCAAGAATTGGGATATAACTTTGCAACGCAAATTTAGCAGTTTTTATAGATATACTGTCGATTACTCCGCCTGTCAAACCTTGAAACGTCAAAAATGCTATGAATATACCAAAGACTCCGCCCAATACGTAAGTTGCCGTAGATTTGAAAAAACCTGTAAGTTTGTCCAATTTGACGCTGGACGTCATATTGCCGACTATAGAAAAAGCAATCGTAGCAATAAAAAACGGAATAATTACTGACGAAATAAACGCTGTAATAAACGTAGTCAACGTAGCCATCAATGGCGAGAAAAACGCTGAAGAGTTTACTCCGCCAAGCAACGTCGTCAAAGTCAGCAGTATTGGAAAAAGACTTTCCATAAGCAACTTTACGCTGCCTATAGTGTTGGTAGTGAGCGCTATCATTCCTCCCACTTGCGCCATAACAAGCACTATTATTGCGCTATATGTAGCAAAGTATATAAGTTTTCTAGTAGGTTTTTGAGCAAAAGACGAGGTAAGTCCTTCTAGCAAACTGTATATTATCGCTACGGCTATGATAGTCAAAACCATTGGCAATACGTCCAGCACGCATTTGCCGAGACCTTTGAGCATCACGCCAATAAAGGTGGAAAAATCTCCCTTGAAAGTCCCCTGTATTATGCCTTTGACAGTAGTCACAACGTCTTCGCCAAAGAGCGATTTAAAGTCTCCGTCAAGCGACTCAAACAGTTGTTGAAGCGAGTCTAGATCAAGCCCCGACAAATTTTGATCTATGTTGTCTTCAAGTATCTCCTGCGAGTCTTTTGTATTGTCGGCGTAACATACTCCATCAGGTCGAATTATGTATGTCGCCAGCGCTACGCAAAGTATCAACAAAATACAAAAATATTGGATATAGGTCGATATTTTGCATCTATATTTCATTTCACAATATCTCCGTAACTGTGTTGATAAGGTTTTCTATAATAGGCAAAGCCAATAAAAATATCGCGATTTTGCCTGCGAACGAAACTTTTTTGCCTATACTGCCGCACTCTAAATCTTCGCATACGCTCTGCGAATATTCGGTGATATACCCAATTCCGATTATCTTCAAAAGCGTAGCAAAAAGTTCGCTGTTGACGCCAGTCTTGTCTATGATTGCCTGAAAAGATAAAATGACTTTGGAAAATGACGAAAGCGCAATTATCAATATGATTATTCCGGTGGCAAGCGAAGACAGCATTGCGTACTGCGATTGAGTATTTTTGAGAAGCAACGTACACACGCACCCCACTATTGCTATACCAACTATCTTAAATATATCCATAGCCCTAATAAAGATTGAGAATTGACTTCAAAGTGTCAAAGAGCCCGCCGAGCATATCCAGCACCATTATCAGCACGAGTATAAGTCCCGCTATTGTGACGTAAGTCGCTATCTCGTCTTTGTCGCTCTTTTTCAAAATGACGTTGATGATTGCGGTGAGCAATCCTATTCCTGCTATTTTGAAGATAATATCAATTGCCATAATTCACCTACGCTAAAATTATCATAATTGCTATGCCGAGTATCAATCCCAACTTTGGCAGAAGACTTCCTGTCGTTCTGCGATCTTTTTCGGCTTTTTCTATAGTTTTTTTGAGTTGCGATACCGTCAAATCAAGTCTGGACATCTGCGTATCGTAATCAAATCTTCCAAGTTCAGAGAAAAACTCTTTTAGCAAAATCTTGTCAAACTTGGATAGATATTTGCTATCAAAACACTTTTTCACTTGCTCTTGTGAGGGATTTCCGCTTTCTGCAAGGCAAATAAATTCTTCAAGATCGCTATAAAAAGCGCCTTTTCCTCCTGCTAAAAACTTGCGACCTATCTGCGGTAATTTGTCTTTTGCATAACTAATTCCGTCTCGCAACGACGACAAAAAGTCGTCAAAATCTTTGAGATATTTGCACCTTTTGTCATAGTAATTTTTGCCTGCAATCCCCAGATATGCCGATACAAAACATAAGACTCCGCTGATTGCAAATTTAAGCATAATTGCCTCTCAAATCGACAACCCTGTCAATATTGCCTATGCCTATAATAGACACCACGTAGCGAAAATCGCTCAAAAGCCGAGAATATATAGGACTTTTTTTAACTTTGGATATTTTGTCTGAATGCAAAGTCGCAATGACCTTTACTCCGCACCTTATGCAGTCTAGAATACATTCGATTTCTTTTTCGCCGAATATCTCGTCAGTTGCTATGACGTCGGGACGCATACTTCGCACTTGCGAAGAATACGCAGTGATTTTGGGCACGCCAACGACGATATCCGTACAGGCGCCCAAGTCAATAGACAGGTTTCCGTCGACGACGCCGCTCAACTCCCCTCTCTCGTCCAATACCAACACGTTATATTCTCTGTCCGACAACGATTTGATCATATATCTTAACAAAGTCGTCTTGCCATATCCCGGCTTGGATATTATCAATGTATTGTCAAATTTATTTAACAGTCCGTCAACTTTCTCGTTGTGAATTTCTACGTATCTAGGTATCCTTATACATAGTGAAGTTATGTTTTTGAGTGTGGATAAACGACCGCTTTTTATCACACCTTCGCCAGTAATTCCTATCCTTATTCCACCGTCATAAGTGATATATCCTTCTGCCAAATAATCGTTGTATGCGTATAGCGACGTCTTTGTTGCCACTCCAAGCGTATAGAACAAATCGTCTTTGCTTACAGTCAAATCGTCAATTTTTTTGTACTTTCCCGCCTCAGCGTAATACAACGGCTTATCAAGTCGCATTCTCACTTCAGTAAGAACGTTAAAATCAACTTTTTTATAAAGTTCGTTGAATAAATAAATCGGCAACAACTTTGACAATATCATTTCCATACAATATAATAATTACGCGAATATGTGACTATGCCAATATTACAAACATATCAAAATCAATAAATTTTTCGACAAAAAAATACGACGTCACTTCTTGTGTGTCGATTAGTGTTATTAATATTGTTGAGATTTCTCCACGCCGCTTCGTTTTGGTCGGAATGACATTGGAATGAACGGAAAAAGGCCTCTCGACTTCGCTCAAGGTGCCATAAGATAAATAACTTAATTACTTAAAAAACTCCCCTCTCGTTGGGCGAGAAGGGAGATAGGCAAAAAACAAAATAGTAGATTTTTTGTCAAAATAGTATTTGGCGAGAGCCGTCGTACTTGCTGTACGTCGGTTTGAGCCAAATACTATTTTGGCGGAAAAGATGCATTTTGGATTTGACTAGCCTCTCTTCTCGCCCAACAAAAACATTAAACTCTGGACATATATGAGCCAGTACGCGTATCAACTCTGATAGTATCACCTTCGTTGACGAAAAGCGGAACTTGCAACGTAAATCCAGTCTCTAGAGTTGCTGGCTTGGTTGCGCCTTGGGTAGTATTGCCCTTTGCGCCAGGCTCGCAATGCGTAATCAAAAGTTCTACAAAGTTGGGAGCCTCAACAGAGAATGGGCTGCCGTTGTAGAAAGATACGGTAACTTCTCCGTTTTCCATAACGAATTTGAGAGCGTCTTCGGCTGCCTCGCCGTTGATAGGCAACATATCAAAGGTATTGGGATCCATAAAATAATAAAGATCGCCGTCGTTGTAAGAATATACCATTGTCTTATGCTCGATATGAGCAGTCTGGAATTTCGCCGTTGGGTTGAACGTCATTTCAACGGTACCGCCGTTGATAACGTCTCTGAGTTTGGTGCGAACGAATGCGGCGCCCTTGCCCGGCTTAACGTGCAAAAAGTCAACGATAGTGACGACTTTGCCGTCCATTTCAAACGTAACGCCCTTTCTAAAATCTCCTGCCAATATAAAATCAGCCATAAAATACCTCCAAATTTGTGTTTATAGTATAGTTAGTTGTTTATCTGTATTAGTCAAATCAATGACTCCGCTTTGCGTAATTTGTACCATATTTTCTATGCGTACGCCAAATTCTCCGTCTATATACAATCCCGGCTCTACGGTCACAATCATATTAGGCTGCAAAAGTCCCTCTTCTCTTGGCGTGAGTCCTACTCCTTCGTGAATATCAATTCCCACTCCGTGTCCAAGCGAATGAGTGAAATATTGCTCCAGTCCACATTCTTTGAAGTAATCTCTTGCAATCGAGTCTCCTTCTCTGCCAGTCATACCTGCTTTCAACTTGCCGATAGCGAGGTTTTGCGCTTTAAGTACGTGATTGTATATCTCAACTTGCTTTGTACTCAATTGCCCATATCCGACCGTCCTCGTCATATCTGAACAATACCCCTCGTATTTCGCGCCTATATCCATAGTGATAAAGTCACCGCTCTTGAGCCTTCTTTGACTTGGATGAGCGTGCGGACTTGCCGTATGATCCCCAAAGGCAACTATAGAGTCAAAGGCTATCTGACAGCCGTTTCTCTTCATAATATACTCGATATACGCCGCCAACTCAACTTCGCTCACGCCTTCTTTTATTATCTTAAGCGCTTCTGTGTAAGCGAGTTCTGTTACGCTTTGCGCCTTTTTCACGCACTGTATTTCGCAATCTGCCTTGATATCTCGCAGCGCTGATACAGACGGCGTAATATCAATGAGATTGTCTCCGACAATTTGAGAAATCGTCTTATATTGTCCATAAGAAATATCATTCTCAATGCCTATTTTATTGCCTTCAATAAGGTTTGCCGACGATTTGATATCTTTACACAACACTTCAAATCTCTTTCCAAGAAAATCTTTTGCCTCAAGATAGTATCTCATATCTGTGAGAAAATACGAATTGCGCTTAGTCAAAATAATCTGACAGTTAGTGGATGCATATCCCGACAGATACCGCGTGTTTGACGGAGTCAATATTACGAGTGTGTCCACTCCCGCCATATCGTATAACTGTCTGCAAATATCCATAAAATTATTTTAACATAATTTTAGATATATGTAAAGTCTATACGCAAAATCAATGACTATTTTCTCAAACCAAAGATTTGTAGTAAGTCTTCATTGCCAAAGCGTCTCTTGTTTGAGTGCCCGCAGATTCGCAAACGATGTATGGATTGAGTTTGTAATCGGCAAATACTTGCATAAGCGGCTCAAACTCTGGACCGTACTGCGTATCCTCAAAAGTCAAATGTCTCACTTCTCCGCCCGAAGAATATTGGATTTTGGAGAAATGCACGTGCATTCTGTCGGTTTTGCTCTCGCCAACGCCCTCTAAAAGCCTGTCAATAGTACGCTTATAGTCGTCTTTTGTGAAATAAAGTCCTTTTTCTCTGGAGTTGAGATGACCAAAGTCAATGCAAGGTACTACATTATCGTCTCCCAACTTGCACATCGCAATCACTTCTTCCAAGTCGCCTAGTTGCGCAATCTTGCCCATAGTCTCAGGACAAAGTATCAAGTCGTCAAATCCCTCTTGATTTTTGATATTCAAAACCTCTTCAAATCTTTGAAGTAATACTTTCATTGCCTCTGCTCTTGGAGTTTTCAACGGACTTCCCGGGTGAAAAACGCATCTTTTTCCGCCGAAGGCTCTCAACGCTCTCAATGAATCAAATATATATCTGTGATTATTGACAGCCTTGTCCTCTTCTTGTGTAGCAAGATTTATGAAGTATGGAGCGTGAACGCTTATCTCAATACCGTTTTGAAAAAATTCTTTACCGATTTCCTCAGCAGTTTGGCTTTTTATCATTACGCCTCTGCCAAAAGAATACTCAAAACAGTCAAGCCCCATATCTTTGAGCCACTTTCCAGCCTCGATCGTGTGTTTTTTTCCACTTTCAGCAAACTGCTGACACAGTCCGCTAGGTCCAAATTTTATCATAGATACCTCACATCTTACTATCCAAAGCAAAACTCACGTCTTTGCTAATTCTATCGGCAAGTTCTTCTTTTGAAGTGAATTTTTTTATATCGCGTATACGCTGTAAAAACCTTACGGTGATTTTTTTGCCGTAAAGATCGTTTTTGTAAAACAAAATATGACTTTCGATATTAAAGTTCATATCGTCAAAGGTCGGATGCTCGCCTACGTTGGTGACCGCCTTGAGCCATACTCCGTTGACCAAAACCCGAGTGTAATATACTCCCGACTTGATTTTGAGTTTGTCTTGGGGATATTCTATATTTGCGGTGGCAAATCCTATATTTCTTCCGCGTTGTTTGCCGTGCGCCACTTGTCCTATAATAAAATAAGGTTGTCCAAGATAAATATTCGCTTGCTCCAAGTCCCCATCACAAAGCAATTTCCGCACTCTTGTTGAGGAGATTTTTCCGCCGTCATCCTCTGCAAACGGCTCGATAATGAGTTCTACGGAATTGTCTTCGCACCACTTTGACAGCAATTCTACGTCACCTTCGCCCTTTGCGCCAAACGTGTAATCTCTTCCGACCACGACGCCTTTTATAAATTTATTCTTGGCTAATCTTTTTAGAAACTCCAAAGGCTTAAACTGTGAAAATTCTCTGTCAAATCTTGCTTTGATGCAATACTCAACTCTCAAATCGTCCAGTCTTGTCAATCTTTCTTCAAAACTCAGTATCTGTCCGCAATCTTCTCTTCCAAGAATAGCAAAAGGATTGTTGTCAAAAGTAAATACTCCGCATTTAGCGTTTTTTCTAAATGCAAGTAATTTTGCAGATTCTATCAACTTGGTGTGACCAATATGAAGACAGTCAAAAAATCCAAGCGCTACTACCAAATCTTCTTCACAACTTTGGGTATATTCTATTGTCTTTATGCCTTTCCATCTGCTCATATTGTGTCAATCTTGCAAATAGCACACCGATTTTGCTTTATTACGCTTTACGCTGATTATAAAACATACGTTGGAGTTATATTCAACTCCGTAAGTTCCCTCTTGCAAATCACTGTCTATACATCTTCCGTTACGTAGTTTGATATAAGATTTTTCATCAAGTTGAATTACAGGCATAACTTGTTGCAAAAGTCCCTTTACGTTGCGCACGTTTTCATAAGGATTTTTTATAAACTCATTCAATTCAACAGAATCTTGCAACGTATATCCGCCGCAAGCCACTCTCGTCAACTTAGACATATATCCGCATACGCCCGCTTCTTTTGCTATATCACTGCAAAGACTTCTAATATAAGTTCCGCTACCGCAAGTAATCGAAACTTTTAAATCCTTACAAAAGTCGCCTATGAGAGTCTTATCCAAGACTGTTATATCTTTTACCGTCACTTTCTTTGCGTCAAGTTGGAAGTCCTTGCCCGCTCTCGCCATATCGTAAGCGCGCTGACCGTTGACGTTGACGGCGCTGTACTTTGGCGGAACTTGAGATATCTCTCCTATAAAATTGGGCAAAACGTCCAATACTCTTTGGTACTGAGGTAAATCAGAAGTTGCGATTACCTTGCCCGCTCTGTCAACAGTGTCTCTTGCCTCGCCAAAAGTAAAAGTTGCTTCATACGACTTTTCTTTTGAAAGCAAGTAATCAAAAAGCCTCGTAGCATTGCCAAAAGCAATTATCAATACGCCTTCTGCCATAGGGTCAAGCGTACCCATATGCCCGCACTTGGTTTTTTCATTGATAGCGCGACTTAATGCATTTCTGCACTTGATCACAACGTCACTTGAAGATATTCCAAGTCCTTTATTTATTACTGCAAATCCATTCATAAATTACCTATATATTTTTTAATAATATAATTCATCTGAACACGCCTTGAGAAGTTTGTCCTTGACGTCCTCAAAAAATCCTGAAATTCTACAACCCGCCGCATTCTTATGTCCGCCGCCGCCAAATACGGAGGCAATTCTTGACGAGTCAACTCTATCGCTTGTGCGAATGCTTACTTTATAAGAATTGCTTTGCTTTGTCTGCGTAATCGCCACTGCAATTTCAACAGTGTCAATGTCTCTGATATAATTTATTGCGCCCTCCGTATCTTCCGGAGCCGTATTTGTTGCAATAAAATCTTCTTGCGAAAAATATATCAGTCCAATCTTACCGTCTTGAAAAAACTTGGCTTTTGAAAGAACTCTCATTCTCAAATTGAAGACGTTGACTGACACGTTCTTCAAAAAATGTTCGCAAATATCGCTTGCCGAAAAGTCGTACGCAATAAGTTTTGAAGCAATTTCGTGCGTTTGGCTAGATACGTTAGAATACGTAAATCCTCCGCTATCCGTCACTAGTCCGCTATATAGCAATTTGGCGACAATATCGTCAAGGCAGGACTTCAATCCGTCCATTGTCTTGATTATCTTGTACATAACCTCGCAAGTTGCGCTCACGCCCGGCTCAATAATATTGATATTTCCATATCTGCTGTTGGTTTTGTGGTGGTCGATATTTACGCGATATCTAGCCTTGTTGAACAATTCCAGATAACCGCCCATACGGTCGTATTCTGCGCAATCGCAAGCAATCGCAAGATCGCATTTGTCAATCTGTGATTTGTTATACTCGTCAATACCTTCCAATACCTGAAGAGAATTTCTAAAAACACTGTCGCAATAGATATACACACGCTCTTTGCCATACAACTTCAAAGCCCTATAGAGAGCCAATGCGCTTCCGCAAGTATCTCCGTCAGGATTTTGATGTGATATGAGGCAAATACTGCTGCTACTGTCAACTGCTTTTATAAACTCTTCATACATTATACTTCGCTATCCTCCGACGCTCCGGTTTCTTTTTTGTGAATGTCATCAATTATTTTGGATATCTTCATTCCGTAATCAAGCGAAGTATCCAACTTAAATCTAAGCGACGGCATATTGCGCAACTTGATCAAATTCTTAAGGCGCGATTTGATATAGCCTTCTGCGCTGTGCAGACCGTCAAGCACGTCTTTTTCACTGCCGTTAGCGCCCAATATGCTGATATAGACTTGCGCAAGCGTCAAATCTCTGTCAACTTGCGTGTCAGTCACACATATCATTTTGCCTGCTACTCGTGGATCGTTAATGCCTTCGCGCAATATTATCGAAAGTTGTTTTTTCAATTCCGCATTGATCCTTTCATATCTGTTCATTGCTCAATTTGCTCCAAAATGTAACTTTCGATTATATCACCAATCTTAACGTCATTGAACTTCTCAAGACCAATACCGCATTCATATCCGCTAGCAACTTCTTTTACGTCGTCTTTTTCTCTCTTCAAAGACGTGAGTACGCCTTCAAAGATAATTATACCGTCTCTGACAACTCTGACTTTGGAATTTCTTGCAACTTTACCCTTTGTGACGTAACTGCCCGCAATTGTGCCAAACGAAGAAATTCTGAATGTTGCTCTGACTTCTGCTTCGCCGAGGCTGACTTCTTTGTATATCGGATCAAGCATACCTTTGAGCGCTCTCGTCATATCGTTGATAGCGTCGTAGATAATACTATATCTTCTTATATCTATTTTGCTACGTTCCGCAAGCGCCTGAGCCTTTGTCTCAGCCTTGACGTTGAAGGCTATAATTATAGCCTTTGCGGTGTCTGCAAGCATAATATCCGACTCGCTGATTGCGCCGACTGCGCTGTGTACGACAGCAAGTTTGACTTTCTTTTCTGCCATCTCGTCATTGAGTTTAAGGAGTGACGCTTTGACCGCTTCGACAGAGCCTTGAACGTCTCCCTTGATAATGAGGTTGAGCGACTTTGTATCCTTTCCGTCACCAAAAATATCGTCAATAGATCTAATAGAACTAAATGCCTGCATCTCTGCTCTTTCTTTATCGGCTCTCTCTTGAGCAACTTTCTTGGCAAGTTTTTCGTCTTTTACGACGACCATCAGATCGCCTGCTTTAGGCACTTCTGAAAAACCTTGAACTTGTACGGCGTAAGACGGAAAAGCCTCTTTTACTCTCTTGCCGTTATAGTCCGTCATATCCCTTATCTTACCTATAGCAGTGCCTGCAACGACATAGTCTGATACTTTGAGCGTACCGTTTTGCACCAAAATAGTAGCCACAGGACCTTTACCCTTATCAAGACTTGCTTCAATGATAGAGCCTGTTGCCGAGCATTTTTTGTTTGCCTTATATTCGTTGACTTCGGCTACCAAAAGTATGCTTTCAAGAAGTTCTTTAACGCCTTGACCTGTCTTTGCGCTTACAGGACATACGATCGTATCGCCGCCCCACGCTTCAGCCAAAATTTCATTGTCAGCCAATTGTTGCAATATTCTATCGTAGTTGCCGTTTGTCTTATCAATCTTATTTACCGCAACGATAATAGACACGTCCTTTGCCGCTTTTGCGTGATGAATTGCCTCAATGGTTTGCGGCATTATTCCGTCGTCTGCCGCAACTACTATGATAGCGATATCAGTTACGTTTGCGCCTCTCTGTCTCATTGCAGTGAAGGCTTCGTGCCCCGGAGTATCAAGGAAAGTAATCTTTTCTCCGTTGAGGTCAATGGTATACGCGCCTATGTGCTGAGTGATACCACCTGCCTCTCCGCCTGCTACGTTTGCCTTGCGAATATAGTCAAGAAGCGAAGTTTTACCGTGATCGACGTGACCCATAATAGTTACGATAGGCGGTCTCTTGACAAGTTTTGTATTATCAACCTGCGTATCAATTATATCCTTGAGTTTGTCTTCCGCGCTCTTGTCGGCTTTGAGTTCCAACGTGATGTCGTAGTCTATTGCAATAAGTTCTGCCTCTTCAAAACTGATCATATCGTTGATTGTCGCAAATTTGCCCATATCAAACAACTTCTTGACAATTTCTGTTGCAGACTTACCGATTTTTTCGCTGAAGACTTTGATTGGCACGCGTTCGCTATTGAGCACGGCGTGATCTATTTTGACGTATTGAGGAGTATTGATATCCTTTTTTGACTTCTTAACTTTTACGTATCTTGCGGTATCGCTGTCGTCTTCAAGCGTAGAATCATAAGCGTAACCCCTCTTCAAAAGGTCTCTTTTTGACATACCTTTCTTTTCATCTTTGCTAAAAGTCGTCTTGACGTCTTTTTTCTTTTTGTTGTCAGTCTTACTGTTCACTGGAGTGGGAGCAACAACTTCCACTCTGCCTTTAGGCGCAAAAGGTCTTGCGCCGCCCTGTCCAACAGGTCGTTGCTGTCCGCCGGCAGGTCTGTTTTTGTCAAATGGAGGACGGTTGTTGTCTCTGCTGCCACGACGCACCATATCGGGATTGATATAAGTCTGCGTTTTTTGCGGCTCTCTTTGAGGAGCAACTTGGGCGGTTTTTTTGTCAACGTTTTCAACTTCGACTTCTTTTGCTGACGGAGTTTCTTCCTGCGTTGTTTCTGCACTTTCCTGCGCCGAGTTATTTTCACTGTCAACGGTTATTTCGTTCTCAACTTCTTGCTCTTGAGCCTGCGCCTCTTCAGCCTGTTGTTGCTCATATAGCGCAGCCAGTCTCTCTTGTTTCAAAGCGTTGACTTTTTCCTCAAGTTCTTTAATTCTGCTCTTGGCATCAACAATTTGAGCAAGAAAAGGCTTGGACACATCTCTTAAAAACGAGTCTATCTCCTTCAAACTTTTAAATTGTTCATTTTTGTTTTCGTTATTCACAAAAACCACCTCCGTCTTTAATTTGCGGTACCCGCCGAAGCATTGCGCTTCGTATATTTGCCGTCGTTATTCGCAATACGCAAGGATTGCGTTAGCCAACGACTCGTCTGTAATCGACAAAACTTTAATATTGCTTCTTTTCAGAAGATTGTTGAGATAATCGCTAGGCAATTTCAAACTCTTTGCATTCTTTCTTTGGCAATATAGAGAAAGTTGTTTTGCGCTGTTTGCGCCTAATGATTCGTCAATGAGTATCAATTGCGGAGTGCGCCTTGCCCTCTCTAGATTATCAACTCCCCATATTACTTTGCCTGCCCTTACCGCAAAGTTGATATAACAATCAATCTTGCCTATTTCCGTATTGCTCTTTAATTGCATCATACACCTCAGGGGCTATCTCTTGAGCAAAGTTTCTGTTGAGGAGCCTGTTCTTGACGCACTTCTCTATACAAGCGGCGCTGTCGCAAATATACGCTCCTCTGCCTGCCTTTTTACCTGTGAAATCCAAGGAGATATTACCGTCCTTGTCTTTTACAATTCTCAACATTTGCTTTTTTTCATATGCGTTTTTGCACGCAATACACATTCTCACAGGCGGTTTTTTCATATTATTCGCCTATATTGTTGATATCGCTGCCTGCCAAAGAAGAATATGGCTTGACGTCTATCTTCCACTCCGTGAGTTTTGCCGCAAGTCTTACGTTTTGACCAGACTTGCCGATAGCAAGCGAAAGTTTGTCGTCTTCGACAATAGCCTTTGCGCTCTTTTCTTCGGGATTGAGCATAACTGCAATTACTTTTGCAGGAGACAGTGCTCTGGAGATATACTCTCCCATATCTTGGCTATATCCTATTATATCAATTTTTTCGCCGCCGAGTTCTTGAACGACACTGTTGATACGCATACCCTTTTGACCGATACAACTTCCTACCGCGTCGATTGAAGAATCTTCTGCGTATACAGCCATCTTAGTACGGTATCCGGCTTCTCTGACAATTCTCTTGATGTTGACGAGATTTGCCTTGATTTCAGGCACTTCCATTTCAAAGAGTTTTTTGACAAAGCCGTTGCTTGCTCTTGATACCATAACTTGAGTTGAGCCTCTTTGATTGGTGCGCACGCTCTTGACGTATACGTTGATTACGTCGTTGACGTTGTACTTCTCGCCTCTGATCTGCTCGGAGGGCAACATTACGCCTTCAAGTTGAGTTCCCGCCATCTCCAAATATACGGTGTCGTTCTCAACTCTTCTTACGATACCCTTGACGATTTCTCCCTCTTTGTTGTTCATCTCGTCCTTTATGAGTTCTTTTTGGATCTCGTTGTTGCGTTGAATGATCACTTGCTTTGCAGTCTGAGCCGCAATACGTGAAAAGAGTTTTGGCGAGAGTTCTTCTTTGACAATATCTCCGACCTTATAACTGTTTTTAATAGCCTTAGCGTCCTGAAGAGAAATTTGCTTTTCTTCGTCTTCTACTTCTTCGACAACAGTCTGATAAGCGTATATCTTTATCTCCGATCTCTGCGGATTGAGCGCAACCATAACGGATTTTGCCTTTCCGTTTTCTTTTTTGTACGCTACTGCAAGTCCTGTCTCAAGTGCGTCAATAAACTGTTGTTGCTCGATTCTCTTTTCTTTTTCGAGCGCGTCAAGCGCTTGAAAGAAATCTTTGTTGATCATTTTGTCCTCCTAGAAGTGTATAGCCTCTCTAATCACGGCTATATCCTTTATATTAAGTTTTAAGTTTTTTGATTTATATTCCAACTCGACTTCTTGAGCATTTTCGTCGTAGCCGAGAAGAATTGCATTAAATTTTTTTATCTTGCCAAGTTCCGCAAGAGGTTTGTATAGCGAAACTTCCATTTCAAGTCCCATCTTTTTGGCAAAGTCTCTCGCCGTCTTAAGCGGTCTGTCAATGCCAGGAGACGACACATTGAGATTATAAGGCGCTCCGCCTGTGGGATCGAGTTCGTCAAGAGGCGCGTCAATAGCATTGTGTATCAATTCGCAATCGTTGAGGTCTACGCCGCCGTCCTTGTCAATATAGATTATCAAAGTGTCCTGTCCGTATAATTTTTTGTACTCTACGTCTACAAGTTCCATAGCGTTGGAGGCTATGATAGGCTCGACTATTTCTTTTACGGATTCGGTTATCTTTGACATACTACCTCCCCAAAGAGACTCTGAATAAGTGACACGAGCAAGATTGCGTAAGCGATTTTTGCGATACGTAGACAAACTTAGCGCGGAAATCGATAGTAAGATTGCCGTATGAACTTAAGAAGAGGCTCTTAAAACTTAAGCGACTGCGTAAGACAGTCGCTCTAGTAATCTACTATTGCACTAATAATATATCATATTTATTCGCCGAGCGCAACTGTTTTATACTATTTATTTAATATTAAATAAATAAAATACGCTTTGGCATTAATACGGATTAGATTTCTCGACTACGCTCGAAATGACATATAAAAATGACGTATAAAATTCGTCGAGGTAACGCAATAAACTATCAACTGTCAAGTTTCCTGTACTTGTCGTCCATAAGTTTGACAAATACTTTTGCCGTCGCTTCGGCATCCTCATAGGCTCTGTGCGCATTCTTGTTGACTATTCCGTAATGCTCGCAAAGAGCCTCAAGCGAATGGCGGCGAGACTTTGTAAGGATATTGCGCGCTTCCGTCAAAGAGTCAACCATTTCATTGTAGAGCGGATAGCCAAGTTGTCCCGCCAAACGCCTTATGATCTTGAAGTCAAACCCTGCTCCGTTGTGCGCAACAAGAATATATCCTTTGCAATACTCAACAAAAAATCCAAAAATATCTTCAATATAAGGAGAGTTCTTTACGTCGGCATCATAGATATTATTGACTTTGCTTGCGCCTTCGGGGATACTTCGTTTTGGGTCGACAAGCGTGTTGTAATACTCTACAATTTTGCCCTCTTCAAGTTTAACTGCGCCCAATTCAATCACGTCGTCTGTCTCAGTGCTAAGTCCCGTCGTCTCCAAGTCAAAGACAACGAACTTATTGTTCATAATATAATCGCAATGCCCCAAAAGGTCTAAAAGACTTTCGTTCATATCCACTTCGTAGGCTTTCGGCGTCTGGAAAATCTTGATTTTATTGGCAAGTTTTATGTCTTCGCGACGCTTTGCCAACGCCTCGTAATTTATCTTACACAACGCAAGTTTTGTTACCAATAGTTCATTTTTATCAGAATAATCGCTGTATTTATAATTACCCAAAATAACCACGTCGTCACCGTCTTTGAGCAAATCGAGGCAAGTTGAACTTTCTTTTTCGCCCTTCTTAGGCTTGCGAATTTTGGCAAAATAAAGACAATCCATCTTGCCGGTAGAATCGGATATGACAAACTTGAACAGCACTTTTTTTACGCTTCTGTCTGGCGAGGCTTTGTCTATAATATTGATACGCTTAAGTTCGCTTACCGTACCGCAGACGCATATTCCGTCCATTTCTTTTTTATACTTTTCTATGTATCGGGGTTTGCGAATTATGTCTTTTCCCACCATATAATGGTAGTTGCCTACAATCTCGATTTCGCCGTTGTCGACGTACTTAATATCGTCTCTCTCTTTAAGCAACTTGCCTGTGTCAACGGTTTTGCACACCTTTATATTGACAATGACTTTGTCTACGCAATTTTGATTATAGATATGCTTTGCAAGTTTTTCTTTAAAGCCGCTGTTTTCGCAATAATGCTGAGCAGTGCTGAAAACGTATAAGTCAATAATAAGTTTGTTTCCTTCTATTTTCACGTCAGTCATAGACGGATCCATTTGAGTGAGTATAGTCTGATGTTTTAAAGAAATATAGTTAAAAACCTGCTTAGATACGGCTTCTTGATTTATCAAATTTTTTACGAATGCTATCTTCAGCGCAAAAGTATCAGGCACCTGACTTCTGCAAAACTCTTCAATCACTCTTTTATCGTTTTCAGAAAACTTCTCTTCCGTGACGTCTTGCGGCAATAGACATACGACGGAGAGAGAATTTGCTCCCACGTCAAGATTGAGTTTTGATATTCTCAAAAATTCATACTTATTGTTAGTTGCCTCGTTGAGTTTGTCTATAAATTGCATATTATCTTCCGTAGTCTCGCTTATTTTGTCAAATATGTGTCGATTATTTTTCTTTATATTCTAATATATATTTTTTTAATATCAGTAATATATCTTCGTTTGCCACGCTCTCGACGTATTCGCCGTCGACGAATATAGCCGACTTATCCTTACCGCCTGCAACTCCGAGATTTGCGCCCTGCGACTCGCCTATTCCGTTGACGACGCAACCCATTACGGCAATCTTAAGATTGCGTTTTATATCCTTGCACATCTCCTCGACTTGCTCAGCAAGCGCCTTGACGGCAATATTGGTACGCGCGCAAGTTGGACAGGAAATTATCTCACAATAAGGATAGGGATATTTATCGCACGCCTTGAGTATATCCTTTGCCGCCTCAACCTCTTTGACAGGATCGTCGCTCAACGATACTCTTATCGTATCGCCGATACCTTCGCAAAGCAACGCTCCTATACCGATTGCCGACTTTACTAAACCTGTGTGATAAAGTCCCGCTTCTGTGACACCCAAATGCAAAGGATAGTCGCAGGCTTTGTCAAGCAATCTGTAAGTGTCCAACATTACTTTGACGTTGGACGACTTTGCCGATATGACTATATCATAAAAGTTACACTTCTCCAACACACTGACATATTCCAATGCGCTGTCTCTCATTGCGACTGCCAAAGGCTTTGATTTGTGAGCGCTATCCAAAGAGCCTCCATTGACTCCTATTCTCAATGCAACGCTTCTCTCTTTGAGATAATCTGCAAGATATTTTGCCTTGTCCACTCCGCCGATATTGCCGGGATTGATACGTATCTTGCTAACACCAGCGTCTGCTGACATAAGCGCAAGTTTGTGCGAAAAATGTATGTCGGCAATTATTGGAACGTTGACGTTTTTGATAATTTCTTTTAATGCGGTTGCGCTCTCTTCGTCAGGAACGGAACATCTCACAAGTTGACACCCTGCGTCTTCCAAAGCCTTGATTTGCGCGACGGTGCTGTCGATATCCGACGTCTTAGTATTCGTCATAGACTGAATTGTTACGTTTCCATCACCTATGACAGTATTACCTACTTTAACTCGCCTTTTCATTTTATCCTCTTATTTTGTATATTAATTCCTGTTGTATACTCTTAACAACGATAATGCTACGTTTACTTAAAAAAGTGCAGTACGTCTAGCAGTATCGCCAAAGCCAGTAAGACGATAAGTCCTACAAAGTGAACTGTACCTTCAATTTTTCTATTGACAGGCTTACGTCTGATGCCCTCTATGATTGCAAAGACAATTCTTGAGCCATCCAACGCAGGCAACGGCATTACGTTCATAATGCCAATTGACACTGACAGAATACAAAAGCCGTATATTATCGCAGGTATGCCAGCCTGCACGAGTTGAGCAAGCGAAAATATCGCCGTAGCCGTGCCGCCCATTGATTCACTGACTGATACTGAGCCATTGAAAACTTGTTTGAGAGACTTGCCAGTCACTCTCAACACGTCGTATCCAAACGCTGCGCCGTGCCCCAACGCTTTGCCAAAAGAGAGTTTTTGCACGCTGAAAGCGCCCAAAGCCATACCTAATCCTTTGTTTTTGCTTACACTTCCAACTAATATCTTATCTCCGTTTTCGTCAACTTCGCCGCTGTCAGTATAGGTCAAATAATATTGTTTTGTGACGTTTAGCGTTTGCTTTTCGCCATCTCTTAAAACTACCACTGACAAATTATCGTCGTCGCTTGCAATAAGTTCACTCAATTTGTTGTACTCAAGCAGACTGTAAGCGTCTTTGCCGTTGACGGACAAAATAACGTCGCCTTGCTTGAGTTGTTGAGAATCTTCAATTATTTGATAATTCTCGTCGTCTACATACTCAACGTGTTGATATACTTCTCCAACTACAGGAAAATACTCGCCGTACGCGCTGAAAAATATCGTAATGACAATAAAAGCCGAGAGAAAGTTAAAGCCTGCTCCTGCAAACAAAACTATGATTCTCTGCCATATAGGACGGTTGTTGAAGTCGTGAGGATCGCTGCTCTCCTCGTCCTCTCCGCCAAATGCGCAAAAACCGCCGAATGGAAAGGGGCGAATTGAAAATACCTCTCCAGTCTTTTTGTTGGTCTTTGAGAATATCTTAGGTCCAAATCCTATGGCAAACTCATTAATTTTGAACTTAAATATTTTTCCAAAAGTATAGTGTCCCAACTCGTGCAGAACGACCATAAGCATAAGACAGAGCAAAGCCACCAAGATATAACCTATCCATTTTAGCACTTCAATTCCGCTTATCGCCAACGTCAATATCATTTTCACCTCACCCGATAAGAGAGACAATATATCGTCTCACTTCACCGTCCACGCAATATATTTGCGCCTCGCTCTCAATTCTCTGTCCTTGATAGAACTTATCCAAAGCGCATCTTATATAATAAGGTATGTCGTAAAATTTGATTTTATTATCTAAATAGGCTTTTACCAAAATTTCATTGGCAGCATTCATAATCACAGGCGCAATTCCCTTTTCTTTTGCGCAGTACTTGGCAATTGAAAGACAGGGAAATCTATCTTCGTCCGCGTCTTCAAAAGTCAGATTTTTGCCTATGAAGTCATAAGTATTAAAAGCAAATTCGCCTCTACGTGGATATAGCATTGCTATTTGAATAGGCAATCGCATATCAGGATAACTCATTTGCGCAATGACGCTACCGTCAGCGTACTCCACCATACTGTGCACTACGCTTTGCCTATGCACCAACACTTTAATATCGTCAACGTCTACGTCAAACAGGTGCATAGCCTCTATTATCTCCAACCCTTTGTTCATAAGCGTTGCGCTGTCAATCGTCACTTTTGCGCCCATATCCCAATTGGGGTGTTTGAGCGCGTCGCAAGCCTTAGCGTCGACAAGTTGATCTTTTGTCCAATCTCTAAATGCTCCGCCGCTTGCAGTGAGCAAAATCCTTTTGACGTTCTTTGCTGTCAACGACTGCCATATTGCGCTATGCTCGCTGTCTACCGGCAGTATCTCCACTCCCATTTCCTTTGCAAGAGGCATAACAAGTTCGCCGCCTGCGACAAGAGTTTCTTTATTTGCCAAAGCAATATTACTTCCTGCCTTTATCGCCTCCAACGTAGGTTTAAGTCCGCTTATACCAACAAGTCCGTTGACCAATAAATCAACTTTTACGCCTGCCAGTCTGCTTATGCCTTCCTCTCTGACAAAAATCTCGACGGCAGGAAATGTCACTTTTATCTTATTCGCCAATGAACTGTCAACGACTGCGACGTATTTAGGCTTATACTTGCCGATTTGCTCCAATATCAATTCTTTAGAATTACACGCAAGACCAACTACCTCAAATTCATTTGGGTATTTGTCAACCACTTCAAGCGCTTGAGTTCCTATAGATCCGGTACTGCCCAATATTATAATTCTTTTCATTTTGTCAGCCTTTACTCAAATTCAAAAAATTTTTATGCGTTTACAGCGGTAAGAATACCTATTAAAAGATATACGAGCGGTAATATAAAAATCACACTGTCAAGTCTGTCCATCATACCGCCGTGACCGGGAAAAATCTTGCCAAAGTCCTTTATTCCAGCCTTTCGCTTTATCCAACTTGCGCCAAGATCGCCCAGTTCGCTCAACACTCCGCCAATAAGTCCGAATATTGCGTATATAAATCCCGACGCAAGCAGACTATTGGAAATTTTAAGGAGTCCTACGTTGTTGAAGTTGACAAAAAGTCCCGTTACGTCAAAGAATACGAAGACAATCATTGCGCCGATAATTCCGCCCAATACTCCGCCGATTGCGCCGCTTATCGTCTTCTTTGGACTGATATTGGGACAAAGTTTTTTACCTTTGAACGTTACTCCCACAAAATACGCCATTGTGTCTGTCATAACAGGCACTAAAAGCGCGAGGAATATTCCAAGCAATCCGTATTGAGAATGATTTATAAAAAAGAAAGTAGAAAAAATACCCAACGGATAGATAAGTATAAATATCGTCGCAAGCAAATCGTTGAGCCCAAAAACCCCTCGATTTGCAAAATCCGTTTTGCTTTGCTCAACCTGCGTATCTGCGTTGCCACCCTGCGCACTTAATTTCTCTTGCTGTCGTTGTTTTTTTGTCTTATGTATCAGCGTAAACTCGATTATTGCAAGCATTACAGCCAAAAACAACGTGGCAAACGCTCCTATTTCGCCCTTGCCTATCGTCCACTCAAAAGCAATTATCATAGGATAATTTGCAATGCAAGCAAAAATCAAACTTCCTTTAATTGCGTTGTAGCCCGCCTTTTTGAAGGCTTGAGCCATTTCGTAAACGCCCAAACAGCAAATGACTACGCCAACTACGTCAGCAATCTCAACGTAAATCTGACGAAGTCCCAAAATCGTTGCAAATACTACCGCTAACATTGCAACGGCTGTCAAAATCCTTTTGAGCATCAACTAATACCTCCAAATCGTCTATCTCTCTTTGAATACTCTTTGAGTATTTCGTCAAGAGTGTCTTCGTCAAAATCAGGCCAATATTTATCCAAAAATATCAATTCGCTGTACGAAGCCTGCCATAGCATAAAATTGCTCAATCGCTTTTCTCCGCTTGATCTTACTACTAAATCCAAAGGCGGCAGTCCTGCAGAATATAAGCAGTCTTCCAGCATTTGTTCGTCTATTTCTCTCAATCCCGACTGCAAAATCCTATTTACTGCCCTGACAATCTCTTGGTGCGAGCCGTAATTGAGCGCAATATTGACGATAAGTCCTTGATTATCTTTGCTTGCGTCAATTATCTTTTGGACTGCATTTTGAGTAGATTTAGGCAATTGAGACAAATCTCCGCTAAATCTAACTCTATAACCGGATTTGACGTAATCTTTCATCTCCTTTTTTACAAATTGTGTAATCAAGGAAAACAAGAATTTGATTTCGGTTTGAGGACGCTTAGACCAGTTTTCGCAAGAAAACGCATATATGCTCACAACTTTAATTCCCTTTTGTGAGCACGCTTTGACAACTTTTTTCATAGCCTCCGCGCCTTGACGGTGTCCGTCACTGCGAGAAAGCCCTCTTTGAGTTGCCCAACGGCCATTGCCGTCCATAATAAATCCAATATGTGTCGGTATCTTGAGTGTTTGTTCCATTTGCTAATTTATACTGACATTATTTCTTGCTCTTTATCTTTCGTCATCTTGTCAACGATCTCAATTTGAGAAGCAAGTTTTTTGTCAACGTCTTTTTCATATATTGCCGCGTCGTCTTCAGAGATAAAAGAATCCTTTTTCATCTTTTTAATACTGTCATTTATATCTCTTCTTGCGTTGCGAAGAGCGACTTTAGTATTCTCCGCCAAAGACTTAAGCGACTTGCAAAGTTCTTTTCTTCTCTCTTGAGTGAGTTCTGGGAAAACCATTCTCAAGACTTTGCCGTCATTGGTGGGCATAATTCCGGTATTTGCGGCAATGATAGCCTTCTCTACCTCTTTAAGTATTGACGTATCCCACACGCTTATAAGCAACATTCTCGCCTCAGGAACTTGAATATTACCTATTTGTTTTAGCGGCGTGGGTACTCCGTAGTAATCAACGACGATTTTGTCAAGGATATGCGGATTTGCTCTGCCTGCTTTCATATTGTTGAATTCATATTGAAGAGAAGATATACTCTTGTCCATTTTTGTTTCAAATTCGTCAAAAACTTCCAAGACTTCCATTTGTTCGTATGCCATAATTTGCGCTCCTTAAAATTTGCTATCATAATTATATCAAAAGTCTACGGCAAATTCAATTCTTTTTATTATTTATTTACTTATTTTTATTTATATATAATATATTTAAAGTTTTAATTATATAATTGCTATGGATTTCTCCACTACGGTCGAAATGACAGTGCTATTAAAATTAAAATGCGTATACGCCAAGTATACGCATTTTTATATGATTATGTGTCACATATATTTGAATATCAGTGAATTAAAGTGCCTATTTTCTCGCCGTTGATTGCCTTGAGCAAACTATCTTCTTCTTTGAGAGCAAACGCAATGATTGGGATTTTGTTTTCCATACAGAGCGTAATAGCCGTTGCGTCCATAGCTTGAAGACCGTCTTGAACAACTTTCATATAGGAGAGTTCGTCATACTTCTTAGCGTTTGGATTTTTCTTTGGATCGCTGTCGTATACGCCGTCGATATTTTTTGCAAGCATAAGCACGTCTGCGTTTATTTCAGCCGCTCTCAACGCTGCTCCTGTATCAGTCGAGAAGAAGGGATTGCCAGTGCCGCAGGCAAATATAACTACTCTGCCTTTTTCAAAATGGCGCATTGCCTTACGCAAAATATACGGCTCCGCAATTCTAGTGATAGTCAAAGCGGTCTGCACTCTGCAAGGCACACCTGCCGCTTCCAAAGCGTCTTGCAACGCCAAAGAGTTCATTACCGTTGCAAGCATTCCCATATGATCGGCAGCCGATCTTTCCATCTTCAATGCCTGTCTTCCTCTCCAGAAGTTGCCGCCACCGATAATGATACCTATCTCAACTCCCAATTCGTATACGTTTTTGATTTGATTTACTACATACGATACGATTGTTTCGTCAATGCCAAAACCCTTTTCGCCAGCCAAAGCCTCTCCGCTGAGTTTGATAATGGCTCTTTTATATTTTATCATAATACCCTCCAAATATATAGGCTAGAAAAAAAGGAAAACGAATACCGCTTTCCTTTTTAAAATTAGTTCTTCTTGGCGCTGTTGATTTGCGCTTGTACTTCGTCAGCCAAATTCTCTTCTTTTTTCTCCAAGCCTTCGCCCATAACAAAACGAGTAAATCTCACTACGTCTGCGCCAGCCTCTTTGAGAAGAGCCTTTATTGTCTTGTCGCCGTCTTTTACAAAAGGTTGCTCAACAAGACATACTTCCTTATAATACTTATTGATACGTCCCTCGACCATCTTTTCGATGATGTTGAGCGGCTTTGGCTTGTCTTCGTTGAGCGCTTGAGCCTTGAGTATCTCTTTCTCTTTTTCGATTTCGTCCTTCGGAACTTCGTCTACCTTAACGTATGAAGGATTAGCGGCAGCGATTTGCATACAGATATCGTGAGCAAGTTCTGCGCTTGCATTGCCGCTCATCTCTACGAGTACACCGATTTTTCCGCCCATATGAATATAACTATCAAGTTTGCCATTGTTAGCATACTTTGCAAATCTTCTGATAGCAATCTTCTCGCCAATCTTAGCAACTGCCTCTGCCGTAGCAGTAGCCATATTCTCGCTTACTTGCTCAACTGTGTCAACATTGTTGTTGGCAATATATTCAGCAACTTGCATAACAAATGCCTTATATTGATCTCCTCTTGCAACGAAGTCAGATTCGCAGTTTACCTCGACGAGTACGCCGCACTTGTCGTTGATATAAGCCTCAACGATACCTTGAGATGCAATCTTGCCTGCTCTCTTAGCGCTCGTAGCCATACCCTTTTCTCTCAATATTTCAACTGCTTTTTCCATATCGCCGTCAGACTCAGTGAGAGCCTTCTTGCAATCCATCATACCTACGCCTGTCTTAGCGCGCAATTCCATTACGTCTTTGTTAGTGAATGCCATATCAGTATTCCTCCTCGATTATTCTTCGTCAGCCTTAACTTCTTCGGCTACTTCTTCTGCCTTTTCCTCTACTACAGCCTCAGCCTCGCCGGACTCTTCGCTCTCCTCTTCTACGGAGAAAGTGATACCCTCATTTGCTTCAATGACTGCATTTGCCATAATGCTTGCGATCAACTTGATTGCTCTGATAGCGTCGTCATTGCCCGGAATAACGTAATCTACGAGATCAGGATTACAGTTGGTATCTACAAGACCTACTACAGGTATGCCGAGTTTACGAGCCTCTTTTACAGCAATGTCTTCATTGTTGAGGTCTACTACGAACATACAGCCAGGAAGTTGCGTCATATCTTTGATACCGCCAAGGTTAGCCTCGAGTTTGTCTCTTTCTGCTTTGAGCATAGCCACTTCTTTCTTTGGCAAAAGGTCGAATTGACCAATAAGTTCCATTTGATTGATTTTGTTAAGTCTCTCAATACGGCTTCTGATAGTCTTGAAGTTAGTCAAAGTACCGCCAAGCCATCTTTGGTTCATATAGAACATACCGCAACGTTGAGCCTCTTCTTTGATAGCGTCTTGGGCTTGCTTTTTTGTGCCGACAAACAAAATCGACTTACCCTCTTTAGCCACGTCTCTTACGAAAGCGTACGCTTTCTCTACTTGCTCAACCGAGATTTGAAGGTCAATGATATGAATATCATTTCTTGCCGAATAGATGTATTTTGCCATCTTCGGGTTCCACTTCTTTGTTTGGTGTCCAAAGTGTACACCTGCCTCCAAGAGGCTTTTCATTGTTACAACTGCCATTTTTTTACTCCTTTTTTTGTTTATTCTTCCCCAAAGTTTTCGCTTTCGGCAACTTGTTGGCAAACAAGCAACTGCCTGTGCTGACCTTGAGTGTTTATTAACTAGTGGTATTCTAGCATATTAAAATAAATATTGCAAACAAATTTGCTAATAAAATTATATTTTATATAATTAAATTTAACTTTATGGAAAGATCGTTTGCAAGGTAGAGATTTCTCCACTTCAGTCAAAATGCCATCATAAATCAACATTAGCGAATATGAATTATTCTTCCGCGCCTTCAATTGCGTTGATGGCAAGCGACAGTTCAAGTCTTTTGCGCATCATTTCGCAAGATATGTCATACGGCTTACCCATACTGCCAGCAAAGTTTAGATTGTTAGCGACGCAACCTCCGCTGCAATAATACTTTGCCATACAGTCTTTACAATCGGGCTTGTTTGTGACGATATTATCGGCAAACTTGTCGGATATAGACATATCCAAATCGCCGTCAAAGACGTTGCCCATATAATAATCTTTGTTTTCTGCAAATTGATGGCAAGGATATATTCCGCCAGTTGGAGTGATTGCAAGATACTCGCAACCGCTACCGCAACCGGTAAGTCTTTTGACAAGACAAGGTCCGCCCTCGAGGTCTATCATAAAGTGGAAGAAATTAAACCACTTGTCCGTCTTTCTTCTGTCAATATAATTTTCAGCAAGTCTCTCATACTCTCTGAGTATGGCAGGCAAATGCTCCTTTGTAATCTTGAGGTCTTCAATATCCGTGACGACAGGCTCTATAGATATTTGATCAAATCCCATATCGTTGAGCGTGAGCACGTCGTCGGCAAAATCCAAGTTCTTGGCGGTAAAGGTACCTCTTACGTAATAAGACTTGTCGCCTCTGGCTTTTGCAAACTTGATTGCGTTGTTGGCAATAAGGTCATAACAGTCTTTGCCGTTGACGGCTTTTCGCACCGCGCTATGCACGTCGTGTCGTCCGTCTATGCTCAACACCACGTTGAACATTTCTTTATTGAGCCACTCTATATTCTTGTCGTTGAGCAAGACGCAGTTGGTCGTCATTGTAAAGTTAAAGGACTTTCCGCTCTCTTTTTCTCTTGAGCGAGCGTAATCCACGATAGCCTTCACGACGTCCAAATTCATAAGAGGCTCTCCGCCAAAGAAGTCTACCTCAAGATTATTTCTCTTTCCTGAATGCGCAATCAAAAAGTCTATCGCCTTTTTGCCCACCTCTTCAGACATATATGCTCTCTCTTGCGTATGATAAGTCCCCTCGTCGGCAAAACAGTATTTACAACGCAAGTTACAGTCGTTGCAAATATGCAGACAAAGCGCCTTAATCTCTCCGATTCTCTTCTTTTTGGCAAAAGAAGTACAGGGAGTATTGAGTACTCCCATCGTCTCCAACTCGTCAAACTCGGCTTTGAGTTCTTGCAAGTCGGCATTGTCTATTGCCGAAAAGTCTTTGTCTTCCTTTTCGTTCAAGGCTTGTCCGTATCTTTTTTTTGTATACAAAAAAGCGACGTAATCTACGTTGTGCAGACTGCCGCTTTCATTATCCCATACAAAATGATATGCCTTGTCGTGATAAGCAAATTTAAAAGCGTGTACCATTTATAATTGCGTTGAATTAGATCAAAGGCTTTCTCGTTGCGTTGATTTTCTCGTCGCGATTTTTGCAACTTTGATTGCCAACTGTGCAAGAGGTCTTACAAGCAGACTGACAACTTGACTGGCATTCGCCACAACCAATATTGCCTTGTTTTTTCATAGAATTAGTTACGATGCTGTTGATATGTTTCATATATCCTCCTAGTATCCAATGTATTTCTTATATGATATAATAAAGTCAAATATTTTGCAAGTATTTATATAAATTCTTTTAAATATTTTATCAATATTATATATAAGCCGCTTTAAAACCTATTTATATTGTCGATTATTTATTACCTCTTACGTTGACGGCAAATACTCCGCTGAGCAATCCTGCAACAACGCAACTCAATATATCAAACGCCGTAAGCGGATTCACGGCAAAAGAGCCGTTGATAAGCGAGAATATCAAATAAGACACTAAGGCAAAAAACAGTCCTATGATACATCCCTTGAACAGTCCTTTTTGTCCTGACTTAAGCGCAATCAGCGAGCCAAAAAATATACTGAATATTTTCAGAAAAATATTGACAATTTGCACGACTTTGGTAGACAAATTTGCGTATTTGACTATTACCGCAAATATTATAACCGCCAAAAGCGAAATAATTACGGAAAACAATATCCCCAAAAACATCTCCAAAAAATCTCTCTTCGTCATCTTTATAGCCATATACTCTATCCTCCTTGAGATAATATATGGCGCGGGTTGAGATTTTATGAAAACAAATCAAAAAGGCGTTATTTTGCTTTTTGCAATTTATCAAACGTTTCAATTTCTTGCGGCTCCACAAAATCTTCTTTGCACCTTCCGCAATCTTCGCACCCATTGCAAATAGGACGGCTGCCGCAAGTGAGACAGTGTCTTTTGAACTTGGGAGCGTAATAACTCTCATCAATAGGCAACCCCAGTCTGTCTGTCAAATTAAACTTCACAGGCTTACCTTTATATGCAAATCCTTGATTAAATGCAAGTTTTGCCTGTTCTCGCTTATTCCTCATTCTTGTAACTACGCCGTCTTTGACGAAGATATTACCAGTCTCAATAAAAGAAAATGTCACGTCAGCCTCTACGCATTCGTCGTGCAAGAGTTTTACCCACTCATAGCGGCATTCTCTTGCGCCGTCATAATTTTCTCCACCGCAAATGACTTGTTCAATCTGTCCTTCTTTGAGATACTTGAATATAGATACCTGTCCGATAAGCGGAGCGCACATAATACCTTTATGTTTAAACGGCAACGAGTGTAATATAGGTATTCTCTCATCGGCTCTGCGCTGATTTTCACAAGTGACGTTGAAAAACACGTTTTCCCAACCGTTGCCCCAATCTTTTGGTAGACATTTCTCCACCCTTTGAGGTCTCTTTGTCAAAAGAAAAAACTTGACGTCTGGTCTTTGGTATATCACGTCCCACGCTTCTTCTCGCCATTCGTCGGCATCTTCAATAAAAAAGTCTGACGTCATACATACTCTCAGCAGTTCTCCGCTGCCTACAATATACTTCCCGCTGCGGTTGCGCGACAACGGATAGTTCATATTTCCAGTCTTGATTACCTTGTCGCTGTCAAAATTGCCGTGAACTCTATCAAGATAATACATATAACAATTTTGACATCCCTCGCTACACTTTTTGCAACCGTGCCACGGATTCCATATATCGCGCATATCTTCTCCTTGATAAATCCTTTGTCAAAATTATTATATATCAATTTATGAGAATAAGCAAACAAATGTTTGCTTATTCTCTATAAAAACAGACGCTTTTCAGCGTCTGTCAAGTTGTTAAATTAGTCTTTGAGAAGTGTGTTGTTGTCTGTCTTCTCCAAAGAATCTCCTGCGCTTTCTAACGACTCTTCTTTTACGTCTTCTGCGCTCTTCTTATTCTTCTTGCCGGCTTTCTTTTGTTGAGCCTCTTCGTCTGCCTCGATATCGTCCATAGCAACTACTTCAGGCGCTATCTTTTCTTCAAGCGTAACTTCGCCTGTAGGCGCTTTGACTGCTTGAAGTACGGTGTATATCGCAGATTTGTCTATTACGACCATCATACTTCCATCGCCGTTTGCGCTTATATCAAGCGTAAACGTACCTGCGTTGTTGTCAACCTTTTTTATCTCTCCGACAAAACCGCCGATTGTCTTGACCTTTGTTCCTACCGTGATGCTATTCATCATTTCTTGCGCTTTCTTTTGGCGCTTTTTTTGCGGTATGATAGACGCCGCAAACATAACGACCATCAATACTACAAGCACGACTATCATTACCCAACTTGAGCCGCCGAACAAACCGCCGCTTCCGCCCTCGTCTGCGCTTAACAAACTAAATAAATTCATATTTGCTCCTTAAAACTTTATTTATCAACATAAATCAATATAAAAATTATATCAATCAATTCAATATCTATTCAAGTTTAACTTATTTACTCAACAATTACAAGTATTTTGTTGGGTATTTTTGATATTTTATATACTTTTTACAGTTTTTTCCTCAACAGTATGCATTTATCTGCAATATTTCTTTCAATACAATCTAAATATATCTTACTTATTGCGTACTGACTTTTCTCCGCCGTGTCCCCAAGTGTAATTTGAAGTAAACTGCTTGTAGAAGTCCCCAAATCTGTCTTCCATAATTGCCTGTCGCATATCTTCCATAAGTTTTGTCAAAAATCTAATATTATGTATTGACAACAACGCTCCGCCGAGTATCTCGCTTGAATTGATAAGATGGCGTATATAAGCGCGTGAGAAATTACGACAGCAATAGCAATCGCACTCGCTATCTACAGGAGAAAAGTCCTCTTTAAAAGTAGCGTTACGGATGGTCAAATTGCCGTATTTGGTAAAAGCCGAGCCGTTGCGCGCCATACGCGTGGGAAGTACGCAGTCAAACATATCAATACCTCTCATTACTCCCTCAACAAGACAGTCCGGCGAGCCTACGCCCATAAGATATCTAGGTTGATTCTCAGGATAATACTCTCTCAACAGGTCAAGCATCTCATACATCACAGGCTTTGGCTCTCCAACAGAAAGTCCGCCAATTGAAAAACCGCACTTTGCGTACTCAATAGTTCTCTTTGCGCTCTCAACTCGTAAATCGGCATACATATTGCCTTGTATTATTGGGAAAAGCATTTGGTTAGGATTTTTATGCGCCTTGACGGACCTTGCAAGCCAATCAAGAGTGCGATTCATTGCGCCCTTTGCATATTTGTAGTCCGTCACTCCGTCTGTGCACTCGTCAAACGCCATAATAATGTCTCCGCCCAACTTATTTTGGACAGCAATTGACTCTTCCGGTCCCATAAAGTGCTTTGAGCCGTCAATATATGAAGAAAAAGTCACGCCCTCTTCCGTTATCTTTCTCATTTTAGAAAGCGAGAATACCTGAAAGCCGCCGCTGTCCGTCAAAATAGGCTTATTCCAATTCATAAACTTGTGAAGTCCGCCTGCCTTTTCCACAAGGTCTGCGCCCGGTCTTAAATATAAATGATAAGTATTGGCAAGTACTATGGACGCATTTGTGTCTTCAACTTGCTTTGGAGTAAGCGCCTTGACTGTCGCATTTGTGCCGACAGGCATAAACACCGGTGTGTCAATTACGCCGTGCGGAGTGGTAAATCTGCCCACTCTTGCGCCAGATTGCTTACAAACTTTTATAACTTCATACTTAAAATTTTCCATATTTATCCTTTAATTTGTAATTGAATATTTATAAAACCCTCAATATGTTGCGCCATATAGTTATATGCTGATTGGAGAAACAAGCAAGACAAGGAGAATGCGGCTTTGACTGCAGGGAGTGTACTAAGCGTACACGACCAAAGCAAAACGCAAGTTCGACACCATATTGCGAAGTTTATACAATCATCATTGCGTCGCCGAATGAGAAGAACCGATACCCCTCTTCCACCGCCGCATTATATGCCGCAAGGGTATTTTCTCTGCCTATAAAAGCGCTGACAAGCATAATCAAAGTAGACTCTGGCAAATGGAAGTTGGTTATCAAGGCTTTGACGACTTTGAATTTGTAGCCGGGATATATAAAAATCTGCGTTTCGCCCTTGCTTGGCTTGACGTAACCGTCTTCGCCAGCCGCGCTTTCCACCACTCTAACCGACGTTGTGCCAACGCATATCACTCGTCTGCCCTCTGCCAAAGCATCGTTGATAATCTTGGCGTTGCGTTCGTCAACTTCATAATATTCGCTGTGCATTTTGTGATTGAGTATATCGTCTTCCTTGACGGGTCTAAATGTGCCAAGTCCCACGTGCAAGAGCACTTTGGCAATCTGCACGCCCTTATTCTCTATCTTTTGCAAAAGCCCTGCCGTAAAGTGTAAGCCTGCCGTAGGCGCCGCTGCTGAGCCGTCAATCTTACTATATACCGTCTGATATCTGCTCTTATCCTCAAGTCTTTGAGTAATATAAGGCGGAAGAGGCATATTGCCGATTTCTTCAAGAATATTCTCAAAGACGCCGTCAAAAGTAAATTTGATAAATCTTACACCCTCTTCTCCAAACCCGACTACCTCTCCTTGCATCTTGCCGAAATCCAACTTAGTGCCGATTTTGAGTTTTTTTGCAGGGCGAGTAACACACTCCCACACATCGTACTCTTTGCGTTTCAACAGCAATACTTCGGTATTATGCTCAATCGTCTTATCGGTGCGCGGCAATCTCGTTGCAAAAATTCTTGCGGGGATTACTTTCGTATTGTTGATTACAAGCACGTCGCCCTTTTGAAGATAATCTATCACGTCATAAAAATGCTTATGCTCTATACTTCCGTTATCCTTATGATAGACAAGCAAGCGAGAATGATCTCTTGGCTCTATGGGAGTCTGCGCTATGAGTTCTTGCGGAAGATCGTAATAAAAATCGCTCGTCTTCATTATTTATCCTCTGAATCAAGCATTGAGAGTTGCTCATAAGCAAGTTGATTTGCCTTTCTGCCAAAATGCGTATAAGCGTCAGGCAAACAAATTCGACCTCTTGGTGTGCGCGCAATAAAAGTGATCTGCATTAGATACGGCTCATATACGTCTTCAATAGTGCCGGCATCTTCGCCTATAGATGCCGCCAACGTGTCAAGTCCAACAGGGCCGCCGTTGAATTTGTCAATAATCGTAAGAATGATTTTGCGGTCGATATTGTCAAGACCAAGTTTGTCAATCTCCATTTTGCCAAGCGCAATATCCGATACCTTTGCGTCAATGATACCCTCTGCCAAAACTTCGCTGTAATCTCTCACTCTCTTGAGAATACGATTGGCAATTCTTGGCGTACCTCTGCTCCGTCTTGCTATTTCATAGGCTCCGTCTTCAGTGATTTCTACGCCCAAAAGTCCTGCGCTGCGTCTTACGATACTCGCAAGTTCTTCAGGTGTATACATCTCCAAACGGCAGTTAACTCCAAATCTGTCTCTAAGCGGCGAAGTAAGCATACCCGCCCTTGTTGTTGCGCCGATAAGCGTAAACTTGGGCAGCGACAGTCTGATACTTCTTGCGCTAGGTCCTTTGCCCACCATAAAGTCAAGTGCGTAATCTTCCATTGCGGGATAAAGCACCTCTTCGACGTTTCGATTGAGCCTGTGTATCTCGTCTATAAATAGAACGTCCTTTTCGTTGAGATTGGTAAGTATTGCCGCAAGGTCAGCGGCTTTTTCTATCGCCGGTCCTGAAGTAATTCTGATTTGCGATCCCATTTCGCTTGCAATTATGTGCGCCAAAGTCGTCTTACCAAGTCCCGGCGGTCCATACAAAAGCACGTGGTCAAGCGCCTCGTCTCTTGCCACTGCGGCTTTGATATATATTTCAAGATTTTCCTTTATCTTTTCCTGTCCGACATAATCAGACATACTCTTTGGGCGGAGAGAATTTTCGCTGTCACCCTCGCTTACGCCTTGCATTGAGGACATAAATCTCTCTTCGTCGTCAAAAAATTCCATTACTTATCAAAACTCCTTAATGCCAGTGTGATTATATTTTCAAGTTTATCCGTCTTTGTTCTAGCAGTCGCAACCGCCTTGACCGCCTCAGTCTTGGATATGCCCAAAGATACCAAAGCAAGCACAGCATCGTTGACAACTTCGTCTTTTGACGTATCGTCTCCGCCAAGTAGTCCAAAGAATCCGTCGCTTTCGTCTCCGCCGCCCACTTCTGCGATCTTCTCTTTAAGTTCCAAGATAATACGCTCGGCAGTCTTTTTGCCAAGTCCCTTGACTTTTGAAAGCGTCTTTGAATCGCTGTTGACGATTGCAATAGCAAGTCTTTGCAAGTCAATGCCCGAAAGTATTTGCAAAGCCGTCTTTGGTCCAACTCCGCTGACGCTTATCAAATTGATAAACATAGCCTTTTCTTCTTTGCTGAAAAATCCGTAAAGACTCATTTCGTCTTCTGCGACCTTGAGATAAGTATATGCAGTGACTGTTTCGCCTTTTTTTGCAAATGCCGACAAGGTATTCGCAGACACGCCGAGTTCATAGGCAATGCCGTTGTTTTCCAACACAACTTTGCCTTCTTCATAAAATATTACTTTGCCGGTAATTGAATAGTACATAAATCTTCCTTATCTTATTCCAAAGAGACCGCCTAAACGAGCCGTCTGTCCGTGAGTGAGCGCAACGGCAAGTCCGTCCGCTGCATCGTCAGGCTTTGGCACCGCCTTGAGATTGAGCAGTCTTGTGACCATAAACTGAATTTGTTTTTTCTCCGCCTTGCCGTAACCTGTCAGCGCTTGTTTGATTTGCAGCGGCGTATACTCATACATCTTCAGTCCCTTTTGCTGACACGCCAAAAGCACCACGCCTCTTGCCTGCGCCACGTTGATACCTGTGGTAATATTGGTATTGAAAAACAGTTCCTCAATCGCAATGCAGTCAGGCTTAAACCTCTCTATCAATGAGAGCATTCCGTCATAGATTTTATTCAATCTCACAGGCACGGTATCTTCTTTGGGAGTGTTGATAACTCCGCAGTCTATAGGGCGGAAAGCGCCCTTTTGCGCCTCAATCACGCCGTAGCCCACTATGGCAAGTCCGGGGTCTATTCCCAAAATTATCATTTGCGTATCTCGCCGTGACCTGTGACGACGTACTTTTCGCTCGTCAACTGTTCCAAGCCGAGCGGACCTCTTGCGTGCAACTTTTGCGTAGATATGCCTATCTCCGCGCCAAAGCCAAACTCAAATCCATCAGTAAATCTCGTCGATGCGTTGGTATATACGCAACCTGCGTCAACAGCCGTCGTAAAGATTCTCATCACTTCCTCGTCTTTTGACACAATAGATTCGCTGTGCTTTGTGCCGTTGGCGTTGATACGGTCAATTGCCTCTTTGTAATCCTTGACAACCTTGACTGTCAAGAAATAATCTTCCCTCTCCGTTCTGTAATCCTCTTCAGTAGCGGGTATCACATCGCTAGCGTACTTTTGAATTGTCTCGTCGCCTATAATCTTACAGCCGCCGTCTAGCAAAGTCTTGAGCATATCAGGCAAAAACTTATCAGCGATTGCCTCGTCTACCAAGAGTTGCTCCTCAGCGTTGCAAACCGATACTCTCTGCATCTTTGCATTGTATACAATCCTCTTTGCCATATCAAGGTTGGCTGTCTTCTCAACGTATACGTGGCAGTTGCCGCCTGACGATGCTATTACAGGTATCTGCGAATTTGTAAGCACAAATTTCTTAAGATTGTCGCTACCTCTTGGGATAATCACGTCGATATATTTTGCCTGTTGCAACATATCAAACGTAGCCTGTCTGTCCACATTGTCGACAAAACCCACAATATCTTTGTCAAGGCCAAGTTCTTCAATAGCCTCTTGAATTATCTCAAAGAGCGCTCTGTTGGTATTGATAGCCTCTTTTCCGCCTTTGAGCAAAACTCCGTTGCCTGACTTGATGCAAAGACTTGCCACGTCCACAGTGACGTTAGGTCTTGATTCATAAATCACGCCAATTACACCGAGAGGCGCTCTAACCTTTTTGATTTCAAGTCCGCTGTCGACTTTCCACTGTCTTACGACTTTGCCCACAGGGTCGTCAAGGTCTGCGACTTGTCTCACGCCTTCCGCCATAAGCGCAATGCGAGAATCCGTCAAAGTGAGTCTGTCTATCATTGCATCAGACAACTTGCCTTTGGCATTGACGATATCAATAGCGTTGATTTTCTTGATATTTTCTTTGTTTTGCTCTATCTTATCTGCGATAGCCATAAGAATATCATTCTTGGTTTTGGTATCGTACAAAGATAGTTTATAAGTTGCGTTCCTAACTTTGCAACATACTGCTTGCATATTTTCCATAATTGACCTCTTAAATCAGTCTTCGTCCTCTTCTTCGTCGAGTTCTGCGTTGTGATATACGTTTTGCACGTCGTCATTGTCTTCAAGCATATCCAAAAGTTTGAGCACTTTCGCCTCTGCGTCCTTGTCTGGCTTGACGGTATTGCTTGGAATTCTGTCTACTTGAGCAGACAAAATCTTGAGACTTCCTTCTTTTTCTATCGCCTCTCTAACTTCTCCCAAAGAATTGGGATCAGTGTAAATCTCGAATACATCTTCGTCATTGAGTATATCGTTGGCTCCGCAATCAAGCGCGATCATCATCACGGAATCTTCATCCACGCCCTCGCCGTCAACGACTATAACGCCTTTGGTCTCAAACATATAGGACACGCAACCGCTTGTACCCATAGCGCCTCCGCACTTGTCAAAGTGATGACGAATATCGCCTGCGGTACGATTCTTGTTGTCCGTCAACGTCTCTACGATCACGGCAACGCCGCCTGCGGCGTATCCCTCGTAGATATTTTCTTCATAGTTGACAGCGTTGAGTTCTCCGCTGGCTTTCTTTATTCCTCTTTCGATATTATCATTGGGCATATTATTGGCTTTCGCCTTAGCAATGACGTCTCTCAATCTTGCATTGGAATTGGGATCGGGTCCGCCTTGCTTGACTGCTACGGCAATCTCTCTGCCTATCTTGGTAAATACGCTTGCTCTCTTAGCGTCACACTTACCTTTTTTGTTCTTAATATTAGCCCATTTGCTATGTCCTGACATAACTACCTCCGTATAGTGATAACTAAATATTTACATAATAATATTATATTATTTATTTTTATTTTGCAAGGAATTTGGCGTACATTTTGTTGCTCTATATGAATTAGACACAAAAACGCCTCCAATTTCAAATTAAATCATTCTTAGCAAAAATGAGTGAACTTTCTCGTTCACTCATTTTATAACGACTACTGTCTATCTAAGTATGCCTGCAATATTATAGTTGCGGCAATCTTATCAATTACTTTCTTTCGCTTATCTCTTCGCATCCCGCCCTCAATGAGCATCTCTTCCGCGACCACCGAAGTAAGCCTCTCGTCTTCATAATCAATTTTTGCGTCAATGAGAGGTTGCAATTGCTCTGCAAAAATCTTTGTCTTTTCCACTCTCTCGCCTGCCGTACCGTCCATATTGAGAGGCAAACCAAAGACGACTATGTCGATTTTATACTGCTTGACCAAATCTGCAATATACTGCAAATCCTGTTGCAATCCCGCTCTCTTATACGTCTCTAAGCCTGTGGCTATGATTCCGCTCTCACTTACTGCAATGCCTGTGCGAGCGTCTCCTAAATCTATCGCTAAATATTTCATATGCAAATTATTGCATACTGCAAATCAATTTGTCAAACAAATAGCGAGTAAGTCAATATGACATATTTACATTTTTATATCATTCAATTCTATCCCACAATTCTTTGACATTGCCTTTGCTAAGCCCTCTGACAATGAGATAATACACACCGCTGACAACAAGCGTAGTGGCAAGATATATTGCGCCAATCACGTAAGGATTGAGACTTGTAAGAACAATTCCGTATACCATTGTTGGCACCATTACGAGAAGTCCTGGGATAAATGCCAGAAACATAGGAATTACGCTGGAGAAATTATTCTTGATGATCTCCTCAATGTTTTTCCAATGCACTCTCGGCTTTTTGAGATCGCGATATACGCAAAATCTGTTGACCGACCAAGCATAAATCACATTGGATATAAAGAAACCTAGTATCTGCAATACGTTTACTCCGCCAATAAAAGCAAACGCTACCGTCGACAAAACCACCGTAGTTGCAGAAAATACGAATCCTACGAATATCTTTGACCATACGATTTGATTTGCGCTTATAGGCATAGTCTTTGCCATCAACGCCCCTTCTCCGTCTCTTGACACGGCAAGTATACTTATCGTATTAGAACTCGTCATAAGTTTGATTATCAATTCCGCGACTGCAAGTCCAACAAAAGAATTGGTCATATTGACTTGCATTTTGCCCAAGAAAAATATCAACACCGGAGGCAAAATTACCATCATACCGCTTTGAATGAGCAAATTGCTTGACTTGAGCACGCTTGAGAACTCTTTTTTAATAAGCGCTTTTTTAAGCGACGACTGCTTGACTTCTCCTTGTTTTTTAGAAGAAGCGGTAGATCCGTTATTCTCATACACGCCCTGCGATATGCGCTTGAACTGCCACATTGCAAGCAACGTACCCAACGCCGCCAATACGACGACGATACCTATAAACGCCATTGCATAACCAAACGCCTTTACTCCGCCTACTGTCATAGACATTGCGAGCAAGTAGGTATGATAAAAATACTTGCCTATAGGCGCAACTGACGGCAACAATGCGACGTACATTTCTCCCATTGAAACACCTTCGCCTGCGTTACCTGCCGCTCCGCTTGCAATCTCAGAGCCGTTCACGTCAGGAGTGTTGAGAACGATTGGGAGATAAATTGCGACGTATATCGCTGCAACGAATATTACGGTAAACACCGCTCCCAATATAGGACGGTTTTTAAAAAACTGCATAATTTTCATTATTGGGTAAGACAGCAATGCTATCACAAGTATTGCCATAATGGGCAACAATAGCGTCGCAGGCAACATCATCAACAATATCCCTACGCTGAAATTACCCAAAGTAGCCATTGCGATAATAGAAACAATACAGACAGGTATTACCGTCAATAAAGAGAAAATCAACTCATACAACAAAATCGTTATAAATTTTGCCCAGAATATACTCACTGATTTAAGCGGCAACGTAAATAAAAACTCATTGTCTTTGCTAAAATACATTATATTTATATACTTGAAAAGTCCAAAGAAAAACGTCAACAACTGGCTCATAAAAAAGCCCATTGACAAAACCTCAGCAAGGTAGCCAAGTTCAGCGGACGCTTTGACAAGTCCAAATATGCTTACCAACATTATGATATACGGAATACCCAGACACACCGTCAACGCTATATACGTGCCAATGTATTTTTTCTTCTCTTTGTCGTCTTTAAAAGTAGGCTTGAGAGTACTTTTTATCAACTGTTTTGTCAACGCAAAAAATGCAGTCATACGCCACCTCTAAAACTTAAACTCTTCATTCTCGTCGCCGACAAGCACGTCGCCTTGAGTGACTGACAGGAAGAACTCTTCAAGAGAATTATCTTCATTCTTGGCTCTGATTTCTTCCATAGACCCGCTGATGATAAGACTGCCTTTGTCAATTATTGCAAGTCTGTCGCAGAGTTTTTCCACGACTTCGATTATATGCGAAGAAAACAACACGCTGTTGCCCTCTTTGCAATGCTCTTTCATCAATTCTTTGAGATTATACGCGCTTTGCGGGTCAAGACCTGTCAATGGCTCGTCGAGTATCCAAAGTTTTGGATTGTGTATCAACGCGCCTATTACGCATATTTTTTGCTTCATACCGTGAGAATAACTGCCGATAGGCTTTCCTATTGCGTCCGTCAATCCAAAAAGTTCGACGTACTTATCTGCCCTCGTCTTTCTATCGTTGATACCCACGCCGTAGATATCCGCCATAAAATTGACGTACTCTCCTCCAGTCATAGTGTCGTAGGTAAAATGATTGTCTGGCACGTAACCTATATTTTTCTTTGCGTCTATTGGTCTTTCGTGCAAATCGTGTCCGCAAATCTTAATATTGCCCTCGCTGTAAGGCAACGCGCCTGTGATACACTTGATGGTAGTGCTCTTGCCCGCGCCGTTAGGTCCCAAAAATGCAAACAACTCCCCCTCTTTGACTTGAAAACTCAAATCTTTGACAGAATACTTGTCGTTGCCTTTGTATTTTTTGCTTAAATTAGTTATTGTCAAAATTTCACTCATAAAAACCTCTCAAGTTTGTTAGGCTACACCTGTTGGACGCCTCAACTTTACTTCAATTATACCTTGCAAGTTATATGCCGTCAATGCTGATTTTTAGTTGAATGTACTAATTCCTTGTAGATTTTACATAAAAATGTCCATTGAAAATATTTAAGTTTATCCCTTTTTATTCTCCGGCTTATTTTGCTTAGTTATTTTTGCTCGTATCAAATATTTCTCAAAGCCATTTTGAGAAGGCTGGTAAAAACTTTCGTCCTTTAAAGAATCAGGCAAATACTGTTGCTCTACCCAACCGCCGTAATCGTGAGGGTATTTATATCCAGATATCTTTTGAGCCTTGTAATTCTTATCCATAAGATACGTGGGCACCTTGTCGTCCTTCCTTTCGGCTACGACTTGCTCTACGGCATATTTTGCTATAACGACGCTGTTGGATTTAGGCGCTTCGCAGACGTAAATGATAGCATTGTAAAGCGGTATTTTGCCTTCTGGCAAACCTATATTCTGATACGCTGTCAAAGCGCTGGTCGCAATCACAAGCGCTTGAGGATCTGCCATACCCACGTCCTCACTACTGTGCACAACAAGCCTGCGTAATATCAACATTGGGTCGCATCCCGCTTGAATAAGCCTTTCTGCCCAATACAAAGCCGCGTCGCTGTCACTGCCTCTCAAAGATTTGCAAAAAGCCGACAGCATATCGTAATACATACTCTCGTCTATGCTCATAGACTTCTTTTGAGACGACTGCTCTGCTACTGAGACGTCTATGTTTATCACTCCGCTTTCATCTGGCGAAGTACTCTTTACTGCAAGTTCCAAAGCGTTGAGCGCATTGCGCATATCTCCGTCGCTTGCCCAAACGAAATGCTCAAGCGCCTCTTCGCTTATGCTGACGTCATAATTGCCAAGTCCCTTTTCCTTGTCGGATAGAGCCCTTCTCAAAGTATTTTTAATATCCTCGCTTGACAAAGGCTTAAATTCAAATATTCTGCACCTTGACACTATAGCCCTTGTCATAGACACAAAGGGATTTTCTGTAGTTGAGCCAATGAATACGATATGTCCTTTTTCTATAGCCTCAAGCATACAGTCTGATTGCGCCTTATTCCATCTGTGGCACTCGTCGAGAAGTAAATACGTCTTTATTCCGTATCTTTCCTTCTCAAGTCTGGCATCTTCAATGACCTTTTTTGCGTCAGCAATGCCTGAAGATACGGCGTTGAGTTTGACAAAGTTGGACTTTGTGGTATTTGCTATTATATTTGCAAGCGTAGTTTTACCGCACCCGGGCGCGCCGTAAAATATACAACTTCCCAAAGAATCAGTCAAAATGGCTCTTCTCAGCAAACTGTTTTTGCCCACGATATGGCTCTGCCCTACAAAGTCGTCCAAAGTCGTAGGCCTCATTCTCTCCGCAAGCGGAGCGTTGTCTTTTTGTATTATATCAAACAAATTCATATTGATATTATAAATCTATAAATAATTAAAGTCAATAAATTTAAATGAATTTGCGTTCATATGTTCATATTTGCAAATTAAGACTACCAAAGTACTTTCGACCGTTCTCAAACCGCTGGAATAACCAAAAGATACAATGAAGAGGCTCCTCAACGGAAGCCCCAACATAATAATAGATTATTTATAAGTCTTATTATTAGCAAACACAACTTTGATTTGTTTTTTTCCTGCATTTTCTTCAAGCATAATCGTAGTATCGCCTTTAACCTTAACCCCCTGCAACTCTATGCAATCTTCTTTTCCCTCGTCAAACTCTATCAGATAAACAGTGCCTTTATGTTTATAAGTCAAACTCATTCCCTGCCATTCGTCAAGTTTTGGACAACTAAAAGACATAACCTTGCCTTGAATATTTATGCCAATAAAATCCCTTACTATAGCGTCATAGAGTATACTTGCGCTACCGCTATACCAACTCCAACCCATTCTGCCATAGTTATCCTTATTGGAATACACGTCGCCCGCAAGGACGTAAGGCTCGCCCTTGTACATCTGTGCGCCTTCTTTTGAAGAATTCTTAGCAATAGGATTTATCATATTGAGAAGGTCGTGGGCGGTGTATTCTCCTTTATCCGCGTCAATTACGCTGTCAGATATTGCGACTGCCTTGACGTACCACGCCGCCGCGTGGGTATACTGACCGCCGTTTTCTCTCACTCCCCTTGGATAAGAAGAGATATATCCGTAATACATATCTTTAGTCTGCGCAGGCGACAGCAACTTTATGATTCCCGCTTGACTGTCGATAAGATCGCTTACGCTCTGCAATGCCTGACATTGCATACTCTTAGACGACACTGACGCAATTACGCTCCAACTTTGACACAGTATGTCTTTTGCAAAGCGCAAGTTGCTTTTAACTCCCAACTCTTCGCCGTAATCTGTCGTAGCGCGCATAAAATATCCGTCTTTAAAGCACTTGTCCAATGCCAGTTGAAGATTTTCTATATGCGCAAGATACTCCTGTCTTCTGTCAAAGTCTAGGTATTTGACAAACTTGCGCAGGACGTGCAGCATAAGCATACTCAGCCATACGCTCTCACCCTTGTTCTGCATACCTATCTCGTTGAGAGCGTCATTCCAATCTCCACCGCCTATCAGTAGCAATCCTCTTTCGCCGTAATGCAAAGTTGCGTCAATTGCCCTTTTGATATGAGAGAGCAAACTTTCGCCCACTTGACTCTTTTGCGGCACTTCCAATCTACTCTCCGCTCGCTCTTCAAGCGGAAGGGATATGAGATATTTTTGAATACTGTTCAATATCGCACTATCGCCTGTGAAGTCTATATATTCAAATGTCAAAAGCGGCAAAAATAATCTATCGTCAGTGATGTGCGTTCTCACTCCAAAGCAATCTCCGTGCCACCAATGCTGTACGTCGCCTTCTAAATATTGATGCTCGGCAGACAGTATAATATGATTTTTTACTCGCTCCGTGTCGATATAAAGCATAGTCAACATATCTTGTAGTTGATCTCTAAAGCCAATTGCTCCCCCCGCCTGATAATACCCACACTTGCCATTGATACGGCTTGACACAACTTGATACGCAAGCCACTTGTTGAAAAGCAAATTGAGATTTTTATCTTTTGAACGCAGTTCAAATTTGTTTAAGTCTGCAAATTTATGCTTTTGTTCAAGAATATGGTCATTGAGATTTTCTAATTTGATCGACGACAAAAATTCATATTCTTTTGCTATTAAGAATTTGATTTCGATATTTCTACCACCCAATTGTCTTGTCAGCAAAGCGTGAGATGCAAGGTTGCAATCACCTTTATATTCTGACACAAACACCTCACCGCCTAGCGTCTTAAAACTTGCCTTGCTAGGCAACAACTCAACTTCGACGTTGCACTTGATAAACACACTTTGATTGTTGAAAGCATTAGTAATTTTGATTGTTCTGTCGTCGACTTTTTCGTCAAAAAGCATTTGATTTATAGGCAAATCTCCAAGCATAGCGTTGAGCGAGAACAACACTTGCGTGTTTATATTTTCCCTTTCTTTAGAAAGATTTATTTTGACGTACTTGCCTCTTCCGTCTTTAATCAATCCTTCTTCGACGCAATACTTGACTTGGTTGGCTATTCCACAGAACTGAGTATATCCAAGACCGTGCTTGACGTAACCGCCTTTGACAAGTTTGTTGAGCCTTTGCATACTACCGTTGATATCAACATATATCTCTTCACACGGCGTATCAAATATAGGATTATTTTCAAATCTTGTCACTCTATTTAGATTACTGTTGTCAAAATAATCAAAACCGCCGCCGTTTTGTGTGACGACAAAACCGCCCTTCTCTCCGCAAATCACGTTAGAATACGGCAAATCAGGCATTGAAGTGACTATATAATTCCCCTCTTTGTCAAATCCGCCTGCCGAACAAGGCTTGACAATGTCTGCGTTAAGAGCGCTGTAGATTACAGAACTTCTTGAGATATCTTCGCCCTTTTCAAGAATAGGTATCGTAACACTGCTAAAATTATCGTCGTTTTTCTCTCCTTTCTTGGGAATATTGTCTAAGACTATAAAAGCGTTGCGCTTGATTTCCTCCACTACGCCGCCGTCCATACCCTCGATATTCAAAAATCTCAAGCAGTTCAAACTCAACAGATCTCCAACATTCGTCAAATCTATAAAGTTTTTAAGAATATGCTCTCGCTCCCTCTCTTTTGCGCTATACACTACAACAAGATTGCATTTAATCGACGCCATATTCATATATATAACGGAATAGATAAGATTTTTGATTTTTTCATCTTGATTGTAATAACCAAAATATATATATTTAGTAGATTTATCCAAGGACATTGGCAAGTTTTGAGCAAAATTACCAGCAATTTCGCTCAACTTTTGCCTATCGTACGGAACGTATAAAACTCTTGTGGACAGTCTGCAAATCAAATCGCTGATCTTATCATTCAATTGATATTTATACGTCTTTGATAAAGCCGTCAACTTGGCGCTCTCATAAGCGTATTTTGCAAAATCCGTCGAACGAGCCTGCTCTATGTTGCTTTTCAACGCGTTGATGTCATTATCATAAGCAATTATGCAATATACTGTCTTGCTTTCTCCTGGATTGAGAGTAAATTCGCCGACGAATCCAAGACAGGGGTTGAGCACGTCTCCGACGGATACTCCCGACCTTATGCCGTCCTTAAAAATTTTTGGACAAACAAAACTTCCCTCTCTGCCTATAAAGTTTGCAAGATTACTTTCATACTTTAGATTATCCGCGCCGAGTACGGTCAACGACGCATAGCAATCGCCGTGAAAACTTCTTGCAGTGCGCTTTGCAATAAGTGAATTCAGCCTTTCGTCGTAAGAAGTAGACACAAACATATCATTGAACGCCGGATGCGATACCATTCCCCCAAAGTCGTTGAGAGCAAGTTCTCCGCAAAATCCGCAGGTATATTTCTTGACGTAACTTTCTTTATTTGAAACAGTAATCTTTCGCACTTCGCAATTTAAGTGTTGCGGAATAAATATGCTCATTTGACAGTTTTTATCTGCGTTGACGTATTTGCTTTCATACGGAGAAAAATCATATTGGCACTTGTGCTTATACATAGGCGCATAAGTAGGACAATAAAGTTCTTTTCCGTCGCTAATATAAAAGAACGAGCCCTTATTATCATATATATCGTTGCTAAATTTGTCGACATACTTGCCTTTGGCAAAAGAATATCCTCCGCCGTGAGAATTACTTACGACGCTATAATGCCCATTGGTAAGCGCGTTGACGACTGGAAATCCGCCGCATTCGCCCATTCTGCTATACCCATTGGCTGTCTTTGCGTCATAAACGGCGTCAAACTTCTTAGTCGACTTGCTCTTTGAAGTAGGCATTTTTTCTTCAAGCATCAATTTACCGCCTGCCATAGCGTGGTCGCTCATAAATAACTTCACCAAATAGTCGTCAAAAAGCGCATTTACCACTGAGCAAAGAAGCATACCTTGGTGGTGAGACATCAACGTCGCGACGATATTTGATCCGCCAGTAAAGTCTATAGCCTCATACATACCCAATTTGGTTTTCATTCCCATATCGGCAAGTTTTTTGAGATTTTTAATAGCCTTTTCAGGCGCGTATTTTAGAGTAAGCGCAGAAGCATACGGTGATATAACGCACCTATCTTTTGTCGCATTGAGGCTTATACTGCTCACGCCAAACGCCGAATACTTATAACTGTTTTCATCATTAAACTCAAAATAACAACTTTCGCTAATGCCCCATACATCTGCGCACTTTGACTTTGCCATAATATCTATGATATTATGACAACTCTTTGTCAACAGACTTCCGTCGCAGTCACTTAAAAATATTTGCGGCATAAGATACTCAAATGCAGTACCCGACCAAGACACCAAAGTATTGCCTTTGAGTTTGATTATATTTCTTGCTAAGCCATTGAAGTACGCAGTATTACCCTTGATACACGAGGCAATATAACAAAGCGTCCTTGCTTCTGAAGCAAGCATATCGTAATGCCCCTCAAACTTGTTTTGCTCTTTATTGTAACCGATATAAAACTTGCCTTTTGAATCGTCAAAAAGCGCGTCAAACTTGCAATCGTCTATCAGTTGAGCAACTCTAGCGTATAAATCTTTGTCAATATCCTTTGCAAAAGCCTTGACTGTGATCAAACACGCTACAAAATTTCCGCTATCTACGCTTGAAACAAAATATGGATAAAGCGGTTTTTGCGTAGCAAGACTGTACCAGTTATACAAATGCCCCTCATACTTCTCCAAACTTTCTATAACATCTATTTGCTCTTTGAGTTTTTCAATAGCGGTCTCTTGCGAGATTCTCTCCAACTTATGAGAGCAAATTATGGATAAGAGTGCAAAGCCAATATTTGTCGGAGACGTAAAAGAGTTGGCGCCGCGCTTGGGAAACACTTGATAATTATCGCATATTAGACGTTTATCTTGCATATTCCTTTCAAAATATTGCAAAGTATCGTTTGCTAAATTACGCAAAAATTCTTCATTATGTTGACTTAATTCTTTTGTAGGCTCACTCTTGATACCCAAGATATATATCAACAAAATAGATACTACGAATATTGCAACGTATGACAAAAATATGATATTATTGAAAAATACCGCTGCTAAAACTATGGACAAAATGCAACTCGGCAAGACAAGCCCTATATGTTTTGAAAGCGTATTTCCTCTTTGCGTAGAATAAAAAGTCTTCCACTCTAAGAGATTTTTTCTATCAAATATAAGTTTGAAAATCATTTTAAGCCAAAGCAATACGCTTTGAGTTGCTTCAAACGGCAACGTCAAGAAATCGTATAGCATCTCGCCCACTTCACCTACGAATTGACAAAGCACGTATCTCATACGCTTGCCGTAATTGAGCGCGTTGAGACATAATCCAAATCTTATAAAATATATTCCCAAAAAACTTATAGCAAACGGCAACAATATCCACAACTCGCCTGTCAAAATCAGCATTGACAGCAACACAAACTGACATATTGGCAAGATAGTCTTTATTATATTAAAAGCCATTACGTATCTATAGAACGGTTGCGTAACTTTTTTAGAGAAAATATACGGAAAAAGAAGAATATCTCCTCTTTGCCATCTATTTTGTCTAACAACGTGGCTTACAAATCCTGTAGGCGCATCTTCGTAAGTAGGCACAGACAGGCTACCTGCAGACACTATCGCGCCTTCAACAATATCGTGACTTAATATCTTGCCGTCAGGCAACTTACCCTGTATTTTGTTGACGTATTCCTCTAATCTGTATATTCCCTTTCCACAATAAATAGCGTTGCCGGAAATCTTATAGTAAAAATCTCCGTAGTTGCAATAACTGTCCACACCGCTATCCAAAGCGTATCGCTTGGTCCAAGGCGTAGTCAACGACGACAGTTTGTATCTTGAGGAGAACGTCAACAAAGTATATTTTGCATTTAACGGATGCAACATAGTGTTGACGGCTCTTTTAATTCCGCCAGGCATAAGAGTGTTGTCTTCGTCAAGCAACAATACAAAGTTAGGTTTTTGCTGATGCTTGAGCACGTAGCAAAAATCCTGCCAATTTCCGCTTATCAACGCACTGTTAAGAGCATTGGTAGCGCCGCGCTTCCTCTCATAGGCTTTCCATACTCCGCCTATATTTTGGCGTTTGCGAACAAACACGTTGATATTTTCATACTCTGACAGCCTGTCAAAAATTTTATATATTTGGCTATCAGTCTCATCAACTTGACTTTTTGACGACTTCAAATCAACAAGCAAACTATACTCCAACATACTGTCCTTGTTGGTAAAAGCCAAATCAAGCAAGTTATCGCACGCTTCTTTCGCCTGCTTTGCCGACGAGATATATTCGCACTTAACTACAAGAGTTCTTCCCTCCGACGGAAGTTCTTTATAATTCATTGACGCTACGCTTCTTGACGGCAAAATATTATCGACGATCAACGCGACAACAAACCTTGCGAGAGGCAACGACGCAAAGAACATAATAACACCAACACCCAACATAAGTCTCCACGTTGGCAAAAAAACAATGCTCAACGTGGTCAAAGCCAATGACAGCAAGGCTATGACTGTTGCATATAATCTTTGATCAGGTCTAGTCGTTGGTTTTTGCAAAATTTGCGGCGAGTAAGAATGTAAGTCGGCTTTTATCGCATAACGGTAATCATAGATTATCTCCCCAAAATGCACACCGAATTTTTTACCCAATTTGATTGCGCTCTTTGCCACGGATCTTTCGCTTGCGCCGTACAACGCCGATAACTTTCCTATAGCAGACATATACGCGTATTGCGAACATATATCCATCTCTTTGAATATATCGTCCTGAGCCATAATTGAATATATTGAACACTGTTCAATAATAAACTTGTCATCAAATATATCTACCAATGCTTTGACAGAAGTAATACAATTTGAAACTATTACGCTCATATCAACTAAGTTATTGGAAAAACTAACGTCAATATTATCGAGATTTATATCATTGATTTTATAAAAGTATTTTTCGTCAAGGTATTTGCCAAAGTGTTTAAAATAATATAGATACGCGTCGTATTTGCACAGTCTCTTGACAGGCTCGGCGTCTCTTTGAGCGTGCTTTTTCAACCTCTCCATTCTCGTGATCTGAGATGCGATAATAGATATCTTTTCTATCAACGCATAATCAAGCGCTTTTTTAAGCCCCAATGTCTCGTCATAATGCAACGGTGTATAACTATTGAAAAGCGCAACTCCCTTTGAGATATATTCTTTAGTCAAAAAGCAATTATTTGAGGACACCAAGAATCTTGCAAGTTGAATGATACGCACGTTGTTTTTCTTGTGCGTCAGTCGCGTAAAAAACCTATAGTCACTCTGTTTTAAGTCTATAGTAGTGGCGTAATAATTTTCGTAAAGCCATCTTTCGGCTTCGTACAAAGGCTCGTTGGCAGACACTTTGCCAAGAATAATTTTGTATGCTTTTTTGATTTTTCTCAAATATAGGTTGATATTGGGCATTACGCCGACACTTTCGCCGCTTCTCAGACCCAGCGCCAATATTTTGATATTATCTTCAAAATCCTTGTCGTTCATAGACAAAGAATAAGCCTCTCCTTTAGGACTTCTTCTTGATAGAAGCACCAGCACTATCAATAATATAAATAAAACAAATATAATCGCGTACAACATACATTGATTATTGTCACTTATATTAGATTTAATCAAGCGCAACAAAAAAATACGCCGCAAACGGACGTATTTAAACAAGACAGTCTATAAGCCGAGTTCTGTATTGGACTATCATCTGTCTAGACGCAACGTTACCGTTGCGTTCAAGCGATTTTCGCGACTGGCAGGCTACCTTAACGTCGCTTTCTCTTGCATCAAGTGGGGTTTACAGGGCTCTTCGAGTTACCTCAAAGACGGTGGGCTCTTACCCCGCCTTTCCATCCTTACCTATAATATAGGCGGTCTATTTCTGTTGCACTTTCCTTCAAGTCACCTTGACCGGTAATTAGCCGGCACTCTGCCTTATGATGCTCGGACTTTCCTCATACCTTGCGGTCTGCGATAGTCTGGCTGTCTTGCTAAGTGATTATAACATACTCGGCAAATGCTGTCAAGCGTATAAATCTATTACTCGATTGCGCCGATAATAAATTGAACTTTGTTCAACAAGCATCTTGTATAGCGTTCAAATTATTACATCGTTAGACCTTCTTTAGACATATATAATTTCAATTTGTTGAGCACCTTGGTTTCAATCCTCGACACGTACGACCTAGAGATATCAAATACCTTTGCGACTTGCTTTTGCGTCATAGGATTTCTCCCCTCCAATCCGTAGCGCATTGCAATGATTTGGTACTCCCTATCGTCAAGTTGTTCTTTGACAACTTGCATAAGTTTTTCTGCGACGCACTTGCTCTCTACTATGCCTATCACACTCTCTTCGTCTTGGCTTATCAAATCTATAAGCGTGACTTCATTGCCTTCTTTGTCATAACTGACAGGCTCATAGAGCGACTTGTTGCCGAGATTTTTTTTATTGGCTCGCCAAGTCATAAGTATTTCATTCTCAATGCACTTTGCCGCATATGTAGCAAATTGCGTCCCCTTCTCAGGCGAATAAGTATTTAGCGCCTTGACAAGTCCTATTGAGCCTACGCTTATCAATTCGTCGTTGTCGTGATAATTTGAATACTTCTTAGCAACGTGAACGACAAGTCTCATATTGTGCTTTGCAAGTTCTTCTCTTGCCTCTTTACTTCCCGCATACATTTGCTCCAAAAGTTGCTTTTCCTTTTGCGGATCAAGCGGCTTTGGGAACGCATTTTTGCTGTTGATATATCCGCTGAAAAATAAGACGTTGCTAAACAGCGCCAATAATCCCGTTAAAATCATAAAAACTCCTAAAATATTCGTTACAATACTTTATGAGTTTTATTGACAAATTATGATATTAAATTTGATTAAAAACTATCGTTGGAATCCTCTTTGTTCAAAGCCTCATAAGCCTCTTTCTTAAGTTCTTCATCATCAATGATACTTGCCCTATTATTTCCAATCACTGCAAACACTACCTGTTCGCCTACCTCGTATATTTTAGTAGAAAACGCCGTATATGTATTTCCGTCAACATCTATCAAAACTCTATAGTTGACGCTTTTTCTTCCAACGATGTTCGTAGCGCTTGAAAACACACACGCTTTGACTTCTCCGCAAAGTATTTGACTTTTGCTGACATCTACTTTGGCTTTAATTGACTTTCTTTCATTAGCCTTAGCAATTATCAAAAACAAGAACATCGAACCTGCCAAAACACAAAAGCAAATTATAATGCCTGCGTTCATTTGCTTAATGAAAAAAACAGAAATCAAAATAAAATCAATTATGAGAAAAGCAACAAACAAACCAATTAAGATCGTCTGTTTAGGCGAAGAATACTTATGAGCGTTGTTTGTCTGCCTCATTACGTCTTCTACTTGCTCAATCGCATTTTTAGTTCTGCGCGAAGAATTTGCATTTTTATTTCTTTTAAAATCTCTTTCTTCTTCGCTTACTGCGGCATTATCCTGATAGTTGTTAGATGGTGAAATCTTGCCCATAGCGTTCAAAATTACCCCGCCTATAACCAACACCAAAATAGATACCGGAGTGCCAATAAACCATACCTTCACGCTGGTTAGTAATAACTGCTCATCTACCTTGATGACTCCGGCAAGAAAAATCGCAATGCCGACCAATATAGGAACCGCTACTATTATACCGCCTAATATTGCAAATTTTTTCATATTTTCTCCTATAGAACTGAATAGCATTTAAAACATATTGTAATCAATAGTACTTTCAATATAACATATAGTGTAGAAAAAATCAAGCAAATGTATTTAAAAATAAATATAGCGCATTTTTAAGTACGCTATATCTAACCAATATTAATTCATATTATTAAACAGTATATTATTTTTCAGAATTCTTATCTTTGAGTATTGTATTGATTTCACTCAACCAACTTTCAATGTCCTTGAATTCTCTATAAACTGCCGCGAATCTTACGTACGCCACCTCGTCAATTCCCTTAAGTCCCTCCATTACGTACTCGCCTATCTGCGCGGACGTAATTTCGTCGTTGAGATTATTTTGGATCTTGCGTTCGATATCCTCAACAAGCCTATCTATTCTGATCATAGGCACTGGACGCTTCTCGCACGCTCTCAAAATTCCCGCCTTGAGTTTTGCAGAAGAAAACTGTTGACGCGCGCCGTTTTTCTTAACAACCATTATAGGAGTCATCTCTATCGTCTCATACGTCGTAAATCTTTTTCCGCATTTCATACATTCTCTGCGTCTTCTAATAGAACTTCCGTCCTCGTTTTGACGAGAATCTACGACTTTGCTGTCAATGCAACCGCAATAACTGCATTTCATACCACACCTCAAGCACTTTGATATAATAAGTATAGTACAATAATGCGAATTTGTCTAATATTTTTAGATAAAACGCAATTTTTAACAGTCAGCAGGCGCAATTTCGCCTTTGAGTTCGACAAGTATAGTATCTTCGCCGATCTTGACGATACAGCGCCAAGGCACGAATATACTGTCTCCCGCAGAAAGACTTTTTATGAATTTTTTATCTCCTGGCACTACAATACCTAATATATGTCCGTGCGAATTGAAATTGATGTCAATTACGTGTCCCAACTTCTTTCCGTCGCAAATATTGACGACCACTTTTTCTCTTAAAATACAAAATGATAAATCTGCCATACTTCACCTCTGATAGATTTTATTCTCTCAAAAACAAAATATGACAGATTTTCAGTTTTTATTGATAATTTTTTTCAATATATTACCAAATTATCCATATTTTAAAGACACTCTTTTATTATTCCCAACGCGTTCTTTTCCAATCGACTTACCTGCGCTTGTGATATACCAATATTTTTTGAAATTTCCATTTGTGTCTTGCCGACGTAATATCTCAAGTTGAGCACCTGCCTTTCTCTTTCCGGCAATTTTTCAATTGCTTCTCTTATAGCAAGATTTGTCGACCAATTCTCTTCGTTTTGCTTGCTGTCGCCGATTTGCTCCATAAGCAACAATCCGTCCTCACCGTCGCTATAGACTTTCTCTTGCAAGGAAATTGTATCGCTTACCGCGTCCAAAGCGCACACCACGTCCCTGAGAGGCACGTCGATTTCTTCAGCGATCTCCAGCATAGTAGGCGAAGCGCAGTTCTTCAACTCAAACTCTTCTTTTGCCTTCAATGCTTTGTATGCAATATCGCGCATACTCCTACTTACCTTTATACCAGTGCCGTCTTTAATAAATCTTCTTATTTCTCCAGTTATCATAGGCACAGCGTAAGTGGAAAATCTTACGTTGAACTTTGGGTCAAATCCGTCAATGGCTTTCATAAGCCCCACGACGCCTACTTGGAACAAATCGTCACTGTTGGCGCGCGCAGAAAACCTCTGGACCATTGAAAGCACCAATCTTAAATTGGCAATGACAAGTTTGTCTTTTGCGTCCTTATCGCCCTCTTTTGTTTTTAACAAAAGTTCTGTACACTCGGCTTGCGTAAGTTTTGGCAAAGACTTGGTATCAATACCGTTGATTACAACTTTTCTCATAATAGCCTCCTTTGTGAAAAGCAAATATGCTATGTAAGGAAAATATTATCCTAGAAGACTATTACCGTAATTGTATTATTTGCAAAATTTCTGCGATTATTCATTACAATTTTTGCAAATTAGTTTTATTTGCATAGATTTATCTATGTCATATTGCTTTGCTTGAGATGACGTAATTAAAACTAAACCAACTTTGACATCTCTTTTTTGAGTTTGCTCATTACCTTTTTTTCAAGTCGTGATATGTACGATTGAGATATGCCGAACATATCCGCAATCTCTTTTTGCGTCTTTTTAGGCGAGCCTAATATGCCAAATCTCAACTTGATAATTTGTCTTTCTCTTGGCGGAAGTTTGTTAAAAGAGGCTATAAGAATCTCTCTCTCGACGTCGTTTTCTATATCCTTATATATGACGTCGCTTTCTGTGCCAAGCACGTCGGAAAGAAGCAACACGTTGCCTTCCCAATCCACGTTAAGAGGCTCGTCAAGAGATAGTTCTTTTCTCGTCTTTATAACCTTACGCAAGTGCATAAGAATCTCATTTTCGATACATCTGCTTGCATAAGTAGCCAACTTGATTTGCTTTGCGTCGTCAAAAGAATTGACTGCCTTGATAAGCCCTATCGTGCCTACCGAGATCAGATCCTCTATATCAACGTTGGTATTTTCAAACTTCTTGGCAATATATACCACAAGTCGCAAATTGTGCTCAATAAGCAGACTTTTAGCAGCGCTATCACCCTGCATATATCTTGCAATCAATGCTTTTTCTTCTTCTGGATCAAGCGGCGCGGGAAGCGCTTCGCCTCCGCCTATAAAGTCGACTTTATCATCATTCAGCGTAAAAAATTTGCTAATCCAATCTTTGAGTTTTTGCCACATATACACCTCCATAAATCTTATAAATCGCAATGCAATACAACTTTGTATTGCCCTTGTATCTTTTCTGATATTCCTGCCATTACTCCGTATACCTTATCCTTTTTTCCTTCCTCAATTAGATAATCAAGAGGAAAAACCTTGATATTTTTTTTGCCAATCACAGTGTCTATCTGCGTATAACTGTCAAGAGCATTTAACCCATTTTGTCCATATAATTGCAATGCGACGCTTTCGTCAACAATTATGGTAGGCTTGTTTTTATAATACAGTCGGTTTCCGCTGTCGTAATAAGCCTTGCACGTTATCTCCCTACCGTTTGCCGAAAGTACGACAGTATCTTCATACCTTGACTTTCGCTTTGCCAAAATTATGTATTTGTAAATAAGTTTTTGTCCTAAAACAAGCGCAAAGCCTGCGACTGCGACGTAAAATGGTATGAGCGAAGACGACAAGTCTGCAAGTTCATAGGAAAATAGGCTTGCCAGCCCAATAGTCGCTCCGCCAAGCGCAAACGTCAGCGCATAGAATATCGCGCAAGCGCTAAGATATTTTTTTCCACCGCACTTACCCATAACTATTACAAGCATTAAAAGCGACAAGATTAACTTAAAGGCAAATACGTTTAGTATTCCGTATATCGGCAAAAAGACGGCAAAAATCGTCCCCAAAGCCGAGGAAAAAAATACCGCAAATTTGTTTATTTTATAGCGTAAGAATCTAAGCGTCAATACCAAAATCAACGCATTTATAAGCAAATTATTGGCAATCACGTACTCTATATATACTTGCATACACGCATTATACTTCAACGCAAATAAAAAAAAGTTCCATTCTTGTCGAAAGGAACTTTTAAGCGTAAATATTTTTGTTAGAATGACAAGTTATCTATTGTCTCTTTTTCTGCCAAGAAATCTCTTCATAAAACTTGGCGTCTCGTTGTTTACTCCTCCGCCTTGCGTAGAATCAATTCTCATTGGCTGAACAGGTTGTTGAGGTTGCGGTTGTGGAGCCGGTCTAGGCGGCACTACCTGAGATATTGGTCCTTGAGGTTGCGCCTGAGCAGGACGAGGTTGTCCAAAACCAGCGCTACGTTGAGGCATTCCGCCCATTTGCTGCATTTGTTGAGGTTGAGGAGCGGGATTATATACGTTTCGCTTATTCATAGGAATATTTTCCGCTTTGCAGCCTGCAGCAATAATCGTAACGATAATTTTTTGATCGAGACTGTCGTCCGTTTGATAACCGAATATACAATCGACGTCTTTTGCAACAAGTTCTGCAATAAATATATTTGCCTCTTCAAGTTCGTTGTACGTAATATCGCTTGAAGCCTGTATATTTATGATCAAACCTGTCGCGCCCGCTATATTCGTATTGAGAATATCCGTGCTTGCGGCAGCCTTTACTGCCTTTATCATTCTATCCGACGTAGCAGGGCCTTCACCCATACCCAATCCAATATGCGAATATCCCTTGCCCTTCATTACTCTCTTTATGTCTGCAAAATCAACGTTGATTTGGCTTGGGAAGTTAATGATATCGCTTATACTTCTCACTGCGTTGGAGATGATCTTGTTGACTTTCTCGTAAGCGCAAGGAAGCGTAATACTCATATCTCCTTCTACCATACTCTGGTTTGGTATTATAATGAGAGAATCGACATATTTCTGCAATTTTTCGATACCTTTTTCGGCTATTGCCATCTTTTTACCAAATTCTATTCTCAAAGGCTTGGTCACTGCAGAAATTATCAAAACTTCAGGATTGATCTCTTTTGCAAGTTTTGCAATCACCGGAGACGCGCCTGTACCGGTACCGCCTCCCATACCTGCTACAATGAAAAGCAAATCCGTGCCCGCAAGCATATCGGTAAGTTGTTTTCTCGACTCTTCCGCCGCTTGCTCGCCCATTGTTGGGTCTGCGCCTGCGCCCTGTCCCTTTGTAGCCTTTTCGCCAATATTAATCGTATGCAACGCTGTCCCAAGTTCTGACACTTCATCTGGGGTCAAGCCTTTTGCAACGCAGTTTTCCAAATGCTTTTTATCTGTGTTGACCATATAAAACTCGACGCCTCTAAGCCCCGACTTTATCATACTAACTACCACGTTAGTACCGCAACCGCCTACACCTACTACCTTAATTTTTGTTGTCATTGCCGTCATAAACGTATTCCTCCATTTAGCCGAATAATTTTTCTAGCAAACTGTTTTTTCTATTCATTTTTTCTGCAACTTCCATAGTCGCAAAGGCAGACGCCTGATAAGGCTTGTCCCAACCTGCCATATTGCTTGTGAGAATGCCCACTTCACGACCCAGCGCTCTTGCAAAAAACTGCGAAGCGCCTCTTATACAACTCAATCCGCCGCCTGTGAGATAAAACTCCGTCATAAGATTGATTGAGCCTACTTTGCTTGCTGTCAAGGAACTGCCCAACGACAAAGTCTCGTCCTGCTCCTTGATATCCGCAATACAATCGTTGGCAAAATCTACGAGTTGAGTCAAAATCTTGTTGTGCAAGAAATTGTTGACGTCCTTTGCTTTACACTCGTATCTTCGCGAGCCTATCTCATATCTATACACGCTCTTATCGTCACTCTCGATATTAAGCGTGATTTGCGAAAACATACTTTGCGCGACTTCATACTCTACGCCCATAGCCGAAGCCAATCCGTCAATAAGAAATCCGCTGCCAAAGGACTTGTATTTCTTATACTTGATTCCGTCGCCCTTGATAAGTGCAAACGTGGTAGACGCATAACCCACGTCAATCAAGACTGCGCCGTTTACTCTTGCTCTCTCGTCTATCAACTGTCCGCCTTCTGCCCATATTCCATCCACGAATTTGACGTATTTAAATCCAAGATTTGCAACTATTGCATACACCGTCTTTATAAATTCGTCTTTGCCAAAGACGTAGGACATATGCGCGTATATATTTTGAGCGTACTGTCCGATAGGCTTGATCGTACTCAATTCTCCGTCAAGCACGTATTCCAACGCTGAAGAACACAGCGCCGTATATCCGCTCGGTGTAATTCCTTCCGCTCTGTCGTGTATCTGCGTCAATATAGAAGAATTAATACACTTCTTCTTACCAAGATCGCTTACCATTCCGCTCAATCTGACTTGAGTAAATTCTGATGGGACGGACACAAACAAAGTCTTCTGCCTAAAGTCAAAACCACTTTGACTTATGACCTCGCTCACGTCGTCAGACAGCGTCTCAACAGACACCCACTCGCCGCCGTAATAACCCGAATATTCTATCGACGCATAGTTCTTGACGACAAAACAATTGTCGACAGACCTAACTCCAACGATAAAAGAGAGTTTCCCCGATCCGAAATCCAAAACAGCAACGTCTTTCATACATTTATTATAATATTATAATATTATAATGTCAACGCAGAACAATAAAGTTTTTCATAAATGGCGGTAAAAGTTAAATTTTTTTGTAGTAATATCCATCTTCTTGTCTGAATTAGGATAAAATTGTCAAAATATCACTTTTTAAAAATTGCATAATATATTTAAATCTTAAAGAGCCTCTTTCCAATACCAGCCGTGCTTATCAAGATAGATATAGCCCTCGCTCTTGCCCTTTTCACTTGCGCCTTCAAAATAATAACCGTAACTTCCCATCACGCTCTCGTCGATATTGGAAGATATCGGCAGTTGGAAAATCACTCCGGTATTGCTTGTAAGATATATATAAGAACTCTCCACAACGATCTTTCTATAAAAAGCGCTGAATCTCGCATTGATAAATGAACAACGCTCCGCTCCTTTGATAAGCGTCGCAAGCAATTGACTGTCAGGCAAAGTCTCACCCAACTTGACGCTGTCAGCAGTCACGCCAACAAGTTGAGTAAGTTGAGCGTCGTAATTGTCTTGAATTGAAATCACCTTGAGTTCTCTGTCCAAAATGGCGTACTGACCGCCGCTCAATTGCAAATAAAATACCGGCGTACGTCTGGTGACATAGATAAACACGCCATTGGGAAAAGTGCGTTCGATAGATATTACTTTGAGCGTAGGCATACTCAACTCAATATTATTTATAGCAATATCCTCGTCGATAGCAAAGATATTCTTGCCTTTTTGTATACCGCTCAAAGCAATTATCTCATCTTTTTCCTCTTGAGACAATACAGCAATATCGACAGTGGAATTGACGTCGACTTTGCCTATGGAAAATACGCAATAAGCCATAACAGAAATCACGGCTATGCCTACGATTATTCCAAGTATTATCCAAAGTCTTTTTCTCATTTTACGTCCTTTTAATATTTGCGCCTAATTTAAGCAAGTCGACGGACATATCCTCGTAGCCTCTGTCAATGTGGTAAATATCCTTGACAACAGTCTGACCGCCTGCGACAAGTCCCGCAAGCACCAGCGACGCGCCTCCCCTCAAATCGCTTGCGTGCACCTCTCCGCCAATAAGTTCCTTGACTCCCTTGACGACGGCAACTCTGCCCTTGATCGTGATGTCCGCTCCCAATTTCTTGAGTTCGCCTGCTGTCTTGAATCTCGTCTCGAATATATTCTCGACGATTACGCTCGTACCTCTTGACACAGTCTGCATTGCCATAATCTGCGATTGCAAATCTGTGGGAAATCCCGGGTAATACATCGTCTCAATGCAATCAAGACTTTTTTGTCTGCCCTTGCTCTTGATTAATATTCTATCATTCTTTATATGCACTTTGCAAGTAGTTTTTGATAATTTAGATATAAGCGATGATATATGTTCAGGATTTACGTTGATCAACTCCACATTACCGCCGCACATTGCAGTCGCAATGAGATAAGTACCCGCCACAATTCTGTCGGGTATGGGAGTATACTCCACACCGTGAAGTTTTTCCACGCCCTCAACGACGATAACGCTGGTGCCTGCGCCTTTTATCTTTGCGCCCATTGCGTTGAGAAATCTTTGCAAGTCGACTATCTCGGGCTCTTTAGCGCAATTGCGGATAACCGTCCTGCCCTTTATAAACACGCTTGACATCATAAGATTTTCCGTAGCGCCTACGCTGGGCAAATCCAAGACGACGTCGGCGCACTTTGCGTTTTGGCAATTGCAAAATATGTATCCGCCTTGCTCTTGTATCTCTATCCCCAATTCTCTCAAGCCTGCAATATGTATATCAATGGGTCTAAGCCCTATGTCACACCCGCCCGGATAAGCGACTTTTGCTTTTTTGTTACGCGACAAAAGCGAGCCTAGCAAAAAAATCGACGATCGCAATTCCTTCGCTAAGTACGCCGGTATCTCGCTCTTATTAGCCATAGAATTATCTATGACAATATCTCTTGCGTTGCGAATTATTTTGCTTCCAAGTCCTTCAAGTATCTTTATCATACTGTCCACGTCGCTGATATTGGGACAGTTGTGCAACACAGTTATTTCATCTGTCAAAATGCTACCGGCAAGCAAAGGCAAGATACTGTTTTTTGCTCCGCGAATTTCCACAGTTCCATCCAATGCCCGACCGCCATTTATTATGTATTCTTTCATATCTCTCTCCATTAAGTAATAAGCATAGGCATATCATATCTGTCCGACGCCGCCTCAAAATATCAAAGTCGACAGGCGCCGGATAATCAACGCGCTATTTTCTCAATATATTTTATGATTGAGATAGCCCCTTTGTGATTTTGAGGCTATATTCTCAAGCACGCCTATGCCAGCCATAAAACACACGAGCGACGTACCGCCGTTGCTGATAAACGGAAGCGGTATGCCTGTGGGCGGGATACTGCCGGAGATAACGGCAACGTTGAGCAATGTCTGTATAGCAATGACGGACGTAATACCGCAAGCGAGGTAACTGTCAAAACGGTTGTCTGCGTTTTTTGCTATTTTGAGCCCCTGCGCGGTGATTATGATAAATACGCAAAGCACCAATACCAACCCAACAAAACCAAGTTCTTCACCCACGATCGAAAGAATAAAATCACTCTCTGAAAAAGTCAAAAAGAGATATTTTTGACGGGAATTGAAAAGCCCAAGCCCAAACAGTCCGCCGCTGCCCAAAGCATAATAGGACTGAATGAGTTGATATCCCTCGCCGAGTGGAGACGCCCAAGGGTCAATAAACGCCATAAGTCTCTTTACTCTGTAGGGCTCAATAAGTATCAATGCGATAACGCCGGCAACCACCGGAACTGCCATAACCAAAAAATGCTTGTAATCGCAGCCGCCCACGAAAAGCATAATCAGCACGACCATACCCACGCACATAGTCACCGACATATTTGGCTCCAACATAATGAGACCGCACACCAACGTCGTTGCGATAAGTATTGGGATCATATTCTTAAATTTTAAACTGCTCTTCTTGTCCAGACAGCCTGCAATAAAAATCACTAAAGCAAACTTTGCTACGTCAGACGGTTGCATAGTCGTAAAGCCTAGATTTATCCAACGCTTTGCACCGTAATTCTCTACGCCGATCTTTGGCACAAAAACCAAAGCCAGCAATATTGCCGAAAACGCCAATATCACGTAACGCCACTTCTTAAGCCAAGCCGTCTTGATAAATTTGACGGCGTATAATACGACGATTGCAAATACCAAGGCTATCGCCTGCTTTTTTACGTAATAAAACGCGTCGCCAAACTGGCGCTCCGCCGAATAACAACTTGCGCTGTATTGCATAACAAGTCCAAATAGCGCTAAGAATATTGCGCTGAATACCAACAACTTGTTATGTATCTTCCACTTATTCTCCACTGCCATTCTCCCTCAACGATTTGACTATCATATCAAAGTGCTCACCTCTTTCAACATAACTTGAGTATCTGTCAAAACTCGACGTCGTGGGAGAAAAAAGCACGTTGCGCACGTCTTTGCTTACGGCAAGTTGCGTCGCGCGCTCCAAGGAAGATGTGATCTCAAATGTATACTCGTGATACGACGGCAAAAACTGCATTATAGAATACACGTTGTCGCCGGTGGCGATAATATGCTTGACCGTATCAGGAAGGCAAGAGAAAAATCCGTCATAGGCAATGCCCTTGTCATACCCGCCGACTATGAGCGCGGTGTCTCCCTGCATAGCCCTACACGCTTTTATTGCGCTGTCAATGTTGGTGGCTTTGGAATCGTTGAAAAAGTTTTTGCCGATATAATTGCCGATAAATTGATTACGGTATCTTGGCGGCGTAAAATTCTTGATACCCAAAATTATATCTTGGCTATTTACTCCCAACAGCCGACAGGTAAGAATAGCCGTCATTACGTTTTGATAGTTGTAATCGCCCTTGAGCGGAATTTCGTCCAAAGACATAAATTCGCACTCGTCGTCAAAATAGAGATATATCTTACCATCTCTTACGTAGGCGCCTTTTACCTTGTTGCGGACGCTCGTGTAATAAACTTTTGAGGAGATCAGATTGCTGAAATTTCTCGTAATTTCATCGTCGTAATTGAGGATAGCGCTATCTTCGGCGCCTTGATTGATAAAAATATTGAATTTTGCATTTGCATAGTTTTGAAGATTTTTGTGTCTCTCAAAGTGATCAGGAGTCACGTTGAGACAACTTGCTACGAGCGGATGAAAATCCTTGATACTTTCAAGTTGAAAGGACGACACTTCAAGCACGGCTATCTCGTCCTGTTTGATTTGCTCAACACTCTCACAAAATGATCTGCCTATATTGCCGAGAGCATACGCTTTTTTTCCGCTTGAATTGAGAATATCTCCAATAAGTTTTGTAGTGGTAGTCTTGCCGTTGGTACCGGTCACCGCAACTATCTTGCCCTTGCAAAATCTGTACCCCAGTTCTATCTCGCCTATCACTGGCACGCTGTATCTTTTTGCGTACTCCACCAAATGGTGCTCCTGTGATATACTTGGGGATATCACGACCAAGTCTTTTCCGTTGATAACGTCGAAGTTATCTCTATCAGACAAGTCCGTCACTTGAGGATAATCCGTCAAATCTATGGGACTGTCGCTATATACGCTGACTTTTGCGCCTTGAGCCAGCAGAAGTTTGCAAGCCCCCTTGCCGCTGATACCCCAGCCTATTATAAGTACGTTTTGCATTTGCCCTCCTATACGAGGACAGAAATCAACGCAACTGCGCTTGCAATAAAAGTGATAATTGCATAAAAACTTACTACTCTGTTCTCGTGAATACCTTTATATTCGAGGTGGTGATGATAAGGCGCTATGAGAAAAATTCTCTTCTTTCTTATCTTAAAACTTGCCACCTGCAATATTACTGATATGCACGAAACTATATACATTATGCCTGTCAAAAGAATTATTAGCGGTTGAGAAATAAAAATTGCCAGACAAGCCAGCGCTCCGCCCATTGCCAACGAGCCGGTATCTCCCATAAATATCTTTGCTGGAAAATTGTTTTGCCATATAAAAGCCAAAGTCGCTCCCAACAACGCTATTGCAAAATACTCAAGTGACAATAACTCTTGTGTATAAAAAGTCTGTCCCATTTGCTTTGCGTAATAATAACAAACGTAAATTATAATTGCGTAGAAAACAAGATTGACAGACGAAGTCTTTGCCACCAATCCGTCAAGTCCGTCAGTGAGATTGACCGCATTTGTCATTGCGATATAGATAATAAGACAAAACGGCAAAAACCACCATTTTAAATTTATAGTGACGTCGCAAAAAGGCAACTCTATCGTTGAACCGATATAGTTGTTTTTATAGCAATAAATTGATGCAATTATTGCAATACCCAGTTGACCTATGATCTTCTGATAGGCTTTAAGTCCTTTGTTGTGCTTTAATTTGACTTTGAGAAAATCGTCGAGAAGCCCCACCAAGCCGTAACTCAACGTGATAGCCATAGCGACGATTCCCATCTTGCCTCCGCCAATAGAAAAAATCGGCGTGATAATTGCCATTGGCAACAAAAATATAATACCGCCCATAGTCGGCGTGCCGCTCTTTCCCTCGTGCTTGTCCACGTACTCAAGTATAGGCTGTCCTGCCTTGAGCGCCTTCATTCCTCTTATGACAAGCGGAGCAATAAGCATCGCCAGCGCAAAAGAACTTATCAAAGCAAGTATTATCTTTATCTCTTCGCTCATACTCCTCCCTCTGCCGTTGCGGACAACAACTCTTGCATATCTGAATAAGGCGTCTTGACGTTGTTTTCGTCAATATAATTCTCGCACCCTTTGCCTGCTATAAACACGCAATCGCCTTTATCTGCAAGTTCTACGCCAAGACGAATTGCCTTTGCCCTGTCAAGTTCGACGTATAGATGCCCCTTGGGATTTACCCCCTGAAGAATATCGCTTGCAATTCCCTCTCGGCTTTCCGTGCGCGGATTGTCTGAAGTGACTATTATAACGTCGCTCATCTCGCTTACTATCTTGCCCATTATAGGTCTTTTCGTCACGTCCCTGTCGCCTCCGCAACCAAATATCGTAATCACCTTTTTGTCAGTCAAGTGCCGCCCCTCTTTGAGCAAATTAAAAATACCGTCAGGGGTATGCGCAAAGTCTACTACGTAAGTTACGCCGTCTTTGCGGAGCACGTTGAATCTTCCGTCAGGCGGATCAATTTGAGGTAGATTTTTCATTATGACGGAATTAGGCAATCCCACCTTTTTTGCTACGACAAGCGCTCCCAACATATTGTAGACGTTGAACTGTCCAAAGAATTTGCAGTCTACATCCAATATCTCGTCTAGTACGTTGGCAACAAAACTTTCGCCGTAATCTCTCGTCGTGACGTTGATCGCAAAAGCGTCGCTTGGATTTTCCAATCCGTAAGTAATTATAGGCAACTTATTTTCTTTTATAATCTTCAACCCCAAAGCGTCGTCGACGTTGACAATGGCAAGTTTTGTATTTGCCTTTTGAAAGTACCCCTTTTTGCAGTCTCCGTAGTCCGTCATATTGCCAAAAAAGTCAAGATGGTCTTGCGAAAGATTGGTAAATACGCTCATTTCGGCAGTTGCGCCGTAAAGTTTGTTGAGGTATATGGCGTGCGCTGACAGTTCCATTACGACGTACTGCATACCTGCGTCAAGCATTTTTGCAAACAGCCCTTGAAGTTCAAGCGGATCGGGAGTCGTAAGGTTTGCAGTAAGTCTGACGTCGCCGTACTCATAGTACATTGTGCCGATAAGTCCGCAGTTGACTCCCCCTCTCTGCAACAACTCTTTGATTAAATAAGAAGTAGTCGACTTGCCGTTGGTACCAACGACGGTGATAAGTTTGAGTTTTTCAGAGGGATTATTATAATAATTGCTTGCCATAATGCTATAAGCCTTGCGAGTATCGTCAACTTTGACAACAGTCGCAAGCGAGTTGGAATAGTCGTTGCAACATACCACTGCTTTTGCTCCTCTTGCAATGGCTTCGTCGGCAAACTTGTGTCCGTCTGACTTTTTGCCCACCAAAGCAATAAAGCAATCTCCCTCTTCTATCTCAGCGGAATTTATTTTTATCTTTTTAACGTCGATTTTTGCGTCTCCGTCTATACTCAAAATATTGCAACCGTCTATCAACTTGTCAAGCAACATACGTCTCTCCTATATATGCGTAATTATTATTTTTATATATATTAAATTATTAAAAAAGCCTTTGCAATACCTTTAACAATCTTCGACATTATCGTATCAAAATACAACAAAAAAGCATTATTGAGCGTTATGCCGAGCAAAGACCTAACGTACTCAACTCGTGGAAAACATAACAACAGACGAACTTCGCACTTTTTGCCCTGCCGAAGGAAACTGATATGTCACTTTTCCGCTTTCGCCGTCTATCTCATAATCCAAGCCTGCCTTCTTAAGCGCAACTATCGCGTCTGCAATATTCATACCCAAGAGATACGGCATCTCAACTTCAGTATATCCCAAGTCGTCAGGATTTAAAGTCGGCTTGATATTCTTATAGGCAAATATGCTTGAGAATATTTCTCCTACGTATGGCGCCGCAACGATACTTCCATAATAAACGTAGCCTTGAGGCTCATCGACAAGAAGAAGACATACCAAAGTATCATCCCCCACGTCGGCAAAGCCAATAAATGACGATATATATTTGCCTCTTGCAATTGCGCCATTTTCATATTTCTGCGCCGTACCCGTCTTACCGCCGATATTATAGCCCGGCACGTAAGCGTTCTTACCGCCGCCCTCCGAAACAACGCTATATAGATATTCTTTTAGCGTGGCTGCTACTGAAGAATCTACCGTGGTATTTTTGACTGTCGGCGTGTGAGAATACGCAACGTTGCCCTTCACGTCGGTTATTTTGTCAACGATATAAGGAGTATAAAGATTTCCGCCGTTGATGACGGATGACACCGCCGTCGCAAGTTGAATAGGCGTAACTGCTATCGCCTGCCCAAAACCAATTCTTGCAATATCCACGTTCTGCACTGAACTTACCGGCAGCATAATTCCCTTTGCTTCGCCTGTTATATCGACGTTTGTCTTTGCGCCAAGCCCAAATTTTTCAAAATAACTATACATCTTATCTTTGCCGACAGTGAGAGCAATGTCCATAAAAACGCAGTTGCAAGAATTTTGTATTCCGTGCTGGAAGTCTTGCGATCCGTGCCCTATACTTCTCCAGCACTTAATCCTCTGTCCGTCAACTACGCTTCCGCCGCCGCAATAATAAGAATTCTTTATTGCGTTTTCCGTCATACCTATTGCCGAGGTGAGTATCTTGAAAGTTGAGCCCGGCTCATAAGTGTCTGTAACCAAAAGGTTGCGCGAGCCTTGCAACAAAAGATCCATATCGTCTCTCGGTATGTCGTTGAGATCGTACGTCGGCGCGCTTGCCATTGCCTTGATAGCGCCGGTCTTTGCGCTCATTATCAAACAACTTGCAGACTTTGCGCTATATTTTGTCTGAGCGTCCTCCACTGCCTTTTGCGCAAAGTTTTGCATATAATAGTCTATCGTCAACGCAGTGGTCATTCCTTTAATTGAATCAACGTAAGTTGTGACGTTGGAATTCAATTGTCTACCTATCAAATCCGTCTGAGTATACGACGCTCCGTTGACGCCCTTTAAATATTCGTCATAATACAACTCAACTCCGCTTTGCCCCACGCCGTCACTGTTGGTAAAGCCAAGCACTTGCGTAAGAAAATTGCCGTAATTATAATATCTGTCGCTATTGGCAGTCAAATAAAGTCCATTGACGTCAGTCGCAATGAGAGCAAGCATTTGCTCTTTGCTTAGATTTTTTGCCACAGTGATCTCGCTGACTCCCTTCTTAGACAGTTTTTCGGCAAGTTTGCTTTTGTCCATATCTATGATATCTGCTATAGCCGAAGCAATATAATCTACGTCTTTCATTTCGTTGGGACGAGCGTAAAGCGTATAACTTGTCGTTGAGTTTGCCAATACCACGCCGTTGACATCAGTAATATCTCCTCTGTCTGCTCTGAACGGCAAGTCTCTCGTCCATTGGTCGTACGCCTTATATTGCAACGTCGTGCCCCAAAGCACTTGAATGTAAAACAACCTTGCAAAAAGCGCAAAAAACGCCACGACTATCAATATCAAGCCTGCCAAAAATCTCTTCTTAATAGAAAAATGCGATATCTTGTCCAAAGTCAAACTCCATTTAACCCTTTTGTTCTACAATATACTATTGGACAAGTGTGATAAATATTCAAAAAGTCAGAGTAAAATATAAAAATGACGGAAAATATCCATCACTTTCTATTAAATAAATTTAAACTTTTTTAAGCAATTTGCCTTCATCAAAAAACTTGTAATGAAAAAACTTGCCTTGATCGTTGACTAACACGTCGTTCCGTCCGTCAATGTACCAAACGCTATAAAAATACTCTCTATGCATTTTGTCAAGTTGGTTTTTAATGTTGACTATCAAGGGATCAAATATCTCTTCTTTCAAAGTCTCAAAATCCTTAAGCGAAGAATGATTTGTCAATGTTTTGAGTATCTGCCAACCTCTTCTGTCTTGAATATTATACGGAGCAAAACCAAAATCAAGATATAGTTTTGCCGCAAGCCAAGTATGCGTCTGAGTATGCAACGCAATTTTGTCATATCCTAAATTCTGCGCCAAAGTCAAAGTTTGCGAAATAAGCGGTCTTGCCAAATTCTTACCTTGAAATTGCCTGCTTATCCCCAGCCAGTCAATCACACAATTGTATCCAAATTCTTTTGACGGCGAGACTGTCGCAGTTGCAATCTTTTCTCCGTTTTTATTCTCTATAAAAAAACATCTCTTGAATAGTTCTTGATAAAATTTATCATAAAAACTATGGAAAGTACTCTCGCCTTCTTCCCAACTTGCAAACTCTCCAGTGCGCAAATGAATATTTATCCAATTTTCAATATCGCAATCGCCGTTCCAAAAGACAAATTTATATCCGTCAGGCAATGCATATTTAGGAACTCCGTCAAAACTGTCAAGTGTCATTATCAACGGATGATATTCCAAAGTTTTTTCTATCGTATCCATAAGTCAATCATAGCACATTTAATATAATTATTCAAGTATCAAATACAAAACAAAAGGGCGTCCTTTTGTCGGAACGCCATTTTGTAGTTAAATATATTAAGATGGAGTGTGTGAAAGTCTTATTTTAGTTTCAAGCCCAAACTGTCGCAAAACTTGTCAAACCAATTGGTGCTTTGCTCATATTCATATTCAGGAATGATAGTTACGTTGGTTGGAACGTAACTTCCCTCTTCGGTGACTACGCTTGCAAGCAATTCGCTGTCAAGGTTTTGAACGTCTTCTTCTGCCTGAGCCTGATTTGCGGAAATAAATTGATTTGCGATCAAAAGTCCGCAAATTGCGAGAGCAACGACCATAACCGTAACGATTATCTTTATCATATCTTTATTGATATTCTTTTTGCCTACTCTCTCTCTGCTGATCTTTTTTGCCTGAGCGCCGCGATCGTAGTTCTGATTGAACTGCATATCCTGTTGATACTGCTCTTGGCTGTTCGTGTAATTATAGTTATAGTTGTATTGCGGAGTGCTAAATCCATTGTTGACGTATTGTGACGCCTGCGTTTGGAAATAGCCAGTATATTGCGGCTGACCTTGATATTGATAATCTTGATTATACCCTTGATTATAAGTATAACTATATCCGCCATTCATATAATCCGGTTGCGAATATCCCGCTTGTCTGATATATACCTCTCTGTCTGGACCTTGCTGGTCGTAGTTAACGCTTTCGTCCTGCGCTCTTCTGTCTCTTACTGCAAATGACATAATACACCTCCTTGTTCAATACACCTATATTTATATTCTTTTATTTGTTACCCTTTAAACCCTTTGAGCAATTCTCAACTTTGCGCAACTCGCGCGAGAATTGTCTTCAAGTTCCTGTTTGCTTGCAACTAGCGGTTTTTTTGTGATTATCTCAACGTCTCTTCTCTTGTTGCAAGTGCATATCGGTTGATGCGGAGGACAGATGCATTCTTTATTGAGTTCCACAAACACCCTTTTTACTATTCTGTCCTCCAAAGAGTGGAAGGTTATGATACATATTCTTCCACCTGCTTTCAACCTCAAAACTAAATCATTGACCACTCTGTCCAAATCTTTTAGTTCGCCGTTTACCTCTATCCGTATGGCTTGGAAAGTTCTCTTACAGGGATTCCCAAACTTCCATCTGAGTTTTGCCGGATAAGCCTCTTCTACTATCTTTGCAAGTTCTCCCGTCGTCTCTATCGCCTTTGTCTTGCGATACTCGACTATGTTTCTTGCTATCGCTCTGGAGAGTTTATCTTCTCCGTATTGCCATATCACGTCTGCCAATGCTTCTTGCGAATACTCATTGACTACTTTCTTTGCGTCAAGATATTGGCTCTGATCCATTCTCATATCCAGCGGAGCGTCCGCATTGTAGGAAAATCCTCTGTCTGCATTGTCGAGTTGATAAGAAGATACCCCAAGGTCTATCAACACGCCGTCCAACTTTTGCACTCCAAGTTCGTCCAAGTGACTTATGACGTTCTTAAAGTCGTCGTGGATATAAGTAATTTTGTCTTTATACTCTTCAAGTCTCTTTTGCGCGCTTTTCAACGCGTCGGCGTCTTTGTCTACTGCAATAAGTCTTCCGCCTTTGAGCCTTGCAAGTATTTGGCTGCTGTGTCCTCCGCCTCCAAGCGTACAGTCGAGATAAACTCCGTCAGGATTTATTTCCAATCCCTCTATGCACTCTTGAAGCATCACAGGCTTGTGCTTGAATTCCATTTTGTCACCAAGTCAACGCCTTGCCCTCGGCATTGGTCATTACGCCGCCGGTAGTCTGCTTGCGATTAGCCTTGTATTCGTCGTAATCGCTCTTTTTCCAAAGTTCCAACTTATTGAACATTCCCACAAAGACCATATTGCGCTCTACTTCAAAAATTATGTCATCTTCATCTTGAGTGATCGTAAAGCGTCTTTGCTTATCTTCGTTAATGACGCGTATGCTCTCAAGGAAGTCTCTCATTCTGCAATAGTTCTCCGTCTCGCCTATCTCAGTTTGTCCGCCCATTTGAGCGTACAAGTTGTCCATTACTTCCTGTCCGAAAATCGTCAGACACTTTGCTCCGTTGATAACCGTACAGTAAAGAGCGCTGTCGCCGAAATACTCGCGAAACGAAGACGGTATTCTAATACGTCCTCTCTCATCCGCTTGTATTTTGATACTTCCGAAAAGTGCCTTCATTGCGTCTCCTTAACTGTTACACATTTATTATACAAATAAAAGAATTGTTTGTCAATAAATTTTGCAAAAGTTTTTCCAAAATTTTCCCAGAATTTTTTGAAGGCACTTTCAAAACTTAATTCTTAAATATTATATACATAGTATATAATAAAAAGATATATGAATTATTGTTATGTTTTCAAAGTTTCAATTTCTTTGCAATTTTTCTCCATTTTGGGAAAAATTTCGCACTTTTGGGAAACGATTGGAAATGTTTTGGATAAAAGAGGTTTTAGGCTTTATCACACAGATTTTAAAAGCCTTGTCGCAATTATTAGTTAGAACTCTTTGGATGTTACTTTAAAAAATTGTCGACAAACGTCTCTTTGATTATTCAATTCTATTTTTCGCAAAAAGCGCGAAGACTGCAAAATTGCAATCTACTTTTTCATTATATAATTAAATTATACAAATGTCAATACCCTACGGTTAATTATATAAAAATTTTTTATTATTATACAGAAAGTATTTTGATCAATTTGTTATCAATCTGATCGCAAGAGGTCAAGTAATACTTTACAAAGTTCTTCTCCATATACTTGACTGCCCTGCAATCTTTACCGTGAAGATGTCCGTATACAACGCTATCCACTCCGTATCTTTCGATTATCGCAGTATACTCACTGTCATTTAAAGTCGCATCAAATGGTGGATAGTGACACATTACCACAATCCTATCGCCATCTTCCTTGAGTTTCAACGCGCTATCCAACGACAATTCGAGCCTTATCTTCTCTCTCTCATTTATCTTTTTGTCCGCCGCGCTCTGATTTGTTAAATTCCAAAGTCTCGTACCACATACGACAACGCCGCCAAACTTGATAGCGTCGTTTTGTATCACAAAAAAATCCTTAGGCAGAGCCTTGCGTATCTTTGATACGGAATTCCACCAGTAATCGTGATTGCCCTTGACTATTACTTTTTTGCCTGGCAGTTTTGCAATTTCAGTTATATCTAGTAGCGCATTTTCCAGCGTCATTGCCCAAGAGATATCGCCTGCAATAAGCACGACATCCTCATCTTTTACTTTTAACTTCCAGTCGTCGCAAATCTTTTGCCAATGACCTTCCCAACAAGCCCCGAACACATCCATAGGCTTGTCCTCCGAAAAAGACAAATGCAGATCGCTTATTGCGTAAATATCCATAGATAAATTATAACAAATCTACAAATATTTCTCAACTGTTTGGCTTAATATTTATCCACGTCGATGTCCCAAATCCTAACGCCTACGGCAAAAATACGGCTGATATATACTGTCGTCCATAAATATTGATTAAGTTATAAAATAATAAAATAATAATATAAAGGTAGCAAACCATACTTCGCTACCCTTATATCATACGTCTTATCAGTTGTTGTTGAGATTGCACTTACAACGGTTGTCTACCCCACATTCTTGCGGATAAAGGGGCAAATCAAAGAAGCCGTCGCATACCTGTTCGTTAAATTCCTGACACGGCGGTATATAGCAATAGCCGTAACTTGGGATAAGCAAGTGCACCTGCATAATTACTTTCAAAATCGTAGTCAGACATACCGTGAGAGTAAACTCAGTTCCGCTCACGTAAGTACCCCTTGCGCTGTAAAGCGAAGCCGACGCAACTATGGAATACGGCATAACGGACGGCGCAGACGTATGTAATACCACGTCTCTCTCAACCGAAATCGTAGCGCTTCCAGTTCCTCTCGTGCCGTTGGCGTCAACAAAATTCACCTGAACAGGAACGCTTATTGTACACTGCACTCTCGACGAACAATTGTCGTCCTTGAGAGGAGTAACAATCAAATCGCTTACTACCGCCTGAGAACTCGTAGCGTTGGCGCTGACAAAAGTATAAGGCGCAACCAATCCCGTAGCAGGCTCAACGTCTGTGAGCGTAACGCTCAAATCGGTGAGAGTTTCTTGTCGCATACACATATCCAACACCTTGTCACACTGTATGCACACCCTCTCGCAAATGCCGCTCAATCCGCCGTTTCCTCTTATCGGTCCGGGAATTTTGTCGGACTTGCAATTATTTGAAAATGACATATATTCTTCCTCCTATTTTACTGTCATAATTGCACACAGAATTTTGTATGCTCACAATTATATATTCGGCAAGTTGAATTTTTGTTACTGCAAACAGCAAAAAAAGACAAGTGAGCAAAAACTTCACTTGTCTTTAAATTATATTAAAAAACGTATTATTTTCTTCTAATATTTATGAAAAGTGCTTTAAATGAGAATACTTTAAGTATATGTACGGCTATTTGTAAGTATTTATCAAATGTTCAATCTTTGCCAAAATCTCTTCCTTTCCCATTTTTGCCTGCGAAGAAACCGTCATAATATTGTCCGCGCCTATGCACAATTCTCTTGCAATTACTCCTCTTTGTTTATTACAAGCCATCCTAGAAAGTTTGTCGCACTTGGTCGCAATCACGCAAAAAGGTATCTGATAATGATGCATATAAGCCACCATTTGCTTATCAAGCGCAGTCGGCTCGTGCCTTATATCGACAAGCAAAAACACGTTGATAAGCCTCTTGCTTCCAAGCAAATATCCGCCTATCAATCCATCCCAGTTATCCTTGATCTCCCCTGATACTTTTGCATAACCGTACCCAGGCAAATCGACAAGCATCAACTCGCCTTTGTTTATCTCAAAGTAGTTAAGCAACCGTGTTTTACCGGGCGTTGAAGACGTCTTCGCCATACTCTTATTATTGACTAGATAATTGATAAAAGAAGATTTCCCCACGTTTGACTTGCCTGCAATAGCAATTTCAGGCATTCCGTAATCTGCGCAATTTTTGCAATTTGCTACAGAAGTTATAAATTTACACTGTTTGATTTCCATACGCCATTTCCTCCTCTGTTTAATTATTATTTATATAGAGGCATAGGAACATAGCAATATCAACGCCGCAATTGCGACAAGATTGACAAAACTAATTAAAATTTATTCCGCAAGCCTCTTCAAATACCGTAGCAACGTTTTCTGCAAGCACAAAATTAATGCCATCCAATACGCTCTTTGGCAATTCCTGCATATCTTTTTGGTTTTGCTTTGGTATTATCACAGTCTTAATTCCGCTTCTCATTGCGCCCAAAGTCTTTTCTTTAAGTCCGCCGATCGCAAGGACTTTACCGCGCAACGTAACTTCTCCGGTCATTGCCAAATCTTTCTTAACAGGCTTATCTGTAAACGCAGACAATACGGCTGTCGCAAGCGCAATACCCGCGCTTGGTCCATCTTTTGGCGTTGCTCCCGCCGGCACGTGAATGTGAATATCGTGCTTATTAAAGGTCTCTTCGCTTATATTAAGCGAAACACACTTGCTCTTTATCAAAGACACTGCTATCTCTGCAGATTCTTTCATAACGTCGCCAAGACTGCCTGTCAAAAGTATTTTTCCGCTTCCATACGGCAACAGTCTTACTTCAATAGGCATAGTTACACCGCCGACGCTTGTCCAAGCAAGTCCGTTAACTGCGCCTATCTCCCCGCCGACAACTCCGTCGTCACCTTGATATTTGACAGCGCCAAGATATTCCGCCAGATTTTCCGCTGTGACGTTATAACTGATATTATCTCCACCGACAATTTTGGTTGCTATCTTACGACATACGCTGCCGATCTGTCTTTCCAACTCTCTTACGCCAGATTCTCTGGTATATCCGTCAATGATCGCCTCAATCGCTTTATCTTCAAACTCGACCTCGCAAGCCTCGATACCGTTTTGCTCCTTTTGCTTAGGCACAAGATATCTCTTGGATATCTCCAACTTTTCTTCGACGGTATATCCTTCCATTTCTATTATTTCCATTCTGTCTAGCAAAGGTTTTTGGATGCTCGCAAGAGAATTTGCCGTCATAATAAACATTACTTGCGACAAATCAAATGGCAATTCTAGATAATTATCTCTAAAATTAGCATTTTGATTTGGATCAAGCACTTCAAGCATTGCGCTAGACGGATCACCGCGCATATCTTGGGTCATTTTGTCGATTTCGTCCAACAAAAACAGCGGATTGCTCGTCTTAGCCTTTGACATACAGGAAATAATTCTTCCAGGCATTGCTCCTATATAAGTTTTGCGGTGTCCTCTGATTTCCGCTTCGTCTCGGATTCCTCCCAAACTCATATGGATATATTCTTTGCCAAGCGCTCGCGCTATAGACTGCGCTATTGAAGTTTTGCCCACACCGGGAGAGCCAACAAGGCAGATAATAGGCGCCTTATTCTTCTCTCCAGCCAACTTTTTGACCGCAATAGACTCGACAATTCTATTTTTTACCTTATCTATTCCATAATGCTCTTTATCTAATACTTCGCGTATATGCTTTAAATCAAAGTTATCCTGCGTATACTCGCCCCACGGCAATGACAGCGCAATATCAAGATAGTTACGCAAAATTGAATACTCCGGAGACGAAACGTTCATTCTCTGCATCCTGTCAAGTTCTTTCTGCAATTTACTCTTGACTTCTTCAGACGCTTTTAAATCTTTGATTTTTTGAGTGATTTCCTCGATTTCATTATCCTCGTCGCCAAGTTCTTTCTTGATGACCTTGATTTGTTCTCTCAAAACAAATTCTTTTTGATTTTCTCTCAATGTATTATCAAGTTTTTTATTGATATCTTTCAATACGCCCAGTTTATAAGCCTCAACTTTTAAAGTTGAAGACAGTCTTTGAGCCCTCAATTCGCAATTACTCTCGTCAATATAAGCCTGCCTGTCTATATCTCCTATGCAGTCGGCAATAATATCCATAATATCGCAAGTATCCTGCATTCTCTCAAATGCAAGCCATACTGCTTGCGGTATAGCCCCGCCCAATTTCTCAAGATTTTTAATGTCTTTATATAGCAAACCTCTATATAAATTGTCTTTAAAGGATTCGTCAAACGCAATCCCCTTGTCTTCCTTGACAGTGACCCAAGTAGCCCTCTCGTCTCTATCAACTATATCTATAAGCCTTGCACGCGCAACGCCCTCTAAAACGACCGTGGAAAAATCTATCCTATCTCGATATTCCTTTACATTGCATATTACTCCGTACTCAAATACGCTTTCTTCATCAGTAAACTTTTTTCCGTCCTTGATTTTGACGGCAAAAACCTGCGAGCCTTCTTTGTGAACAGCCTTTAAATTTAATGCGTTCATTCTGTTCACTATATCCAATTTTTTAGTACAATTGGGCAATGCAACTTCGTCTAAAAGCGGTAGAATAGTCAATTTTGATATTTCCGACATAGTTTTCTCCTTTGTCAAAACTCAAGACGCAACCAAAATTGCGACTTGCTCTCTTTTAAAGAATACGAATAATAACAAAGATTATTCGTATTCAAAAGAATTGTATATTATTGTATTCTTATTATAGTAGGCTTACACTCGCCTGTAACAACGCCCTTTGTTATCACAACTTTTTGTATCGTCTTGTCCGTAGGCACGTCGTACATAAGTTCCAACATTATACTCTCTAGCACTGACCTCAAGCCTCGCGCTCCAGTCTTAAGTTTGATTGCCATTTTCGCCACTTCCACAAGCGCGTCGTCTTCAAACTCAACCTGTACGCCGTCAATTTCAAACAACTTTTTATACTGTCTTATAACTGCGTTCTTAGGCTCGGTAAGAATCTTAACAAGCGCTTTTTCGTCCAAAGCGTCAAGCCCTACGACTATAGGTATTCTGCCCACAAATTCCGGAATAAGTCCAAACTTAATAAGATCGTCAGGCTTGATATCACTGATAAGTTCTCCATAACTGACCTTCTTATTGTCGCGCACTTTTGCCCCAAAACCCAATGACGAGCCGTCCAATCTCTTGTCAATAATTCTATCCAGACCTACAAAAGCGCCTCCGCATATAAAGAGGATATTTGTCGTATCTATCTGTATACACTCCTGTTGCGGATGCTTTCTTCCACCTTGCGGCGGCACGCTTGCCAAAGTGCTTTCGATTATTTTCAAAAGCGCCTGTTGCACGCCCTCGCCTGACACGTCTCTCGTGATAGACATATTTTCGCCCTTGCTGGCAAGTTTGTCTATTTCGTCAATATATATAATACCTAGTTGAGCCTTTTCTATGTCATAATCCGCAGCCTGAATAAGTTTAAGCAAGACATTCTCCACGTCTTCGCCGACGTATCCTGCCTCTGTCAAAGTCGTTGCGTCCGCAACCGCAAAAGGCACATTGAGTATTCTTGCAAGCGTCTTTGCAAGCAAGGTTTTTCCGCTACCAGTAGGTCCGAGCATAAGGATATTGCTCTTATCCAACTCAACTTCGCTGTCTTTGTAATTTATTCTCTTATAGTGGTTATAGACAGCCACTGAGAGGACTTTTTTTGCATTATCTTGACCGATAATATACTCGTCAAGTTTTGCCTTTATCTCGTGAGGCTTGAGCAAATTGAGTTCTTTTGAATTCTCTTCTTTCTCTTTTAAATCGAGATTTAGGCTTTCTTTCTTTATCAGATTGACGCAGGTAGCCACGCAATCATAGCAAATACCTGAATCAGGCTCTGCGCCGGGGATAATAAAATCTACGTCTTCGTAAAGCGCCCTGCCGCAAAGCATACATTTTCTTTTAGTTTCCAAACTCAACCTCTCTCATAAAAAATTTTGTCGACAAGACCGTATTCAAGAGCCTCTTCGGCTGACATATAATTGTCTCTCTCACAGTCCGCAAGCACCTTTTCAAAAGGCTGTCCGCTGTTTTTTGCAAGTATCTTGGTAAGTTTTTCCTTTGTCTTTTGAATATGTTGCGCCATAATTTGAATCTCAGTCGCCTGTCCGCTTGCTCCGCCAAGAGGCTGATGTATCATAACTTCGCTGTTAGGCAATACAAATCTCTTGCCTTTTGCGCCTGATGAAAGCAAAAACGCTCCCATTGACGCAGCCATACCTATACAAATCGTGCTGACGTCGCATTTAATATAATTCATTGTGTCATAGATAGCCATACCTGCCGTAACGCTACCGCCGGGGCTATTTATATACAAACTTATATCTTTGGTTGCGTCTTTTGCCTCAAGATATATGAGTTGCGCCACGACTGTGTTTGCCAGCGCGTCGTTGATCTCTCCTGTGATAAACACTATTCTGTCTTCCAAAAGTCTGGAATAAATGTCATACGCTCTTTCGCCGTTTTCTGTTCTGTCAATTACGTTTGGCACTAAAGTTGCCTTCATATGTCTGCCCTCCAAATTATATTCCAAAATAAGTCCGACATTTTGCAGCGTCGGACTTATCTTTAATTCTCTGTCCAAGTCTACACTTAATTATTAACTTGATTTTTTGATAATATTACCGCCGATAGGACGATATTTTGTCAATTATTTGATTGTATTGTTGTTTTTGAGATACTCAAAGAGTTTGCTTGTGACAAGATCTCTTCTCAAATACTCTCTGTATTGATCGTTGATATATCCCTTGTATTCTTCAAAGGTCTTTCCTGCTTGCTTTGCCATATCTGCAATCTTCTCGTCGATTTCTTCTTCAGATACAGGCACTTGGATTGCCTTGAGCAACGCCTCAAGAGTCAATCTCAACTTGACGTTCTTCTCTGCCATTTCCTTGTAGTTTTCTCTCAACTTCTCTTGCGTCATACCTGTATACTTGTAATAATCCTTAGCGTTGAGCCCCTGATATTGCAATCTCTGCTCAAATTCTTGGATCATATCGTCGATTTGTTGCTCGACCATACACTGCGGAATTTCAACCTTGCTGTCGTCTGCAATCTTTTGAATAAGATCGTTTTCAAGTTTTGAGTCAGCCTCTGCGTTCTTTTTCTCTTCTATCTTACTCTTTACGCTTGCTTTATATTCTGCGACAGTATCAAACTCGGAAATATCCTTTACGCTTTCGTCGTCAAGAGTCAGCACGTCCTTGATATTGATTTCGTGCAACTTGACTGCAAATACCGCTTGCTTGCCTGCCAAAGACTTTTCGTGATATTCTTCAGGGAAAGTAACGTTGACGTCTTTCTCGTCTCCAATATTCATACCGACAACTTGCTCTTCAAAACCAGGAATAAACATACCGCTGCCAAGCGTAAGAGTTTGCTTCTCTGCTGTTCCGCCGTCAAACTTAACGCCGTCAACGCTACCGCTGTAATCTATCAAAACCTGATCGCCGTTTTGAGCAGGTCTGTCTACTACAGGAACCCACGCACCAGCCTCTTCAAGTTTTGCATTGATCTCAGCCTGCACCTCTTCTTCACTTACTTCAACTTTGTCTCTTGCTATCTCCAAACCTGTATATTTGCCAAGCGTAAAGTCAGGCTTACATTGCACAGTCAACGTAAATTCAAGCGTCGTATCGCTTATTGCATTGATACCCACTTCAGGTGAATCAACTGGCTCAAGGTCCTTCTCCTGCTCAAGTACCTTGCCGTATTCTTGAGGCAAAATAATATCCAAAGCGTCATCAAAGAAAATGCCGATTCCGTAAGCGTTTACCAATACTTTATATGGAACGTGTCCCTTTCTAAAACCGCCGATTTGATACTTGCTCTTTGTCTTCTCATACGCCTTTTGAAGCGCGTTCTGCCAATCCTGAGCGTCTACTTTGACGGTGATTTTTGCTTTGTTTTTTTCCAAGTTTTCTACTGTGTAATTCATATAATATATGTCTCCTAAAATATTATTCTTATAATTAACTTAATAGATTTTAGCACACAAAATAAAATAATGCAATTATTATTGCAATAATTCCGCCTATAATTTATAATAAATATATAATATTTATCAATACTTGTGGAATTTTCTTTTAAAAAGTGTGAAATTTTACCCATAAGCGTTGCTATGAGGATAGGTAAATGCCAAACGACTATATCACAATAAAAGCCTTGGTCAGCGAAATAAATAATTTTGCAAAAGGCGGCAAGATAGACAAAGTAAATATGCCGGAAAAAGATGAGATTTGTCTCAATATTCGCGGTTTTGGACAAAACAGGCTGCTGACAGTATCCTGCAACGCCAACAATCCCAGAGTGCATTTGGACGGCGACAAAAAACAAAATCCTTTGACTGCTCCGTCTTTTTGTATGCATTTGCGAAAGCACCTCACAGGCGGAATAATCAACTCCGTATCATTGCTTGGCGAGGACAGAATAATATGTTTTGACATCACTTCTCACAACGAAATGAGAGACAAAGTCAACTTCAAACTTATTGCCGAAATGATGGGAAGATACTCCAATATTTTACTCGTCAAAGGCAATTCTATAATATCGGATACCCTCAAACAAGTGTCCTACGACACAATGACGAAGAGATGCTTGCTTGCAGGCGCCAAGTACGAATTGCCCCCTCAAAGCAAACTTTTGCCTACGCAAAGGGACGAGATACGCCAACTTCTCACAGACTATAGCGGCGGTGATTTGGCAAAATTTCTCATATCAAACGTGTCGGGTCTTGCCCTCATAACGGCAAGACAAATTCTCTTAGAAAGCGGAATATCTCCCACCGCGTCACACGTCAATGACAAAGAGATTGAAAGTATAATCAATACTCTTATAGAGTATTGCGATATTGCTAATTCCCCCAAATACTCCCCTTGCACATTATTGAGCGAAAGTATTGGCGGAGATTTTTTTGTAACAAAATATAGAGAATTTGACGGACTTCAGTCCACTGAAAGTCTCAATCAAGCAGTCGTTCTCTGCACCGTGGAGAAAGACAGACGCGAACGAAGACAGGACAGAACAAAGTTTTTGCAAAAAGCCTTTAATTCACAGAGAAAAAAACTGCTCTCAAAACTTGAAAAAGACAAGAACAAATTGCAAGAGTGCGAGCGCACTGAAGAGATGAAAAAATTGGGAGATTTGATTTTGTCCAACGCTTGGGCAATAAAAAAAGGAGATAAAGTCGCCAAAGTAGCAGATTATTTTGATGAAAACTCCCCCATTATAGATATCCCTCTTGACGAGCGGCTTACGCCTCAACAAAATTCACAGGCATATTACAAGAAGTACGCAAAACTCAAGCGAACTTACGTCGCAGTAACAGAACAATTAGAAAAACTCACGCAAGAGATAGAATATCTCGAGACTATTGCTCCGTCTTTGGAATTGTGTTCAACAAACGAAGAAATTGCAGAACTTGAGGACGAATTGGCATCCATCGGCGCGCTTAAGAAAACCCGAAAAGATAAGAAAAAGACAAAGCCGTCACAACCAATTGCCTATGAAATCGACGAATTTGTACTCCTCGTGGGCAAAAACAACTTGCAAAACGACAAACTTACTTTCAAAGTCGCCAACGGAGGCGACTTGTGGATACACACAAAAGACGCGCACGGAAGTCACGTGATAGTCTTTGCTGAAGCAAGAGATATCCCTGACAAAGTCACGCAGATTGCCTGCGAAATCGCGGCTTTTTATTCACTTGGAAAGAAAGACAGCGGAAGCAAGATCCCCTGCGACTATACTCCTCGCCGCAATCTAAAAAGACACCCTTCAGGCAAGCCCGGAATGGTGCTGTATACAACTTATAAAACTGCTATGGTAATGCCAAATGAGCATAAAGAATATCTGTCAAAATAAAACAAGTATTCAGTTGATTCCCCTCAAATTGTCCAAAACTTCTTGAAAATAATTAGGCAGCGGCGCTTCAAAAGTCATAGTCTCTCCGCTTCTGGGGTGTATCAAAATCAACTTATGAGCGTGCAAAAGTTGTCCTTTTAAATTAAATTTATTACTTCCGCCATACTGCATATCGCCCACAACGGTGTGTCCAATATGCTTACTGTGAACGCGTATCTGATGCGTTCTGCCAGTCTTGAGTTCATACTCCACAAGCGTGTATTTGGCAAATCTTTGGATTACTTTATACAATGTAATTGCTTCTCTGCCGCTGTTGTTTCTTGATACCGCCATCAACTTTCTATCCTTTGCCGAGCGGTCAATATAAGTATGTACCACTCCCTCGTCTTTGCTCAAAACACCGTCTACAAGCGCATAATAATACCTCTTGGCTGCTTTGGTAGCAATTTGCTCTTGCAAAGATATATGCGCAAAGTCGTTTTTTGCAACGACGAGCAGTCCTGACGTATCCTTATCCAATCTATGCACGATACCGGGGCGCACTACGCCGTTGATAGAACTCAACGACTTGAGATGATACAAAAGCGCATTGACAAGCGTATTGTCATATGATCCGCTTGCAGGATGCACCACCATACCTTGAGCCTTGTTAATTACTGCAATATCGTCGTCTTCATAGACTATGTCTATGGGAATATCCTGCGGAGTGAGATCCAATTGCCTTATCTCCTCTTGCATCAAAGTTATCTCTTCGCCTGTCTTTAGTATATACCCCGCCTTTTTGACAGTCCCATTTACCAAAACTTTGCCTTTTTCTATTAAATTTTTGATATGCGAACGACTTTCTTGCGAGCGCGAACCAAGATATACGTCAAGCCGCTGTCCTGCGTCTTGAGCGTTTACAGAATAGTATATTACGTCACCGTATAAGTCTTCTTGTAATTCTGATTTTTCCATAGTTATATCAAAAAATATTGAATATATGTCGATTAAACATTATTATCTTTATCGTCGATTTCTTCTTTCTCTTCGTCAACATCTGCATTGTCGATTGGATTTTCAACAGGATTTTGCATTTTCTCGGACTGTTTGTCTCTGCTGTTTTCTGCTATATCCTCAACAGAATCTGTCCCAACTTTTTCTTGAGACTTTTTGCCCTTCAAAATTCCCAAATCCCCTTCTTTGTAGTCAAACACGATATACGCGCATATCATAAATACTCCAAGAACAAGATATATATCTGCTACGTTGCCCACTCCAAAACTGGTCTTGAAAAGTTTTTGAAAAATTCCGTCTAGGAATAAGTATTGAATAAAATCTCTTACAACGCCGTCACAAAAAACTCTATCAACGAGATTGCCAAGTCCTCCTGAAATCAAAAGCAACATTGACCACCTGAAAAGCCACGAAGTCTTAGGGCGTTTAAGCGCATTTAAAATAATTATAACTGCTAATATGATAGTCAAAATAACTGTAAGCGCTATCAAAAACCCTGTTTTGCCAGAAAAAGCCGAAAAGGAAGCGCCGTCATTGAAACACGGATATATTGCAAATACTCCGTCTATCAACGTATAACTTTGATAAGAGTTGAGCCCCAATCTATTCATTACGATATCTTTTGATATCAAGTCGCTTGCAAGCAACAACGCAAATATCAAAAAATCTATTAAAATACGCTTTAATACAGCATTTTTGTCTTGAACTTTCAACATAACTTATTTTATCTGTCCTTGTATTGATACTCCGCCAGGAGTAAATAAAAACATATTATCTGCAATTCTCTGCTCGCATCCGCCAAGCGCATATATTGCCCCATTGAGGAAGTCCAAAATTCGCTGAGCGGATTTTTCGTTTATTCTGTTAAATTCTACGATAATTGCCTGTCTGTTGCGAAGATTATCTATGATATCCTGCACTTCAGACAGCGTCTTGGGCGTCACAATGAGAATGTTTTGCATATCTCCGCCAGCATATTGCTGCTGTTTTTTATTACGAAACGAAAAAAGTCCTTTCTTCTTTGCAGGCTCATAATTCATATTTCTACCGTCAAAATCAAATCCTTCCTGATATTGATACCCCTGTCCCATAGGCATTTGTCCCATATTAGGCTGTCCCATAGGCTGCTGCGGCGCATATGGCTGAGCATACGGCGGTTGAGGCGCATACTGCTGATTAGGATATTGCGGTTGAGCCACTTGACCTTGATATGGCGGATTAGGTTGAAAATTTGGCTGATAATTGGCTTGAGAATATGGTTGCTGTTGCGCGGAATATTGCGGTTGCTGGTATCCCGACTGCGCGCCGAGATTTTCGGGATTTTGATAATCACTACGAGAAAAATTAAATCTCCTGCGAGGAATAAAGCCGCGCCCGCCGTCGTTGTTAAAAACGTCTCTTTCTTCGTTGTTGTAATCTCGTCTGTCCATTATTTATCTCCCAAATTGTAATTGCGTTCGCCAAAAAGCACTCTTCCCAGTCTTACCATAGTCGAGCCGCCGTACTCTATTGCCATTTCGTAATCATTCGTCATACCGCAAGATAACGTATCTATCTGATGTCTGCCGGACGCCTCAGTCTTAAAAGTTTTGTATAATTCATTAAAAGATTTATATAAATCTTTTAATGCAACTTTATCTTGAAGATTGGGCATAACCGTCATAAGCCCTCGCAATCTTATATTATCCTTATCCTCTACGTACTCCAAAAGTTCGTAGAGTTCTTCCGGCGCGATTCCGCCCTTTGTTATTTCACTGCCCATATTGACTTCTATGAGGCAATCGGCTGTGATATTATGTTTTTTTGCCTGTCTGTCAATCTCATCCGCCAAACTTTCTCTATCCAAAGAATGTATCAAAACCGCCTTATCAATGATATATTTGACTTTATTTGTTTGAAGTTGACCTATAATATGCCATTTGAGCCCCTTGCCAAAGTCGTATTTATCCACAAACTCCTGCACCCTATTCTCTCCAACGTCAGAAAGCAACCTATTGTCGTCGATATACGAGATAAGTTCTCTTGACTGCATCTTAGTTGCGCCTATCAACGTAACTTCGTCTTTTCTTCCGGCTCTTATCTTGGCTTCTTCAATAAGAGTCAAACACTTGGAGATATTGTCTTTAACTTGCTCAAATTCCATAAGTTCACCCAAAAAAGTTGATACTTCTTTTAGTATTATATCACAAAGTTTCACTCTTGTAAATAAAATATATAATATAATATTTTATTGCGTTCACTTCTAAATCTCTCTCTTTACATTTGCTATTACAATAAAATATTAAATATTCAAATCACTATTTTGTCCATAAAATTCTTTACTTGTCATACCTTAACGTAGTGATATTTATTGCGCTATATTATTCAACCTCAAAATATAAAATAAATAAAAAACAAGACCGATACAATTGTTTTAATCGTATCGATCTCGTTAAGTTTGCAAATATTACCGCTTTAGTTTGACCTCACTGCACTTACCCTCAACCGCTCATAAACACGCGAGTTCCAAGATTTTTGGAGCAACAAATTTGGCGCCTAATTCAGCGAAAATTTTATCAAATTGTCAAAATATCGCGTAGGCTATTAGATTAATGTAAACAC
>JAIDRT010000005.1 GCA_029061605.1 Clostridia bacterium | reverse complement strand
ATATTATAATAATTATAGATATAAAGAATAGTAATAGTGTTTATTAATACAAAAGCGCCTTGCGATTGCAAAACGCTTCTTGATCACATATTTTTGAGGTAATAAATTTCGTCGTCGTTTAAATACCTGTAACCGCCTCTTGGCAAACCGCCTAGTCGCAATTCTCCTACGGCTATTCTTTTAAGGAACTTGACTTCTCTTTCTACAGCCTCAAACATTTTTCTGATTTGACGGTTTTTACCTTCGGTAATAGTCACTTGCAATTTAGACTCTCCGTCCTTGTATTCAAGCAATTTTACCTTACATCTCTTGGTCTTTTCGCCATCAACCAACACGCCCTTTCGCAATTGAGCAAGTTTATGCTCCGGCATCTCTCCCTCAACTTTGACGAGATACGTCTTGGGTATTTCATAACTTGGATGCGTCAACTTATACGCAAGATCGCCGTCATTGGTCATAATAAGCATACCTTCGGTATCGTAATCCAATCTTCCCACCGGTATAAGATGCGGAACGTTGAGATCTTGCAAATAATCGTATATAGTTTTTCTTCCCTTCTCATCACTTACGGTAGTAATACAGCCTTTTGGCTTATAAAATAGAATATATGCGTAATCATTTACAGGCTTTACTATCTTATCGTCAACCATAACGGTATCGTTTTTTTCATTTATTGCAGATCCCAATTCTTTGACGACTTTGCCATTGACTTTTACTCTGCCTTCCTCAATAAGTTTGTCCGCTCCACGCCGTGACGCCACTCCGGTTGAGGCTAAATATTTGTTTAATCTCTCCATTTTCTACGCTTACGCGCATTTCTCCCGAATAAGCGGAAATTTTGCGCAATGCTCCTATATCGTCAATTTCTTCCATATTAACAATATTTGCGCTAAAAAGCAAACGATTATCATTATAAAACTGCATTTTTCCTATTATTGAGTTTGCATTCAAAGGCGCTTGCAACCCCTCGTTTATTTCAAAGTAGCACTTAATGCCAACGATTTCTCCCTCTTTGAGAGGCAAAACCAAGTCGTTTTGCAAAGCAATATTATAATTTTTTTCTTCTATATTGAGCGTTTGGAGAATATCCCCGCTTTTGCCTATAGTCACAGGCGAATAATTGGCAAACGCTTTATCAAAATTTATTGCGCTGGCATTATAATGATCGTAGACGTTAAGCACGACACCTATCAATTGCATTCCGTCACGCTCGGCGGCAGTGACCAAACAACGCCCTGAATCCTTAGTATATCCTGTCTTTATGCCGTTTGCGCCGTCATAAATACCCAGCATCTTATTTTTATTGGCAAAATAATACGTTGGGTGACTTGAATTTGCTTGTACAGTGTACATTTTGCAACCTGCAATTTCCTTAAATATTGGATTTTGCATAGCAACAGCCGAAATTATCGCCAAATCATATGCCGAAGTATAGTGATTATCAGCGTGAAGTCCGTGCGGATTTTCAAAATGTGTATTTTCCAATCCCAAATCACTTACTTTGTCATTCATCAGACCTACAAAATTCTCCACGCTTCCGCTTGTCGCTATCGCCAAAGCAGTCGCCGCATCGTTACCGCTTCTCAACATAAGTCCATATAGCAAGTCCCGAATTGTCCATATTTCTTTACTCTTTAAATAAATAGAAGATCCCTCTACTCCCACAGCCTCATCAGGAATAGTAAACTCTTCGTCCAAGTCGTTATTCTCAATAACAGCGAGCGCAGTCATAATCTTTGTCGTACTTGCCATCTCCAATCTAACGTCTTTATTTTGTTCAATGAGTACTCTCATAGTTGACGCCTCTATCACTGCCATTGACGAAGACTTATTGACGTAAGACACCTCTTCTTCAGCCTTGCCGCCATAAACGCCTTCTTGATAAAAATCTCTGTCTCCAAGCGCATTGTTTTGCCAATTTGAAGAGCGAGAGCCTGAATTGACTGCATTATTATCTTTTGTTATATTTAGCGCATCTGAAAAACTAAATATTATATAATTTGTCAATATTATGGCAATTACTATAAATATAATTTTAAAAACACTCTTAATTGAGAAATATTTACCCATTATTTCTTATCCTTTACTAGATTTACTGTTGCAGAAATCAAATCTTTCCACTTATCTGAACTGCTTTTCTCGTCCACCTTCACAAGCATTGGCTCATTATCATAAAACACTAAAAATCCCATTGGAGACATTGAGATACCGCCTCCGCCACCGCCTGCATAAGGTTGAAGTTTGTCACTTTTTATAGGCTGACCGACTTTACTCTGCCCGCCGCCTCCTCCGCTAACAAATCCGACAGATACCTTCGTCAAAGGAATTGCCATTGTCTTTTCATCAAGATAGATGGGCTTAAAAATCATATCTTCGCTTTGAACAAGTCCTCTTAAATTATCCAACGTGCTGTTCATAATTTCTTGCAAAGAATTGTCGATATTATCCATATAAATAATTCTCCTTATAATTAGTTCAAATCTATTATGCGTAATATAAATAAAAATATTTTATACTGCTATCTCATACTTTTTCTTGACTGCCATTGCATAAATCGCATACGCTGCAATTTTGAATAACGAAAAACCCAACACACACTCTATATCTACCCCATTGAATTTAGATTGATCGCTTACGTTTTGCAATTCGAAATCTTGCAACTTTATTTTTTCGCTGCCAATCGCCAGCAGAGTATTTGTTATGATCGCAGTATATCCGTCAAACAATACCTTATCTTTAATTTCTTCAAAGGTTGTTCCATAATTGACGTTTAACTTTTTTATTTTTATATTAGGTCTTTTATTCCACAACTTTGATAAATAGGCGCTTGTCTTAAGTTTTTTCTTTTTAACGCGTTTTTGTTGCGTTTTGTTTTCGCTTTTGTCTTTTCCACCTATAGTTTTTAGTTGTTTTTTATTGATTTGATAGTAAAAAAGTCCGTTGCACACAAAAAATTTAAAGCACAACACCTCTATCCAATCAAGCGCATAACATTTAATACATACGCTCATATTGTTCACGTCTAATCTTAAAACGAATTTTATGCCGTACGCTATCACAAACAATACGCAATAGAGCATTAAAATTAACGCAAAAATCAAATATAGCCACCACATAACCATATTTTACGCAATATAACAAGATTTATTTATAAAATAAAAACAGATACGGCATTTGCCGTATCTGCGCCAATTCACATATTAAAAATAAAATATCAAGTCACAATATCGCCGTCATCGTCGTCATCAGTTGCACTTTGAGCATCCTCGTCCACGTCGCTAGCGACCTCTCGTTCTGTATAATCCTCTCCGTTGCCTTGAATAGTTTGCAATTCTTCGCCTTGCAAAAATTCCGGAATTTCATTCATATCAATCATTTGATTGAGTTCTTCGTCGTCTTCATCTTCAAACTTATCGCCTATGACGCGTTCCCTATACAATCCGTCCGTCTGTATGTTGTAGTTGCTGAATTCAACAAGACGGCGCATAATATCGTCATAATCAGGCAATTCGTCCAAACTCCTCAATTGGAATTTCTTTAAAAACTCGTCTGTCGTGCCATACAAAATAGGTTTACCCGGCGCGTCTTTATATCCGCAAGTCTTTATCATATCCACCTTGAGCAATACACCCAACGCATAATCTGCGCTTGCAGAGCCTCTTGAGTCCTCAATTTCCGACCTTGTGATAGGCTGACGATACGCAATAATAGAAAGCACTTCGAGTACGACCTTTGACAATTCTTTTTCTCTGACAGGACGCAACATATCGCTTACTGTCTCTCCATACTTGCTGTTGGATGCAAATTGCAATTTATCGTTGAATATCTCCAAGACAATGCCGCTATCGCCGCTGTATTTCTCAGCAATTTTTTCAATTACGGCATTTAATTCTTTACGACTGACTTCTTCAGGAAGACCATTGAGTATCTCACTTCTCTTTAATGGCACTCCGGCTGAAAACAATATAGCCTCGACCGTCTCAAATAAGTTTTCCATATCAATAAGTTTCCTCCGTTTGCTTCAATTGTTGTAAATCCAAGTTTTCTTTATCTACGCTATCGTTGAGCATAATCAATATATCGTCAGCAAAATTCTTTTGCATTACGGTTACGATTTGTTTTTTCATCAATTCCAAAAGCGCTTGGAAGGTTGTAATGACCTCACTCTTGGTTATATCCTTTTCAAAAAGTTTGTTGAATACGACGGATTTTTTTTCTATTACCACTTTTGATATGTACTCGATCTTATCCGCTACGGTAAATCTATCCTTTTGAATCTTTTTAGCGGCTTGACGCTGTTCCTTTTCCGTCATTCTTAACAGCAACTTACCGTACGCCTCAATCAACTTATCAAAAGAAAAGTCATTGACGACGATAATAGCGTCTGCATTGGTAAACTTTGGTCTGCGATAGAACTTGTTCAGAGTTTCTCTCTCTTTGAGTTTGGCAGCCTGCTCCTTAAACATTTCAAACATCTGAAGTTTGCGCCTCAACTCTGCTTCAGGATCAATACCGTCGTCCACGTATTCGTCGTCATAATATTCTTCAATCACAGGCAAACAAGCCCTTGACTTGATTTCCAATAAAGTAGCGGCAATCACTATATATTCGCTCGCCTCTTCCATATCAAGTTTTTCCACTTGCTCCATATGTCTTATATACGAATCTGTTATCTGAGCCAACGGAAAGGTCTTGATATCATACCTACCGTCTCTTATAATAAGTTCATACAAGAGTTCTATAGGTCCGCTGAAATCTTGGATATTGAGTATTAAGTTATTTGCCGGATGGCTTTTTTCATAAAAGTTTGCCATATCTCACCCCAATAACGTCCCCTGCGGCAATCCGAATATTGCAGTAAATACCCAATCCAAGCATTTGCGTACAAGACGTATTATATTAGACAAGACGTCTACTTGCGGTATAAATCTTCCCAATACAAAACAAATAAGCAAGAATGCAATCATTACCTGCGCGCCGTACTTATACATAAAATTAACGTACTTATTGTTAGGCTTTGTCAAAGTCTCCACAACTCTAAATCCGTCCAAAGGATATATCGGCAATAGATTGAATACCATCAACGCCACGTTGAACGCAATAGAAAGTTGGAAAAGATAATACAAAAACATCACAAGATATGACCAACCGCTTTCTACGTTGATAGTACCGCCTGTGATTTTCATAAGTATCGCCAAACAAAGTGAACTTATGATCGCCATAATAAAGTTGTACGTTACGCCTGCAAGTGCTGTCAACACCATACCTTTTTTATACTTTTTAAAGTTTCTTGGATCGATAGGCACCGGCTTTGCCCAACCAAAGCCGACCAGTAACATCAAACCAAGTCCAATTAGATCAAAGTGCTTTACAGGATTTAGAGTAAGTCTGCCCAAAAATTTTGCCGTCTTATCTCCATTCCAAAGCGCAACGTATCCGTGCGACAGTTCGTGACCTATTATTGCGCAAAGCATTGCAATCAAATATGCAAAAACGCACAAAACTGCCATACCAAAGCCTAGCGCTTTGACAATGCTGTCTCCTATGATCATTTGAATAAAAGATACCATCGCTTCTCCGACCAACGACAACACAACACGTTTTGCCATTGAACATAATTCTACGTATATATTATAGATTAAATTCCCTATCAAGTCAATAATATACCTGATTTTTGACATTGATTTTATATTTACGGAAAATATATCGCTAAAAAAAGACGGAATATTGATATAATTCCGCCTTTTTATATTTTAAGTCTTACAACGTTATTTTACCATTCGCCTGTAACGTCTTTTATAAAGTCAAGGAACGTACTCTTTTTTGCATCCTGCATAGCAATAATATCTACGCTACGCTCCTGTCCGTCCATTTGATAAACAGCCTTACCTACTACGTCACCCTTCTTGATTGGCGCTTTGATTTCTTGAGGCAATACTATCTGCAAATCTTCAGAAGACGCTCCGACCTTTGAGAATTTGGTAATATCTTCTCCGCAAGCAACTTCAATTGATTTTATTGGTGATTTTTTTACTTGTACAGAGCCTAGCACGTCGCCTTTTCTATAGAAAATCTTATTGACGTAGTTGGCAAAAGAATAGTCAAACATAGATCTTACTTGATTAAATCTAGATTTACTGTCAGTGCCTCCGACTATAGTCGCAACTACCTTCATACCGTTTCGCTCGGCGCACGCAGACAGACAGTGTCCTGCATTGTCCGTATAACCTGTCTTACCGCCTTTACAACCGCTATATTGTTTGATAAGTTTGTTGGTATTGACGAATTGAGTTATTCTTCCCGACGGATGTTGATAATCCTCCATCCATACGCCGGCGTACTCAAAGTACTTGTCGTGGCTCATAAGACTGCGCGTCATAATATTGACGTCTCTTGCCGTAGAATATTGTTCGCTCTCGCTGGGAAGTCCTGTGCAATTGGCAAACTTGGTATTGTTCATTCCAAGTTGACTTGCCTTATCGTTCATCATACCCACAAAGCCGTCTACGCTTCCCGCAATACGCTCCGCCATAGCGTAAGACGCGTCGTTTGCAGATACGACAATAATACCCTTCAACAAGTCATTGACACTGTAACTTGCGCCTGCATCCAAAAACATTTGGCTTCCGCCCATTGCGCTCGCTTGAGGAGATATCGTGATCATTTCGTCATAAGTTATCTTCCCCTCGTCGATTGCCTCAAATATAAGATTCGCCGTCATAATTTTTACCATACTTGCAATCTCGTGTTTTGCGTCCGCGTTGTATTGATAAAGCACTTCACCAGTATAATACTCCGTCAAACATTCTCCAAATCCGTTTGGCTGCAACGGCAGGTCTCCGTCGGTCAAAGCATAGCACGACGCTTGCGCGCTCATACCCATTGGGAAAACAATGAGCAATGCCAAAGCCATTAGTAAAGATGTTAATAAAACTTTCTTTTTCATATCAAACTCCTAATCATTGTTTTCCCCTAGTGTGTCGCAAGAAACAATTTTTATGCCAAAATTACATTATAAGACATTTATTTGTGTTGGTTTTGTAATAAAATTGAGATATGGAACAAAAAATTTATTCTTATATGCTGTCAATAGGGCTTCGTCCAAAGTGCTCGGGATACAAATACATTTTTGACCTTGTCAAAATGCAAACTCTTGGAAGCAATATTTTACCGCTCAAACTAAACGGCTATGAGATTTTGGCAAAAAAATACGGCAAAACAGTCAGCGCTATAGATAAAAATATTCAAAACTGCATTTCCAAAGCCTGGCTGGACGGCGACATAGACGATTTGTATAAAGAATTTGGCAATACAATAGATATTGACAAAGGCAAGCCAACGTCAAAGCAATTGATAATGCATATTTACGATAGAATTTCTTCAGTTTAAAATATTTGTCATATATTGTCAAAATGCAAAATAAAATTTAATATAACTCTCAAAAAGGCAATATTATGGCAAAAAATAATAAATTTAAACTTAATAAAGGCGTCGCTGCGCCTTTTATCAAAAACTTCTTTAGAGACAACAAACTATTCTTGATCACCTTTTTTGGACTATATATCGCAATTTTTGCGATTTCAATATTCATAGTCTTTAATTATCAAGACCAACTGTCTCACAACAATTATTATCAAATGTTGCTACAGGGCGAATACAGTTATTTCAAAGTTACGCTCAAATACGTATTGTTCAATTTTCTATTCGCTTTTTGCGCAATGATAACATATCGCAAAAAGTACGCCTTTGCTCTTATGTACTTTGTAGTGACTTTTATAGCATACCGCCTTGCCGTAAACATTATAGGAAGTTGGCAATACAACATAGTAATCAATATTCTCAACGCAGTGTTATTTTATTTTATAATATACACTATGTACGTCATTACGATAGTATTGATAATCTGCCACATAAATTCGCACTATCTGTACTGCAATGACAGATGCCCTGCAACGCTGAAAAGTATATTTAAGTTCTCGGCAATCACGACGGTAATTACTTCGATTTGCATAATTATTTGCACCGTGATACTGCCAATGATTCTATGCAAAATATTATTTTAATTGCGACAACGCAATTAACCGAATGCAAAGAAAAAGGAGCACCTTGATAGGTACTCCTTAAACAATTATTTTGCGTATTCGATTTGTCTAACTTCTCTGATGACGTTGACTTTGATTTGACCGGGATATTCGAGTTCCGCTTCGATCTTCTTGGCAATTTCTTTTGCCATAAAGGTCGTAGCCTCGTCGTTGACGACTTCCGGTTTAACGATAACTCTTATCTCTCTGCCTGCCTGTATTGCATACGACTGCTCTACGCCGTCAAAGGAATTTGCAACTCCTTCCAACTTTTCAAGTCTCTTGACATAGTTCTCAAGCGACTCTCTTCTTGCGCCAGGTCTTGCTCCTGATATGGAATCGGCTGCTTGAACTATAATTGCCTCCAAGGTCTGCGGCTCTACGTCGCCGTGATGCGCCTCGATTGCGTGAATGACGTTGCGTTGTTCTTTGAACTTCTTGGCAATATCTACGCCTATCGTAACGTGCGTACCCTCAACTTCGTGGTCTACCGCCTTACCTATATCGTGCAATAAGCCTGCTCTTTTTGCGACTTTGACGTCTGCGCCCAATTCCGCCGCCATCATTCCTGCCAAATAACTTACTTCCAAAGAGTGCTTAAGCACGTTTTGACCGTAACTTGTGCGGAACTTTAATCTACCAAGCAATTTGATAATTTCTGGGTGCAAACCGTATACGTTTGCCTCAAAAGCGGCATTTTCGCCTGCCTCTTTCATTTGCTGCTCTATTTCTCTCTTGACTTTCTCGACGGTCTCTTCTATCTTTGCAGGATGTATTCTTCCATCCGAAACCAATCTCTCGATAGTCAACTTTGCAATCTCTCTTCTTACAGGATCAAATCCCGATACCGTAACTACGTCTGGGGTATCGTCGATAATCAAATCTACGCCAGTGGAGTTTTCAATAGCCCTGATATTTCTACCAACTCTACCAATAAGTCTGCCCTTCATATCCTCATTGGGCAACTCTACGACTGATACGGCAATATCCGACGCGTGGTCGGCTGAGCATCTCTGAATCGCAAGTCCAATGATATTCTTTGCTTTTTTGTCGGCTTCGTCCTTAGCCTTTTGCTCGATTTCTTTTACTTTGACGACAGCGTCTTTCTTTGCTTCGTCCAAAAGTTCGTCCATAAGTATCTGCTTTGCCTCTTCTTGAGTAAGTTTTGCAACCTTTTCAAGTTCAGATACCATATTGGCGCGAGCGTTTCTCAACTCTTGCCCAATCTCGTCAATTTCTCTTTCTTTGCTCTCTAATTGTTTCTTCTTTTCGTCAATAAGATCGGATTTTTTGTCAATAGCCATTTCTCTCTTGATGAGTTGATCTTCTCTTTGAGCAACTCTCTGTTCGCTTCTGGCTATTTCTGCTTTCTGTTCTTTTGACTGACTTTCAAACTCCTTACGGAGTCTGTTCTGCTCTTCTTTTGCTTCCTTGAGATAGGTCTTGGATTCGTCGCGAGCGTCTTTTTTCATTCTCTCGCACTCTTCCTTAACACCACCGACAGTTTTCTTTGCATACGACTTGTATATAAATAAGCCTATACCTATGCCGCCGCCAAGACATATCACGATGGCAAGCACAAGGCAAATAGGCCATACTACATTCGCATCTACCCCAAGGAGAAAATCAAAGCAATTCATACTGAATTTCATCTTTGCCTCCTATATTAAATTGTTAAGTTTCAACATAAAAAATTTATGCAACTTAATTATAGCCTATTTAAAGTAATAAAGTCAATAGTAATTATATCAATAATTATTATAATATTAAAAATTTTAACGGCAATCTAAATATATTGTTATCAGCGCTCGTACGCGTACACTATATATTGTATTTGATAAAAACTTAAGCGGGAAATATTCTCTCCCGCTTTATGTACCTGAGCAAAATTATTCTTCTTGGGCTTTTTGCATAATCTTTGTTCTGATCTCTTCAGCAACTTCGGGATTGTCGTCAAGATACTGTATGGTCTTGTCTCTGCCCTGTCCAATCTTTTCGTCGTTGTAACTTATCCAAGAGCCGCTCTTTTTCAACACGTCCATTGCCACGCCCATATCTACAAGACATCCATTTGCGGATATACCTTTGCCAAAAATAATGTCAAACTCTGCTGTTTTGAATGGAGGCGCAACCTTATTCTTTACGACTTTTGCCTTTGCTCTGCTGCCTATAAACTCGCTTCCGTCTTTGATTGCATCGCCCTTTCTGACTTCAATTCTTATACTTGAATAGAATTTCAACGCTTTACCGCCAGGAGTTACTTCGGGATTACCAAACATTACTCCGACTTTTTCTCTCAATTGATTGATAAAGATTACGCAAGTCTTCGTCTTGTTGATTATTGCAGTCAACTTTCTTGCCGCTTGCGACATCAGTCGCGCTTGAAGACCAATAACTGACTGTCCCATCTCGCCTTCGATTTCTGCCTTTGGCGTCAATGCCGCAACGGAGTCAACTACTATGATATCCATAGCGTTGGTTCTCACCATTGTCTCCAATATATCCAAGGCTTGCTCTCCGCTGTCAGGTTGGCTGACGTAAAGATCCTTAACGTTGACACCAAGTTTCTCAGCATAGACTGGATCAAGAGCGTGTTCTGCGTCTATAAACGCCGCCAAGCCGCCTTCTTTTTGGCAAGATGCGACAGCGTGCAACGCAACGGTTGTTTTACCCGAAGATTCCGGTCCGTATATCTCTATGATTCTACCCTTTGGCAAACCGCCTACGCCCAAAGCCATATCAAGCGTCAAACAGCCTGTGCTTATTACGTCAATTTGCTCTATTTCTTTATCTCCAAGTCTTATGATAGATCCCTTGCCGTATTGCTTCTCAATTTTTGCAATGGCGTCTGCCACAAGTTCTGATTTTTCTTTCTCAACACCTTTCTTATCTTTTTCCATAATAATACCTCATATTAAAGTTCTTTTATATTTTTAAGCGCCAAATACAACGCTGTATTTGTCACACACTTTCTGATTTCGTTCCTGTCTTTGTCAAAAAACGTGTCGAATACGTCAATTGAGTATCTATTGCCTATCGCGATATACGACAATCCCACAGGCGTATCGTAATCGTCGCTGGACGGACCTGCGCACCCTGTGGTGGCAATCGCCAAATCTATCTCATTGTTTTGCAAAAGTCCTTGCGCCATTTCTCTTGCAACTTCTTCGCTTACGACGCCGTTATCTTCAATAGTCGCAAGTTTGACGTGCAGTCTGCGCACCTTGGAAGACACGTCATAAGTCACAAATCCCTCATATAACACACTGCTGCTTCCTGACACGTTGACAAGTCTTGAGCAAATCATTCCGCCTGTCAATGACTCTGCTACGGCAATCTTTGCGCCTTTGTTTCTTGCGTTTTCTATGACGCACTGCTCCAACGTCGTGTCATAATTGGCATAGACGTTTTCACCAAGCGTGTCGAGTATCAAATCCAAAATTCTCTGGAAGTCAATATCGCTTGCGCTTTTGTTGATAAGAGTAAGTTTGCAATCAAGGTTGAGTTGTTTGAATTCCAAACTCACACCGTCCACGCTTGCAAGTTTTTTGCATCTGGCAAGCATATCGGCGTCAATGTCAAAGGCTTTGAGCACACAGTAATTTTTGCAAGTCTCGATCATATTTCCTCCCTACATCTCCACGACTTTTCCAAAATAATCAATTCCGTCAACTTCTTGGAGTTTTACTTTATAAATTTTGCCTATCTCGACAGGCATATCAGCATAGAAATAAACTTTGGTATCAATCTCTGGCGCGTCGTGACTGCTTCTGCCGTAAAACAACTGCAAGTCATAGTCAATACCTTCATATATCACTTCAACAACACTGCCTATTCTCTCCTTGAGTTTGTCTGCCATAATACTCTCTTGCAGGGCGTAAAGTTCTTCCTGTCTTTGCAATTTGACGTCTTCGGCTATCTGTCCGTCAAGTCTGCTTGCAGGTGTTCCGTCTTCCAATGAATAAGCAAAGAATCCGCATCTATCCAGTCTTGCCGTCGATATAAATTCTTTGAGTTCCTCAAAGTCCTCTTGCTCTTCTCTTGGGAAGCCTACTATAAACGTCGAACGAATAGTAAAATCACCGTGACGTCTTATCATATCCACAAGATCAACAATCTGCTCTTTTGTGACCTTTCTGTTCATCAGTTTGAGAATCTTGTTGCTGACGTGTTGGCAAGGTATATCGACGTACTTGCAAATCTTGGGATTGCCAGCCATATATTCAATGAGTTCTTCAGTTACCTGCTCCGGATATAGATACAAAAGTCTTATCCATTCCACGTCAAGTCTTGAGAGTTCTTTGAGCAAATCAATCAACCTGATCTCGCCGTAAAGATCTATGCCGTATCTCGACACGTCCTGCGCGACGATTATCAATTCTTTTATGCCATAATCTTTAATGAGCGACTTTGCCTCTTCAACCACGTCTTCTATCTTTCTTGACGTATACTTGCCGCGTATATTGGGAATTGCGCAATATGTACACTTGTTGTCGCATCCCTCGGCGATTTTCAAGTACGCGTAATGATAAGGCGTTGTCAAAACTCTCTTTGAAGAAAACTTCCTGTCGTCCTTATCGTTGACGTAACATTTTTCGCCTTGACCGCCAACCATATTTTTGATAAGTATTGGCAACTTATGATAGTTTGCCGTACCCAAAAACATATCCACTTCGGGAAATTCTTTCTCAAGTTCTTGCATATATCTTTGAGCAAGACAACCTGTAACTATGAGATATTTGCACTTGTCTTTTTTATACTCCGCCATCTCAAGAATCGTGTCTATCGCCTCTTGTTTAGCGCTGTCAATAAATCCGCAGGTGTTGATAATTATTATGTCCGCCTCGCTTGGCTCGCCAGTCAACTCATATCCGTCGTCCTGCAAATATGCAAGCATATTTTCGCTGTCAATGCGGTTTTTATCACACCCTAAAGATATCAGTCCTATCTTCATTCTTTATCCTCTTTTGCAATATCTTGTGCAGTTGTCTCTTGCTCGTCTTTTGCGTCTTTCTCTTCGCCTACTAAAAGTTGAGCGTTTTTGACTATATAATTGATACCCGATATTACGGTAAACAACGTAGCCAACAAAAAGAATACTATACCTATATATCTGAATATCTTAAATATCAATGCGTCGTTTGCAGAACACAGCAAGAAAGTCAATCCAAACATAGTAGTTGCAGTCTTAATCTTGCCGAGTTTGTCAGCCGCCAATGCTACGCCTTTTAGCGCGGCAACTTGACGCAAAACTCCAATCATAAACTCTCTTGCAATTATTACGACTGAACAAATCAATTCTATATACGGTATCTCGGGGATATAATTTCCGTCCACCAACATAAACAGTCCCGCCGCCACGAGCACTTTGTCCGCAATTGGATCAAGAAGTTTGCCCAAATCACTGACCATATTATATTTGCGCGCGATATGTCCGTCCAAATAATCAGTCATAGACGCAATGATAAATAGCAACGCCGTCACGATAAAAAGATATTTATACAAAGGTTGAAGACAATAACATACCAAAATCAACGGTATCATTATCAATCTGACGATTGTGATCTTGGTAGGCAACGTCATTGATGCGCTTTTGCCCATTCTAACTCTCCTTATATTTAATTCCCCTTATCTTATTTTCTGTCGTTATTCTCGCTCTTCGCCTTCTGCTCCGCCCAAGCGAGCGTTTTCGATTATCTCGTCCACCTGCTCTGAAGATAGCAGACATATGCACTTGGAGCCTTGTTTCTCTATATAACCGCAAGCCATAAGCCAATCGTAAATCTTTCCGCCTCTTGAGAAGCCTATTGAAAAGGCTCTTTGCATCCAAGATATAGACACGTTGTCAAGACCGACTATTCTCTTGAGTACGTCAGGACACAAATCGTCTGGGAAGTCAAATTCTTTTATCTTCTCAAGAGATTTAGCCCCCGCAGGCTCTTCCTTTTTAGGCTCTGAAATCGAAGCGATCTCCGCTTCTATAGTCTCGTCGTAGTAAGCGGAATTGTGGCTTACGATATCCCTCATAATGTTTTGTATCTCACTGTCGTCAATAAATGGATTTTGCAATCTCAACATATATCTTGACTTGGTGGTCTTGATTAGCATATCGCCCTTGCCAAGCAAATCTTCTGCGCCCATACTGTCGAGTATAACTCTACTGTCCGTACTGCCGGTAACTGCAAACGCAATTCTCGTAGGCAAGTTGGCTTTGATATTACCGGTAATTACGTCGACTGACGGTCTTTGAGTAGCCAATATCAAATGTATTCCGGCTGCTCTTGCCTTTTGCGCCAAAGTCAAGACGTTTGTCTCAAATTCTTTTGCTTGATCGCTTACCATAATATCGCCCACCTCGTCAATAATCGTGACGATATAAGGTATGGTTTCGCCTGCCTCGACTACCTCTTTGGTTGCATTATAACTTGAAATCTTATTGACATAGCGTTTTGCAAACAGTGCATATCTTCTCTCCATTTCTGCGCACAACCACTTCAATATGCCAACAGACTCCTTGGGAGTATTGTATATCTTAGGCGTAAGCAAGTGCGGCAACGCTTGATATTTGCTAAACTCTACTCTCTTTGGATCGACAAGAATAATTCTCAACTCCTCAGGAGAATACTTATATATAAGCGAACAAAGCATTGTGTTGAGACATACGCTCTTACCGCTACCGGTACCGCCGGCAATAAGTCCGTGCGGGAAATCCGCCAAATCTTCATAGTGGCAATTATTGTCAATATCCTTACCTAGAGCAAAATACAAACCGCCCTTTTTATTTTGGAACTTCTCATTCGTAATAAATTCCTTTAGTCCCACAGTCTTGCGAACTTTGTTTGGCACCTCTATACCGCAAAGCGACTTACCTGGGATCGGCGCTTCAATTCTTGCCGTCTCTACTGCCAACGCCATAAGAATATTGTTCAACTTGGAAGGTATTTTTTCTACCGACAACGTCTCTGGGATCTCAAACTCATATCTTGTTACAGAAGGTCCGCTGACTATATTCTTGACGTGAACTTCGATTCCAAAGTTGGCGTAAGTTCTCTCAATTATTCTCGTCCTTTCCATAAAGTCTTCGTTTTCCTCTACGTCAGGAATATAATCGTTGAGATTTTCTATGCTTGGCGGAACGTAAGGCGTCCTTATCACCTTTGGCTTTTCCTCTTTTTTCTCCTCTTGGATAGGTTGAGGTTGATTATTGTTTCCGTTGTTGATATTAGGAGCGCTCTGCATATTCTGTTGTGCGGGTGACGCAGGCTGTTGTTTTGCAACGATAGGCTTCGGCTTGTCGTAAGTCTTTTGGAAATAACCGTCGCTATTCTCCACAGGCTTCTCCACTTTCACGCCGTCAGTGACGTTATAATTCTTGACAGGAGAAGGCTCTTGCGCTTGCTTTTCTCTATTCATTCGAGCAATATACTCATCCATACTCTCTTCCTGTCTTGTCTCCGTCTTATCCTCAACGACCTTTTGATTATCCATTGAGGCTTTAGGCTCTTCAACAACTTCTTGTTTCTCTGCTTGAATTTGAGGCTTTTTATCTTCAGAAGTATTTATCTCTTTATTACTGTCTGAGGCTTGATCTTTGTTCGCCTTGCTCTTGCTATCCCCACCAAAAGGAAATTCAAAGTTGCCCAAATCAGTTTGCTCGTCATTAGAATTTAATATGCGATTAAGTCTTTCATTGAATGACAACGGCTCTTGACTGTTATTTTCTGGTTTCTCATTGCTTTGGTTTTCAACAACAGGCTCTTGCTTTTGATCGTTTGCGTTTGTATCATTGGTCTGATGTATTTGCGAATAGTACGACGGAATACGACCGTTTTCCATATAGACGTCGCTCGTGTGAGAGTCCGATTGAAATCTTTCATAAATAGATTGAGTTCTCTCCCTTTGAGACACTTGCGGAGGCTGTTGCTCAGATATAGACTCGGGAATTGGAGACGTCACCGCGCCCTCGTCTATTACGTTGAGCCTTTGCGATCCGTCAATTCCCAAATAATCTCTTTGAGCGCTATTTATTGTCGCATTGTTAGCGTTGCCGTTTGATACGTCTCCGCTTGCATAGATATAACCATTGCGGATTGCTTCGTCTCTTATGTCTTGCGTATCCAAAATAAGTTGAGGATCTTCTGGAGTGTAACCTGCATTGTACTCTGTTTCGAAGTCAATATTGCTATAGTTGTTGGGATACAAGTCAACAGGTTTATCGTTGGAGATATTCACACTCTCTATGGGCTTGTATTCGTTAAGACCGCTGCGTCCGCCTCTTCTAAACAACTTTTCTCCAAGATTTCTTCCCTTCACAGTCTGATTATTGAGCGAGGGAGAAGACTCCTCTCCTTCAAAATCGTATACGTTGATATTGGAGTGGCTTACGCCTCTAACCTTCTTTTGTCTCTTTGGAACAAGATTAATATCTATGTTGACTTGCAAAAGTATAGCGATTGCAATCAATCCCACCGTAATTATTCCGTTTGCCACCAACGTCAAGATATAAATATATCTTGTAGCAAACAAATACAAGAATATACTTGCAATTGCTCCGCCTGCCGTATTTGCTTGGGTATAAGAAGACGAAATATACTGTCCCCAACCGTTGAGCGCGTAATTGTGCGACCCTAAGATATGCGCAAAAGTGATAGTTGTGACCGTAATCAACGCATAAATCAACATAATTTTCTTGGTCTGTCTTGCTCTGAGATTAAACACGTAAAACACGCCAAGCAACGTCAGCGCAAAACTGTATCCGTATATAGCGTATCCAAAAATTCCTACAAAAAAGTCTGTGACGGCTTGTCCCGATTTGCCAAACGCGCCCAGCAAAATCAAATCCAAAACAAAAAATACCAACGCTATGATAACGCCGTTTACCCTTCTGCTGTTTTTCTTTGCGGGCTGATTGTTCTCTTCTTGAGTTTTTGCCATTAAAGTTTCTCCTTATAATCTTTTAGATTATACACACACTTTCCATTTCAATCTAACTATATAAGATTATAGCACATTGAATTGATAAATTTCAATAATTTTAAAAGTAATTATACGTTTTATATATAGATTTTAATAGAAAATCTTAAAAATCATTTTATTTGTACAAATTTTTACACATTATATTTGCACTTTTTATATATTTAATAATGATTTATAATATAAAATTATTAAAATAAGGCGATAGTTTTTACTACCGCCTACGAATTAACTAAACAAACGCTTATATAAGTTTATTTACGTCGCACTTTGGTTTCTTGCCCACGTAAGCAAGGCTTGCTTTTGACAGGTCATAAGTGTAATCAATAACTTCTTGAGTTTGATCAAGCGTGATATTGTCAATCTCTTTGAGTTTTTCGTCAATGTCAAAAATTCTGTCCGTGAACAACACGTTCTTAGCGTTGACTCTCATCATAACGCCGTTGCTCTCCTGCCCCAGCACGTAATTACCTTTGAGTTGAGCAATTCCTCTCTCCAACTCTTTTTTTGTCAGTCCGTTTTTGCGAAGATCTTCTATAAGTTCCAACGTGCAGTCGACTGCTTTTTTGACAGATTCCACGTTGGTGCCTATATACAACGACATTACGCCGTTGTTGATATATGAAGAATTATAGGTATAGACGTTGTAAGCAAGTCCTCTTTTTTCTCTCACTTCCTGAAAGAGTCTTGAACTCATTCCGCCGCCAACAATGGTATTGACAAGCGCTTCTGCCATTGTGAGTTTGCTGTCATATTCAAATGCAGGAAAGGCTATTGCAATATTGGACTGTTCTATATCCTTATACTTATGAAGTACGCTTCTTTGAGTACTGTGTCTAATATCGTGCCAAGATCTTTTGCAATTGGAAGAAAATTTGCCTTCAAAATATTTTTCAACAAGTTCTTTTGCCTTGTCAAACTCAATGTGTCCCACTATCGAAACGACACTGCTCTCTGCGCAATAGTTGTTGCCAATATACTCAATCAAATCGTCTCGAGTAAAGTTCTTGACATTGTCCCTTTCTCCGAGAATAGTTCTGCCAAGCGGATTATTCCCAAAATACCCTTCGGCAAGCATATCCAAAACGACGTCGGAATTATCGTCTTCGCACATAGATATTTCTTCAAGCACAACGCCTTTCTCTCTCTCCATCTCCTCTTTGTCAAAGGTGGATTCAAAGAGTATTTCGCTCAATATTTTAAGGCAATTTTCTGCCTCCGTGTCGATTGACAGCGTATAAAAGCAAGTAGTTTGCTTTGACGTAAAAGCGTTGATTTGAGCGCCGATTCCGTCGACGTATTCCACGATCTCAAAAGAAGATTTGTCCTTTGTCCCCTTGAAATACATATGCTCAATAAAATGTGAGATACCGTTGTTTTGGGCTGTTTCGTTGCCGCTACCCACTGCCGTCATCACTGCAATTCCCACTGAACGCACTGCCGGCGAATATTTATAAGCAAGTCTAAGACCGCTGGGAAATCTAAAAATTGTGTTCATAATCTTCCTCTGTCTCTTTTAATATATGGATATTATAATATAATTATTGTCATTCGTAAAGTATAAATACCGTATAGTCTTATATTATTTCTTGACTGATTATTTGCGATACCGTCACAGGCGTGAGGTTATTTTTTTCATAATAAGTCAATATGTCTCCCAAAGCCGCCAAAGTATGCGCAGTTGGGTGCATAAGTATCATATCTCCCGCGCCTATCTTATTAGTCGCTCTGCTATACACCAACGAACTGTCCTTATCCCGCCAATCTATCGTGTCTCTGCTCCACATTATTACACTCATACCTTGAGCGTAAGCAACTTTAAGCGTCGTGTCGGAAAAACTGCCCGACGGCGGCGCAAACAACGTTATGTCATACCCTGTCAGTCCCTTTACAAGAGTATTTGTTGAAGTTATCTCTGCTTCGTTTTGCTTGGCGTTAAGTTTTGCGTGATCTTTGTGGAAATATCCGTGATTACCCAGTTCGTGTCCGCCGTCCAACATCTTGTCAAGATACTCTTTGTTTTTTGCAGCCCAACTTCCGCCGACAAAGAACGTGGCTTTTGCATTGTGCTTTGCAAGAGTCTCAAGCATTCCGTCAAGATACTCCGTACCCCAATACACGTTGATCATCAAAGCCACTTCCCCTCTCGAGGTATTGCCTTTATAATAAGGTCTGTCGTTGTTTTGCGTAAATACAAATGAGGAATATTGACCGCTAAAACTCACCAAAGTGAGCGTCAACAGCATTGTGATAATTATTACGTTGGTAATTGCGCTTGCAAATTTAGATACTTTCTTCATACACACCTCAACAAAATGTATGTGCGAAGACAAGCATTTATGATTAGATAATCAGTAGTAAATTATTTTTGCCTTGCAGCCCTTGCGCCATCTCTGCATAAACTTTAATTTTTTCAAATGTTTTGGCGCGCGTATTACTTGATTGCGCTTCCAGCCCTTAAAGGCTTCACCGCTCAATCGCAGTTCCATAATATTTTCTGGCAGCGTCAACTCTCTGACGGCGCTACACCCCTCGAAAGCCCACAGCGATATATCTTTTATAGAATTTGTCATCTTGACTTCTTTTAATGACGTACATCCGCTGAATGCTTGAGTTTCAATATACTTGACAGATTCAGGGATTTCCACGCTCTCCAAATTTTTGCAATTTGAAAAGGCTTCCCTTCCTATGACGGTTATATCTTTGTCAACAACGTATGACTTATCTTCACCGACATATTTTTCTAAGCATAACCAATTCTTTTTATCAACTTCTTGAGTGACAACCGCCTCAACTCTCTGTCCACCTATATACACTTCTTTGAGATTAATCATATTTCCAAGGCTCTCTACTTCCAAATAGATATCAGGATTTTTAATATACAATTTTGTTATATTTCTTGCCATAAGAAATGCGTGCTTCCTTATTATATCGACAGATATAGGAATATACATCACTTGCGCCTTCGTACTACATACGGAGTATGGAGCCAACTCAGTCACGCCCTTGGGAATGGCAATCTCTTGATTTTGATAATCTCTGCACTTAATTAAAACTCTGTCAACAACTTGAAAATTATCGTTGTCAATATTCAAAGTTGTGATATTTTTAGTTACTCCGCCGTTTTTCATAATACTCCCTATAATACCGCTTGATAATCAAACTTTTAATAATAAATTACTGTTGCCTTACAATTCCTTCTCCATTTCTGCAAAAACCTTAACTTTTTAAAATAAAGCGGAACGTAAATAGTTTGATTACTTTTCCATCCGTCAAAGGCTCTTTCTCTAATATGATATACCGACTGCGGTATTTTCAACTCTCTGATTGCGCTGCATCCCTCAAACGCGCGCCAACCAATAATACCCAACTTATCAGGCAACTCGACTTGCGTCAAGGCGCTGCAGTTTAAGAATGCTATATCGCTGATTTCCTCAACTGATTGCGGAATCACCAACTCCCTTAGTGAAGAGCAATTACAGAATGACGCCTCGCCAATTTTCTTAATATCGCTATCTACGACGTATCTCTCATACTCGCCAAGATATCTTTCAAGACAATTACCTTGAACGTCTTTTGTTCCGTAACTTCCTTGCGTAACAATGACCTCAAATTTTTGTCCGCCTATATAAACCGACTTTAAATTTTCCAACTCGCTGAAACATTCGTTTTCCAAAATAATATCTTTGTTGGCTATGTGTATCTCTTGCAAATTGGGACAAAAACCCAATCCGTATTCTCTGACTTTCGTCACTGACTTAGGCATATAAATACGCTTTATATCAAAACTATCAAAAGGATAGTCGCCAATCTCTGTCACTCCGTCTGGAATTCTGACATCCTCGCAATCAACTATTCTACAGTTTTCCAAAACTCCGTCATTTATCCACCATTCGTCATTATCTATATTTAACAATTCAATCTCGTCATTGTTATCTATCATTTTCTTACCTCGATATTAAGATATAATCATTATAGTATCCATTTATATTATTGTCAATAAATATAAAAGAGAGCAATCGCGCGACTGCTCTCTCAATTATTTTGTAGAATTTATTACTTGAGTACTTCCAAAAGTCTCAACGCAACGCCCTTGTCGTTGATATCAATTACTTTTACTCTTACCTTGTCGCCGATATTGACTACGTCCTCAACTTTCTCAACTCTCTCTTTCTTGAGTTTTGAAATGTGGATCATAGCGTCCTTGCCAGGAGCAATCTCAACGAATGCGCCAAAGTTCATAATTCTGACAACTCTGCCCTCGAATTCCTCGTCGATTTCAGGATCGTTGGCAATAAGTTCTATCGTCTTCTTTGCCTTTGCGTTCATATCCTCATTGATACCCGACACGAGCACGTTGCCGAAGTCGTCAATGTCAATCTTGACGCCGGTCTCGTCAATAATCTTGTTGATTACCTTACCGCCGCTGCCGATTACGTCCTTGATCTTATTTGGATCTATGCTGAAAGATACAATCTTTGGAGCATACTTAGACAAAGACTTTTGAGGAGCGGGCAAAACTTCAAGCATTTTGTCAAGAATAAACAATCTGCCCTTTTTAGCCTGAGCCAAAGCCTTGCGCAATATCTCTTCGTTGATACCTTTGATTTTGATATCCATTTGAATAGCCGTGATACCGTCTACTGTACCAGCAACCTTGAAGTCCATATCGCCAAAGAAGTCTTCAAGTCCTTGAATGTCCGTCAAGACAGATATCTTAGACTTGTCCTCGTTGCTGATAAGTCCCATCGCAACGCCTGCAACAGGTTTTTTGATAGGCACGCCTGCGTCCATAAGCGCCAAAGTGGATCCGCATACGGATGCCTGCGACGTAGAGCCGTTGGAAGAGATAACTTCGCTTACCGTACGGATTGCGTATGGGAAGGACTCAACTGATGGGAGCATTGGCTCCAACGCTCTCTCTGCCAAAGCGCCGTGACCGATTTCTCTTCTGCCTGGGCTCTTGAGCGGCTTAGCCTCGCCTGTGCTGTACGGCGGCATATTATAATGGTGAATATATCTCTTGCATACTTCGTCGTCAAGACCTTCGAGTTTTTGAACTTCAGAAAGACTTCCGAGCGTACAAATCGTCATAACTTGGGTTTGACCTCTGGTAAATACGCCGCTGCCGTGAACTCTTGGCAATACGCCGTGCTCGCACCAGATAGGTCTGATTTCTTCAAGACTTCTTCCGTCAGGTCTGATACCCTTGTCCAAAATCTTTGCTCTGACCTTTGCTTTCTTCATTGCATACAAAGTCTCTGCGATATCTTTCTTTCCGTCTGGGAATTGCTCTGCAAAGTGTGAGAATACGTCTTCGTCGAGAGCGTCTTCAGCCTTGTCTCTGTCCTGTCTGTTGAAGTTGTCAAGCACAGCGTCCATCTTCTTGTCTGCATAAGCCTTGACAGCCTCTTCGATTTCAGCAGTCGGATGATAAAGATTTGGTACAATCTTCTCCTTGCCGATTTGCTTTTGAATATCCTCAATAAATGCAACTATCTTCTTGATTTCTTCGTGACCAAACAGGATTGCGCCAATCATCTCTTCTTCGGTGAGTTCGTTTGCGCCTGCCTCAACCATCAAGATAGCCTCTTTTGTTCCGCTCAAAGACAAGTGAAGTTTTGACTTCTCTCTTTGCTCGGTATTTGGGTTGATAATATATTGTCCGTCTACATATCCAACAATTACTGAACCGGTAGGTCCTGCAAAAGGTATATCGGATATGCTCAAAGCAACAGAACTGCCTACCATTGCGTATACTTCTGGCGGAAGATCGGGATCAACTGACAAAGCCGTAGCGACTACTGCAACGTCGTTGAAAAATCCCTTCGGGAACAACGGACGGAGCGGTCTGTCAATAAGTCTTGAAGTCAATATAGCCTTGTCGCTTGCTCTGCCCTCGCGCTTTTTGAAACCGCCGGGGATCTTGCCTACAGAATACATTTTTTCTTCATAATCTACTCCGAGTGGGAAAAAGTCAATTCCGTCTCTGGGAGTTTTTGCCATAGTCACGTTGACCATTACGGCAGTCTCGCCACATCTTACGATACAACTGCCGTTGCTGAGTCCGCAATATGCGCCTGTCTCAACACTGACTTCTCTACCGCCGATAGTGGTTTTAAAAATCTTTCTATTTATCATCAAACTAACCTCCAATAATTAGTAATTTAATCAAAATTTTAAGTTTGGCATAAAAATTAGGGGTGTCAAAAGACAACCCTAAATTTTTTTACTTTCTGATGCCGAGTTTTGCAATCAATTCACGGTAACGCTCTATGTCAGTATCTTTTAGGTACTTCAACATACTTCTTCTCTTACCTACCATCTGCAATAGACCTCTTCTTGAGTGGAAGTCATTCTTGTGCTCTGCAAAGTGGTCGTTGAGTTGAAGTATTCTCTGCGTCAAGAGCGCGATTTGAACTTCTGGAGATCCGGTATCTCCCTCGTGCTTTGCAAAAGCGTTGATAACTTCTTGTTTGCTCATTTCTTTTACGTTGATAATTTCCATTTTTAGCCTCCTTTCTTGAAATTATTAATTTAGCGATAGCCAAGTAAGACATTGGAGTCGTTGTCAAACCTAGACTATGTTACTACGCAGTATCCCTTTGAGATACAATAACATTCTAACACACTTTAATTGTCGTTGCAAGCGATTTATAATTAAAAAATAATATTTATATACAATAATATTTGCTTAAGAAAAAAATTTTTCTTTATCTTCAAGCATTTTATCACGTCTTTGGAGATATACGTCAAGTCCTTTGGGATTTGCAAGGCGCTCTAACCTGTCGCCGTCGAATATCCTCTTGGATATTCCCCCTGCGCCGTTGGCGATAATGCTTGACACTTCTTCCATAATATGAACGTTGTATATACACGCCTTGCCCTTTTTGCAATAACCGACGTTTTCTAAATTACCGCTCATATACTTCTGCTTATACATATAATACGGCAAATAACCGTTTTTTTCAAGCGTTTTTTGCGCATAATCCACCATAGAACTTGCCAAATCAAATGAAGAATTGTCATATCCGCCTACTTTAAGCGCCGAGCCTTTCTTCAAAGCAAGCGTATGTACCGTGATATTGTCTGGGTCAAGCGCAATAGCGCAATCTACTGAATTGCGAAAATCGTCAAAGTTCTCGTCAGGCAACATAGCAATCAAGTCCATATTTATATCAAAGTCGTACTCTCTCGCCATTTTATATACGGCGTATATCTCGTCTATCGTGTGACTTCTGCCTATCAGATCAAGCGTTTTTTGATTGAAAGTCTGCGGATTGACGGAAATTCTTGTGACGCCGTACTTACTCATAATATCCAACTTAGACTTAGTAATGGTATCGGGTCTCCCAGCCTCGACGGTATACTCGTCGCAATCAAACTTACTTTCTCTTATAATTCTCTCAAAATTGACGTCGTCAAGAGACGTCGGCGTACCTCCGCCGATATAAACTGACGAGACCTTCAATCCCATTTTGTCTATAATTTTCTTAGTACATATCAGTTCGTCTATAAGTATATCGCAATATGGAGTGACGAATTGTTTTACTCTCTTCAACTCTGCCGAGATAAAAGAACAATAACTGCACCTTGACACGCATATAGGTATATTGACGAATACGTCAACCTCATTATTTTTGACGTGATAATAATTCTTTTGATTGTCGCAGATATGCTTTATCAAATCCACTTTGCCTTGTGACACCTTGAGCGTATTCAAAAAATAATCTTTAGCGTCAAGACCCTTCTCAAGAGTCTCGTGATAAAGTTTTGTAGGGCGAATACCTGTCAATGATCCATACGGCAATACTTGCCCAGTCAACTTAGCAAGAAAATCATATAGCGCAACCTTACTGTGTCTTTTGATTTGCGCATTGCGCTTTATCTCAAAATACTCGCTATCTTTATCAGCAAGAAAAGCCTTGTCAAGAGTAAAACTTCTTAAAACTTCTGAATTATCATACTTTATCAAACAATTGAATATATTTTCTTCTATTTCACACAATTCAAGCGACAAAGGCTCGCCATTGTCGTCAAGCGATATATGCGGATAAAACGCTCTCAAAATATCCCTATAATCATTGTCAAATTCTTGCTTGTTGCAAGAAAACTTAATCGTCATTTGCTATCAATATATCTCATTGTGCGCTCTCTCATAATCAAGCGTAGTGCTTGGACCGTGTCCGCACAGCAAGACGTAATCTCCTTGTATTTCAAAAATCTTCTTAATAGAATTTTGCAAAGTAGCAAAATCTCCCCCTCTCAAATCAAATCTGCCATAGCCGTCTCTAAACAGCGTATCTCCGCAAAAAATCACGCCGTCGCAGATGTAGCAAACTCCGCCTTGAGAGTGTCCCGGCGTATGCAAAACTTTAATCTTATGAGAACAAAGCGTAATCTCTTCGCCATCTTCTACTATCTCGTCGACGTCAAATCTCATATATTTTCTGCCAAAATCAAGCGGATTGTCAATGAAGTCTATATCCATTTTGTGCATAAAAACTTTTGCGCCGTATTTCTCTTTAAGGCGAGCAACTCCTCCAATATGGTCGAAGTGTCCGTGAGTAAGCAATATGCCTTCCAACTTAAGATTATTGCCGTCAATATAGTCCGTCAACTTGTCACTCTCTGTAGACGGATCAACTATAAAGCAAGTTTTTTCCTCTTGATTTTCCACTAAATACGTATTGTTGCTGAGTAATCCCAAAACAAAAGTAGTTATCTTCATATTATTATGCTACTTCTCCAAAATCATTGTTATAGGTCCGTCATTGGACATATCTATATGCATATGCTCGCCAAATACGCCGGTTGCTACCTTTCCAAGACGCCTTCTGAACTCTTCGACTGTAAAATCGTAAAGAGGCTTTGCCACGTCAAACTTTGCCGACTTGGAAAAATCGGGACGCCTGCCACTAAAAGCATTGCCGTATAGCGTAAAATTGGACACTACCATCACTTCTCCGCCCACGTCAAGCAAAGTCTTGTTGAGTTTGTTATTCTCGTCCTTGAAAATTCTCATACCTATTACTCTGTCGACAAGGTACTTGCATACTTCTTGCGTATCTCCTTCGGTATAGCCTACAAGTACAAGATATCCCTCTCCAATCTTGGATATTTCTTCTTCATTTACCGTCAATCTCGCGCGATTGACTCTTTGTACAATAATTCTCATTGATGTTTTACGCTTTTAGACGCCCTCTTTATCTCTCTGATGCCTTTAATAGACTGCATAATCTTGTTCATAAGTATGTTGAGCATATTGGTATTCTTTACTTCGACAGAGACCTTAATCGTTGCAAGATTATTCTTTTCCGATTTTGCAGAGATGCTTGTCATAGCCACTTTCATATTGGTAATAAGCGTGGCAATCTCAATGACAAGACCTGTTCTGTCAAATGCCGATATGACGAGATGCGCGACAAACTTTTCGTCTTCAGATATAGACCACTGCGCCTCAATAATTCTCTCTGGCTCAAAACTCTTGCAGTTGGGGCAATCAGTCCGGTGAATTACCACACCTCCGTTGCGAGAGATATATCCCAAAATCTCGTCGCCCGGCAACGGCGAGCAACACTGCGAAAATCTATACTTCAATCCGTGTTCGCCCTTGATTACTACGCCGCCGTTTTGCTTACGCGTAGCAGTCTTCTTTGTCATTTGATCCAAAGTCGCGCTTTCTTGAATATGCTCCGACTTGTAAAGTTCAACCAACTTATTAATTACCTGCAACGAAGTAAGTTCGCCGTAACCGACAAGAGCAAGCACTTCTTCTTGAGTATTCAAGCCATACTTTTGACGAATAAACTTATTCCAACTCTCTGTAGCCAGCAAATCATTGAGGACATACCCTCTATGCTTTGCCTCTTTTTCCAATATCTCACGCCCGCGCTTCTCGTTTTCTTCCCTCATTTCCTTTTTGAAGAATGAGCGGATTTTGCTCTTTGCGCTTGGCGTAATTACAAACTTCAGCCAATCTCTCGACGGACCTTTTGAGGTATTGGAAGTGATTACTTCAACGACGTCGCCATTGTTGAGTTTTGTACTCACAGGCATAATTCTTGAATTTACCTTGATACCCGTGCACTTTTCGCCCACTTTGCTGTGTATTGCGTAGGCAAAATCCACGCCTGTAGATCCGTTGGGCAAGTTGAATACGTCGCCTTTTGGCGTAAACACGAACACTTGATCAGAATACAAGTCCACCTTGAGCATATCAAGATACTCTTGAGAGTCGCTCGCCTCGTCTTGAAGTTGCATTACGTTGCGAATCCAAGCAAGTTTGTCGTCTTCTATCTTTGTCGTGTCGATATTGTTGCCTTGTTTATACTTCCAATGCGCCGCGATACCGTATTCTGCTATCTTATGCATCTCAACGGTACGAATTTGAATTTCAAACGGCGCGCCGTAAGAAGTCAGCACAGTGGTATGCAAAGATTGATATAGATTGGCTTTTGGCACGGATATATAATCTTTAAATCTGCCCGGAAGAGGTTTCCACTTGGTATGAATTGCGCCTAGCACGGCGTAACAGTCTTTGACGTTGTCAACTATCACGCGCAAAGCAATCAAATCGTATATCTGTTCAAAGGGTTTTCCCTTGTTGAGTTTTCGATAAATACTGTAAAAGTGCTTAGGTCTGCCGTTTACGTCGCCTTTTATCCCCAACTCTTCAAGCATTTCGTGCAGTTCGCCCGAGATATTGTCTACGAGTTCTTGCCTTTCCAACTTGGTTTGCGCGACCTTTTCGGCAATAAAATAATAACTGTCAGGATATAAGTATCTCAAACATAAGTCTTCAAGTTCGCCTTTTACGCTGGATATACCAAGTCGAGCGGCGATTGGCGCATAGATATCCAAAGTCTCCTGCGCAATTCTCTTTTGTCCCTCTTCGTCCTTAAAAGACAACGTGCGCATATTGTGCAGTCTGTCAGCAAGTTTGATAATAATAACTCTTATGTCGTTGCTCATTGCCATAAACATACGGCGCAAGTTTTCCGCTTGTTCCTCTAGTTTTGACTTAAAATTGAGTTTTCCCAACTTGGTTACGCCCTGTACCAACGACAGCACAACAGGACCGAACATTTGGCTAATATCGTCCGCCGTATATTCAGTATCTTCTATCACGTCGTGCAAAAGCGCGGCAACGACCGTGTCGCAGTCCAGCCCTAGATCAATCAAAATTTCCGCAACGGCGTTAGGGTGAATAAAATATTCTTCTCCCGACTGTCTTTTTTGCCCCGAATGCGCAGTTTTGGCAAAATAATACGCTCTGATTATTTTCTCTGAATGCGATTCGTTATAATTTTCTTGAACTTTGTTGATGAATTTTATTTTTCGTTCTTCCACTTGCGTCCTCTGAAAACTTTTTTATATCTATATTATATATGACCTGACTTTTTCTGTCAATACGCTTGCTTGGCCTTGTTCTGCGCACAGTCACGCTTGCTGTATCTTGCGGTATAACTCGCTCTCCGCAAGTTTTCTTTTGACAGCGGTATCTATGGCAAACTTGCCGCTCACGTTAAGAATACCCAATTCCGCCAAAATCACAGCCGACAGCACGACTTCGTCGTATCTCGCATTCATATACTTGGATAATGCACCATAGAGTTCTGACATTCCTGATATTTCCTTTTCGCTAAGAAGTCTTTTTATTGCCAAATATATCTCGCCCAAGCGCTGATAGGACGGCAAAAACTCTTTGACTTTGCCAAGTATGCACTCATTGTCAAGTTGATATAAATTACAAGTTTTGCCAAGCGTCTTTTTGAAAATTCCGCTATCTAAAGGCTTATCCAGCAATACTACGTTTTTATAATACCCCAATTCTTTCAACGACGTCGGACAGAAAATCAATTTTGTGACAGGCGCCAAGTTGCCGCTGACTCTGTTTTGCGTGAGTATATGTCCGAATTTTTCATTATATCTTGTCAAAAAATCAAGATACGTCTGGACATCATAAGCAATATAGCAGGTAGAAAACGTCCCGCTCAATTCCAGCGCTCCGTCATAATCCACAGTATCAATATCACCCCCGCCAATCGCAAGTCCTGTCATTAAATACGCGCCGAAGTCGCCTTGCTCGTCAACATTGTCGCATACAATAGCGTTTACTTTGCCTTGCGCATAAACTCTGTTTTTGTAGTTTGCAAGCGTCAATGTATAGTACAACTCTTTAGGCGTAGCGCTCGCAAGCAACTGCTTATACTTAAGCCCGCCAAATATCACCAATTCTTTATCGGGTCTTTTACTTACGACGTGAGACGTGCTTCCCATTTGCGTAAACTCACTGTCTGCGATGACTTCTTTGAATTTAATACCTGGATTTCCTTCTCCAAAAGGCTCAAGCATTTTGAGTCCTCTCGCCATATCCAACGCGCTGTCCACGTCTGCCATATCTACGTCAAATCTAATCTTGGGTATAAAATAACTCATATCAAAGTCTTTAGCAATACACTCATTGAGTTTATCGGCAAAAGCCTGCAAATTCTTGCCGTCCAAAGACATTCCGCACGCCATAGTATGCCCGCCGAATTTAATAAGCAAATCTTCGCACATAGCCACGTATTTGCGTATATCAATACCCTTTACACTTCTACCGCTGCCCTTATATACGTCTCCACTCTTTGTCAGCAATATCGTAGGTCTTCTAAAGGTTTCTGAAATCCTAGACGCAACGATACCCAAGATACCGTCGTCCCAATAGGCATTATAAAGCACTATCGCAGGCTTATTCTCAAAATCGTATTGTTTGAGAATATCAAAGCACGCGTCAGCAAGGTCGTTGGTGAGTTCCATTCGCTTTGCGTTGGACTCGTTGAGTTGTCTTACGATACTGTCAAGCAAAAAGTTGTCGTCACAGCAGAATAAATCGAGTACGGCGTTTGCGTCACTCAATCTGCCCAATGAATTTATTCTTGGCGCAATTTTAAAGCCTATGTCATATGAATTGACTTCTCCGTCCACGCAAGTTGCGATCAACTTTTTTATACCGCGTCGCACGTTGAGTGAATTGATATTTTTTAGTCCTGCCTGCGCGATAACTCTATTGTCTCCAACAAGAGGCACCACGTCTGCCACCGTTGCAATAGCCGCTATGTCAAGGTATTTATCTCTCTCAGCCTTTCCGCCAAGTCCTTCCACGATTCTCAACGCAACGCCCGCTCCGCAAAGTTCTCTAAAGCAATCTTCTCCTGACATTTTAGGATTGAAAATCAAACAATCAGGCAAGGTCTCTCCAAGTTCGTGGTGATCTGTGACAATTACGTCAAATCCAAGCACCTCTCTGGCGTATTCCACCTCTTCTACGCCTGTGATACCGCAATCAACAGTGATAAGCAAATCGCTCAAATATTCTTCGGCAAGCCTCTCCAAAGTCTCTATCGAAAGTCCGTAACCGTCTGTATGTCTATTTGGCAAAAAACAGTGCGCCTTGACGCCAATAGATTTGAAGTAATTATACAAGATACTCACACCGCATACGCCGTCGCAATCGTAATCTCCGTAAATCAAGATATTTTCTTTGTTGTCTATGGCATATTTGATACGCTCAATTACGTCGTCGTAACCTGAATATCTATGTATATCTGTCAAATCGTCAAGGCTGGGGTATAAAAACTTATATAATTTATCCTTGTTGTCATATCCTCTTGCAACAAGGATTTCCACGATTTTTTTATCCACGGAAAACTCTTTTGCAAGTTCTATAACTTCACTTTGATCCATACTTCCTCACTCTCTCAAATATACAACTACGTCTGCTAAGCATAAAAATAAGAGCGTACTAAAAGTACGCTCTCAATGTCTTTTAGTTTTTAGCGCCTGCGTATTTCGGCTTGTCTTTTCTTACGCCGTCACGCTTTGCAATCTTGCGTTTGTCCACTGAGTTCTTCATCAAGCAATATAGCGACGGAGCAATAACAAGCGACGAATAGAAACCTGCAATCAAACCAAATATAACCGGCAATGCAAATTCTCTTACTGACGCCGTACCTATGATCGCAAACAACGTGATTGCTACCATAGTGGTAATCGTCGAATTGATAGAACGCGTAAGCGTCTGAACAATTGACTCATTTACCATCTTGTTGTTGTCAATCGTGCCGCCTTTGACGTTGCCGCCAAATTTCTTTCTATTCTCTCTCACTCTGTCAAATACGACGATTGTATTGTTGATTGAGTAAGATACAATTGTGATAAGAGCGGCTATAAATGCGCTGTTGATCTGTATTCTGAAGATAATAACCAAAAATACCATCATTGCAACGTCGTGAATAAGTCCGATAATTGCAGCAATACCACTCCATATCTCAAATCTGATCATTATATAAATAAGGATAAGAACAAGTGATACGCAAACTGCTATCAATGCAGTATTGATAAGCGATGCCGAAGCCGTTGCGCCAATATACGAAGTGCTTATCGTAATGGACTCGTCTTGATATTCAGTCGTATAGTACTCTTTGATTTGATTTTCCAAAAGTTCGTTTCTTCTGGTCGTCAAATCGTTATTCTTAGTATCAAAAGTGGAAGATATATTATCGTATTTGATTACCAAAGCCATTTCGCTACCGCTGCCCGACGTCTGCACGTAACTGATAGACGCAACCGCTGCGCTTTCGCTAATTTCAATGCCAAAATTCTCTTTGGCATATTCGACAATTTGCTTTGCGATCTCGTCGCTTGTCAGCATACTCTCGATTTTTTGATAGTGCTTGTCATACTCTTCAGAATTGTTAAGCACGTCGGATCCAAGTTCAACAGTAAGGATTGAGCCGCCGGCAAAGTCGATACCGATATTCATACCTTTGGATATATCTTTGTTTACCACAGCAAATGAAGTAAACACTATAACTGCTACCAAAAAGATTATTACAGGAGCGATTGCCCACAACCAATGCTTTTCAACAATTTTTGCATCTTGCAATTTTTTCATCGTCTCGCTCCTCCTTTCTTAGTTTTTTTGCTTGCAATGAGCGAAGACTCTTTTGTTTGCTCTTCTTCGTCTTGCGCTTCGCTATCGTCGCCCTTGTCAATTATCTCGGGTCTATTCAAGCCAAAAAGTCTTGCTTTGGATTCGTCAGAGTTGAATACCGTAATACATTTGAGTATCAATCTCGTCAAAAGCAAAGATGCCAACAGCGAAAGGATGATACCTATCAAAAGCGTAATACCAAAACTCTTGATAGTCGACGCGCCGAAAATTATAAGTACGACAGCGCCTATTATAGTCGTCACGTTTCCGTCTATGATTGCTCCAAGCGAACGCTTAAAGCCAGTGCCGAAAGCCGTACGCATTGTCTTGCCGTTTTTATACTCTTCTTTGATACGCTCAAATATAATTACGTTTGCGTCTACTGCCATACCTATCGAAAGCAATACGCCCGCAATACCTGACAACGTAAGTTGCACCCAAGGGAAGATTGCCAGGAAGAAGAGATAAGTCAATGAATAGTACCACAAAGACAAACTTGCCGCAACGCCCATAAGTTTGTACATAACGATAATATACAAGAAGATAAGCACAAGTCCTACGATACCAGAGATAAGTCCCGCTTTGATTGCCGAACTACCAAGCGTAGCCGTCAACGTGTTGCTCTCCGACATCTTAAGTACGAGAGGGAAAGAACCTGATTGAATTCTTACCGCCAAGTCGTATGCTTGGTCATAACTGTAATTGCCGCTAATCGACGCATTACCTGTCGATATTGCCTCATTGACTGTCGGCGCGATTACGAATTCGTCGTTTATCCATATTGACAACCTAGATCCCGACAATGCAGTCGTTGCAGTAGAGAATTTCTTAGTGCCCTCTTCAGTAAAACTGAGCGCTACAGAATAATACCCTGTCTCTTGCTCATAAGTCACGCCTGCGCTTGCAATGTCCGTACCGGTAAACTTCTCTTCGAGTTTTACTTTTCCGGTTGCGTCGTCAAGAGAAAGGTCGCCTTCAGCGCCGTCTACGTACTCTTTGAATTCAAAACTGGACGGACGTCCAATCAAATCAAAAATTCTCTCCGGATCGTCTTCGTCAGGAATCTCTACACGGATTCTTTCGTTTGACACGGTCACTTGAGCCTCAGAATAGCCTTTGCCAAAAAGCAAAGCCTCAAGACTCGCTCTCGTACCTTCAATCAAAGTATCGAGATTATTTTTTTGTTCGTCTGTAAGATTGGATTCGTCGACTTCATACACTGCGTATACGCCGCCACTGAGGTCTAGACCCAAACTTATATTTTTGATAAAGGCGTTATAATTAGTAATACCCAACTCTCCGTTGTCCAAAGATAAAAATCCAAAGACTGTGCCGAGTACTATAAGTATAGCCAAGACTGTCAATATCACAATTGACTGCCACTTTTTCACTTACGGTGCCTCCCTAAAACATTAGTCTATTCTATTATATATATATAATAATAATAAGTCAATAAAAATTATTGACTTTTCACTCAAAAATTATATTGATCAAAAGAAATCTTCACCATACTTTTTCAATATAGATTTTGAATTTTAAATAAAAAAATTTTAGCGTACCGACTTGGTCAGCCGATACGCCGCTTTTTACTCATCCTGATTGTTGAGTTCTTTGAGAAACTCGTTGTAAAGTTTGTCCAACAAATCCTCGTCTTCTATGGGAACGAATACGTCGTTGCCGTCTGCGTCAGATTGAATATGGAAAATGACCATCTCAGTTTCTTCTTCCTCGCCGTCATTCGCCTTTGCTTCCGCTCCTTCCATTTGCTCCAACGGCTCAAGATACATATACCACTCTTCTTCATAATCAAGCGTCGCTATGTGTCTGAATTCAACTTCCTTACCTTCCTCGTCTGCAAGTACGATAATCTCCTCGTCCTCTTGCAATTCTGCATTATCTATTTTATTTTCTGCCATAGTAATAATACCTCCTATATTACTTTATAATGATATCTTAAATATATAATATTGTCAACCCTGCGACTTGCAAATAACGATTTTTTGTATTAGCGAATTTTGTCGACAATAGATTTTTTGCCATATGTGTCGATTATTTTATCATTTCTCAATAACGTTTTTACCAAAAATAATTTCATACAACGCTGTTGACATACTCACTCCGGCATTGAGAGATTCAATTTTACCGCTCATAGGAAGAGAAATTATTTTGCTTTTAGATCTAAAAATATTAGACAAACCTTTGCTTTCATTGCCTACGACAAGCGCAAACGGAAGATCGATTTTTTCCATTGAATAAAGATTTTCGCCATTCATATCCAATGCATAAATATGGTGATTTTCAAGCAATTTTAGCGCTTCGATAGAAGTTTTTTCAAGCACCTTGACGGCAAAAATTCCTCCCATAGACGCTCTTATGACTTTTGGCGAGAGATGATCCACGCAATCTATTGCAATAATATTCTCTACTCCGCAAGCCGCGCAAGTTCTGATAATAGTCCCCATATTCCCCGGATCGCTTACCCCATCTAGCACGGCGACGTTGCCTTGAATAGTCTCGTCAACTTGGTTAATTTTGACGATAGCAAGCGCGCCGCTAGGCGTCACTGTATCGCTCATAACTGCCATAACTTTGCTATCTACCATAAAAATTCTATTGCTAGGATATCGCTTAATTATGTATTCAAATTCTTTAAACTTGTCCTTCTCCACAAAAAAAGCCGTAATCTCACTTTCTGACGGCAAGTCTTTTAAAAAGTTTTCGCCCTCAACGACAAATTCGCCGCAACTTCTGCGATACGCCTTGTCTTTTAATCTTTTCACGTGTTGAATCTTGGGATTTTTTATGGAAGTTATGACTTCAAATTGGGTATTCATACAATTATGATACTATATTTCTTTGCTTTATTCAACGAAAAACAACTACAAATTTGTTATAAAAAATTAAAAGGTATGACAATGCGCCATACCTTTGTGATAATTATATGTCTATATTAGCGAACTTTCTCGCACAAAGCAGTAAACGCGCTTGGATCGTTGACTGCGATATCTGCCAAAACCTTGCGATTGAGATCAATGCCGTTCTTCTTAAGACCGCTCATAAATTTGCTGTAATTAAGACCGTTGAGTCTTGCAGCAGCATTAATTCTTGTGATCCACAAAGATCTAAAATCACGCTTCTTGAGTTTTCTGCCTACGTAAGCGTAATTTTGCGACTTCATTACGGCTTGACGAGCCACTCTGTAAAGTTTGGACTTAGCGCCAAAGTAACCCTTTGCCTGCTTTAATATTTTTCTACGTTTTTTAACTGCGTTGACGCCTCTTTTGATTCTCATATTACTCTACCTCCACTAGACTAAATCATTTCCTTGATGGTCTTCTCTTGCGTCGAAGAAACGTAAGCGGTTTTTCTCAAACCACGCTTTCTCTTAGGCGACTTCTTACTCAAGATGTGTCTTCTGTTCATTTTTGCTCTTTTTACTTTGCCGGTGCCGGTCAAGTGGAAACGCTTTTTAGCGCCGCTATGTGATTTTTGCTTTGGCATTTATCTATCCTCCAAAAAAATATTTATTTCTTTGCAATAGGAGAAAGAGTCATAGCAATACTCTTACCTTCCAACAAAGGTTTTTTCTCCATTTGCGCAATGTCTTTTAATATATCAAAAAAGTCGTCCATTACTTTCATAGCAAGTTCAGGTCTTGCCATCTGTCTGCCGCGCAGTCTTATGGAGACTCTAACTCTATCGCCGTTTTCGATAAACTTCTTGGCTTGCTTTGCCTTGGTATTGAGATCTCCCACGTCTATCGTAGCGGAAAGCCAAACTTCTTTGAGTTCAACGACTTTTTGATTTTTCTTGTTTTCTTTTTCTTTTTTTACCGTTTCGTACTTAAACTTACCGTAATTCATAATTTTGCAAACAGGCGGTTTTGCAGTGGGTGAAATCAAGACGAGATCAAGATTTTTTTCCTCTGCGACAGCAAGCGCATCTCTGCCGGACATAATACCAAGTTGAGCGCCGTCCTCGTCAAGCACTCTGACTTCTCTTTCTCTTATTTGTCCATTGATAAGCATATCTTTAATGGTAGTATCCTCCTAGCCGTTGGCAAAAAAATATGAGCAACAAAGCATAATTTGTCACTCATAATAAATACGATTTATTAACCGTGTGCGACCATTTGTCGACAGGTGAGTACAATACTGCTTTGATTACATTGGTATGATACCAAAGATTTTTTACTCTGTCAACAAAAAATCACAGATTTTTATAATTTTTATTTGATTATCTCGTTGAGGGACGTCATAGTATAATTTCCGTCCTTGCTGTCAAGCACCTCGTAAGTGCGGTAGTCTCCGCTGACAGACGCTTCAACTACTCTTCCACCTCTTGCATAGTTCTTATATAATTTTCGCTTTGAACCGCTAAACATAAAATACTTCCATTCATCATAACCATAAGAAGACATTCTGCCATAGCCAAGCAAAATACTATAGTCGTCTGCGATATTATATATTCCTGCAAAATTGCTCAAGTGATCGTGTCCGGCATAGATACCATCGACGTTCTTATTTGCAATCAAACTATTTCTAAGCGCCTCGTTGGTTTCGGGATTTTTAGTAGGATAATAAGTCTTTCCGTCCTCGGGACTTTCTATCTCGCCCTTAAATACACTGACGATTTGGGAATTTTCTCTGTTGTCATACATAGTTTGGAACTCTTCAGTTGGCTCGTGCGTATACATACTCATTCTTACGCCGTACTTCTCGCTGACAGCGTTGTAGAAGTCTATCTGACCTTGAGTAAATCCCTTATAGGGCGACATAAGCGAAGTTGCGCAATCCATCACGAAAACTCCGTATTCTACGCTTTCTCCGTCATTGGAATATACTGGCAAGAAGTAATTGCAATATGTATCTTCTTCTTCGTTGATATAAGAATCGCAATATTCGCTTTCTTCAAGTCCGCCAATAAAGTACGCTGACTTTTGGTATTCTTCCAACATTTCTTTTTTAGACAACACGCCCATTGCTCCGTCGTGATTGCCAAAACACAAAGTCCAAGGAATTTCTTTTGAATCTAAATAGCCTGTTATTTGTCTGCAAATCTTTCTTGCCTTGCCCGACTGTCCGCCCAAATATTCAGGACTAATCTGGTCTCCTGTGACGACTATCAAATCAGGTTTTGCATATTCAATAGTAGCGTCCATAACCGCAAGGCTCTTGTCGTCGATATAGTCGATAAATTGAATATCCGTCATTTGCAAAATTTTGAAATTGCCCTGCTCGTCGAATCTCAACGTCAAGTCTACGCTGCCTTTTTCTTTGCCAGAACCGGCAAATTCTCTATAAGACTGACAGCCTGCCATAGAAAATACAAAAAGTGATATAAGTAAAACTGTAAGTAAAATTAAACTAATCTTCCTCTTCATAAAACACTTCCTAAAATTTGTATTAATAATATAACAAATATTAAAAACAATTTCAAGACGCTCTTAAATTTTATTTGTATTTTCATTAAAATTTTACACATATAATGTAATCTATAG
>JAIDRT010000049.1 GCA_029061605.1 Clostridia bacterium | reverse complement strand
TGCCCACTCTCGGGGGCGCGGATATGTGTATAACATACAGATATTTTATTATGCAAATGAAGAGATTTTTGAGAGCGTTTAAGATAAAAATAAAAAATAAGTGCAACCTAGCGCGATGCGAATAATATAATAATATTGAATAGAGCATACCAATCTAAATTTAATTGAATTAGAAAAAGTATCAGATGATTATATGTTGAACGAGTTTGCGACATAGATTACAATGGAAAAATGCGCATATAAAACAGTAAATAAATTGACGTCAAACGTACTAAAAAATAGGCGATACTTTTTTGTAAAATCGAGATGCCAATTTGTAATTTCGATTTGTGATTGGGGCATATCGATTTGTCATACCTATTTGTGACAAGGGTATAAAATTAGGTAGGAATACAAAAAGGTATAAAGGTACTTTTTGTGTCTAAAATCAACAAATAAATGTGTTTTAATTGAATATTTACCAAAAATTTGTAAAAATAATTGTCAATATTCATTGAAATTGCAATTTATTTGTGCTAATATAGGGATAGACGAGAAATAAGGAGTATATATTTATGTGTTTTTCTAAGAAAGCAAAAGAGAAGAAGGCTGCAAAGAAGTTGGCAAAGCAGCAAGAAAAAGAGGCAAAAAGACTTGCTAAGGAAGAGGCAAAGTTAAAGGGCAAAAAGACGCAGCCTGTTCCACAAAAAGAAGAGGTAAAACAACAAGAAGAAGTAGCGCAAAAAGAAGTGGTTGCTACTCCTGTAGAAGAAGAGCAAAATGACGTACAACAACAATTTGTAGAAGAGGTTGCTCAAGAAGAAATTGAGCAAGAAGAAGTAGTCTACGAAGAAGTTGAAGAAGAAGTTGAGTACGTAGAGGTAGAAGAAGAGGTCAACGAGACTGAAGACGTAGAATATGAAGAAGTCGAAGAAGAAGTAGACGAGGACGTAGAATACGAGGAAGTTGAGGAAGAGATCGAAGAAGACGCGCAGGACGAAGATGTTGAGTATATCGAAGTCGAAGAAGAAGTTGAGGTAGAAGAACCGGAACAAGAGCCGGAAGAAAATATCGTGGCAACGGCAGTAGTTGAGCCAGAGCCTGAGGTTGAGGAGGAAAAACCAAAGATGGAAAAGAAAGCAAAGACCACAGCAAAGTCAACTCCCGCAAAGGAGACAAAGACAAGCAAGGCTACGCCTGCAAAAGAGACAAAGACTACGGCAAAAGCAACCAAGGCTGCTCCTGCAAAAGAGGCTAAAGCGCCGGCGAAGGCAACTAAGGCTGCTCCTGCAAAAGAGACAAAGACTCCTGCAAAGGCAGCAAAAGCCGCTCCGGCAGAAAAGAAACCTGCTGCTCCTGCACAAAAGCCCGCGGCTGCAAAGAAAGAAGCCGCTCCAAAGAAGAAAGGCAGATTTGAATACAGAAAGACTGACAAGGGTAATTACGTATACAAACTTTATGCCGCTAACCACAAGGTAATTGCTACCAACGGCGGAACGTACTCTTCATTGAGCGCGCTCAAAGCAGGTATCAACAGCGTTATTAGGAATGCAGGAACTGCTCCTATCGAGGACCAAACGCTCATCAACGTAGAGGAGCAGAAGTTCCCCAAGTGGATCATTTTCCAAGATGCAAGAGGCGAGTATAGATTTAGACTTCACGCATCCAACGGTGAATGCGTCTGCACACCTAACGACGGCTATCTTTCTAAGGACGCTTGCAAAGTTGGTATGAAGTCTATTGCCAACACTGCAAAGCACGCTGATATCGTCAAGGCAGACGAAGACTAATAATTAGAAGACAAAATTAAAAGCGTCTTGCTTATCTAAGCGAGGCGCTTTTTGTTATTACGTTGTTTAAGTTTGCCGTATCACAAAACTTGCAATACAAAGAATTTAAGATATAGACTTTCGTCGGTGGCAAGCATAGAGGGATGGTCGCTTGATTGGGTGCGTATCTCAACTATTCTCACGCTTTTTCCGCTTTCGCGAGCGGCGTCGGCAAGCATATTTTGAAATAATGGAAAAGTCATATAGTGCGAGCAGGAAGAGGAGATAAGAAATCCGCCTTTTTTGACTAGTTTCATTGCCAGTATGTTTATATCTTTATAGCCCTTATACGCATTCTTGACCTCGCTTGCGCTTTTGCAGAAAGCCGGCGGATCTAGCACGATAGTGTCAAAAGTCTTGCCTTCGCGCTTAAACTTGCGCAGTTCTTCAAATACGTCGCCTTGCATTGTAATAATGTTGTTGAAATTATTGAGTTTTGCGTTAGTGTTGACGTCTGACAGCGCTTGAGAAGAGATATCAAGAGCGATCACATCTTTTGCTCCTGCCGCTGCGGCGTTGAGAGAAAAACCGCCTGAGTTGCAAAAACAGTCAAGCACTTGTTTGTTTTTGCAATATCTCCTCAAAGCAAATCTATTTTCCTTTTGGTCAAGGAAATAACCAGTCTTTTGACCGTTTTGCAGATCGACTTGCATTTTCAGTCCGTTTTCTTCAATCAAAACTTTTGTATCAAAGTTGCCATAGACTATGCCTTTACGTTCTTCAAGTCCTTCTTTAAGCCTAACTGCAACGTCACTGCGTTCATAGATACCTCTTGGATTGAAGAGTTCTACAAGCGCTTGAATAATGATGTCTTTGTTTTTCTCAATGCCGAGCGAGAGCAATTGGACGCAGAGAATATCTCCATACTTGTCTATGATTAGAGCAGGCAAGTTGTCGCTTTCGCCAAATACCATACGGTAGCAGTTGTTCATTCCAAGCGAAAGTCTATAGTCGTTGGCTTTTTTGATAGCCGTCTTATAATACTCAAGGTCGGGTACGCTTTCGTCGCGAATAAAAATACGCACGAGAATCTTTGACAGGTGATTGATATATCCTTTGCCAATATATCTGCCGTTGAAGTCATATACTGTGGCAAGCGAGCCGTTTTTATCCTTGCCCTCTATGCGCGCAACTTCGTTGGCGTACACCCACGGATGTCCTGCGACGATACGCTTTTCTTCATTCTTTTTCAAATATACGCTGTATGGCATAGGTGGCTCCTTTGTATGTCGACTTTATTGACGTCATCTATAATAAATATACTTATCTCAATGTTAAGCATATTTAGTTACGGTCTATATCATTATAACAGTATTTAAATTCAAAAGCAATAAATTCTCACAAGACGACACTCTTGTATTGCAAATGACGGCGATATGTATTATAATAAATCTGTAGATTACGTTTCGTTTATATTATATATTGATATATATTTATATAAATATAGGAAGTGTTATGGAGAAAAAAGCAGGGATATTATTGCCGATATTTTCATTGCCGGGTAAGTATGGCATAGGTACGCTTGGCAAAAGCGCGTTTGCGTTTGTGGATTTTTTGAAAGAATGCAATCAGAATTATTGGCAGGTGTTGCCGCTCAATCCTACGATTTACGGCGATTCGCCCTATCAATCTCCCTCCGCGTTTGCAGGAAATCATTATTTTATTGACGTGGATACGCTCGTCGAAGAGGGATTGCTTGACAAGACTTATGTCAAGGGATATCAGCGCAAATCACAAAGAGTGGATTACGGCTATCTGTTTGAGAGTAGATTGTTTTTGCTGAAAAAAGCCTTTGAACTCTTTGACATAAACCAAAGCGAGTATCTTGAGTTCAAGCAAGACAACGCATTTTGGCTTGACGATTATTCTTTGTTTATGTCAATAAAAGAATATCACAACAATTCGCCTTGGAGCAGTTGGGGCAAAGACGAGAAATATCGTTTGAATCTCAAGAAGTTGATCAATAAGTATGCGGGCAGCATTGAATTTTGGAAGTTCGTTCAATACGAATTTTATTCGCAGTATGCCAAAGTTAAGGCATATGCCAACTCCAAGGGTATAGATATTGTGGGAGATATGCCTATATACGTTGCTTACGACAGCGTGGATGTGTGGTCAAAACCAAAGAATTATCTTTTGGATAAAGATCTTAATCCCACCGTCGTAGCAGGAGTGCCGCCTGACGCATTTTCTGCAGACGGTCAACTTTGGGGCAATCCGATATACGATTGGCAAAAGATGAAAAGAGATAAATTTGCGTGGTGGATAGACAGGCTTGAAGTCGCATACAAACTTTATGACGTGATACGCATAGACCACTTTCGCGGTTTTGAGGCTTATTACGTCGTTGATAGAGAATGCGAAACGGCAAAGGTGGGCGAGTGGCGAAAAGGCGTGGGCATAAGCCTTTTTAAAGAACTTGACAAACGTCTGCCCGGCGCAAAGATAATCGCTGAAGACTTGGGAGTAATTACGCCGTCCGTGCGTCAACTTCTCAAGAAGACGGGATATCCGGGAATGAAAGTCTTGCAATTTGCCTTTGGCGACGAGAATAGCGACTACTTGCCCAAGAATATCAAATCGTCTAATTGCGTCGTATACACCGGCACTCACGACAATATGACGACTCCGCAATGGTTTGAAAGCATTGACGAAGGAGAGAGAAGGTTATATAAAAAGACCTGCAAGCCTAAAAAAGGAGAGAATGATACGCATTGTCTGATACGCGCCGCTATGTCCACCAACGCGGAGCGAGTAATCATACCTATGGCAGATTATATGGGCATAAAGGACGAAGGGCGTATCAATGCGCCGTCGACCACAGGAGACAATTGGACTTGGAGACTTAAGGATAAATACGATACTCCCAAGTTGAGAGAAAAAATAAAAGAATTGACAAAGTATCGAGTAGAATAATCTCAAATTCAAAAATAAAAGGATTAGACCTCTCGACTACGCTTGAGGTGACGGAACAAAGATGTCATTGATGCTCATATATCCTGTCATTTCGACTGGAACGAAGTGGAGTGGAGAAATCTCAAAATATATAATATAAAAAGGATTAGATTTCTCGACTACGCTCGAAATGACAGAAAAATAGTTTGTCAAGGTGATAAAAAAAGAAGTCCCTTTGACTACGCTCGAGGTGACAAATGTATATAATGTCATTGACGCTCGCACAAGACGCATCTGCTTGCTCGCTATGCCGTCGCTACGCTCCTTACGACTGAAACGTAGTGAAATGGAGAAATCTCAATCAATATAAAACACAAAAACCGCAATGCAAAAATAAATGCGTTGCGATTTTTTATTCAACTAACATACTAATTTAATGCAAAATTTTCACTTTTCCAAAAAAAGTATACTTTTCCTGACTGCCTGTGAAAAGGCATATTTTTTCAAATACATTATACTTCACGATTAATTATTTTGCAATACCTTTGGGTCAGGAAAAGTATACTTTTTTTGGAATATTCGATTGTGTCTATATCTAATAAAAGCATACTTGAAAAAGAGGTGTAGATAATGAATATTAGCAAAAAATTAAATAAGAGATTATGTCTAATTATATGTATATCACTATTGTTAGGCACATTGTCAGTTACATTGCTATTAAATTTTAATCTAATAGATAAACAAGCAAGCGCAGTAGGAGACTACACTAATACTACGGAGATTGGAAAACTGACATTAGATAATTACGAAACCAATCCGTATGGCAAAGTCTTTAACGGTAGAAAATTGTCTGAACTTTACAGCGCACTTCTTGGAAAAAGTGGCGCAACTATTGCAGACGTAAAGACTACTTTGGCTAGTGGGAATCTCGACAGTCAAAGTTTTCGTACTAATAATCCTGATAAGAAGGATGTAATTGTTGAAATAGCAGGATTAAAATGGGCAGCCGTCTATTTGGCTTTAAATAATACTGTTGATCAAGAGCCTGTACTTACGTTATGGCTTGCAGAATCTGAACAATTAGATTCTGCGTATAGATCTTCTGTGTTTAATGATTATACAAGTTCATATAGCACTTATACTTCAAATATGTATGCGACAAGCAAAATTAGGGCTGTTGCTTTAAATAATGGCGGCAAGTATGCAACGAGTGCTACAACTTTGACAACTGATCCTGTGGATCAAGATAAAGATAGTCCTTTTGCAATATATACAATGCCAAATAGCACAGTTGCAGGCAAAGAAGTAAGTGGAAGTATCATAGATTTTATTGATACTCCTGAAAATGTGTATTGGCAGGAAGTAGAACAATGTAGGGGCGCAAGCGGAACTTATAATTTTGAGAATGACGCTTGGTCAAAAACTATTGCGAATTTTTCAAGCACTAAATCTAAATATTTAAATGCTTTGTCAAATTATGAAGATTGGAAATACGACAAACTATGGCTTCCTAGTTTTACAGAGGTTGGTTGGAGTAATATTTACGGTGGACTATGGAATCGTTCATTTGAATTATATGATAATAAAGCGGACTATTGGATACGAAGTGCATCAACAGCAAGTTACAGTGACTGCGCAAACCAAATTGGTAGAGGTGTGACTGTGACAACAAAAATGGAACTTCGTCCAGCGTTCCATCTTAATTTGGCAAAAGCAGACAGCGCTTCGCTTATGCTTTTGGATGTACCCAAAAATGCAACTATGGAATATACAAGCGAAAGAATAGGGGTACATTCTTTATCTACGCTTCCGTCTTGGTACGTGTCCTCAGTATATGACAGTAGTACTTTGATGACGACGCAATATAAGAATAGCGCAGGTAGCGCAATAAGTGGAGGCTTGCCAAGAGACGAAGGAGAGTATACGGTTGAGTTCACTCTTACTGCTGACGGCAAGAAAAAGTATTGTTGGGAAGACGAGAGTACTAATGCTTCGGATACTCGAAGTATCACGTTTAAGATAACGCCCAAACCTATTAAATATACATTGTCAGGCGGAGGCTCGACGTTGCCAAAGGTAGAGCACGACGTATCAGACTTGGGAACAAGTGATACAAACCTTGCGCAAGGCAAAGTCTTGGGATTTAGGTACACAGGACTGTATGGAAGCAGTTACAACGACACAAAATTACCTACTGTCAACGGCACGTATAGAGCGACGGTAATTGCGCTCAATCACAACTATACACCCGATTCTAACATTACTCCTAATTACAAGGATTTCAGCGTAGAAGGCGCGAGAGCCAATGTGCCGACGTTCAACGATACGACGCAAGGGTATGACGGAGGCAATGCAGTTAATTTTGTATTAAGCGGATTTGATTCGGATCAAATGGAAATAGTTACGCCATTGCCAAGCGGCGTAAGTTATGACGGTGTGGAAATCATAAGCGCGACTAAGGCGGGTAAGTACAAGATAAAAGTTGCGTTGAAACACAAAGATGGGTCAATATATTGGAACAGTTTAGAGGGTAGCGAGGATATGGAAGACAAGGAGTTGGAATTTGAGATAACTCCTGCGGAAATATCCGTAGTGATAGATCCAGACAGCGGATCAACCGATACGATAAAAGTAGTGCGAAACGAAAAGATCAAAGTAAGCGGAATGATAATGCAACAACCGCTAATGTCGGTGAATGGGGACACAACGAATTTACATTTTTGGGCGGATTTGGGGTCGTCAAAATATGAATTGGGATATACAGATGCATCCGGCAACAAGGTGATGACGGGATATCCCATAAGCGCAAACAGCGGAACTATTACGCTCACTGACTTAGAATTGCATACGGACGTATTGCCTATGAATGGCAAATGGACGTTGAGAATAGAGTCGTCAAACAGCGATTATGAGGCTGAATTGAATAGCGGCATCTATTTGCAGGTAGAGACGAAGGTAGTTACGGCGGATCCGACGTGGGTATTGAAGAGAAATTCAGCGAGAATGGATACGCAAAGCGTAAAATTGGGAGATACAACGCCAATAATATACTCCAAGTCGTTGACGTATAATGACAGATATTCATATGAATTCCAGATGCTTGCCCCGGGCTATAAGATAGACACGGCATATGATCCGAGCGGATATAAAGTGGTGGCTAACAAGGGATCAAGTAATACAGCGATAGGAAAGAATGCGGATACCTATACTACGTCAGTAAGACTGATCGACAGTAGCGGAAAGGAAGTTATATATTCAATTACTTGGACTATAGACCCAGTGAAGTTTGACTTATCTGGCGTCAAATGGTTGTATAACGGACAGTTGCCATACGACAAGATCAATGGCAGCAAGGCAGAACTTGATCCCAAGACCCTGCCGGCGGGACTTGTCCCGACTGTAATAAACAACACAGGTACGACTGTAGGTACGAGTGCAAGCGCGTCAGTATCTTTCACGTTGGATCCTGCGTACGTAGGCAACTATATCCAGCCGGACGAGACAGATCCGTCTACGTTCATAGACCCCAACTCAGACTTTGAGTGGAGCAAAACTTGGACTATAGTGCCCGCAACGATACAGGCGTCGAGTTGGAAGAATAAAACGAATCAAGACACCAATGGTAAGTCTTTTGATATACCTGTGTTGAGAGACCCCAACGCAGATGGCGGAATAGTGGAATACGAGTATTACGAGTGCGATCCAATGGGTAATATAATCAACAATACGCCAATTACGATAAATGACATAGTATGGTCGGAGAGTGATGCAAAGTATTATATCGCCAAGCCGATATTGCAAGATACCAACAATTATACTTTGGACGACCCATCAGCGCAATCCAAGGTGTTTAGAGTGGGCAAGGACTTGACTAAAGTCAGTGTAAACTTGGAAAAAGATAAGATGGAGTACAATACCAATCCGCGACACGCGACAGTCAAAGTTACAGACAGCGCGTTGCCAACGACAGCGTTTGACTTGACGTACTATGACGGATATACGAGACTGACTACCGCACCAACGGAAGTGGGCAAGTATAGAGTTGAAGTAAGCCTTAAGTCAAGTTATATAGACAAATACCAGATAGACGGAGATTATGAGTTTGATTACGAGATAGTCAAGGCTCAAATTGCTATAGACTGGAATGACAATATCAAGCCGCCTACGCTCAAGTTGAGTTTTGGACAAATCAATGGCGTGGAATACGAGATAGTTGACAAGGACGAAAACGTTGTGTCATACAATGATTTGAAAGCAGGCGAGAGGTATAAGATAAGAGCCAAGATAAAAGATAATCAACTCAATCATTTCGTATTCGTAGGAGAAAAGACGGAGACGGATTGGCACGAGTTTAGCGTAAGCAACAACGACCAGTTGTACGATCCAAATTCACCAAGCAATCCGTCATATCCGCAGACAGATCCCGATTTGCCGGGTAATAGCGGCGATCCAAGCGACCCAGGTACTACGCCTGGCGACGACGACGGCGACGGACCGCTTGACGATATACTTGAGAAACTCAAAGATATACCGCTGTGGCAGATTATAGCGGGCGTGATAAGCATAATCTTGACGATAATATTCCTGTC
>JAIDRT010000048.1 GCA_029061605.1 Clostridia bacterium | reverse complement strand
CATTTAAGATTTCTACACTTCGCTACGGTAAAAATGACTTTAGACTTTTATTCCAAAAAAAGTATACTTTTCCTGACTGCCTGTGAAAAGGCATATTTTTTCGATTACATTATACTTCACAAACATTTATTTTGCAATATCTTTGGGTCAGGAAAAGTATACTTTTTTTGGAAAAGTGAAAAATTGGCATTAAATTAGTATTTTAGTTGAATAAAAATCGCAACGCTTTTTATTTTAGCGTTGCGATTTTTGTGTTTTATATTGATTGAGATTTCTCCATTCCGCTTCGCTCCAGTCGTAAGGAGCGAAGCGACGGCATAGCGAGCAAGCAGATGCGTCTTGTGCGAGCGTCAATGACATATATTGTCACCTCGAGCGTAGTCGAGAGGTCTAATCAGTTTTATTAATTTAATTACAGCGAATTGAGAATATCCAAAAGAATATCCATTGCCATTTCGGCTTTGTCCGCGGTGGTATTGAGATGACGGTATACTTCGCGGTATTTGAAGACGGCTTTGAAGTCGTCGCTTTCAAAAAGACTTGCAAGCGCCTTATAATAGCGGTGCCCCATTTCGTTTTCAAGGCTCTTGACTTTAAAGGCTTCGTCTTTGGCTATGTTCTTATGTTTTTCCATACTTTCGACTGCCTTTTGGATATGTACCGTTATGTCGCAGAGTATGGCTATCATTTTTGTCATATCTTCTGTAGGCTCTATTTTAAAAAGTCGCATTTCATCTATAGAATTCTTGGCATAGTCAAGCACTTCGTCAAGTTGTCCTGACAAATCAAATATATCGTTGCGCTCCATAGGCGTAATAAAAGTGGCGTTGAGTTCGTCGACAAGCACGCGCCTTGCCATATCCCCTTCGTCTTCAATCGCGATTACCATATCTCCGTAACTCTCGTGGTCGGGTTGTCCTACCGACGTGCAGTACTTATATAGCGCGTCTATTCCCCTGCGCATTATCTCACATTGCGTAGCAAGTAATTGAAAAAAGTTGACTTTCTTTCTGAAGATTTTCATATTTATCTCCTTATACTATTTATTTAATTGATTTAGATTTCTCCACTCCGCTTACGCTGCGGTCGTAAGGAGCGAAGCGACGGCATAGCGAGCAAGCAGATGCGTCTTGTGCGAGCGTCAATGACAAAAGTCTAATGTCACCTCGAGCGTAGTCGAGAGGTCTAATCCATATTCTCGGCTTCCCCTTGAGGGGAGGCTCCGCCATTAGCGGTGGTGAGGTGTTCTTATATGGATTTAGATTTCTCCACTTCGCTTCGCTACGGTCGAAATGACATATGTATTAAGTCAAGCGGAAGGCGCGCCAATATACGCGCTCGTCTCTATAGGAAGATAGCCTTAAGAACAAGACATATCAACGCCCCCACGCACATTGCAATAGGGAACGTCAATATCCAATTCAAAAATATTCTCTTTACTCTCGTCCAATGTACACCGCTGATACGCTCAGATATTCCCACGCCTATTATACTTGAAGATACCACTTGACCTGTGCTGACAGGAATACCGCCGACAAAAGAACAGAACAACGACACAGTCGCCGTAGACAGTTGAGCCGTGAAAGACTGGATAGTACCCATACGGTAGATTCTCTTGCCCACAGTGTAGATGAGTTTGTACCCGCCCAAAAGCAGTCCAAGCATTATGAAGAATGACAATACCGCAACCGTCCAAAAATCAAACGTATATGTATTCATATCCGCTCCCCCGCACAATACCATTGCAAGCAAAAATACGCCCATTGATTTTTGCACGTTGTTGATAGATATCGAGGTGCTGAGCAAAGTTACGTTGAACACTTGCGCCGCTTTGAAAAATTTCTTGACGCCTCTGTCCATTCTTCTGCATACCCAAATGAAAAATTTATCCATCAGTATGCCTACAATTATACATATTACCGGAGTTAGGAAGACCATAAGTATTACTTTTATACCCACTGCCGACCAATCTATTCCGCTTACGCCAAAAGACACAAGTCCTGCCCCGACAAGTCCGCCGAGCAACGTATGCGAAGTGGAATTTGGCAATGACGTAAATACTGATACGAGCGACCATATCAATGCCGCAAGCATTGTGGACAACAAGAAAATAAAGCCTGCTTTGGGAGTTACGCCGACAAAAGCCTCACTCTTGATAAGCGAGCCGACCGTACGAGCAACGCTGTCGTTGCCAATCAAAAAACATATTATTATTGGAGCAATAAATTTTACTACTCCCGAGATAATGAGCGCATAATGCGGTTTGATAGCCCGAGTAGCAACGCAAGTAGCGACGGCATTGGCTCCGTCGGAAAATCCCATATAAAAGGTGTAGGCTATCGCCAATATGAAGATGACTACTATGTATGCGTTCATTTGTCCTTTTGTTCGGCTCAAAGCGAGGTTAGGCAAAACTAAAATACATCTTTTCCGCCAATACAGCCTTTGGCTCACGCCGACGTACAGCAAGTACGACGACGCTCGCCAAAAACTATCTTGACAAAAAAACCGTTATTTTAACATTTGCCTATCTCGCTTTTCGTCGAACGAGTATTTAACGAGTATTTTATGTTTTAAATTATATAGTATATATATTATGATACTATATTGTATTTGACAATTTCAATAGAAATTTAATAAATTTTATGGATTTTTTCGATTGTCGGTTATTACACCCCTTCCGTCACTGCGTGACACCTTCCCCTCAAGTTAGGGCGTGCGTCACAACCTGTAATTACGCAATAACTTTTTTAACGTCATTTCGACCGAAGTGGAGAAATCTCAACAGTATAAAAAAGTGATTGCTAAAGGTACGGTTGGACTTCGCCCAATTCCAACCAAGCGCAAAATCTCGGCGCTGCTCGATTTTGGTCGGACTAAATACTGATTAGACCTCTCCACTGCGGTCGAGGTGACAATTTCCCTTTGAGCCAATAGTTTTGCGACAAGGGAGATGGGCAATTGATAAAATAGCGGATTTTTTGTCAAGATTGTCTTTGGCGAGCGTCGTCGTACTTACTGTACGTCGGCGTGAGCCAAAGGCTGTATTGGCGGAAAAGACGTATTTTAGTTTTGCCCAGCCTGCCTTGTCGCAAAACCAACCAACATCCTGTGCATATTGGTATATTCCGTGATTACCTCAAGATAAATATCAGGCTTGCCGTCTTCTCCGCCTATGATTATTTCGTCAGTACCGGGAGTCTCCTCATAAGATCCGGTGCCGTCTTGCTGTCCGTTTATCTTGAGATACAGGTCGTTAAAAAAGTTGCCTATATCGCCAAGACTTGGTTGAGACATCCACCAATTAAATATATTTTTCTCATCCTGAACAAAGCCGTCGACTATGGGATATTCTTTTAGATTGTCAAAATAAGTTTCGTCATATTTGATAAGTTCTTTAATATAGCCTACGGCATAGATATAACCACAATATTTCAAAAAGGCGTCGCCACTGCTCAACAAAACGTAAGTCCCGACAAGATTTGCCTCATACTCTCTCATTACGCCCTTGCTGTGCGCATACTCGTGCGCTATGGTGTGAACTACGTCCACCGCAAGCATATCTTTGTTATATCCCGGCTCGCACGTTGGCAAAAAGGTTATGCCGGCAATCCTGTTGAGCGTCATAATACCGCTGGATATAACAGGCTTTGCTTTGGGGGTATAATCGTAATAAAAGTCGTTTGTCAGTGTTTCGTTCACCGCCTGACGAATTTTTTCGTTGAGTTGTTTTTCGTTGTAAGGACAGATTACGCTGCCGTCTTCGTTGTACTGACCTATTTGAGCGTACGACGCGTTGAGATCGTCAATCAGCGTAATAAAAGATTGCAATGCAAGGTCTTTGCTTATCTCGCCTTGATATATCTCTATCGGCGCAGCATCACGATTATAGGCAAATCCCGCCGAAAAAGTATAAAGATTGGCAATGCCAAAGCAGACCAACAAAAGCGCAAGCATAATTCTGCGAGATGTAATCTTTTTGTTTTTGCAAAAAAGAACAATAGCAAATACAATGCTTGCAATCGCATACAATATCGCCAATGTCACAAGTATTTCAAATATATTGACGGAAGTCACAGAATAAAACCGCCCTGCCACCGCCTGATAAGCGTTGACGAAATGTCGACAGACAAATTCGCATACCGCCTGATTGGTCCGCAAAATAAGCATAAGCAAAAGTATAAAGACGAATACTGCAAGCGTGATGAGCATTGCCATTGTACACTTGGTTATCTTATGCCGTTTTGCTCGCTCTTTTGCCATTTCCCCGCTCCAAATATATTGTTGATATATTTTTATATACTATGTTAAATTATATCATTGTAATATACATTAGTCAATAGGCGAATACGGCGGAAAATCTCCGTAATAATGAGTCAAATACTTTGCCTTTCTCATAATTTCTGCTATCTCATTAAATTCTTTATCTACGTCGCGATTTTCCAATTGACACGCTCCAAAATCATTTACAACATAATTAGTACAATGGTCATAACCTATTTCTATGCTTGAGCCGTCTTGAAAAATGCATTTAAATTCTGAACCACCTCCGACAACCGCGTGGTCTAGTCCATAAATATTGTCGTTGAATACCGCTTGTTGCTGAAATGCAATCCAATGCTCTAACACCTGCAAAATAACTTCGTCATCTTCTGCGCTCTGCCCCTTTTTTATGGAATAAGTCTTAGGCGGACAACCGATTACAATAACTAATTCGCTCACGTTGGAAAACGAAAAATCGCAATTCTTAAGATATTCGTTGCTCATTTGAGATGGCGAAGAAAGAATGCCGTCAGGATTACACGCCGTTGCAAATATCGAGATAAATAAAACTGCGCATATGAGTGTAAATAAGTAAAATTTTCTGCTTTTCATATATTCACCTTATTAACTTATCGTTTGCCTATACTACACCGCAAAAACGTTTTTGTATCGCTTAAAGCACAATATAATATTGTGATATATTGTAACTGCCTCTGCAGAAGTTGCATAAAATGTATTGGCTGAAAAGCCATACTTCAATACTAAGGAGAAATTATATGTTCTGTAACTCGTGGTGCAATAACAATAGCACTAATTTTAGCAACAATTCTTGCGGCTGCAATCGCTGTAACTCTTGCGGTTGTGGCAATAACCGTAGTGGCTGCGGCTGTAACAACGGCTGTGGTTGCAACAACAATCGTAGCGGCTGCGGCTGTAATAACGGCTGTGGATGTAATAATAATTGCGGTTGCAACAACGGATGCGGTTGCTCTCAACGTACCAACGGCGGTTGCGGTTGGTATACCTGCCCTTGTTCTGGCAACAACAATTTTTTTTGGCTTCCGTCGACAGTGAATAGCCAAGTACCGCCGACGACACCAACTGTAAATCTTGGTTACTTTACCAATCCCAGCGCCGCCGCAATAGCAACCGGCGCAACCATACCGGTCTCCCTGACAAGACAAATAGGCTTGCAAATTACTTCTAGCGGCAACGGAGCGCTTTTGCCGACAGGCACCTATGAGGTGAGTTATTCCCTCAGCGGCACGCCGGCAGCCACTCCCGATACTCCGCCCGAAACGGTAAGCGTAGGTCTCAGGCTCAACGGAGTTACCGTCCCCAACTTTACGCAGTCAGCAAGCACAACTTCGACGACTGACCCATACAACATTTCTTCACACGGAATTATAGACGTCACTGCGCCAAATAGCATTCTTACCCTTGCCAACTTGGGCGCTCAATCGCAAAACTTCACAGACGTCAATCTCGTCGTAAGAAAAATATAATAAAACAAAACGCAAGGCGACAAACGTCGCCTTGTTATTAAAGAGAAAACCCAAAATCGGATTACTCCAATCTCGGGCTTTTCTTAAATTAACTGAAATCACTTCTTAACTATACGAGCCTCTCCTCCGCCTATAAGTCTATAAGACTCATTTAAGACAGAATAATTATTGAACAATTCCTTCAACTTATCTTGAAAATGTTTTTTAGGTTTTACCTCTTTTAACTCCATTCCCAAAACAGACAAAGATACATATTCTGCGCCATTTTCAAAATACTTATCCAAAAACTCTAAAGTACGAGTAAAAAATACATTTTCGGATTTATCACCATTGTTGTTTTCAATTGGCTTGTTTTCCGTGACTTTATCAGTGTCGTTTTGCAAAATTATAGCGCCGTCATAAGCCTGTGCAGCCCTATTTCCCTGTTGCGTATAAAATAGATACGATTTCTTGTGAAAATCTTCTCTTATAGTTTTTGCCAAAGGAATATAATCCTTGTCATCCGCTACAATTATAAACGTGTCTATTTCAGGACATTTAAAGAGTTTTTTCATTGCAAATACTGTCAACTCAATGTCTGATGTATTTGGGTCAGGACCATTTCTCTTTCTCTCAATTTCAGGAACAAAATGGAGTTTCATTCCGCAATTAAAGTATCCGCTCGTCCAATTTGGTTTTTTGAGAAAATTTGCAAAACAATGTATTTCATAAATTTCTCCCAACTTTTGGGCTTCTTGGATTATTTGGTTCGTACAGTTTCCGCTAAGATTATCACCGTCAATTAATATAATAATTCTTGACATAAATTAAGTCTCCTTTATTGTAAAATTAAATAATGATATTCTACAACGGAACTACTTATTTTAAATTGCAAACGGTAAAGTTTTTATTTCTTTAACACTTTCATACCTAAATAGAATCTGTCAATATGTGAACTCCTATTTCAAGATACAAAACACGATAACCAAATTGAATCATTATATTTCGACATTAGACACTCATAAGATGAATTACTCATTATTGTGAATATCCATACCGTATATCTCGTCCTAATTGTACACATACGACGTACTCCATCGTAATGACTTATGCCTTTTTATTCAAAGTATTGAAGATTTTACCTTAAATATCCAAGCCGTTATATTTGTCCGCGTGACTTACATTACCTCCTTTCGCTCAGTCTACGCAAAGCAAATTTGCAAGTTGAAAAATTTCATTCCGCTGTAAAACCACAGCCGAATGAATTGAAATTTTCAGCCAATTTGATTTTAACATAAATGTCAAATTTTGTCAATATTTTTTAACAATTCAATCAAATAAAATATAATCTTTTCAATAGACAAAGAGGTACACGCTTTTTTGCATATACCTCTTTTAATCACCTTGCAGCCATTTTGGATTTTGTAGGGATGTTGCCTATAGTAAAATACACAATACTCCGCCCTTGCCCTCATTGACGATACGCGTTACTGTCTTGCGCAATTTTCCTCTGACGTCTTCAGGCATTGCCATAAGTTTGTTATTGAGACCTTCTTTGGCAATTACGTTGAGGCTCTTGCCAAACATATTGGTATTCCATATACCCTGACCGTCCTCGCCGAACTCTTCAAGCCACGACTTGAGGTTTTCTTCGTTCTGCATATCAGCGTTGAGCACAGGATTGACTTCCGTCTCAACGTCAACGCGCATAATGTGCATTGCGGGCGCCGACGCCTTGAGTTTGATGCCGTATTTAGACCCGCGTCTGACGATTTGCGGACTTTGAAGTCTCATATCCTCAAGCGTTGGAGTAACTACGCCGTACCCATAATTGTCCACGTCAGAAAGCGCTTGCTTAATCTTCTCATACTGATTTCTTGCTTGCGCAAATTCTTTGATATATGACACGAGTTGACACTCGTCGGCTATTTCCATACCGCACTGATCAGAGAGTACGCGATAGAAAAGTTGAGGTTGGGGTGTGACGGTAAGAGCGCAAGTTCCCCTACCGAAGTCGACTTTGACGCTGGTCTCATTCTGAAGATACATATCGTCGACAAAAATATTCATAAGACGCTTATAGTCGCCCATAACCTGCATATCTCTTGCCACATCGCACACCTTGTCTATGATATGCGATATAACTTCGCTTTCTCTAGGCAATGCTTGCATCCAACCCGGCATATTGACGTCCACCATACGAAGTGGGAATTGCAAAAGCACACTCTCCAAAAGGTCTGTCATATCCCCTGCGTTCATCTCTTGAATATTCTTGAGCATCACGGGTATGCCGTACTCGTCAGCCAACTCGTCTCTCAATCTGATTGACTCGCTATCCTGCGGATGCTTGGAATTGAGCAACAATACAAAAGGTTTGTCAAGTTCTTTCATCTCTCTGACTACTCTCTTTTCGGCAGTCAAATAGCCCTCTCTTGGCAAATCGAGTATAGACCCGTCGGTAGAGATTAATACGCCGATAGTAGAATGATCAGTAATTACCTTGCTTGTACCATACTCAGCCGCCTGCGAAAAAGGCATTTGCTCTTCGCTCCAAGGAGTGTTGACAAGCCTGTCGGTATCTCCCTCTTCAAAGCCTTGCGCGCCTTCAAAAGGATAACCTACGCAGTCCACCAAGCGAAGTTTTGCATTGCAACCCGGCGCAAGTTCAACGTCCACGCCGCCGTCCGGAACAAACTTAGGCTGTGTCGTCATTATTGTTCTGCCATCAGCAGATTGAGGCAACTCATCTACGATGCGTTGCTTATGATAATCGTCCTGCAAATTGGGCAAGACCATAGTCTGCATAAATTTTGTAATAAAAGTTGACTTACCGCTCCTGACCGGTCCGACAACGCCAATATAAATATTTCCTTCTGTGCGTGTAGCAATATCCTGATAAAGGTCGAATTTTTCCATATACTCCTCCAATTTTTAGTACGTTAAAATATATTAGCGGTAAATGGAAAATATTCGATATATTGAAAATTTGTGGAATTTTTATAAAATTTCGCTAATGCGAATGCGTTAAATTTTTACGCTTATTATTTATTATATTCTTTTAACAGTTCTTTCAAAGCCTTTTGAGCGGACGCAGAAAGTTTTCTATAATCAGAAATAATATCTACTTCGTCTGCCGTCAAGGTCTCTACCTTTTCGCCATCATTAAAGAACTGAGCGAGAGTAACTCCCATAGCAAGACACATCGCTTCGAGATTGACAATAGAAGGGACTGTCCCCCTTGAAAAGGTATTGGCTAACGTACTTTGATTTAGCCCCGACAACTCAGCAAGACGGTACACACTAATTTTTCTCTCTATGCGTAAATCATTAAGTCTTTTTATTACGTCCATAAATCTCCTACATATATTTTACTTCAATTTTTAACTATAATTACAACAAAATTTAATTGATAATATAGTTAGATTAAACTATAATATAATTAAAAAATACAACGGAGAAAAACTATATGAAATTCATAAATACTAATGCAAATTCTCAAAAACTGAAAAAATACACAAGCGCTAGAGATATGTTGATGATTCTGCCTATATTAATTGCGCTGGTAACAGCGATAGTTTTGGCTATTAAGGTCTTTCACGTCAAGTTATTTCAAGATAACTATGATAATTATAATAACAATTTCTTAGGTATAGGGGTAGGCGTACTTATTGTTTTTGTTGGTATAATCATAGCCGTAATAATACGTTTCACAGCGTTTTCAAAAAAGATAAAAAGTACAAAAGACAGCGAAACCGTAGACTTCTCAAGCAACATAGCGATTTGCGACTGTTGCGGCAGATATTTTAATTTTTCAGAACTATCATATGCGTTGAATAATTCCGTAAATGCCGTTACTCATTCGGGAGAAACTTCTTCTACCACGACTTATATGGGGTCTATCTCCGTCAACAAAACTTGCCCAAAGTGCAAAACCCGCGGCGGAACAAGCATACAAGTAAATCTAGGCGAAGATTCAACCGTAACAAAGCATATAATTTTTACCGATAATGACAAGATAATATCCTCGTCGCATCGAAACTCTATCAACTTAGATAATATAGTAAAGAATGTTTACAATAATCATAAAAGTCAAGCAAAACGTATCATAAAAGATTATTCTAATAAAAACTACGTTCCTGATTATAGTCTCAACTCAAAATCAAAAACGTCGTCTAACGACAAACCTTATCCTAAATCTTATTAGACTCAACTCTAAGATTAATTTAGGCTTACGCCTTGCAAAAGGTCAAGATACTTTGCCAGCATCTCGTCATACTCGGTATAGATACTACCCTCTTGCATAAGATTGTCGGCAATGTCTTTGCACTCTTCAATAAGTCTTTTGTTGATAAACACGCCTATCTTGCCGCTGCCGCCGCTTTGGTTGACGCCCAAAAAGTCGCCGTAGCCTCGCATATCAGCGTCTATCTCGGCAATCTTGAGACCATCGCGGTTGTTTTGGAGAGCGTTGAGGCGCTCGTTTTCTTCTTGCTTGGAAGTGTGCAAGAAACAATATGACTTGATATTGGGATTTCTGCCTACTCTGCCACGCAGTTGGTGGAGCGCAGCCAAACCAAATCTATCACTGTTGAGCACTGCCATTACGCTTGCGCGTTGGCTGTCGATACCCACTTCAATTACGGAAGTCGCGACTAGTACGTCAATATCTCCCGCATAAAACCTTGCCATAATCTCGCTTTTCTCTTTGTCTTTCATACTGCCGTAGACAAGTCCGACATTGAGTTCAGCAAGTTCTTTTTTGACAAGTTGTTTATAGAGCATCTTTGCCGAAAAGACTTCAAGTCCCTCGCTGTCTTCGACAAGCGGACATACGATATACGCCTGCTCGCCGTAAGATACTCTCTCATTGATAAATTTATAAAGCCCTTTGAGTTTGTCATCGCCCATAACAAAAGTGGAGATATTATCCCCCGTTCCCTCTCTCGGCTGGAGCACAGACATATCCAAGTCGCCGTATATCGAAAGCGCCAATGCTCTTGGGATTGGAGTTGCGCTCATTACCAATGTATCCACTCCCACCGCCTTGTCCTCAAGTTTGCTCTTTTGTCTTACGCCAAATCTGTGCAATTCGTCAATCACGATAAGTCCGAGATTGTCAAACTTGACCTTGTCGTTGAGTACGGCGTGAGTGCCGACTATCAAATCCAATTCTCCTTTGCCAAGCGCTGTGATTATCGTCTTTTTGTCCGCAGCCGCTGTAGACGAAGTCAGCAGGGCTACTCTCAACTTGTCTCCAAAGAGTGACAGCGCCGTGCGGTAATGCTGACGCGCAAGTATTTCTGTAGGAGCCATAATAGCCGATTGGCTGCCACACTTCTTTGCGAATAGGCAAGTGAGCAAAGCAATCACAGTCTTGCCCGAGCCTACGTCGCCCATCAACATTCTGTTGGTATGCCTATCTCCTCTCAAGTCCTCAATGATTTCTTCTATTGCCTTATTCTGTGACGGCGTCAACTGATAAGGCAGGTCTAATATATCTTGCTTTATATCTTGGAGCGAACAAAGATATGGATGCGGCTTTTTATTTGCGGAATTATTCTTGATTACCCTATACGCAATAATTTGATATACGAGTTCTTCTATAGCAATACGTCTGCGAGCAGTTTTTGTGATCTCCATATCAGTCGGGTCGTGAACTATTCTAAAAGCGTTGTCAAGTGACATATCGCAAAATTCGTCAAGTCTGCTTGCAATATGCGTATTCTCAAGACAAGCCTTGACGATATTGCGGAAAGTCTGCTGACCCACTGCGTCTTTGAGCGGATAAATTGGAACAATGCCTTGCAGGCGCTTGTTGTCTTCTGCTTTTTCAAAACTGGGATTGGACATCTCAATCTTTTTGCCATTGAGACGAGCCTTGCCCCAAAACAAAAATTCTCCGCTTTGCTTGAGAAGTGAAACTACGAAAGGCGAATTGAACCAAGTCAATTTGATTTTCTTACCCTGTGTGTTTAGGTATGCAGTGCAAAACGACAGACCTCTCTTTGCCCTGATAAGTCCGCTGACTGACGTCAAAAAGCCTTTGAGCAAGACGTAGTCTCCACTCTCAATGCTTTCCAAATCTGTCTCCTTGGTCATATCCCAGTAGAACTTGGGATAAAAATAAATTGCGTCGCGAGGAGAGCATATTCCAAGTTTGTTGAGTTTTTCCGCTGTCTTAGCGCCCACTCCCTTTACGTCGGTAAGTTCCATATTCCCTTCCAATATTATATAATATACAATAATTACCAACTATATATAATATAATCAATAATATTGATACGATAAGTATAATTCATAGATAAAAAATAGTCAAGCGTAGCGCAATTTTAAATATTGAACAATGTTCAATTATAGTCATTTGACAGAAAAACAAAGCAAATTTATCTTATTAAAAACATTCTGCAAGCGCCTATATCGCTTGCAGAATTACATTTGAACAATGTTCAGTAATATGTATTTTTAGAACAAATAGTTGCCGATATAACCAATCCGAGCAATTATTACTCTATCGAAATTAAGTAATAGTAATGAGGCTGTCCGCCAAAGTAACTTACGACGTCAAAGTCTTCGTACTTCTCTTTGAGTTTGGCTACCAACTTCTCGGCATCCTCTTTGCTTACGCCCTCGCCATAATAGAGAGTGATAACTTCGCTCCATTCGTCCACTAATTTGTCAATCACAGCCAAAGTCGTATCTTCTACGCTCTTTGAATCAGCAATGATAGTCTTGCCATCCAAGCCGATTATATCGCCTTCGGATATATCAAAGCCGTCAAGATTGGTATTGCGAACCGCATTGGTAACTTCTCCGCACTTCAAATCTTCAAAAGCCGACGTCATTTCGCTCACGTTGATATCTACGCTTTGATTTACGTCGAATGCAAACGCTGCCCTAATTCCCTGCGCAATTTCTGTCGTAGGAATTACTTCAACGCGCTTTTGCGTGAGTTCTTTGACCTTTTCAGCCGCCATAATGATGTTTTTATTATTAGGGAGAATAATCACGTTGTCAGAATTGACTTTTTCTACCGCAGTCAAGATATCTTCAACGCTTGGATTCATCGTCTGTCCGCCCTCAATAACTTCGTCAATAGTCAATTCTTTGAATATATTTGCAATTCCTTCGCCTGCGCAAATAGAAATCACGCCGATTGCCTTCTTGGTTTTTTCTCTTTCAGCAACCAATGCTCTGTGTTGTTCAAGCATATTTTCTATCTTGACTTTGTCTAATTCGCCAAGTTGCAGGGCATTGTATAACGCGCGGTTAGGCTGATTGGTATGCACGTGAACTTTTATAAGATTTACGTCTCCGATTACGATTACGCAATCGCCGATAGCCATAAGTTTGTCTCTCAACTTCTCAATATCTTCTTCAGTGACGTGTTTTTTGAGGTTGATAACAAAGTATTCTGTACAATATGCGTATTTGATATTGTCTAAATCGTGTTCATCACTGCCAAATGCGTCCAAAATTGGCGTTGGAACGACAACGTTTTCGCTATCTTCAATGACTTCGGGAATCTCTACGCCAGCCAAAGCATTGTAAAAGCCTTGGAATACGCACAAAAGACCTCTACCGCCGGCATCTACTACGCCTGCTTGCTTTAATACAGGCAACATATCCGGCGTTTTTTGAAGAATTTCTTCTCCCTTTTTTATCAATTGGTCAAAAAAGTTGATAAATGAAGCATTTTTATTGGCAATCGAAGGAGCATTTTCTGCCATATATCTAATTACCGTCAATACCGTGCCTTCTTTTGGCTTGGTGACTGCGTTGTAGGCTACTTCCCTCGAATATCTCAATGCATTTGCAAAAGATTTTGTAGTAATTGACTTCTCGTCCGCAAGGACTACAGCCAATCCTTTAATAATCTGAGACAGAATTACACCCGAGTTTCCTCTTGCGCCTTTGAGCGCTCCTCTTGAGTATGCTGTCAATATTTCTCTTATATCGTCGGTCTCTACGGCTTTTACTTCTTTTACCGCAGACGCCATAGTAAGCGACATATTAGTTCCCGTGTCGCCGTCGGGTACCGGAAAGACATTCAGAGCGTCAACCATAGCCTTATTGGCTTTGAGGTATCTATAACCTCCGTCAATCATCTCCAATATCTTGGCGCTATCTAAAACTTTCATTTCATTCTCCGATTAAACCTTCACGCCCACCACGTTAACGATCACACCGTCAACTCTCATACCCGTGTACGTTTCTACGTTGTACTTTACCGTACTTTTGATTGAATCCGTCACGGCATCTATATTTATTCCTTCTTTTAGGACAACGAAAAGTTCAATGTTAATCTTATTTTTTAAAGTGACAATCTTTACCCCTTTTCCCGAAGGGCATTTGTTGAAAAATTCACTAATGCTGTCACTCAACTTACGTGACACAAGATCTACGACGCCATAACAGTCGGCCGCCGCAAAATGCGCCACCATAGATATAGCCTTATCAGTTATTATTATTCTTCCGTAATAATTTGATGTCTTTACTGCCATATATTGTAATTCTAACAAAAAACACAAGTCTTATGCAAGTGTTTTTATATATTTTAGTTGCGCATTTAAAGTATTATAAGCAAAAATACAAAAAATTATAAAAAATTTTGAAAATTTGACGATATTTTCTTGCAATTATTCTGCCATAGTGGTATTATATCTAGGCAAGAATTGAATGGAGGTATTCATATTATGTCTAAAGTATGTGCTATCTGCGGTAAAGGTCAACAAAGCGGCAACAAAGTAAGCCACTCTAACCGTAAATATAGAAGAAGTTGGGGAGCCAACGTACAAAAGGTCAAAGTAGTCAACACAAACGGTTCTACTCAAAGTTTGTATGTATGCACCAGATGTTTGCGTAGCGGCGCTGTAGAGCGCGCTTAATCAATAAGATTAACGACAATTACACCCTGATTATTCAGGGTGTTTTTCTTTTTTTACTTTCTAAACTTTTCTTTTGAATACTCTCAAGATTGCCTTAATGAATCTAGGCGGATTGATACAAATAATTCTCATAATTGCCTCCAATGTTCTTTGTTGCAATATATGACAACTATAAAAATTATGTTACTATGATAACTTTTTCAATTAATCTAAATTATTTTTTATAGACTCTTCGACTTCACTGCATTTCGCTCAGAGTGACGCTTTAAAGCGAAAATAACACGTCAACGCGCCATATTGACAAAGCGTAAACGGTCAAAATGACATTAACTCTCGCTTGAGATGTCTCTAATGGCGAATACCTTTATTTATTTGAGGCGAACTTAAGCGCCTTAATAGCATCTTTTGGGTCATTTGCGCCAAAGATAAAACTACCGCTGACGGCAATATTCAGTCCTCTTTGCTCCATTTCTGCTATATTGTCCACGCTTACTCCGCCGTCAAACTCGATTTCGACGTCTCGCTCGCCTATCAAGTCCTTTAATTGGCTGATTTTTTCCATTGTTTCGGGAATAAACTTCTGCGCAGAAAAGCCGGGATATACGCCCATAAGCATTACCAAGTCTACCATATCAATATATTTACTTATTGTATTGACTTCTATATTGGGATTGAGCACCAATCCTACCTTCTTGCCGTGTCTGTGAACGGTGTCTATTATCTCCTCAACGCTTTCGCTTGCCTCAGCGTGAAAGGTAATAATATCCGCTCCTGCCTCCAAAAACTTATCAATATACCTCTCGGGTTTAGTGATCATAAGATGCACATCTAAAGGCAGCGTAGTATGCTTTCTGATAGCCTTTATCATAGGCGGTCCAAACGTAAAATTGGGACAAAAAATTCCGTCCATTACGTCGCAATGCACCCAATCTGCTCCCCAATCGGCAAGTTTTGATACTGCCGCTCCCATATTTGCAAAATCCGCCGATAGTATCGACGGCGATATCTTAACGCTCATCTTAAGTTCTCCTTTTGTTGACTTAATAATATTTTTTTGGAAATAGGTCGATTAATATACATATTTGAACAGTGTTCAATATAACAATTAATCAATCATACCTCTTATTCCATCTATTTTCCACGTATTCAAAAAGTCTTGCGTATCTTTCATACCTGCTTTTTGCAATCTTTCCGCTCTCTACCGCATTCTTAACTCCGCAAGACTCTTCTTTGTAATGATTACAGCACCTGAACTTGCATTGCTCTGCATACTCGTCAAAGTCAGTATAATACGTCGACAATCTTGACGGATCAAAAAGCGGTATCTCCAACTTATTAAAACCGCAAGTGTCGGCAATTTGCGTGCCGTCATCCAGCGTGATAATCTCAATATGCCTGGTCGTATTTTTTCCTCTGTCGCCTTTTTTGCTCAAATCGCCTGTTTTTTGCTTATCTTCTCCCAAAATACAGTTGATAAGCGAGGACTTTCCCACGGCTGACTGCCCTGCAAGGCATATAAATTTACCCTTAATCTTTTCCATAAGCAAATCAATTCCTTGATTTGTCTGTGTAGATATGACTAAAATATCCGCAATATCCTTGTAATCGTTGGCAACGTCTTGTGCTACGGCGTCCGCGCCTTCCATATCTGCTTTGTTTACACATATAATTGGCTGAATACCGTTTTCGGTCGCGCCTATAATCAATTTGTCGACAAGCATCATATCAGGTTTTGGTATTGGAGCAAGCACTATGACAATTCCGTCCATATTGCTGACGTATGGGCGAACAAGTTGAGTTCTTCTTGGGCGCACGTTCTCAATAATGCCTTCTTTATCCAAAGCAATATCTACTATATCGCCAATAAACAACTCTCCATTTTGTTTGAGTTTTCCGCGCGGATAGCATTTTGCTTTTTCGCCGTTTGGCAAAGCCACGGTATATACGCCGCCAACTCCCTTTATGATCTGCCCGCTTGTCTTGACTTTGATAATTGCCTCCTAATGCGAATTTTTCGCATTTTTTATTTATATAGGTCGATTATTTAGCATTTTGAACAATGTTCAAAATCTCTTTTGCAGCGAGATACTCTCTATAATTCATACAGTACAACTCGCTTTCTTTGTCTTGTATGTTATCCAAAATATTCTTAAGATCGTTGCAAACTATAGTGATATCCTCGTAGAAACTCTTTAGTACCAACTCTTTCTCTGACGCAGTAGGATTGCTCTGACAATTCCCAACGGTTTCGCAAAGTACATAACTGCTGTGGAATATAATATCATTGTAATATTCTTTTATTACAAAGAGTTGTTTTATAGGCTTAACTATAATACCGCACTCTTCTTGACATTCTCTAATAATACACTCTTCTTTACTTTCCTCGCCCTCAATGCCGCCGCCCGGCAACATTATAATTGGTTGACTTTTAGCGTACTCTATAAAGACTTTTTCTCCGTCAAGAATAACCGCCCTCACAGAGTATCTATTGTGTTCGTAAATCTTATTAGCAGAATAATTATCGTCGAATATTTCAATTATCTTCATTGCTTATCACCTTTCTTCTCAATTGTCCGCAAGCGCCGTCAATATCGCTTCCCATACTTCTGCGTACAGTCACGCTTACGCCTTGCTTCTCAAGTACTGACATAAATCTATATATATTCTTCTTGTTACTTCCATCTAAACCTCGCTCCTTGACATAATTCAAAGGTATAAGGTTGATATGACAGGCAAGCCCTTTGACTACGCATGCAAGTTGTCTCGCGCATTCCTCACTGTCATTCTTACCTGCTATCATAGAATACTCAAAGATTATTCGGCGTCCTGTCTTGTCAAAATAATACCTAACTGCCTTGATAATATCAGCAATGGAATATTTTTTTGCAATTGGCATAATCTCTTTGCGCATATCGTCGTTGGGCGCGTGCAAAGAAATCGTCATAGTTGGAGAGTATCCGTCGTCGGCAAGTTGTCTTATCCTGTCGCACAGTCCGCAGGTGGACAAAGATACATTCCTCTTGGATATATTGAGCCCATTTTCGTCACTTACAAGCGTCAAAAACTTGCATACGTTGTCGTAGTTGTCCAGCGGTTCTCCGCTGCCCATCAGCACGATATTAGTCACGCCTCTGTCTTCACCGGTAGCGTTGCGAGCGTTGACGGCAATGACTTGCCCCAATATCTCGCCGGCTGTCAGATTGCGAATAAGTCCGTCCAATCCTGAAGCGCAGAAAGCGCAATTCATTCTACACCCCACTTGGGTAGACACGCAAAGCGTGTTGCCGTACTTATACTTCATCAGCACGCCTTCTATGATATTGCCGTCGCAAAGTTTGTATAGATACTTTATCGTGCCGTCGATTTGAGACTTATATTCGCCGTATATCTCCACGCCTTGAGCAACATACTCTTGAGACAGTTTGTCCAAAAAACCTTTTGGCAAATTGCTCATCTGCGAAAAATCCGCACCCTTGACAAGCCACCCCCAAAGTTGTTTTGCCCTGAACTTAGGCTCTCCAAGACTGACGGTTATATCTTCAAGTTCTTCAACGTTTAAATCTGTCAAAAGACTTTTCGCCATTTTATTCTCCTAAAGTTTGCAATATCTAAATTGGCAGTAAGGTTGCCGTGAGAACTTAATTAGAGACTCTCCTCATCTTATAGAGACTCTCATTAAGTGACACGAGCGAGATTACGTCGGCAATTTCTGCGATAAGCAGGATAGGTATTGCGGGCGTAGCAGCGCTACGTGCGTAATGCGTAAACGAACTTAGCGCATAAATTGACAGCAAGATTGCAGTGAGACTTAATTAGAGACTCTCCTCATCTAATAGAGACTCTTATTAAGTGACACGAGCGAGATTACGTCAGCAATTTCTGCGATAAGCAGGATAGGTATTGCGGGCGTAGCAGCGCTACGTGCGTAATGCGTAGACGAACTTAGCGCGTAAATTGACAGTAAGGTTGCCGCACGAACTTAATTAGAGGCTTTCCTCATCTTATAGAGACTCTCATTAAGTGACACGAGCGAGATTACGTTGGCAATTATAGACTCTTCCTATCCAATATAGCGATAAAGAAACCATCCTGTCCTTTGCCGTCGGGCAAATACTGTTGCGACTTGACGACTTGCCAATCTTTATTTTCTTTGACAAATCTGCCGACGATATTGTAGTTCTCTTCGCGCAAAGTCGTGCAAGTGGAATAGACAATTCGTTTTTTGGTATATTTGCTTGCGTTGCAAAGTATCGCATATTGCAACGTTGCAAGTTGCTGGCATTTTTCCATACTTGCAGTCAAATATATATCGGCTTTTTTACCCACTACGCCAAGTCCTGAACAAGGCACGTCGCAAAGCGTCTTGTCAAATTTGTTGACGAATTCTTGGTTAAACGCGCTTCCGTCGTTATATTGTACAGTTATATTAACAGCGCCCATTCTATTGATATAATCGCGTATGAGTTGCAATCTGTGTTCGTGAATATCGCACGCTGTGATAACGACGTCGGCGAGTTCGCTCATATATACCGCTTTGCCACCAGGCGCGCTGCATATATCCAATATCATTTCGCCGTCTTTTACTTCCATTGCCTGCGCCGCCAACATTGACGTCATAGACTGATAAGTAATCAAACCTTTCTCATTAAGAGACTTGATATAAGCGTAGTTGTCTACAAAAAGTCCGCCTGCGATACTTTGAGTATAAGTTATATTTTGAGCGTCCAACATACTCTTCAACTCATCCAAAGTCTGCTTTCTCAAGTTGGGGCGAATATGCTCTTTGGTGAAAGTGTCAACGCTCAAAAACTCCTTCGTTATGTCATATCCATATTGCTTACAATAAGCCTTGACAAGCAAAAGCGGAACGCTCGTATCCACGCTCAAAGCCTCAAATCTGTCATTTGGCAATGAGATTTGACTTGCGTCAAAGTTCTTCAACGTGGAATTGACAAAACCCTTGAGTTGTCTCTTTCCATACTTCTCGCATATCGTGACAAGACTGTCGACGACTGCGTATCTGGGTATCGAATTGATATACGTAAGCGTATACATACCCAATTTGAGAAGAATTGCAATTGTCTTGGGCGGACGCTTTGCCGTCAATTTGGCAAGATAGTATTCAAGTTGAACGTCCTTTTGCAACACGCCGTATACAAGCCTTGTTACAATTGCCTGATTGCTTGCGCCGTTGACTCTCTTATTGAGTTCTAAGTTGCTATATGCGCCGTCTTTATAGATTGCAAGCAGCACTTCAAAAACCATCAACAAATCGTTCATTTGCCCAAAACCGTCTCGCTCTTTAGTTTTCCGCCCGCCAAAAACGACGATATATCCATTGCCTTTTTGCCCTCCAACTGAACTTGCAAAAGTTGCAAAACGTCCTTTCCGCACTTGACGTAAGCGCAATTCTTTGTTGCGTATACTCCGCCAACAGGCAATTGAATTGGCATATCAATGTCAACGACTTTACAATTGAGTATCTTAAACAACTTGCCGTCAAGGTAAGTATATACCGACGGCCAAGGCGTAAAGCCGCGCATTTTGTTGAATATATCTTCGGCGGATAGATTCCAATCTATCAATCCGTCTTCTTTGCTTATCATAGGATAATGCGTAGCCTTGCTCTCGTCTTGAGGCGCAAATACAGCATTCCCACTCTCAATGAGTTTCAAAGCCTCGACAATGGCTTCGCCTCCCAATACCGCAAGTCTGTCAAAGAGTTGTCCTGCGTTTTCGTCAGGCAAAATGTCCAATTGTTTTTGCAATAATATATCTCCGCTATCCACGGCAAGCGCAGTCTTCATAATAGTCACGCCAGTGATTTTTTCGCCGTTGATAAGACACCATTGAATGGGACTGCTACCTCTGTATTTTGGCAATAGCGACGCGTGGATATTCAGCACTCCGTATTTGGGTATATCCAAAATCTCTTGGCTAATAATCTGTCCAAAAGCACACGTGATCATAACGTCGGGATTGATAGCCTTGATATCCTCAACGCCTTCTTTCCTTATGCTGTTGTATTGATATACGCGGATATCGCTGTTTACCGCATATTCTTTGACTGGGCTAAACGATACCTCGCCGCGGTTGCGTCTCTTGTCAGGTTGAGTAACTACGCCAACTACGTCGTAGCCCTCGCTAACCAACTTATCCAGCGCCTTTATGGCAAAATCGGGAGTACCTAAGAATAGAATACGCATTTTTTACCTCATACTTTATAAATCGCAGATAATAAATAATAGTTAATAGTTGTGGATAAAGAATATTTTCATTATTAATAATTTTTATCTCTTCTTTATTACCTTTTATTTTCTATTGTTTATTCTTTGCCGTCATACTTCTTGTCGTAATACAAAGTGCCGTCAAGATGATCTATCTCGTGGCAAAACGCTCTTGCAATAAAGCCCTCTGCCGTCACGCTCATATCGTTGCCGTATCTATCCTGATAATAGACTGTGACTTGATTGGGTCTTTTGACGTCACAACTCTTTCCCGGAACGCTCAGACACGCCTCAGGTCCCACTTGCGAGCCTTTGGTCTTGACTATCTCCGGATTGACAAACTCAATATAAAAGTCGTCGACTTGCACTACCGCGACACGTCTCAATATACCCACTTGCGGAGCGGCAAGACCTACGCCGTCTGCGTGTATCATAGTATCGCGCATATCGTCTATCAACTTGCCAAGTTTATCGTCAAAAACCTCTACTGGACGGCACTTCTTGCGAAGCGTCGGATTGGGGTCTTTTACTATATCTCTCAATGCCATAATTTCTCCTACGCCATATTCTGTGGATTGAGTTCTGCAAAGACTGTCACGCCTCGGCTTTGATTATTCTCAATCACTTGATAGAATTGGGCTATAATTTTACTCTCGTTTTCTCGTTTTATTCTTGCTATTATCTGATAGCGGAATTTATTTTGTATTCTGCCTAGAGGCGCTTTCATTGCCTGGATATACAAAAAATCTTGCTTGTTATCCTGCGCGTACTCCATAAGCCGTCTGTAGATCGACTTGGCGGTGTCAATGACTTTATCTTCGTCTTCCGACGTCATAAGCACGCGTATTATCGTCGTGTACGGCGGAAAATTAGTAGTCTTGCGGACGTTGTTTTCCTTTTGGAAAAAACCCTCATAGTCATACTTCGAAGCAAATCTATACACGTAATGATTAGGCGCGTAGGTCTGCAAAATCACCTTGCCGCCCTTATCGCTTCTGCCTGCTCTTCCCGCAACCTGCGTAACCAACTGGAACGTACGCTCGTTTGATCGGTAATCCTGATGATATAGACTCATATCTGCGTCTAGTATTCCCACCAGCGTTACGTCTGGAAAATCGTGTCCCTTGGCTATCATTTGCGTACCCACGAGGATCTGCGCCTCTTTGGCGGCAAACTTGCCAAGTATCTCAAGATAAGCATCCTTTGTAGTCGTCGTCTCATTGTCCATACGAAGCACGCTGACATTAGGCAGCAGTCTATTTATCTCTTCAACAACTCTCTGCGTGCCTATCTTGCCGCATCGTATGCCGTCACTGCCACAGTCGGGACAACGGCTGAGCATCTTGTATCTTTTGCCGCAATAGTGACATTTGAG
>JAIDRT010000047.1 GCA_029061605.1 Clostridia bacterium | reverse complement strand
TTACTTGTAAATATTACCAATTTTATGTAGAATCTACACGATATAATCAAAACTTTTAGCATTTCATTATTAACGTTAAGTCTTTTATAAAAGGACGGTCTATCCGTCCTTTTATAAATTGAAAATATCGCAAAGAGTTTATTCACCTTTAGTTAAGTCTTCATCTTTAACACCCTTTTTCAATAATTCCATTAAAATCTTTGTGTCATAATACTTTTCCATTTCGTCATCTTCTTGTTGAATATACTTCACGACTTTTTTCTTTTTAATATTACTAAAACTACTTGCGAATTTAAAGATAAAACCCAACATCAATGCTAAACCGCCAAAAATCATTACGTACCCTATTCCCGCGACGGCTGCACACATTAATTTAGCAATTGCAGAAGTATTATTGGCGGTTATTGCCATTGCCTTATAAGAATCAGTATAATAATCTGCTCCATATATATTAGAGTCATTATAAATTTGTTTAACGCCATAATAATTAAATAAATCGCTTTCAGAGCATACTATTATTCCAAATGCAAACATAAATAGTCCAATCAAAATACCTATAAGTGCTATTACTCTGCAAGCCGTTAATGCTTTTTTGTTTTCAAACTTTTCCATTTTTAATTCTCCTTCAGTTAAATTTTTTTAATTTGATTTTTATTAATATAAATGATCTATCTATATTTAATTACCATTCGACACCTCCTAAAGTAAAAAATGCGCCCCAAAGTGGAACGCACTCCATCAGTACACTCCACATTGCTGCGACACAATTCCACTAACAAAGGAAAATGGAAGTACCAATTGGCATATTGATACCTTTGTTAGTTATTAAATTGTGTCGCAAATTTAATATAACATAGATTTTAGTCAAAATCAAGGTTTTAGGGAATAAATCGCAGACAAAATTTCAAATTTTATTTCTCTTCGTCCCCCACCCTAGATATTATCGGGTAAAATGTAGCAAAGAAAGTCTAAAAGACTTTCCACTTTTTCAATTTCCACTTTAGGTAATATTTGACTAGCACCGAAAGTAAACCTTCCACTTTTTTCACACTTGTGAAAACAAAAAAGGATAGGCATTTCTACCTATCCCCTTGCTGTTTTAGAATATTTTCTTACTTAAAGTACTTCTCGTAGAGGCCCTTAAAACCGCAACCGTGTCTTGCCTCGTCCTTAGCCATTTCGTGAACGGTGTCGTGCACGTCGTCGTAGCCAAGTTGTTTTGCGAGTTTAGCAAGTTCTAACTTGCCTGCGCAAGCGCCGTTTTCTGCCTCCATACGCATCTTGACGTTTTTAGCGGTGCTATTAGTCAAAACATCTCCAAGAAGTTCTGCAAACTTAGCGGCGTGCTCTGCCTCTTCGAAAGCGTATCTCTTGAAAGCCTCTGCGACGTCGGGATAGCCCTCTCTGTCTGCCTGTCTGGACATTGCAAGGTACATACCTACTTCTGCGCACTCGCCGTTGAAGTTGTCAATAAGACCTTTGACGACTTCTTTGTCATAACCCTTTGCGCTGCCTACGATATGCTCGCAAGCCCAAGCCAATTCGCCTTCTGCCTTCTTAAACTTTTCGCCACTTGCTTTGCATTGTGGACACTTGTCGGGAGTGCTGTCTCCCTCGTGAACGTAACCGCACACTGCGCATACGTATTTTGCCATAATAAATTACCTCCGTTAAATATATGATTTCTTATTATTTTCGGTATAAACCGCGAATAACTCATTTGTGTCTGCAATCTTCGCAAGTATTGTAAAAACTCAAAGCGTATCTTGACAGTCCCTTAACGTCGCAGTAACCGTCAAGAAAACCCTTTAACTCATATGGATAAGGCATATCGACGATTTTTCCGCACTTGTCGCAAATTACGTGGCAATGCGTGTCAAGTTCGACGTCGTACCTTTCCTTTTCTCCTGCGCCAATTACTCTTCCAAGTGTGCCCTGCTCTTCGAGATACGCCAAATTGCGGTATACAGTGGCAAGCGAGATATTGGGGATAGTCTTGCGACATTCCTCATATATCATATCCGCAGACGGATGACACCTCATATTCTGAATTACCTCAAGCACTGCTTGTCGGCGAGAAGAAAAATTTGCCATTTGCAGGACAATAATAACACTTAATAACAATATCTGTCAAGCAAATTAATAAAAATAATAATGATTATCATTTTTGTTTTTAATTTATTTAATGCAAATACTCGCAGTATCATACTGCGAGTATTTGCTAAACGTAATCATATATTCGGGAGGTAAATTCAAGTAATAAGTAAAAGTGAAGAAGTTTTAAGCGTTAGAGATTTCTCCACTACGGTCAAAATGACATCACATTAGATTTTGACGCTCTCTCAATGTCTATTTTGATTTATCTCTTTGTTTATTTGCCGATGGGCATACTCCGCAGCCCGAACAACTTCCGCAGTCGCATCCGCAACCGCATTTGCCGTGTTTTTTTGCCCATATCTTATATCCGATATATCCGCCGAAACCGCCTACGATAATCACTGCGACAACTACTCCTACGACGATTTCCGCCACGCTTGCGCACAATAAACTAAGCATTTTTTGATATCTCCTCTTTTGCAAAGCGCTTTTTGTTGATAAAGTGCGCCGCTACGATAATTGCCGCTATAACTGCCGCAAAGATAAACACCGTCCACCAATACGTGCCTACAAGATATATCATCATTGATACGACGTAAGAAGTGAGTATCCAGAATAGCACTGCGAGAGCCGTACGTTTTGCCGAGCCAAGTTCGCCCGACGCTGCTCCTACTGCAGCCATACAAGGCACTGTGAGCAAGTTGAACGCCATAAACGAAACCACGCCTGCCGTCGTCACTCCGCTCATTGATACAAACGCCTCAACACTGCCTGATAAAACTTCAATAGAAGATACGACTTCTTCTTTTGCAATCAGTCCTGTGACTGCCGCAACGATATATTTCCAATCTCCAAATCCAAGCGGCTTGAACAGCCATTCAAACCAACCTCCGACGATTGCGAGAATACTGCTCTCTTCGCCCACCATCTGGAACTTGAAATTGAAGTTGAGCAAATACCATATTACTATGGTTGACGCCGCAATGACTGTGCCTGCACGGAACACAAAGTGCTTGAGTTTTTGCCAAATATGTATCGTCACGCTCTTGAATTGCGGAGTGTGATAAGTTGGGAGTTCCATAATAAAAGGAGTTACGCCCTTTTGTCCGCTGACTTTCTTGAGTATCAGCGCCGCAACCATTGCAACAACTATACCTATGATATACATACCAAAGACGGTCAACTCGCTATTCCAACCGACAGTGGTCGCCAAAACTGCCGCAAAAGCATACCATATTGGGCTTTTTGCTCCGCAGGAGAAGAATGGCGCAAGAAGTATCGTTGAGCGTCTCTCCTTGTCATTTTCGATAGTACGCGTAGCCATAATTCCCGGAACTGCGCAACCAAAACACATCAAAAGCGGCATAAAGGATTTGCCTGACAAGCCGATTTTTCTGAATGCTCTGTCCATTATGAAAGCAACTCTCGCCATATATCCAGTATCTTCAAGTATCGTCAAGAATAAGAACAGCAGCATTATCTGCGGAATAAACGACAGCACTCCAAAAACGCCTGCCAATACGCCGTCACAAATCACACCGTACGCCCAATCGGGAGCATCTTTTAGCAGTTGCGGAATCCATCCGCCCTCTTCAACGACCTCTTGAACAGGTTCTCCGTTTTCATCCACAGCGTCTTCGACTTCTCTTGCGCCGTTGACAAGTTCTCCAAGTTCTTCTACCAAGCCTTGCAAGAATACGCCCGGCGACTTAATGGAATTGGCGCCTGATATATTGCCCTCTTCGTCTTCTTCGTATTCAGTATCTACGAATAGCGAAGAAAACGTGTTGACGTCTTTAAATGCTCCGTCAGGAATAACAACTGACAGATAAAATAAATTCTCACTGAAAGTAAGATGGAATATCGCAAAGATAATCAACAAAAATATTGGTATGCCCCAAAACCTATGCGTAAGCACCTTGTCCGCTTTATCACTCTTGGAAATCGCAGGTTTCTCTTTGTCAGACGTAATAACGCCGCTGAAATTGTCATTGATATATTGATATCTTTGATCGGCTACGCACGTCTCGAAGTTGCCATTGTATCTCTTCTGCGCTTCTTGGTTTCTATCCTTTATCTCTTTGATTTGCGTCAAGAGCGATTTATACTTCTCTTCCATAAGTTTGTCGCCTTCAACAAGTTTGACGCTTTCAAAAAGTTTGTGTTTGCTGTCTTCCAAGAGCAACATTATCTCGTCGACGCTATCTTTGAGAATACCGGAGGATATAAACGATATTGCCTCTCGCTCAACGCCCTTTTGTTCCTTGACGGCTTGCATAAGTTCTTTGAGTCCCTTTTGCTTAAGCGCTGATATTGCGACCACCGGCACACCCAACTTCTGCGAAAGTTCTTTGATGTCGATTCTCTCGCCGTTGGCTCTCAAGCAATCTGCCATATTGAGCGCCACGACCATAGGCATTCCTATCTCCAAAAGTTGAGTTGTCAAATACAGGTTGCGTTGAAGATTGGTCGCGTCGATTATGTTGAGTATAACGTCAGCGTCTTGCGAAAGTATGTAATCGCGCGATACTACTTCTTCTGGCGAATACGGCGACAGTGAATAAATGCCCGGCAAATCTACTATGTCGATTCTCAAATCGCTCTTTCTGTCTCTATAAGTGCCTTCCAACTTCTCTACAGTTACGCCAGTCCAGTTGCCCACGTGCGCCGTTGCGCCTGTCAAAGCATTGAAAAGCGTAGTCTTTCCGCAGTTGGGATTGCCCGCCAAAGCAACCTTTATATCACAGCGCTTGGTCTGTCGTGACTTCTTCATTAGACACCTCCACAATAATATGCTTTGCAACGTCTTTGTTCATCGCAACTCTACAATCGCGTACTTTTACGATCAAATCTCCAAAATTGGATTGCAACAGCGTGATTTGTCCGCCCACTATTATGCCGATATTCTGCAAGCGATTTTTCGTCTTTTCGTCAGTAGTCACGTCAACTATCTTGACTTGCTTACCTATTGGCGAAGATAATAATTGCATACAACCTCCAAAGTTATCTTAAACTAACTTTTTAATTTTAAAATATAGGATAAAAGTTATCCTGCACTAACATTATATTTATTCTATCTATCATTGTCAAGCACTTTTTTATAATTTGTTTCAATTTTTATATTTTGTAAGTTTTAATACGATTTTCCTAGTATTCCCCTTAGAAAAAGTATATGACTTGAGATATACGGATATAATCAATTATATAAATATAATAAAGGAATTTAAGACATTCTATGAAGAAAAAACTCAAGAAACTCAACTTTAAATCCACAACCAATGACCAAAAATCACTCTCTAGCAATTTTGACGTAAACGGCTCATATACCGGAACTCCAGCATATGATGACCATAGCGCGCCTACGCAGGACGCAGACGATCTTTAAGCGTATGTCACCTCGAGTGTAGTCGAGGGGTCTATGCCATCTCTACAATATTCTGTCACCTTGACCATAGCGGAAAGGTCTAATCCGCTTTCTTGCCGTCCTCTTGAGGGGAAGGTGTCGCAGTATGCGACGGAAGGGGTGTAGCCTATTCATAGGCGTTTATATAATTAAATATCCTTTTTAAGTCCGATTTAAGTCCGACCAAAATCGAGCAGCGCCGAGATTTTGCGTTTGGTCGGAATAAGGACGAAGTCCAACCGTACGTCTAGCAATTACTTTTTTATACTGTTGAGACCTCTCCACTTCGGTCGAGATGACATCAAACCTACTTCTTGTTTCTCATAGCGCGTTGCTCTTTGAGAAGGTCTTGATACCTCTCGATTTGGTCTTCTCGCAAATCTATCATATTCTTTGCCACCTTGCAAGACTGCGCGTCACTTATTATTACTTCTGTCTCTTTGACTTTGACTTTTGTTCCGTCATTTGTCGCGTCTCTTCTGATGTCTTTCATATACTCGTCTTCCATCTTGAAGAGCGCTACCGTGGTGTCCTTCTTTATCGTCAATTTGACTAGAGGATTGACACTTGACTGTCCAATGAGTATAAAGTACGTCGACTTCTTCTCTTTGCACTTGTCTTTTGACAACGCGTATTCTCTCAATCCGTCAAAGTACTTTTGTTGCGTCTTGGTGAGTTTTGCATACGCTTCTTCAAGTGTAAGTCTTGGTGCCTTTTCTGCTTTTGGTTTTGCAGGCGCAGTCACTTTGACTTCTTTCTCCACTACCTTTTCGACAACCTTCTCGACCTTAACCGGCACTTCTACTCTGACCTCTTTCTCTACTATCTTTTCAACAGGGACTTCAACCTTGACTTCCCTTTCTATGACTTTCTCTACAGGTACCTCTACGACTTTTTCCACGATCTTCTCGACAGGTACTTCTTTCTCTATTATCTTTTCGACGACTTGAGTCTCAACCTTTTGATTAGCCGACAATTCCAGTATCTTTTTCATAAGTATTTCTTGATTTTTCATCATTTGTTTTATCGTCTCGTCGTTTGCGGTAGTTGCTACTACTTCTTTCTCAACTATTCTCTCCGCGGGTTGCTCTGCAAGTTTTTGCATCATACTTTGCATTGCCTCTCTGTTTTGCGCGTTTTCCTCTATTAGTTTCTGCACTAGTTCGTCATTTGTCGACGCTTGTTGCGGCAACATCTGTTGCACTCCTGGCAATAACGCTGTCACTGTCTCAGAGATCAATCCTCTCATTTCCTCTATCCCTATGCCTTGCTGGACTGCATATCCGCCTTGCCCCATATTTCCGTTGCCGCCCATTATGCCCATCAGCATCATTCGCATATTCTCATCTCTCTTGCGTTCGTCAAGATCCTTTTGGTTGCGGTTGTATTCTTCCAGCCTGTCTTCGTATTCCTCTTCCGCCTTATTGCATCTGCTCTTGGCTATAAGCATCATTACTAGGCTTATCACGGCTAGCCCCATCAGTACGCACGCTATCGCTGTCCATATCGTCATTGCCACGCCGAGATATGCTCCCGCATACATTGACGTGTCCAACTTGTCTGCTTTCTTGTTGTACTTTCTTCTCTTACTGTCGTAACTTGCCGTCTTGGACAGGAATATTATCGTCAATATTATAGATATTACCCCTGCTATTATCTGCCACAACGGCATCTCTTTGAGTTTCTCCAGTATCTCGTCCAAAGTTCCGCCGCTGTTGTTGCCGCTACCTGGATTATTTCCGCTGTCTACTCCGCCTATTACGTTGCCGCTTCCACCGCTAGAGCCTATCGTAAAGTCTTTTACTTCCGTCTCCGTCTCATTTGGCAAGACTTCTCCATCTTCGCTGACAAATTCATAATTCTTTGCGCTGTCTCCTGTCAATATTGCTTTGACGCTATACGTCTTGCCTGCTTCCAACTGCGCGCCGTCCGGCAACTCGTTACCCTCGCTGTCGTAATAGATATATCCAACTACTGCTTTTTGGCTTTCGCTCAAGTTGGCTATCTTAGGTGTCTCTCCGCTTGTATCCCATACTGCTTTAATTTGCGCCTTAGTAATTTCAAATTCAAACTTGTACTTGCTCAATTCAAAACTCTCTTCGTATCCGTCCTCTATATCCAACCTAATGACGTACTTTCCCGCATCTGTAGGCGCGCCGTCAATGAGCGTCTCGATTCCGTCTTTATCTACTGAGTAATACTGAGCGACAATATGAATATTGTTGGAGACTTGCCACTCGTCTTTTACGCCGTGCCCCTTGCCGTCATACTCAAATTCACTTTGGATATTAATATCACGAATAGGAGCCTGCGAGCCAACCGTAAACTTCTTATATTGCGTACCTGCTTTTATTTCATAATTACCGGTGCACTCGCTCTTGACTACGGCAACAACCCAAAACTTTTCCTCAACGCCCGGCGTCACAACCAAAGAACTAAACTCAACGGCGTCGCCAATTGCCTCTCCGTCTACAAAATCTTTTTCGCTGTAGTATCTATACTCTATCTTTTCGCTTGCCGCAGCGTCGGCTACTTCGTAAGCGCGTATTTTTCTAAAATTCTTATCTTCATAGGATTTCTTCTGCCAACTCAAATCAAGGACCGCTTTGTCTATCTTCCAATCCAAAGTCCAAGACAAAACTTTTACGTTTCCACTCTCGTCTTTGCAAATATACGTCGTATCATCTGAAATTTGAGGACAAACGTAATTTGCCTTCAAACTTTCTGCAATAGTTATCTCACTTACTGACGCAGAATACTCGCCTACTTTTATCTTGCTGTTGTCCTCATATTCAACTTGCACTCCTTCAGGCAATCCCATCAATTTGACCTGCTGAAAGGTGTCTTCAATGAATTTAAACGGATTATTTGGGTCATAGTTCCACTTGACGTTTGACAAATCAAACAGCGCTTTGTTAATCTTCCATTTCAGCGTAAAACTCGATTTTGTCAAATTACCTTTGCTTGACGTAAGCGTCACTGTCGTGGTGTATTCGCCAGCGTTTGTTCCCGATTGAGTGGTCGTGTATTTGTCTATCACGACCTCGTCGTCTTCATCCAACTGACTTGTCTTTGCCGCAAAAGCAAATTCTTTGCCATTGTACGTGACTTCAAACACGCTCTCTGAACTCCAACTATCTAATTGAATCTCCTTATTGTCATTGGAATAAAACCAAATAATATTGCTATCCTCAACCTTTATTTCTTTGTCAGTAATATTGAATTTTTGCGTCGTCACTCCGCCAAGATTATAATTCTTGCCGTCGCCGGTATTATTGAGCGAAATACTCAAAACATATCCGCCATCCTTTGTGGAGAGTTTAGGTATTTTTATATTTGTAGTTTTGCCTTCGCCTGCGTTAATATCACTAATAGGCGTTGAATCATAAGATGCGCTGAAAGATAAACTTTCTGTATCTTTCTTTCTGTTGTCGGTAATGCTTACCATCTTTTCAATATTGCTATTCCACGACCATCCGCCGACAGAATTAAACGTAATAATCAGCGTGGCTTTGGTTATCTCTAAGTTGATTTCATAATCCGCCGTTCCGCCGCCGACCCACTGAGTATTCTTTCCGCTGTCGGCAAGCGAAACAACGACTTTATATTTTCCTACGTCTTTTGCTTTAAGTTGTTTGTCGGCATAAGTCATACCGCTGCCGATTTGCGGCGTAATAGTTACGTCGTCACTCACTCCGCTGACGGTGAACGATTGCTCCTCGCCGTTGTAATCCAACGTCTTCAATCCAACGTCAGGTTTAGCAATCTCTTTTGCCTTGACAGTAACGGTCTTTTCATACGTATTGTCTAACTCATAATTGCAATCGTTGACAATAGAAACGCTTGCGGTATAAGTACCAACGTCCGTTGGATAAGTATCGTATACTTTGCCTGAAGAAATGTTTTTATAAGTGATTGCAAAGATTGGTGCTCGTCCGCTGTCCGGCGTATCTCCAATATACACTGCTCCCACATTGGGCGAGACTTCAAACCCGTCTCCGTCAGATTTGTCCGTCATCTGTATGCCTATCTTTTTTTTGTTGATTTTGAATGTAAAAACTCTTTCCGTATCGCTCTCGCCATTACTCAAGTCAGGCTCCCCCGCAAAGACGTCGTCATCATTGGAAATACTTGCCTTTATTTGATACTCGCCTGCATCTTTCATTTCATCTGGGTAAGTCAACGACATTAGGTCGCTGTCATACCACGCCTTTTGCGCAGAATCAACATCTGCCAAAGATAATTCCTGTCCTGTATATTCGATTTCGATGTTTTTGGGCGCGGTCAATTTTAAAGATGTTTGCGTTATAGATGCAGATACTGTGATAGTTGAGCGCATTGACGACGCATAAGTAGTTCCGTATTCTATAAAACCGTAATATCCAAAATTGTGTACGTAATTTTTATCCTCTTTGGATCTATTGGAATAAGTCGTCTCAAACTCATATGATTTTGATACGGTTTTGTTGCCTGTTTCGACATTTATCCATTGATCGGTTATCCAATAACTATTATCGCTGGTCTTTGTTTTTTCAAACTGCAAATCATCGCCGTTGTAATTGTAAAGATTCTCAGCATTTACGTATACGTCTTTGATTATCTCATCGTCTCCGTATTCATAAAGTTTTGCATAAGCGCCTGCCGTTCCGCTGCTTGTAACTTTTGTTATGCTATAAGTAATAGTGAATTTGACTTTATACTCAATATGCGCAGGCACAAGCACTGAAGTATAAAAATCAAGATAAGCATTCTTACTGTTTTTGGTGCTCGTCGTATTTGTGTTTGTATTCATCGTAATGGAATTTTTATCAATATTAAATTCTGCGCTTATGGCGTCGTCTGTAGGATCCATTGTCAAATCAGAATAATTTATTGGATTCTTATCGGCTTTTGCCAACGTATAATGTTTTGCTGACGTCAAATGTATCGTAGGACTATTGATTTTGGGCAATGAGTCCGCCAAAGGAACTGCTTTGCCGTCAAGATTATTCTCCTCTTTCGCCAATTCAAAATTGTTTAACAATAAAACAGACGTTACGCTTGCCGTAACAATACATAAAATGAGTAAGATAACCGCGCAATATATGCTTTTTTTCTTTCTCTCTTTTGTTTTAAACATAATTCTTTCCTTATATCTATATACTTTTATGTTGGCATCTCAATCACAGCGAAGAGACGTATTTCCAAAAAAAGTATACTTTTACTGACTTAAAGGTATTGCAAAATAATTGTTCGTGAAGTATAATGTAATCGAAAA
>JAIDRT010000046.1 GCA_029061605.1 Clostridia bacterium | reverse complement strand
ATAGTGGAAAAAGTCGTCGAGGTACCGGTAGAAGTAGAGAAGATAGTAGAGAAAGAAGTCAAGGTAGAAGTTCCTGTTGAGGTAGAGAAAATCGTCGAAAAGGAAGTCGTCAAGGAAGTACCAGTAGAGAAGATAGTCGAAGTGCCTGTCGAAAAAGTTGTAGAAAAGGTAATTGAGAAAGAAATAAAAGTAACCGCACCTGCAAAGACGCCAAAAGAAAGGGCTCCTAGACTTACACTTGACGAAGCGTATGCAAGACTGTCTAAACAACAGAAAAAGTACTTTGACAGTCTAAGAGAATACGCGTTGACGAAAGATAAGTGCAAAGAGAAGAAGTCGACTTACTTCATACTCTTGGGGCAGTCCAGCGTCAATCCGCTAATCAAGTTGACGATAAAGAAAGACACGACTGTAGCGCTCTTTAAGATGGAAGACGAGTATCTCAAGGATATTCGCAAAGATGCAACGAATGACGGAACGAAGGTCAAAGTAAAAGAGACGGAAGTCGTAGTATCAGACGCGCAGGCTTGTAAGGTAGCAAAGAATATGATTGATTTGAGAGAAGATCAAATCGAGAGGTATGCTGACCTTCTCAAAGAGCAACGCGCTATGAGAAACAAGAAGTAAGAGCAAGAGTAACAAAGGCGGGAATAATTCTCGCCTTTTGTCGTTGATGCTCGCACTATAATATGTCATTTCGACTATAGCGTAGCGGAATGGAGAAATCTCAATCAGTATAAACACCCCTTCTGTCACTTTGTGACACCTTCCCCTCAGGTGAGGGCGCGCGTCACAACCTGTAAATACGCAATAACTTTTTAGATGTCATCTCGACCGAAGTGGAGAGATCTCAACAGTATAAAAAAAGTAATTGCTAAGAATACGGTTGGACTTCGCCCTAATACCGACCAAGCGCAAAATCTCGGCGCTGCTCGATTTTGGTCGGACTTAAAAAGGATGCTAAATAAAAATAACGCCTATAGAATAGGCTACACCCCTTTCGTCACTTCGTGACACCTTCCCCTCAAGGGGACGGCAAGAATACGGATAGAGACCTCTCGACTACGCTCGAGACGACAAATATATATAATGTCATTGACGCTCGCACAAGACGCATCTGCCTCTCTCGCTATGCCGTCGCTACGCTCCTTACGACTGTAGGGAAGCGAAACGGAAAAATCTCAATATCTTAAATCACTGACGGAATAAATATCTTCAAACCGACTAATATAAGCACTATACCGCCAATGATAGGCGCAGCATTTTTCAGAATTTTTCCAAACTTTTTGCCAATGAAGAATGCAATCAAAGATAATCCCCAAGTTATTATTCCTATGACGCCAAAAGATAGCAGAGCGGAAGAGATATTATCTGCAATAAAAAGTACGCCTACGCTCAATGCGTCAATTGAAGTTGCCAAGGCTTGGATAAATATTTCGCCTATTCCAATCTTTTTTTCTTGAATTTGTTTACCTTTTTTCTTATTTACAATTACTTCAATAATGGATTTTAAGCCTAGCACGCTCAAAAGTATAAGGGCAATCAGTGGAATCAGCGCAAGAAGTTGTTTTGAAAAAGCCGAGCCTATCAAATAGCCTATCAGCGGCATAATCATCTGAAAAATTCCAAAGAGTAGAGTTATCAACACGGCTTTGATAGGGCGCATATTTTTTTCAGTCATAGCGTTGGTCATAGACACGCAAGACGCATCCATTGCAAGTCCAATTGCCAAAAATACTGTCTCCAACATAAAAGTCACTCCTTATAAAAAAAGTATAGCCATTTGCTATACCTCCAAAAGACTTGACGCATAGCAAAGTTATCCAATGCCAATCGTAAGTCTCGTCATTTAATTCAAGCCAGATATTGCTATCAGTATGTTGACTTGCCACGCTATTGCGCCAACTACTCCCTTAACGATTTAATTATATTACTGCGTTTTGGTTTTGTCAACGTTTTTGTCGTCATTTAATCAAAGCAGAGAAGTGCGAAAAATAAATAGACTTGCAGTACTGCAAGTATTTGAGATGGCAGTAGAATAGAAAGGTATACAAATTGCCTAAAAAAGATATGTTAACTGTGTAAAAAAATCAAAAATACTTGAAAACAATGTACAAGAGTGTTATAATCTATTTATAAATTTAAAAATAATAGGAGAGACTTATGATTACTTTTTATGGACCTGATGGTGAACAAATTGAAAATCCAAGCGATGAGTTTATAAAAGAATTTACCAACAAAGAAGCGGACTATTGGCAACAAGGAAGTGGTGATTCTTCATTTGAAGCAGATAATTGTGATGAA
>JAIDRT010000045.1 GCA_029061605.1 Clostridia bacterium | reverse complement strand
ATGCTTTTCATCATACTTGAACCTAACGTACTCGTCATACGTCAGATCCTACTATGCAGTTGTCAATGTGCAAAAAAATTTTCGGTTAGACCGAAAGTTGGTGGGCTCAAGTGGACTCGAACCACCGACCTCACGCTTATCAGGCGTGTGCTCTAACCAGCTGAGCTATGAGCCCATTAGTGGTGGAGAATAAGAGAGTCGAACTCTTGACCTCCTGCTTGCAAGGCAGGCGCTCTAGCCAACTGAGCTAATCCCCCACGAATGAGTTATTTTCTCGTACTGTCGTCGACAGCCTTTATATAATATCATTAAAGAATTAGGTTGTCAACAAATTTTTCAAACTTTTTAAAAATTTTTTAAACGCGCAAATTTAGCATATTATTTGTCGCAAAATATCCTTTTTTATTTTTCTATACGTTCTGTTATTCCCAATATTATTATTTGCCCTACTACTTGCAATATAAATATAATCAATATTATAATATTATAAGCAGAAACAAACTTTGACGGAATAATCAAACAACTCAGCGCCGTTGCAATAAATAGCATAACAAAAGATACCAATCGTATTGCCTTTTTGTCTTTGAATAACATAATAATATTTAGAACTAAGTTGATAATTGTAAACAAGGCAATACTAAAAGTCACAAAATACACCGGATTAAGAGGATTACCAAAATACGACCAATAATGCAATGGTCCTTATTCTCCGGGACCGATCGCACAAGCGGTTATTACACTTTTGGGCATACATTCTAATATTAAGACCGCGACGGATAACGCCACGTTAAGCCAATTGACAGCCTTTATTGTTTTATTAGTCATTGTCGATCTCCCCTATATATTATTTCACAGTAATATACCTATCGACAATTACTACACTTTTAAATTAAATTTGTATCGCTTGATTATGATTTATCCATAGAATTATAGACAGTCTTTAGTTTTATGCTTTGAGTGATTATTGGGACAATAAACAATAACATTATAATTATATTGTAAGCAGTGAGACTGCTACCCACCATAATTAAAATAATTATACTACACAATACGCAAACTGAAGACATTACTAACTGAGTTACGCAAAGTCCTTTTTTATCTTTAGAAAATGTAATAAAATTAAATAACAATATGCAAAACGTGAGTATCGCTATTATAAATCCCATTAAGGATATCCAATTTTTTTGATATATAAAGTAAGAATGCTCAACATCTTCAAATGTTACCAATGCGCTATAGTTAAGCTTTTGCACTATTCTCAAACTCCAAGGGATAAGTTGCAATATAAATGTAAGAATAATAACTAGCATAGTTATTAAATTTAATATAATAATTTTTTTATTTCTTGTTTCAAATATATTAAAATTTATAAACGACATAATATAAAATAATATTGACACGATAATCTCATATACCGTGACATAAACACCGCCTCCAACCAAAAGGCGTACGCACGCCGCTAAGCCCAACAGCGTTAACACAATATTTATTATTTTTATTGATAATTTGTTTTTAATTATAAAAAAAACACTAAATATCAAATTCAAAATTGTAATTGCTACAATGACGTCAGATATAAAAAATCCGCTCAATGGATTACCAAAAAATGAACTGTATTTAATTATATTACCATCGACAGAGCATAAACAATATTTTACACTCTTTGGCATACATTCCAATATTAAGGCTGCGACGGATAGCGCCACGTTAAGCCAATTGACAACCTTTATTGCTTTATTAGTCATTGTCGATCTCCCCTATATATTATTTCACAGTAATATACCTATCAACAATTACTACACAAAAAAAGCAATATTTGTATCGCTCATTATAAATTAGTTTTTGATTTATTAAGATAATGTTCAATTAAAGTGTAAGACACGCTACCCTTGGGATGGACCATATTTAGCGCTTGCTTTGCATCCATCCATTTTGCGTCGTCAACTTCGCCCGAAAGCGTCAATTCTCGCTCGTCTGTCTTGCCGATAAATGCGATCATAAGCATATCTTTTTTGTCAAACCAGTAAGTGCCTACAAAATCAAGTGAAGAAAGTTTGACTCCAATCTCTTCTTGCACTTCTCTGTACGCCGTCTCTTCGGCAGTCTCCTTTGGCTTGATATAGCCTGACACAAGATTATAATATTGAGTAGAGATATAATTCTGACGAAGTACGACGACTTGTCCGTCATCATTTGTCACCAATATTATTACGCACGAAGAAAACATATCAAACAGAGGTCTTTTACACCCTTTGCAATAAGGTATATACCCCTCGTCGCCAATAAGTTTGTCTATAAGTTTCTCCCCGCAGTCGGGACAGTAAGTAAAACGCACAAGTCCTCCTAACGATCACAACGTGAATAAGTTATATTGCTTGTGATACAAGCAGTTATATTAAAACGGAGTATCTGCGATACGCCGTCTAAGTTATTGATTATTTTACATTAGATAAATTCGACTTTGCTTCGCTCAATCTGATAAGTCGAAATGACATTATATTTTATATTACAACAGTTTCTTTTTCTTGAGATACAAAGCCAAAGCCAGAGACAGTATACCCGAAGAGCCCAATACTCCCCAGAAGCCCCAAGGAGATCCCTGTCCAGGCACCCAAGTGTTCATACCAAACAATGACGCTATCAAAGTAGGAATAGATATGACAAGAGTAATTGATGTCAAGACTTTCATAACGATGTTAAGGTTGTTGGATATAACTGAAGCGTAAGCGTCCATAGTGCCAGACAAAATATCACGGTAGATAGAACACATTTCCATAGCCTGCTTAGTATCAATCGCAACGTCTTCAAGAAGTTCGGTATCGTCGGGATAACTCTTCAATATATTATTGGTATTGAACTTGCTCTGCATAAGTCTGGATATTACGACGTCGTTGCCTGTAAGAGACGTGGAAAAATATACAAGAGAATTCTCAAGGTCAAGCATCTGAATAAGTTCTTTATTCTTCGTTGACTTGTGCAACTCATTTTGAATTCTCTGCGACGCCTTGTCTATTTGCTTGAGGTAAGCCAAGTATTTTGTCGCGATATTGTTGAGAATCTGGAACAAAAATCTCGTCTTCTTGTATGTAGCAAAGCCCTTGACTCTATTGCGAATAAAGTCTCGGGTAATTGCCGTATCTTTTAGGCTGACGGTAATAAATAAATCTTTTTTAATTATTGCGCCGAGCGGTATGGTAAAATATGAATAATAATCCTCTGTTCCCTCTTCAATCACAGGTATGTCGACAAGCACCAAAGTGTAGTCGTCTTCTACTTCAAGTCTGGATCTTTCTTCGTCATCAAGAGGCGTCTTAAGCACGTCGTCTTCAACTCCGCTGATTGACGCAACGAATTCAACTTCTTTGTCAGAAGGGTTGGTGAGATTTATCCAACAGTCCTTGGTATCAAAACCGCTCTCCATATAAACGCTTTCTTCAATCTGTATGAGCCTATTCTCCGCATCAGTCTTGTAAATTTCTATCATAAGCCATACCTCCTCGTCATAAGTTAAAGCGTCTATCGCGCGACGCAACGTTAGTAAATCTCAAAAGATGTTTCAACTATTACATTTTACATTATTGAAAACCGTTTGGCAACCTATCCAACGTAATTTTTTAGGTCCGTAAAGACATTTTTAAGTCGCAATTTGCTCTGCGCCGTCATTGCAGAAGAGAATTTTGCACTGTAAAGTCCTTTGAGAACTACCTTAGCAATACTCTTATCTGGCTGGCTTGCCAAAAAATCTTCAACACTTTTTGCAAGTTGCATAGCGCTATCCTCAGCGACTTCTACTTTTGGCAAGGTGAGGTCAACGCTCTTCTCTTGATAAAGGGTATTGGAATCAAGTTTGATAAGAAACTTTTTCTTATATCTTCTGTCAACAAATGACAAAAGTTTTGACGCCACACAGTCAAGAGCAATTATTATGAGCCATAAAGCAAACGTAGCCAATATAGCAGTCGATACTATACCCACAGAATATCCGTTCATTGCAACTATAATGCCCAATAATACTATATGCGCAAGAGCCGCTCCGCCGACAATACTTTTTTTCTTGGGTTGGGCGCAGAAATGAAAAGTGTTGATGTACTCTTCCATAGGCATTGAGGTGTCGGCAATGTGCTTGGCTTGTCTCTTGATATATCCCGGAAATACCTTGACGACTTTTTTGTTGAATGAAAATACAGTGCTTGGCGCCAAGTAGGAATGAGTTTTTAAAAATCTCTTGAGCCTTGGGTACGCCTTTGCATATACGCGCTCTGCCGAATAGATAAGCATTTGAACTAGCAACACGATAACTGGCACCGCAACAGCAAACGCCGCTATCTGCCAAACCTTCCAACTTGCCATAAATGCTTGAAACTTAGAATAGGTGTCTGAAATAAATGATAGCAAAATTTTAGCCTCCAAAATAATATGTACGACCATTGCTATCTTAATAGTTGACATAAACAATAATTTTATACGGCTAAAACTAAATTACCTGATTGAGTTTTCTCCACTTCAGTCGTAATGACAATTTATTTTATGTCACCTCGAGCATAGTCGAGAGGTCTCTATCCGTTTATTAAATAGGTGGAGATTTCTCCACTTCGCTTTGCTTGGGTTGAAATGACAAGATTATAAATAATATAGAATAGATAATAGTGTCAGATATATTATCAATATTCTATATCTACGCTCGTTATTTAAAGTATGATAGTCTTGTTTTTTCCAAGCATAAATATAACTTTTTTATCCACCTTAATCCCCAAGCACTCTTCTATTGCCATTGCGTATAACTCAAGTTGTCTTTGGTATCTCTTTTTAACTTGCTCTTCACTCTTGCGCGAAAACTTGAAATCTACCAAGATATTTTCGCCGCCCTTTCCGCCGCCTTGAATAAACAAGTCAACCGTGCCTTGCAACAACACCTTATCGTCACTGTCAATATTCAAGAACTCGCAGGCTGGCAGATTGAGCATAAATTGTTTTTCTCTGTGATGCGGATACGTTCTAGCCTGTTGCATAACCTCGCTTTGAAGGCACTCTAGAATAGATATAGGATCTATAAGGGCTCTTTGATCTTGACTTAAAAGTCCTTGCTCAACCATTGCGTCAAGTTGAACTATTACGTCGTCTTGCGTGAAGCAAGCATAGTCTATGCACTCCAACACTCTGTGATAAGCCACGCCTTCGTCAGCGCTATTGCGCTTGTCCGCCACTTCTTCGTCAGAAAAGTCTCCGTCTTTAAAAGCGTCAAAAATCTCTGCGACGTCATCCTTAGCAAAACTACCCGACAACTTATTATAATACTCGTTATTGACTGCAGTTACGGTATGCTTGACAAGCAAAGTCGTCGACGGCTCAAATGCGTAATTCTTTTGAAGGTCATTTGCAAACGCATTGGCATTGCCAATGTCAATTAACTGCCTTTTGCGAACACTCTCGCCTTGCGCGATATCTTGCATATCTTCCTGCTCTGCGTCAACGTCAAAATATTTTTGGTAAAACGCAGGACATTCCACCGCGACGTTGTTGAGCCAATCAATCATACTCAAAGGCGTCTTGATTCTCTCTTGTCCAAAAGGCTTCTTATTTTCTCCTCTGCTTTTGCCAAGTCCGCCGGTCGCAGTAATATACAACATATTTCTCGCTCTAGTCGTTGCGACGTAAAAGAGCCTCATCTTCTCCTCTATCAAATCTTTGACTTTGAATTTTTTCATTATGCGAAACGGAAGACTGTCTTCATAAAATCTGTCTTGTTCCTCTACGCTCTTGATTGCAAAACCGTAAGTCTTGTCGTATATGATATTGGAACGGTTGAGTTCAATTAGACTTAGTTCTCTGGCAGCGTCAATAATAAATACGATTGGATACTCCAATCCCTTACTGCTGTGAATAGTATTGGTGACTACGCAATCTCCCTCAAATCCAACTTCGCCTGACACTTTGCCAAAGTCTGCGCTCGCGTCGACTGCTTCAACAAACTTTGACAGGCTATTATTATAAGGCTTGCCTGACAATGATTGAATAAAACTCTCAAGCCCCGCCAATTCGCTTGCTCCGTCCTCAACGGCTGTCATATACGCGCGAAAATTAAAATCTTCTATTATCTTGCGAAGAAGCCAATCAATCTTCATAAAGGACGCAATCGCGCGATACTTGGCAATTATCTCAAAAAACAACTTCAGTTGCGTTGCCAAACCGTCGTCTTGCTCTTTGACATACTTGTCCACTGCCTCGTGGAAAAAGTCGACTTTGCCTGCGCGCATCTTGATTTTTGTCAAATCTCCATATGTGAAATTTGCAAAAACCTTGCTCGTCAAAACCTCTGCCAACGGTATGTCTTGGCGGTGATTGTCTAGCACTCTTAAGAACGAAGTAAAAAGACTTACGCAAGTATTGTTTTTTTCTTTGAGTATCTTGCCTCCGTCGACAGGTATACCTGCCGTCTTTAACTCTCCGACGATACTCTCAACGTTGGAGTTTCTGGTTGCGCACAGCAACGCTATATCAGAGTATCTGATCGTACGATACGTCATTGCGCCGTCAGCGGACGAAACCTGTATTTGTTTTTTCCCAACAAGCGACTTGATTTGCTTGGCTATGTATTTGCCTTCTTGACAGGAAAAAGATTTGGCTTCCTGCGCGTCCTGCATTACGCTGTAAACTCCGTCTTGCGAAACAGGTATATCCAATTGCTTGATCTCCTTGGAAAAATGCGCAATGCGAATAGCAGTCTCAGACTGAACGTCATAATCTAGATTGCCTTGCAAAAGTCTGCTCTCTTTTTTGTAGTCTATACCGCCCATATCTTCTTTCATTATCACGTCGAAAATAGCGTTGACAAAATCTATGACTTCCTTACAAGATCGGAAATTGCTGTTGAGAGAAAAAGAATTGCCCTGTTGCGGTCTTTGTTTATACAGACGGTATTTATCCAAAAATATCCTAGGGTCTGTCATTCTGAATTGATAGATACTCTGCTTGATATCGCCCACCATAAACAAGTTCTTGCCGCTTGAAAGTCTTGTCAATATATATTCTTGGACGGCGTTGATATCTTGATATTCGTCTACGCAGATATAGTCGTAGTTTGACGCCAACTCGCTTGCCAAAGCGTCGTTTTGCATAACCTTGACAGCGTAATACTCAAGGTCGGCAAAATCCATTTTGTTGTCTTTTTGCTTTAAAGAGGAATATTCTGCGCAAACCTTTTTCAATATATTCACAAGCCTGACGAGATACTCTTTGTTTTTATTGAGATCTTCTTGCATTTGAGCGTACGGCAAAGGAAACAACGCTTTGAGTTGTTTGTCCAGCAAAGCAGTCACTTCTGCCTTATACGCCTTATAATTCTCCTGATGTTCAATATTGTCGTCCTTTTGCGCTTTAGAAAGAGGCGGCACGTTGGCAAACTTTGGAGCAAATCTAACTACCTCGGCAAGGTCTGCAATATCCTTTGTCTCCAATAATTTATTCAAAAAATCAATTATGGATTGAATATGGTCAAAGTGTTTGAATAATCCTTTGCTCTCAAAAAGCATTTGCCACTCCTGCGCCTGATGTAGCAAATCAAAACAATCTTTGTGAATATCCGCGAGATACAGTTTTGCAAGTTTGCTCTTCTTAAAATCTCCGTCATAGCAGGCAAACGCCACTTCTTCAAGATAGGCTTCTCTGTCAAGTTGCGCTTCTAAGAAACTGTAAAGTTTTGCAAGCGTATCGCAAAACCTGTCTTCTCCGCCAAGATAGTTGATGAGTATATCTATTTGATAATCGTAATTTTCCCTATACTCTTTCATAACGTTGGCAACCGCTTTGCCGAAAAGCACTTGTTTTTCGTTGTCGTCGACTATAGAAAACGACGGCTGAATACCAAGATACTCAAAGTTGTTTTTGATTATCGTCGAGCACAAAGAGTGCATTGTGGATATATCCGCAAGCGGCGCGTCCTCTATCTGCTCGCGCAAATATTCTTTATCCTGGCTTTCTAGCAGTCTTTTTGCAAGTCGAGAGCCGATTTTACTCTTGAGTTCGCTTGCCACAGACTCGTTGAAAGTTACCATAATTATTCTTCGCAAAGGAGTTTTGCAATTGCCGTTTTCACCTGTGATAAGTCTGACGACCCTCTCAAGCATAACTGCCGTCTTTCCGCTTCCCGCAGACGCCGAAACGAGAGTATTGACGTTGACGCTGTTGATTACGTCAAGTTGTTCTTTTGTCCAATTGATAGCGCCCATACTCACTTCTCCTCCTTTGGCAAACTCAAATCCTCTTTACATAAGACCTCGCCTGAACTAGCGCCGGCAATATTCTGCAAATTTATATCTTGCGGTTCGTCTCCGATAAGACTTTCAAACTCTTGCTGAGAGATGTCTTTGACGCTTCTTTCGTATACTTTAGAGCGAGCGCACAAATCCTTATAATCGCAATATTTGCACGTGCCCGGCTGCTCTTCGCCCTTGATATTCAAAGGAGATTTTGCAATATATCCGTCCTCAATCTCCTTTGCCGCCTTGCTAGTCAACTTCATCACGTAGTCGCAAGCGTCGTCAAAACTCTTGCTTGACATCACGTGCCCTAGTTTCGCTTGCGAAGAATATATAACTTCGCCGTCTTTATTGGTTTTGCTTTTGATGGGATAAACTCCGCTCTTGAAATCAGCGTTTTGAGCAAAGCCTTTATCCAAATCAAATACGTCGTCTTTGTTGACAAATCCGTGAAATATAAATCTCTTTGCCTCGTCTTCTTTTTTGACAAATCTGTTGTTCATCAAAAGATAGAACACGCCTTGCGGCGTAATATTACCGCTTGCGCGCAAAGCATTGAGATATACAAAGAGTTGGATCCTGTCACCGTAAAATATATTTGACGGAGCAAACTGTATGTCGCTCTTTGACTTATAGTCTACAATAATAGCCTTGTCTTGGCAAGTGTCGATTCTGTCTATCACGCCTTCAAAACTCAAATTGCGAACACCGCTGGAAATCTCCATTCCCGGCAAAATCGCGTCTTGACGTCTGCCGAACGCCGCTTCGAGTTTGTAAGGGCGAAACTTGGTAACTTGCATATTAGCCACAAGGTTTTTGACGACGTAAATTGATTGATTTATCAGTTGTTGAAGTGTGAGCGCATTTTTCTTACTGTCCAACAAAAATGCATAATTATTTTTGCTTTCCACTGCGCTCAAAAACAACTTAGGCACGATATTTTGGATTTCCTGCTCGCTCTTGTCAGCGCAATCCTCAATAGAAAAATATTGCTCCATAACGGCGTGAAGCAAAATACCGGTATCTTTGACCTCAAGTCCAGCGATCTCTTTGCGCTGAAGTTTGAGCACGTTTGCGTTGAAGTGTAAAAACGGACAATTGAAATACTTTTCAAACTGTGACACAGAAGTGCGCGAGCCGTTGAACATAGCGTTCCCCATACCTTCAAGTTGAACTTCGTCACTTCTCTCGCCTATAAGAAAATCCACGTAACTCTGCCCATATCTTTGACCGCAAAGCGTATATAGGATATCCAAAATATCCTCCAGCGTATCGCTCACGTTTACGGCGTGATCTTTTGCAAGAGTTTGCAATGACAAAAACTCCTGCAATATATTGTCCTGCGAAGATACATAGTCAATAAATGCCGCCCTATCCCATCCGCCGTCAGGGGCTTGCTCTCCGCTTGGCAAAATACCCAAAAGATCTTGAAGATATTCCACCGTCGAACTTGGCGTAAGTTCTTCGCCGTTTGCCGACGCGGTAGGATAACTGACTACTAGCATCTTCCTTGCCCTCGTCAAAAGCATAAGCGTAGATAATCTTTCTTTGCTGTTGCGCCGTCTGCAATCTGGCTCAACGTTGATATTCATCTTACTCCAAGCGTAGTACTCTCTTTCTGATACAATGCCGGTATCGCTGTGCTCAGGCGGAAACTTGCCTGCAACGGCGCCGATAACAAACATATAATCAATGCCGGCATATCTATTTTGACTTGTCTCGCCTATAAAAACGCAATCGCTATATAGCGGAATGTTGGACATCTCAACAGACTCGACCGCCGTCATAATAATTCCGTAAAATTCTTCCCAGTCGGCTATATTGCCTCCCAGCATACTTTCGCACTTGTCGAATATCGAGTTGAGTTTGTCCTGCGATTGCAAAGTAATTCCTGCCAATTCACCAAAACCGTTTTGTTCCTGCCACTTGGCAAGATTTTCCACAAGCGTTGACGCTTGAGAGTTCTGCAAAAATTCTCTGACCGCCCTAATATGATCTTTGATATATTTTCCGCTCAAATCTAACGGCGCGAGCAACTCCATTATTTTTATTCTTATTCTTTCGGCAATATCTTTGCAATCTCCGACTCCTATGTTAAAAGGAGATAGAAATCTCGTATACTCCACACCGTATTTGCAACAATAGTTGTCAAATATGCAAACTTCGTCAAAATCAAGTCCGAGTATCGGTTGTTTTGCAAATTCCAAAACGCTTGATTGAGAAAACTTCTCGCCCACCGTCCTGATTGCCGAGGCGACCAACTTAGTCAACGCTTGCGAGGAAAGTTGTTGCTTGATATCTGCGTAAAACGGTATGTCAAAAGCCTTGAAAATACTGTTGATATACGGCGCGTATGTTGCAAAATCACAACACACGATTGCCATATCCCTATACCTTGCGCCCTGTCGTCTGACAAGATAATTGATAGTCCTTGCCAAAGACTTGATCTCGTCGGATATACTCTTGCAAGCAAGTATCCTAGTCCTGCCGTCTCTTACGCCGTCGACTTTGCCGTAGGAATAAAGTCCCTTGAATATTATCTCGGCATCGCCAATCAATTTTTCTCGAGAATAAGATATATCCATAGTTACGCCGACTTCGCTTGCCAGTGAAAAAAGCCGTTTTTTTACGTCAGTCGGAAATACTTGCGAATTTTCGCCGTCGCTGTCGACAAGACATATATGCGTATTGAGCGCATTGACCATAATGGCTTTGATAATGTCGTATTCTATATTGGAAAACGACGTAAAATCAGATATGTATACCTCGTAATCGTTGAGCGCGCCCTTATAAATCAAATCGCAAAGCGCCTGAAGTTTGCTCGTGCCGTCGGAATAATCCTCTTGAATATACTGCACGTAATCGTGATATATCCTGATGATATCTTTAGTCTTGTTGGCAATTCGCTTTGGAAGTCCGTCCACGGCGTCTTGCATTTGCTCAACGGATATATTACTGTTGCGTATCTGCGAAATCACGGCGTACATATCGTTGGCAAAATCCGCGCTTCTGCCCATCTTGCCAAAAGACAGCAATTCGTCCTTGCTCTCTTCGATAACTTTGCGTAACAACATTATCTCCGACTGCTTGTCCAAAAGCCGTTTTTTGTTTTGCAACAATTTGTTGGCAAGACGCGGAAAAGACGATACTTCGATATCAAAAGTTCCCTTGATATTCAAATGCTCAAGCGTGGCTTTTTGATAAGAAAGCGAAAATCTATCAGGTACGAAAAGTATATGTTTTTTGCCCGCTCCAAGTTTACTTTTGAGTTTGTCAAGTATTGGATTTGAGTTGAGAGTATTCGTCAAAATCAATTCTATCATATATTTATTGTAGCAATTTTTGACATTATTGGCAATATAATATGGGGAAAATTATTGCAAAACGCCTCAAATGTGTTATAATGTAGACATTATGAAAAAGATACTTATAATTTTGGTGGCAATAATACTTACGACTACTCTGCTGTTTGCATTTGCAGGTTGCGGAGAGAGTTTTTCCAAGAACTCTATTATGTCGCAAATCGACAATAATCTCGGTTGGCACGAGGGCGGAACGGAAACTTGCGTATATGACGTGACCGTCGATGGCGTAAAGGTGGGAGAATATACTTCAGTGATGAAATCTCTCTTCAATCAAAACGTAGAAATCGCGTCTTCAACAGAATCTGTCAAACCTACGCTCAACAACTTCACCGGATATAAATTTACGTCGACTATGAGAGCAGAATATGACGGAAAGACCTTTGTCAAGGAGACAGAAAGTTATGCTACGCACCGCTTAGAGCCAAAACTCTCATACTCCAAGACGGTCGAAGACGGCGAGACGATAGAAATCGTCACCTCTTATGAAGAGAAAAAAAGCAACGTCACTTTCATTAAAAACGGCGAAGTCACTACCGATTCAGCAAAATACAGCGCTTCGGCATTCGTAGTTGACAACTCGTTCTTATATCAATTCGCAAGAGCGACTACTCTCTCTTCTTCAGTATCTATTGTCGTCCCCACTTACAACGCGGCATCAAGCAAGACGACAAACTCTTCTTTCACTTGCTCGTACGCAAGCACAAGCAACGTCGTACTGACCAACAAGTTCGTGCTTAACAAAAGTTTTAGCCAAACTATAGCAAGCGGCGAAGTAAGCGGAGAGGAAGTCAGCGGCGCAGTAAATACCGGTGTCGCAGACAACAGCGGAGACATTACTACGTCTGACGCGGACGAAAGCGGAAACGTGACTGTCACTTATCCCAATACTTTGACGGCAAGCATTCCGGTAGTAAAATGCACATTCACCACAACTAAGACTTTCCCTGCTAGCGGCTCAATAAGTTGTATGATATCCACCGTAGCAATGAAAGAGCAAGGCGCAAACAGATTTGTCAACCGCGCAGTCGTGCGTTTTCAAGAAGACAAGATTACATACAATTTGACAAGCGTAAATTACACGCTTTGATATTAATAAATTTATAAGCGTTTGGGCGAAAACAAGGCTCTCGGATACTTGATTCGAGAGCCTTTTAATATAACTGTGTTTATACGTCAACTTTTATTTAATCGTTTGAGCGCTTTTAAAGCGAGTTGAGAAATTTCATTCGGCTTGTTTTGCAATCTGATTGATAAACTCGGCAAGCAAAGTATTGCGCTTTGCGGTATAATTATTTTTTACCATTTTAGCAGTACTCTCCTTTGTGCCTTCAATAACGACAAGTGACTTGGCTCTCGTGATAGCGGTGTAAAGCAAATTCCTTGTCATAAGATATGGATTGCCGCCGTAAGCGGTGATGATCACCGCAGGAAACTCTGAGCCTTGAGATTTGTGAATACTAATTGCATAAGCCAAAGTGAGTTCGTCAAAGTTCTCTTGCCTGTATGTGGCAATTCTGCCGTCATCAAACTCCACTTTCATACTTGGCGCGCTCTTGTCTATTGACACTATATAGCCTATATCTCCGTTGAAAACTCCGCTGCCGCTCAGACCGTCCTCGCTGTACCACTCCATTTGGTAGTTGTTGACGGTATGAATAATCTTGTCGCCCTCTCGAAAAATATTTGCGCCTGAGCGTATCTCCCCCTTGCTCTTGTCTGGCGGATTGAGCGCCTTTTGCATTTCTACGTTGATATTCTCCACGCCTAGTACGCCTTTTTTTGTAGGACAAAGCACTTGAATATCCTTTGGCGTGATACCTGCAAAGGCAGGAAGTCTTTTAGTAGTCAAATCAATGACGTTTTTAAGCATAACCACAGTGTCTGTCTGCGAGTCAAAGAAAAAATCTTTTGACTTGTTGTCTATCGTAGGCATCTCTCCGCTGTTGACCTTGTGAGCATTCTCTATTATGAGCGAATCATCACTTTGACGGTATATTCTAGTAAGATAGTTTATTGGTATCAGCCCGCAAGATATTATATCCGCAAGCACGTTGCCTGCTCCGACTGAAGGCAGTTGGTCTTTGTCTCCGACGAGTATCAGACGACCGCCTTTTTTAACAGACCTGACAAGCGCGTGGAAAACGTATTCGTCGCACATACTCACTTCGTCCACGATCACAACGTCGGCTTGCAGTCTGGTATCTTCGTTGTAATTAAATTTGCCCTTACCTCCTGTAAAGTCAAGATCAAGAAGCCGGTGTATCGTCTTGGCGTCCTCTCCAGTAGCCTCGGAAAGTCTCTTGGATGCTCTGCCAGTTGGAGCGCAGAGCGCAACTTTTTTGCCAAGTTTTTTTAGTATCGTGATAATGCAGTTTATGATAGTCGTCTTGCCTGTGCCGGGACCGCCGGTAATCACGTTGACGCCGTAATTGACGCAATTCTTGATAGCGTCTATCTGACCTTCGTGCAAATCAATGCTGTGGGATTGCTGGAATTGATCTATATCCACGTCTACGTTGAGATCCATTGGGGTTGCAAATTTCAACATATCAGTAAGACACTTGGCTATTCCGTGTTCGTTCTCGTATAGCCTCGTCAAAAACACACACTCAGTGTCGTCCTGCGTGACTATGATTATCTTGCCCATAACGACGTTGTCCATTATAATGCCGTTGACAAGATAACTGTATTCTTCAAAGTCCATTCGTAAAATATTACACACCTCGTAGACGACTTCGCCTCTAGGTAGATACGTATGTCCATTGCGATTGGCTCCCTCTTGCAATACGTGGCAAATTGCCGCGCTTATTCTAAATCTGCTGTGTTGGTCAAAGCCCATTTTGACGGCTATTCTGTCTGCCGTAATGAAGCCTACGCCGTCGACATCCTCAACCATTTGATAGGGATTGTTTTCTATTATTCGTCTAGTACCTTCGCCGTACTTTTTGTAAATACGCAAAGCAAGATTGAGACTTATTTCATAATTTTGAAGAAATACTATCGTTGCTTGCTGTTCTTTATGCACGATATACGCTTCATATATCGCCATTGCCTTTTTGAGCGAAACGCCTTTGACACTCGCCAACTTGTTGGGCGCATTTTCTATTACGTCCAAAGTTGCCGTACCGTATAGGTCGACTATATTCTTTGCCGTAACTTCTCCCACGCCTGCAAAAAGTCCGCTGGCAAGATAACGCATAATTGCCTCTTTGTCCTCAGGTCTGGCAATCTTACATTCTTTAACGTTGAACTGCTCTCCAAATTTGGAATTAACGGAATAATTGCCCTTCATCTCCAAATATTCGCCTTCTTCAATTGGCGGAAAAACGCCTACGGCAGTCTCCAAAACTCCGTCTGCATTGATATATACGACGCAATATCCATTGTCCACGTTGCGGAATACTATTTCCTCGACGTAGCCTTTGAGTATTTCGTATCCAATTTCGTCAAAATATTCCATAAATTCTCCAAAAACATAGAGGGTATACAATGTGTACCCTCTATATTTTAATTTATTTAACTATTGATTGTCAATAGGATTGAGATTTCTCCGCGTCAGTTAGACAACAGCGCTAGTTTCACCTATTTATATTTAATTTAACTCCTCTGCCATTTGAGCAATAATTTTTGCCTTGTCTGTCTTTTCCCATCTAAATCCTTGGTCCTCTCTGCCAAAATGTCCGTAATTGCTCGTCTTGGCAAATTGAGGCTTTCTCAAGTTGAGTTCTTCAATAATGGCAAGCGGACGCAAGTCAAAGACTTTGTCAATGATTTGAGCAATTTGCTCGTTGGAATACTTGCTAGTGCCAAAAGTATTGACGTTGATAGACACAGGTTTTGCCACGCCTATAGCGTACGCTACGTCCAACTGACATCTCTCTGCAATACCGCTTGCGACGATATTTTTGCAGACGTATCTCGCCATATAACAAGCCGACCTATCCACCTTGGTGCTGTCTTTGCCAGAAAAAGCGCCGCCGCCGTGCGGACAGTAGCCGCCGTAGGTATCTACTATAATTTTTCTGCCGGTAAGTCCGCTGTCGCCTTGAGGTCCTCCCACTACAAATCTGCCTGTGGGATTGATATAAATCTTGGTATCACCGTCAACCAAGTGCGGCGGAATAACGCCGTCGATGATATACTTCTTTACGTCTTGTCTCAACGTTTCCATATCTACGTCGGGAGAATGTTGGGTGGAAAGAACTATGGTGTCAACACGCGATACTTTGTCGTCAACATATTCTACTGTCACTTGCGCTTTGCCGTCGGGACGAAGATAAGAGAGTTCTCCACTCTTGCGGACCTTGGTAAGTCTATCCGTCAGTTTGTGAGCCAAATATATTGGCATTGGCATAAGCGCGGGGGTCTCTTTGCAAGCATAGCCAAACATCATACCCTGATCGCCTGCTCCTATAAGGTCAAATTTATCCGCCTCGCCGGTATTCTCTTTGTTTTCCAACGAACTGTCTACTCCCATTGCTATATCGGGTGACTGCTTGTCCAATTTGATAAAGACGTCGCAAGTGTTGCCGTCAAGTCCCTTTTCCTTGCTGTCATAGCCTATATCCAAAACCGTCTTACGCACGATTGCTTTATAGTCTACTTCTGCCGTTGAAGTGATTTCGCCCATTACAAGCACAAAGCCTGTGTTGGTGCAAGTTTCGCAAGCCACACGGCTCATAGGGTCTTGAATAAGCAACGCGTCGAGTATGCTGTCTGATATCTTGTCGCACAACTTGTCGGGATGTCCTTCTGTTACGCTTTCGCTGGTAAATAATCTTTTTATCATTTTGTTCTCCTAAAAAAAGTCGCTCTACTTGTATAGAGCGACTTCGTATTCTATCTATCAAGTATACTTGCGGAATTTAGCACCTTACAAGAGGTTGCTGTGTGTTCTCAGTGTCCGTCACTCCCACACTCTCTATAGAATTAAGTATTAAGTTGTTAGTCTTCGATATCGTCTTCGCCAGCGAACTTGTGTTCGATATTCTCCTCGACGATATGGTTTTCCGTGCCGCCGGCAGGAAGCGCTACGATATTGCGATATCTCTTCATACCGGTACCTGCAGGAATAAGTTTACCAAGGATGACGTTTTCTTTAAGTCCGACGAGGTGATCTACCTTATTCTTGATAGCAGCCTCTGTCAATACCTTTGCAGTCTCCTGGAATGACGCTGCGGAGAGGAATGACTCCGTAGCCAAAGCGGCTTTGGTAATACCAAGCAAAGTTCTCTTTGCTATAGCAGGTCTTCCGCCCTCTTCGATAGTCTTTTCGTTCTCTGCCTCGTACGCAAATATATCTACGTATTCGCCCGGCATCATAGACGTGTCGCCTTGATTCTCTATCTTTACCTTGCGGAGCATTTGTCTAACAACGATTTCGATATGTTTCTCGTTGATGTCAACACCTGCGCTTGCGTAAGGTATCTTGACTTCTTTAATGATATATTCCTGAACGTCCTTTGCGCCTTTGGTGCGGAGCAAGTCTTGAGGATAGATGCTACCTTGCGTCAATACTTCGCCGGCTGCAACCTTTTGACCGTTCTCCACCTTAAGTTTTTGACCGAATACCAACTTGTAATCAACCTTTGCGCTGTCTGCCTTAGCAGGCAAGATCGTCAAGACGTGCTTTTCACTGTCGATAGAAACTTCGCCCGCAATGTCTGCAATAAGAGCCTGACCCTTTGGACGTCTTGCTTCAAACAACTCTTCTACTCTTGGGAGACCGTTGGTAATATCGCCCGACAATGCAACACCGCCGGTGTGGAACGTTCTCATAGTCAACTGCGTACCCGGCTCGCCTATTGATTGAGCAGCAATTATACCAACTGCTTCGCCGAGTTTTACAGAATTGCCTGATGCCATATTCTTGCCGTAGCACTTTGCGCAAACGCCGTGCGCCGACTTACAGTTGAGAATGCTTCTGATCTTGACTTTTCTGATACCTGCGTTGGCAATAGCCTGCGCCTGCTCTGGAGAGATCATTGTATCTTTTTCTGCAATCACGTCTCCGCTGTCACCGAGTATATCCGTCATAACGTATCTGCCGTCGATTCTCTCAATAAACTCTTTGGTGTTGTCACCCTCAAGTACGATATCCATACCTCTGGTGTCGCCGCAGTCGAGTTCGTTGACGATAACGTCTTGACAAACGTCTACGAGACGACGAGTCAAATAACCTGAGTCTGCCGTCTTAAGAGCCGTATCCGCCATACCTTTACGTCCGCCGTGCGAAGAAATGAAGTATTCGAGTACTGACAAGCCTTCACGAAGTGACGCCTTGATAGGCAATTCAATGGTTCTACCGGATGGGTCTGCGACAAGACCTTTCATACCGCACAACTGCGAGATCTGGGTCATACTACCACGCGCTCCGGAGTTTGCCATCATCCAAATCGGGTTGAAGTCGTCAAGACCTTTCTTGAGTTCGACGTTGATGTCTGCAATGGCTTTTTGCCATATTGCAATTGTCTGCTTATATCTGTCCTCTTCAGTAAGAAGACCTTTCTTAAATTGCTTTTCGATAGTAACTACGTTCTTTTCCGCTTTCTCGACAATCTCCCTTTTCATTGGAGGTACGTGCATATCGAATACGCTGGCGGTAATTGCGCCTATCGTGGAGTACTTATATCCTTGAGCCTTAATCTTATCCAATATGATAGAAGTCTCAGTTGCGCCCTTATACTTAAAGCAAGCGTCAACTATCTTGGAAAGTACTTTCTTGTCAACGGTTGCGTTGATCTCAAGGTCGAGTTGTTGCTCCGGCGTATTTCTTGGCACGAAGTGCAAATCTTGCGGAATGGCTTCGTTGAAGATTATTCTACCTATGGTGGTATTCTTCAATATCTTAGAATACTTAACTCCGCCAATCACCTTGGATACTCTCACGTTGATCTTTGTCTGAAGTGAGATTTGTCCCGCTTGATAAGCCATCTTTGCTTCTTCTGGATTTCTGAAGCATCTACGCTCACTGTCGGACAAGTCGTCCTCGCGTACCATAGTCATATAGTAAGAACCTATTACCATATCCTGCGTAGGCGATACGACAGGCTTGCCGTCGCTCAATTTGAGAATATTGTTGGTGGAAAGCATCAAGAATCTTGCTTCCGTTCTTGCCTCTATTGAGAGCGGTACGTGTACTGCCATCTGGTCGCCGTCGAAGTCGGCGTTAAATGCGCTACATACGAGCGGATGCAACTTGATTGCTCTGCCTTCTACGAGTACAGGCTCAAACGCTTGAATTGAAAGTCTGTGCAATGACGGCGCGCGGTTGAGAAGTACAGGGTGATCCTTGATTACTTCTTCGAGTATATCCCATACTACGTCGTCTTGCGCTCTCTCTATTACTCTCTTTGCATTCTTGATATTTAGGCAAATACCTCTGTCAACGAGTTTTTTCATTACGAAAGGCTTGAAGAGTTCTATTGCCATTTCTTTAGGTATACCGCATTGGTACATCTTGAGTTCCGGTCCTACGACGATAACCGAACGTCCCGAATAGTCAACACGCTTACCCAAAAGGTTTTGACGGAAACGTCCTTGCTTACCTTTGAGGAGAGCCGTCAACGACTTGAGTTCTCTGTTGCCCGGTCCTGTGACAGCCTTGCCTCTGCGACCGTTGTCGATAAGAGCGTCTACTGCCTCTTGCAACATTCTCTTCTCATTTCTGACGATAATTTCAGGAGCGCCAAACTCAATGAGTTTCTTAAGTCTGTTGTTACGGTTGATTACTCTGCGATACAAATCGTTGAGATCAGACGCCGCATATCTACCGCCGTCGAGCGGTACCATAGGACGAAGTTCCGGTGGAAGTACCGGAAGTACGTCCAAGATCATCCACTCAGGTCTGTTGCCGCTCACTCTAAACGCCTCTATTACGTCAAGACGCTTGACTGCCTTAGTTCTCTTTGCATTGTTGGCTTTGTCTGCGCTGTCGGCAATGATTGCTTTGAGTTCTGCAGATTCCTTTTCGAGGTCAATATTGGCAAGCAATTCTTTGATTGCTTCTGCGCCCATACCTACTTTGAAAGATCCAAGACCAAGGTCTCTGTATCTCTCTTTGATTTCTGCAAGTTCTTTGTCTTCAATTACGTCCTTATAGTTGACGTCCGTCGTACCTGGATCTATAACTACGTACTTGTTGAAATAAAGTACGAGATCCACGTCCTTAGGCGACATATCAAGCGCAACGCTTATTCTTGACGGAACGCCCTTGTAATACCATATGTGAGATACAGGAGCAGCAAGTTCTATGTGTCCCATTCTCTCTCTTCTTACTTTTGCTTTAGTTACTTCTACGCCACACTTGTCGCATATAACGCCCTTGTATCTAATGCGCTTATATTTTCCGCAGTGACACTCCCAGTCTTTGGTTGGTCCGAAGATCTTCTCGCAGAACAAACCGTCTTTTTCCGGCTTTTGCGTTCTGTAATTGATGGTCTCTGGCTTCAAAACTTCGCCGTGCGACCAAGATCTAATCTTCTCGGGAGAGGCTACGCCTATTTTTATAGAATCAAAATTATTTACTTCTGACATTTCACGCCTCCTTAATTTTCGTCGTCTTCAAACATATTGCTGAAGATGTCGTCGTCTTTAGCGTTGTCGTCTGCATCACCAAACGGATTGCCGTCGCCAAAACTGAAGATGTCGTCCTGAGTGCCGAGATCAAATATATCAACCTCTTTGCCCTCTGCGCTGTTATCCTGCTCTTCGTAATACTCGCCTTCTTCTTCGACGGTCTCACGAAGTCCAATTTCTTCCTTATTCTCATTGAGCACTTTGACGTCAAGACCAAGCGCCTGGAATTCTTTAATCAATACCTTGAAAGATTCAGGTGTGCCCGGCTCTGTGATAGGAGCACCTTTGACTATTGATTCATAAGTCTTAACTCTGCCCACTACGTCGTCTGACTTGACAGTCAATATCTCTTGCAAGATATTTGCTGCGCCGTATGCCTCAAGAGCCCAAACTTCCATTTCTCCGAATCTCTGTCCGCCGAATTGCGCCTTACCGCCGAGAGGCTGCTGCGTAACCAAACTGTACGGACCTGTCGATCTTGCGTGGATCTTCTCGTCAACCAAGTGACAAAGTTTGAGCATATACATATATCCGACGGTAACAGGATTTTCAAACTTCTCGCCGGTTCTGCCGTCGTAAAGTTCTATCTTGCCGTTTTCTGGCAAACCGTTTTCAACAAGCAATTGCTTGATGTCAGACTCAGTCGCTCCGTCAAATACTGGAGTTGATATATGCCAGCCGCAAGCCTTTGCTACCAAGCCCAAGTGCACTTCAAGCACCTGACCGATATTCATACGCGAAGGCACGCCCAATGGGTTGAGCACGATTTGAAGCGGAGTTCCGTCAGGCATAAACGGCATATCTTCTCTTGGAAGCACTCTGGAGACAACGCCCTTGTTGCCGTGACGACCTGACATCTTATCGCCCACGCCAATCTTACGCTTTTGCGCGATATATACTCTGACGAGTTTGCTTACGCCGGGTGAAAGTTCTTTACTGTTTTCTTTAGTAAATACCTTTACGTCTACTACGATACCCGACTGACCGTGCGGCAATCTCAAAGAAGTATCTCTGACTTCTCTTGACTTCTCGCCGAAAATCGCTCTCAAAAGTCTCTCTTCGGGAGTGAGTTCCGTCTCGCCCTTAGGAGTTACTCTACCGACGAGGATATCGCCGCTGTGAACTTCTGCGCCGGGGATAATAATACCGTCTTCGTCGAGGTATTTCAAAGCGTCGTCACCAAGGTTTGGAATATCTCTGGTGATCTGCTCTTCGCCGAGTTTTGTATCTCTGCTTTCTATCTCGTATTCTTCTATATGGATAGAAGTAAATACGTCATCTTTTACAAGATCTTCATTGATAAGTATAGCGTCCTCGTAGTTGTAACCTTCCCAAGACATATAGCCTATAAGAATGTTTCTACCAAGCGACAACTCTCCGTTGCAAGTGGACGGACCGTCTGCAAGTACCATACCCTTGCTTACTCTCTGTCCCTTGTTGACGATAGGCTTTTGAACGATACAGGTACCTGCGTTGGATCTTTCAAACTTTTGCAAAGTATAAGTATCAAGAGATCCGTCGTCGCATCTTACGTTGATTTCGCTTGAGGAAAGTGTCTCAACAAAGCCGTCGTTTCTTGCAATGACCATAACGCCGGAGTCATAAGCGATCTTATGCTCGATACCTGTGCCGATAAACGGCGCTTCGGGTCTCAAAAGCGGAACTGCCTGACGTTGCATATTCGAGCCCATCAATGCGCGGGCTGTATCGTCATTCTCGAGGAACGGAATAAGCGCTGCTGCGACGGACACAAGTTGCTTAGGCGAAACGTCCATATAGTTGACTTCGTTTTGGTTGAACTCTCTGATGTCTGCTCTGTGACGGCAAGTTACGCGCGCCGTTGCAAACGAACCGTCCTCATTGAGTCTGGTGTTTGCTTGCGCTACGATATACTTATCTTCTTCGTCTGCCTGCAAGTACTCGACTTCGTCAGTCACGTAACTTATCTCTTTGCCCTCTGCGTCAAGTTTTTTGACAACTTTGCGATAAGGCGCTTCAATAAAGCCGTATTCGTTGACTCTCGCGTATGTAGCAAGCGAAGATATAAGACCTATGTTCTGACCTTCAGGGGTCTCAATAGGACACATACGTCCGTAATGGGTGTGGTGAATATCGCGGACTTCAAAAGACGCTCTTTCTCTGTTGAGACCGCCAGGTCCCAACGCCGACAACTTACGCTTGTGAGTAAGTTCTGCGATAGGATTGTGGTGATCCATAAATTGCGACAACTGTGAAGAGCAGAAGAACTCTTTGATAACTGCCGTCACAGGCTTGATATTTATGAAGGTCTGCGCCTTGAATTCGCCGTCGTCTTGAGTGACAAGCATCTTCTCCTTGATGCCTCTGTCAAGTCTTGTAAGACCAACTCTGAATTGATTTTGCAACAATTCGCCTACTGAACGTATTCTTCTGTTGGCAAGGTGGTCTATATTATCTTTTTCGCCAAAGCCTACGGAAAGTCCGAGATTGTAAGATACCGCTGCGATCACGTCGTCAAGAGTAAGATTCTTGATGACGAGTTTATCTCTGTTTTCTGGCAATTTGATAGCGTTCTTCAAATCTTCAAGATTTGGATTTTCGCCCATCAACTTGACGAGATAAGGACAGTATACCTTTTCCAAAATTCCAAGGTCTTTTGCCTCAAAATCAACTTGGGCGCCGTAATACGCCTTGAGATACTCTGTCATATCCACGGTGTTGTTGCCTATGAGTTTGAACTCTTCAGGCTCGTCTTCCTTAACGACCTTTTTCTTGAGATATACTACATTGACGCCTGCGTTCTGAATTTTGGTAGCAGTCTCAAAGTCTACTACTTGACCTTGCTCTGCCAAAATTTCGCCGTCAGGGCTTATGACGTCTCTTGCCAACGTATGACCTTCGATTCTCGTAGCCAAGGCAAGTTTTTTGTTGACTTTATATCTGCCTACGCGCATAAAGTTGTACTTCTTGTCGTCGTAGAACGTGGAATCTATAAGTTGGGAAATGCCCTCTTGCGAAGGAATTTCACCTGGACGCAAACGCTTGTAAAGTTCTATTCTTGCGTCTTCTACCGTCTTGGTAGCGTCCTTCTCTATCGTCTTAACGAGGATGTCTTCTCTGCCGAACAGTTCAAAAAGTTCTTCGTCGCTGCCAAGTCCGAGCGAACGCAAAAGCACCGTCGCCGGAATTTTGCGGTTGCGGTCTACGTTGACCCACAAAATCGAGTTGAGGTCTTGCTTGAATTCAAGCCACGCTCCTCTGTTTGGCATAATAGTGGTTTCGTATCTCTCGATACCAGACTTGTCCATAGTGCTGACGCTGTAAACGCCCGGACTTCTTACCAACTGGCTGACGATAACGCGCTCTGCGCCGTTGATGATGAAAGAGCCGTTGTCGGTAATGATAGGCATATCGCCCATAAATACCTCCTCTTCCGTGATCTCGCCTGTCTGTTTGCGAACAAGTCTTACCTTGACACGCAACGCTTTTGCGTAAGTCGTATCGCGGTCTTTGCACTCTTTGATGGAATACTTGGTTTCTTCGTCAAGTCTGAAACCCAAATAGTGCAACTCGAATCTTCCGCCTCTATCGCATACCGGAGAAAAGTCGTCGAGGACTTCTTGAATACCCGTTGTGATAAACTGCTTGTAAGATTCTTTTTGAAGTTCGATCAAATACGGTATCTCAAGCGGCTCGTGAATTTTGGAGAAACACTCACGCTCCGTATTGCCGTATTTGACTGTATGAGTTCTTTGAGGCATATTGCACCCTCCTTAAAAATTTTCGATAATCTGTTGCCTGGCGCCTTAAAGCGAAAAACTTTGTCTTGATTGCATAATTCTTTGCTAAAACGACAGTTTTTTAGGCTAATTAGGCATTATACATAATTACACAATTATAGATTGTAGCAAAAGAGGCAAGCATTGTCAACGATTTTTTTAACTTTTTTATAAAATTTTTATATTTATATTATATAAAATTAAAATTTTGCGCCTATATTTCTGTTGGCTTCGCTGGATGGCAATACTTCTACGGTCAAAATTCTTTTTTGTATCGTTTAACCGATTTTTTGATTGAAAAATTCAACCAACAGAAACTTTATGTATATATTTGCATATTTTTTATAAATTATATGGAACTTTTTATAATATATTCGCATTTTTAATAAAAATATTTTTGTTAAATTCGCCTTTTTTATTTTATAATAGTATTGAATATTAATGGCAAGTTTGCTATAATATTTTATATATAATATATATTATTAAATATTTATCAATACTAGATTAACTAGAACGAGGCAATATGAGATTAGATAAATTTTTGAAAGTATCACGAATAATCAAACGCAGAACTGTCGCCAACGACGCTTGCGACAGCGGAAGAGCGCAAATCAACGGCCGTCAAGCCAAGGCGGGAACGCAAGTCAAAGTAGGCGACGTAGTCACTCTTTTTTTTGGTGACAAAGAATTTTCTTTCAAGATTTTGCAAGTCAACGAAAACGCCAAAAAGCAAGAATGCAGTGATATGTATGAGGTCATAAGCGATGAAGTTTGACGTAATACTCGCGTGCGGAGGTATGGGCGAAAGATGCGGTCTTGGGTACAATAAACTACTGCTTAACGTGGGCGGCACTACTCTGCTTGAAAAAACTATTAACTGCTTTTGCCACAATGATATATCAAAGATTATAATCGCCTATAACGTAAACGATAAGGCTACGGTTGAAAATATCGTCCAAGGCAGGGATAATATTATTCTCTGCGAAGGCGGAGCAAGCCGCAGTCAATCTATTTCAAACGCGCTTAAATGCGTAGAAGAAGATTGCGACTTTGTAATTATACACGACGGCGCAAGATGCTTTTTGCCCAAAAAGTGTCTTGAGAAAGGTATACAAGACGCTATAGAATACGGCAACAGCGTACTCTACGTCAACAGCGTAGATTCTCTTCGTATCGTAGACGAGGGCAAATCTCAAGCTATAGACCGCTCCAAAATAATACGCGTGCAGACTCCACAGATTTTTAAAAAAGACGAAATAGTCAAGGCTTACGCTTTGGCAAACGGCAAAGACTTCTCTGATGACGCTACGCTGTATGAAGAATATATCCAAAAGCCGATACGTCTAACTTACGGCAGCGAAGAAAATATCAAAGTCACCACTCCGTCAGATTGCAAAAATCTCAACGGCGGACTTTTGATCGGCAACGGTTGGGACACGCATAGACTTGACTTTGGCAGGAAGTTGATACTAGGCGGCGTGCAAATACCGCACGATAAGGGACTTGTTGCGCACAGCGACGGCGACGTGCTGATACACGCAATTATGGACGCGATACTCTCCGCTATGCACGAGCGAGATATAGGCGTGCTCTTTCCCGACAGCGACGACAGGTATAAGGATATAAGCAGCGTAAAATTGCTGCAAGAAGTGCTTAATCTGGCAAAGTCAAAAAGACTTGCCGTCAAATCTGTCAGCGCGGTTATTATGGCGCAAAAGCCAAAACTCTCTCCTCATATACCCACTATTCAAAAAAGTCTTGCTGATATTATTGGCATTGAAGAAAACTGCGTAAGTATATCCGCCACCACCACCGAAAAACTTGGTATGGCAGGCCGTGAAGAAGGTATAAGCGTAAGTAGCGTGGCGGTGCTTCGTCAATTATGATTTTTTGTTGTGACCGCTTGCCTTTTGTTTTACGTAATCTCGAATAGTCATTATCATATCTTTTATCATTATCGTAGAAATGAAACCCGCAACGGCAATTAAGAATACTAACAATATTATCGCTTCAATATTGTCTTTAGAAAATCCGCTTGATGAAACACAATATAAAATTACAATGCCCCAGAGAAATATCATTGACGGAATATATAATGTAAGGAATTTGTGCCAATGCGACGTAGGATACTTGGCTTTTAATATAGGATAGAGCGCCAATATACACAACGCTAAAACTGACGCTACGATTATTCCTATTCCTATGTAGATATACATTTGGTCGGCTATAGGAGATACGACGTCAGTTGGATTGCTGGGGTTGACGTATATCGTAATCTTTTCGCCAACTTCATAAGGTATTGGATAGACGGCAACGCGGCTTTCTACTGTATATTCTTTGCCATCGTAGACGTAGTTGAAAACAGGATGCGGTGACCAATGCGAAGGATGATAACTGCTTCCAAAATATGACGGCGGATTATATCTCCATTCATACTTTACTATTGTCGCTTGTGTGGGGACAAAACTCTTGTCTCGAAATAAACTTGGCTTTGCACCGTAAATTATGAGAAAAACACCAACAAATAATATTAAACCAAAAATTACAATAGGCGTAATTGCTCTACGAATTGCAGCGCGCGTTCTGATATCTTTTTCATATACTTCGACAGGTACTTCTATAAATGACTTTTCTGTATTTATCTCGTCATTTCCATTGTCTTTTATAAGTTTTTTGTTTTTATACTTGCCTCTCATACGCTTATTATAACATATAAATTTAGAATCAAAAAAGTGCTTGCAATTATTTTAATGAGATTAGTGCATTTTATCTTTTGACTGTCCTTTGAAGAGTTCGAGATGCTGCTCTTTGAACTCTTCCAACTCCTTTAATCTTTCGTCAATTTCAGCAACTTTTTTGTCAATTCTTTTTCGTCTCATAGTATTTTCTACGATACTCTTTATCATTACTATCGAAATAAATACCGATAAAATTAACGCTACTATAAAGACAATCAACGCACTTATATTCCACGCCGAATGTGCTTTCATCATAATTGCCGATAATATAGTAATCGACCAAGCGAAAATGGCAAACGGTAAATAACGTCCAACATAGTCTGTCCAATCGGCTTTGGGAAACGCTACGTCCAATACCGGCGCAGTAGCAAAACACAAAGCGCAAAAAGATATTATCAACATCAAACTGCCAAAAATAAAGAAAAACTGCGTAGTTGCTTGAGATTCAAAATCTTTTGGATTTTTTGGATTGACATAAATTGTAACAATATCGCCTACTTTATATATGGGCGAACTTCCTCCAGTCTTGTCGGCAACGCTATACTCTATTCCGTCAAATTCGTATTTGAAAACCGCGTGATAAAAATGCTCTGTTTTGTTATTTTCTTCATCGTATTCTTCTTGAACTTCTTGACTGACTACAACCGCCTCAGTTTTCACCCAATTATTATAGCGAAACTCTTTTCTTACTCCGCTGTAAATTAAAAATACAATACCGCCGCAAAATAATAGACCAAAAATTATCCACGCCGCAATAGCATTGCGTATTGCTTTGCGTAATTTTTCCTTTCTATTTCTTTCATCAATGGTTTCTTGTGAATCTTCGACAATTGAGACTTCTTGTGAATTTTTATTAGTAACTTTCACCATATCGTTCCTAATGCGTAGAATTGTCGCTTGATACTTCTTCTTTCTCTTCAATAAACTCTTTGAGCGCTTTAATATATTTCTTGATTAAAATTACTTCAGAAAATACTAGTACCGCAACTACGCACAGACCAATGAAAGTCAAGACCAGCGCAGGAAAAATCTTTGCGCTCTCCAACGTAAAACTTACGACAAGATACTTCGCCGAACATACGAATATGAGAATGGCTACTATAGCGACTGCTATTACGCCAATAGCGCCAATAATGCTAAACGGCGTGAAATAAAGCCACTGATACATCTTCATATCCTTTTTTGCTTTTTCTTTGTTCTTGTCTGCCATAGGATTATTTTAACATACAATAATAATTTTGAAAAGAGTTTTAAGAAAATTAAATTGATATAAATTAGATTAGACCTTTTAATCGGTTGAGATTTCTCGACTTCGCTCAAAATGATAGCAGTACGAATAACGTAATCATATTAAAATTGAGGAATAATATAATGGAACGCAATCGCAACGACTACGGCGAATACAAACAGTCCGCACACTATTGCAAAATTCTCTTTGATATGCTTATTGGCTTTGAAAAGAAATGCTATGCCAAGTCCGGCATTGACGATAAGTCCGCCTAGACAAGAGCCAAAAGAGATTGCTCCGCCTAGAAATAGTTCTGTGATAATTACGCTTGATGCGCAATTGGGAATAAGTCCGACAAGCGTGACCAATATAGGTTGCAATACTCCGCTCTTGGACATAAATTCGGCAAGTCTCTCTTCGCCGACGTAATATACTATAATTCCCATCACGATATTTATAATAAAGATATACGCCAATATCTTGAGAGTATGCAACAGCGGATGCACAAGATATTTTTTGACGTTGCTCTCCTTTTTATCGTCAATATGATGTCCGCAACACCCTTTGTGTATATCTACTTCTTCATCTTCGTGATTATCTTCGTGAGAATGGTCGTGGCTGTGTTCTTCTTCGTCAATATGGTCGTGGTCTTCGTGAATATGTTCTTCAGTCGACTCAACTGTATCGGCTTGAATTGAAGATTGTTTCTTCCTTGCTAATCTGACTGTCAAATCAACTGCATAACCTACTATAAGCGCCAACACAAACTTAGATAATATCAGCGCAAGAAGTTTTAACCAGACGCCCTGCTCGTTGATATGCGAAAAAAGTATTGGCAACGCCTCGTCGGAAGTGGCAATAAATACCGCCAGCAACGCTCCCAAAGTAATTTGTCGGCGGGAATAGAGATCTGACGCAAGCACGGAAAAACCGCATTGCGGAACTATGCCAAAACCTGCGCCGACTGCTACGGCGTAGTTTGATTTGAGTTTTGAATTCATTTTGACGGCGATTTTTTGTTCGACAAGTTCTATCAGTATATAAAATACAAGAAGTATCCAAGATAACTTGATAGTGTCCAAAAACGCGTCAAGCAAGACGTCCCACATAGTTTGATCCTTTTGTTGAGTATAGACATTATAATGCAAAACTCAAATTTCTCAAAATAAAACGAGAGATAAAATTAAAATAATTTATAAGTGCGCATTAAGCCGCTTCTTGAATTGACGCCTCTGAGCCAGTCTGCGGCAACGAAAGAATAATCGTCAATATCGAGCCTGCCCTATATATTTTGTTTTCTGGGTCGATAATATCGCTAACGTCTCCTATCAAACTGTATCTTGAAATTTTTGCCTTACTGCTACCAACCCTTTTTCTGTAAACGTTAAGAGCCTCTTCTATCTTGGAAATCGCCATATCTTCGCCAAGCATAATGCAGAACGACATTCCCTCAAGAGAGTCTATATTCTTGTCAATATACTCAAAGACGTAACTCATCTCGTCTACAACGCCGTATCCTTGCGCCGTATCTCCGTCAATATACAAGTCAAACGAACGGTCATATCTATCTATTACTATTCCCCAGAGGTTTTTCTCCACAATTTCAAGTTGCATATTAAAGTTGTCGTAATAATTGAACTCGCTGTCTGCAACGTATTGAGAATACTGATCGGAATTATAATTGTCTATCTCCGACCTCTCCAAGTCGGTAAACAAGAAGTATTGTCCGTTGAGGTATTCATAGTTATCATTTTGGAGGGGAATAACTCTGTTGCCCCAAGTCGAGTCGGATAAAAACCACTCGCCCATAATCTGAATTTTGTTCCAAGCGTGTCCGGCGTCGCCTTCTTTGGCGTCTTTTAACGTACCTGTAACGCGAACGCAGTCTATTCCCTCAATCGCGCACATCACAGAATACGCCTTAGACAAACCGTCGCAAACTGCTGAGCCGTTGAGAACGCCTTCGAGATAAAACGCATTGTATTTATAACTTGCTTGAGGCAATGTCGTGTCAGCGACGTTGTTGTCGTAATATACGTTGATAATAAGCCAATCGAAAATTGCTCTTGCCTTTTGCAAATCTGTCATTCTGTCGTCGCATATACCGCGCATAATTTCCTTGAATTTGTTGTATATCCTATAAGCAATAGAGCCTCTTACAGGCAATGGACAGTAGCCGTGCGAAAGCACGTAAAAGAGTTGGTCGGACGTAGTACACTCATATGTCTTGTCGACGTAATTTATTGCAAAATCGTCAAAGTTGACTCTTCGGTTGCTGACGTAATTATTGAACACGTGACCTATCTGAGGATAGTAATCTTCTTGAGCAGTCGCAGAAAGCGTTGCTTGCTCGCTTAAGTTTATATGCATCCAAACAGAGCCTGTATTATTGGGATAGCCATTGTAAGTAATGCCTGTCATTTTGGGAAAAGTACACTCGTCAATCGCTTTACTAAATTCCGCCTTAATGTTTTTTGCTCCATTGACGTAGGTAATGCTCTTTGTATATTCTTCGGTGATATTATAAAAGTATATAAACTCTACGTATGCCAGCATATCTTCATAACTGTCAATCGACTTTATATCATTGATATCATACCAGCCCTTATCCAAAAAACCTGCGTACAACTTATCTTCCCAACGCGCGTACAAAGTCAAATCAGCGTCAGGCATATAACGCAAATTATGTCTTACAGTCATATCTTCGTCCACATACCATACGAGTTTTTTGCTACCGTCGGTAGACAATACCTCGGCAGGTCTCGTCAAAGCAGTACCGGGATAAAGCATTACTTCTTGATATTCTCCGTCGACGTCAGCCGGCAAGACGTAAGAAAGCGTTTTCTTATAATCGAAATCTACAAATTTGGCGTAAAGTACGAGATTGTAAGCAACGCCTGATAAAGAAGTCAACTTCTCGTCAAAGTCTTGGTCAAGATACCAACCGACAAACTTCTTGTCATATCTCGTTGCGTCTTGCAATTGGAAAATATCTTCTACAGTATATTCTGACTTGTTGAGGGAACTGTTTTCTCCTCCATTGAGGTTGTATTCAACGGTATATGTGATAATAGAAAATTCTGCGACAAAGATTGCATCCTGTTGCGGCAAAGTATCTACGTCGTCAAAGTCGACTTCTTCGCCTTCATACGTCCAATACACAAATTGATAACCGCGTTTGGTTACGACAGGCGCAACAATTTGATCCGCGCTCTTCACTCTTTGATTAAGTTGTCCGTCGACAAGTTCTGCTCCGTCTGCGATAAACTTATATTCAATGAACTTCTCTTCAGGCGCCGGATCAGGCTTCGGCGAAACGTCGCCGCTTGACAAATCGGGATCTTTATTCTCTAATTCTTTGACGATATCAAACTCTTTGGTTACTTCTCCGTTGAATTTGTCTCTGCCGGATATCTTTATCTGACCTTTGCCTACATCAATATTATTGGAATACTCTACGCCGTAATCCGTATCAAGTTCTAAGACTTTGTTAAAATATTTGACTGTTACGTCGGGTCTTATCTCTTGTCCAGTGTACTGATAAACCGTAGCAGACAACGATATATCGCACTTAGCAATATCAGTTTTGAGCGCGTCGCCTATTCCACTTAAATTACAAGCCGTAAGCGAAATGAGCGTCGCAAGTAACAAAATCAATATCAGGGCTATACGTCTGTATGTCTTTTTCATTTATTGCTCTCCGGCAAATATGCTTCCAATCTGTAAATCGGCATATCCATATCTGTATATTTCACTTCGTGTTCTGTCATTATATTATTCTTGTAATCGGATCTATGCAAATCAAAAGTAAGATTTTTGAGCGCAAATCCGTTTTGCGACAATTCGCATATTGAATATTCAAACATAGTTTTATTATCAGTCTTGTGATATATCTCTCCGCCCTGCGTCAAAATATCTTTATATATTTCCAAAAACTTCCTGTTGGTCAGTCTTTGTTTCTCATACCCCTTTTGCGGCAACGGCGTGGGGAAATTGATATGTATGCGCGATACGCTATGCGGTGGGAAATAACTCTGTAGACACTCTGCTCTAAGTATCATAAAACGCACGTTTTTCAGTCCCTCTTTCTTTACTCTTTCGCACGCCTCGACGATTACGTTGGAGAGCATCTCTATTGCTATATAATTTACATCGGGATTGCGCTTTGCAAGATCCGTTATGAACCTGCCCTTTCCGCATCCTATCTCCAATTCTACGGCGTTGTCGTTGCCAAACACTTCTTTGAAGTTGATATAATCCTTCTTTGACACGGAAGTCTTCATATTGAGATCTGCAATAGTGCGCTCGATTATCAATCCGCTCACTTCTTCAAGTCGCTCGTCAAGATTATGCTTTCTTCTCATTCGCATATTGAGTTCCTCCGCTTGCATTATGGGTATTAATATTTTAGCATTTTTTAAAGCATTTGTCTATATTTTTTAAAATATATAAAAAAGTGGCAAAATTTTGCCACTTTAATAAGAATTTGATTTCTAAATTACAAGAATTTTTAATACTATTTTAATATTAAACGGACATCATAGCGACTTAGCCAATTCTTCTAGCCAGTTGCTCTCGCAATACTCTATAGCGCCGTTGTCGCACGCAGTCGCAAACAACCTGTCAATAGGCATCTTGACGACTTTGTCTATGCCATACTGCTTGGCTATTCCATCCACGTTGCTCTCACCAAAGATATTCAACTTTTCGCCGCACTTGTCGCATTGATAATATGACATATTTTCCACTATCGCAAGCACTGGAATATTCATCATCTTTGCCATCTCAACGCCTTTGGAGACTATCATACTGACAAGTTCTTGAGGCGTCGTCACCATAATAATTCCATCAACAGGAAGACTTTGGAATACTGTCAACGCCACGTCGCCTGTGCCTGGAGGCATATCAATAAACATAGTATCAACGTCGCCCCAATAAACGTCCGTCCAAAATTGCGTGACCGCGCCGGTAACCAAACTTGAACGCCACACAATGGGATTCGTGTCTTCTTTAAGAAACATATTCATAGACACGACCTTTATTCCTGTCACGCTCTGAGCGGGTATGATGCCCTTGTCGCAACCCATAGCCTTTTCTTTTATGCCAAATGACTTTGCCATAGACGCGCCTATTATATCTCCGTCAAGTACCGCCACACTTTTGCCAAGCCGTCTGCTCAAGACCGCCAGCATACTCGTCACCATTGACTTACCTACTCCGCCCTTACCGCTCATCACGGCATAGACCTTGCCTACCTTAGAAAACTTGTTTAGCGCAGGTTTTTGTTGCGCGTTACGCTCATTGCAATCCTGTCCGCAACTCGAACAGTCGTGCGTGCAATCGCTCATATACTCTCCTTTGCGACGACAGCGCGCCGTTTAACAACGCGCTTGTCGCATATCATCAAAAAATTTTAAAGTTTTTTAACCAATTGTTTGCAATACGCTTTGCCTTCTGCCGACAACTCTGTAAACGGCTTTCTGCAACCGCCCATTTCTATGCCCATCTCTTCAAGTATTCCCTTTTCTGTAGCAAAAACTCCATACTTAATAAGCATAGTAATGATCTCATTTGCCTCATACTGAATTTTCTGGGCCTGCTTGATATCTCCCTCATTAAAAAGACGATACATATCGACGTACTTTTGAGGCATAAAGTTGTAAGTTGATCCAATACCGCCGTCGGCGCCCATACTCAAGCCTGCCACCAAAATTTCGTCAAAGCCGTTGTATACCAGCGGATCGCACTCCATAGTCTTAAACTGCTGAAGAGCAAATAGATCCGACGTGGTGTGCTTGATACCTATAAACTTCTTGTTCTTAAACATATCTTCGGCTCTCTCTTTGTTGAATTGGAAGCCGTTGGCATTAGGAAAATTATACATAATCATAGGTATGTCAACGCTGTTGGCGATATCGTTGTAATATCCCTTGATAGCCTCGTAGGAAAAACCGTAATAAAAAGGCGCAACCGCCGAAATAGCGTCGTACCCCATATCCTGAGCGTACTTTGCCATATCTATAGCGTGATTTGTATTGATAGTGCCCACGTGCGCTATCATAGTACCTCTTCCCGCATTGCTTTCTGCCGCGTACTTAAAGAGTTGTTTCCTCTCCTCCACGGTCAAAAGCATTCCCTCTCCGGTGGAGCCGCCTACGTAAAAACCGTTGATACCTTTTGCAAGGTTGAAGTCAATGATTTGCTTTACAGATTTGCCGTTGATCTTATCATCAGTGGTGTAAGGCGTCAGCAATGCCGAGAACACGCCCTTGAATTTTGCTTTATCCATAAAAATACCTCTCTTGGTAAAATTTGTTATTGATTTTTAAATACGCCGTTTAAACTTGCGTATACGCTGCCAAGCGCTCCCGCTTTGTTGCCAAGACTTGCAGGAGATATAGGCGTGGAACATTTGCTCCTGTATTCTTTGAGAAAACTCTGCCACCAATACTCTGACATCTCTATCACGCCGCCGCCTATTACGACCAACGAAGGACAATACAACTCTGCCGACCTTGCGATTACTCTGCTCAAGTCCTTGTAAAAATCGCTCAATATCTTCTTTTGCGCTACGTCCGTCGTGTGAAAGAGTTGATATAGATTTTCATTTCCGTATCTCTTGAGAGCCGTTGCGGATACGTACTGCTCCGCGCATCCTTTTCGTCCGCAAGTGCATTGCCTGCCGTCCTCGTGAAGTATAAAGTGTCCAAGTCTGGTATCCATAACAGTCTGACTGTCTAGAGTTTTTCCAGTAAGAATTGACGCTCCAAGCCCAGTGCCTATAGTGAACATCATAACGCTGCCCAAACTCTTTTTTCCCGCTCCCAAGAAACTTTCGCCTATAAGCGCGCTGACAGCGTCGTTGATGACTACGACTCTTTTGCCAAAATGCTCGCTCAATATCTTAGAAAGCGCAGTCCCTGTATAATTGGGGATCGTTGAAGTAGCGTAAGTTATTTCGCCGCTATCCCAATCCACAGTGCCTGCCGTAGCAACGGCAATTGCCTCGCAGTCTCTCCAGTCAAACTTCTCTATAGACTTGATTATATTGGCTACTACAAAGTCTCTGCCTTTTTTTGCCTCTGTTGGAACAGAAGCAAATTTTAAGATTCTATATGTATTGGCTTTTGTTGCGTCGCCTACTTCTATTAAAGCGCTCTTTATGTTGGTACCGCCAACGTCTACGCCTATCGTCAACATAATTTCAACGCTCCTACAAATCTCTGAGTGATATCCTTAGGACGCGTGATAGAAGAGCCTATTACAACCGCGTATACTCCGCAATCGCACACCTTGGCGAGTTGATCTCTCTCCCATATACCGCCCTCTGCAATGATCTTGACGTCGGGAAACGACTTGACGAGTTTTGTCAAAAAGTCGTAATCAGGAATTTCTATACCTTGGGTATACGGAGTATAGCCTCTCATAGTAGAACCTATATAGTCAAATCCCAACTTATACGCAATTTCGGCGTCTTCAAAGTCTGAGCAATCTGCCATAATCTCCACAGCAGGAGCATTATCTCTGATGTACTTGACAAGGTCTTGGAGTTTTTCTCCATTTGGTCTTTCCCTCTTTGTACAGTCAAGAGCAATTACTTCGCATCCAACGTCTAACAACGCCCTAACTTCTTTGAGCGTAGGCGTGATGTAAACTTCACTGTCAGGATATACTTCTTTTATTATTCCTATGATAGGTACGTCGACCTCTTTTTTTATATCGGCTATATCATTGACGTAATTGGCTCTGATACCTACCGCGCCGCCTTCAACCGCGGCTCTTGCCATATATCCCATTATGCCAAGTCCGTAAAGAGGTTCGCCCTTGACTGCCTGACACGATACTATAAGTCCTCTCTTTAAGTTTGCCAAAATTTTGCTCCTTTATTATGCTTTTTTGACGCTGTTGCAAAGATATAAACCGAGTGTTATTCGTCTATATTTTTTATGTTTGATCAACTTCTTATACTATATTACTTTTAAAAAATATTGGCAAGCATAATAATATGCTTGCCAATAAAATTATTCAAACTGTTCGCCGCTCTTGATTTCGTCTAAAGTCACGGTAATAAAATTGATTTCTTCGTGCTGAGTATTTTCTTCATACAATACGCCTATCTTTCCATCGCCCAGCCATACCATACAACTGTATACGAACTCGCCCGGCTTTATCAACTTGCTGTATTCAAAAGTTTCGCCGTAGTCGTAAGATAGCCGTATCACGCCATTGCGTCTTGCCTTGGTGTCTGCGGCGTTGAGAAATAACGTAACTTCCTTGCCGTCATCAACTCCGTTGACAACGCAACACTGACAAATGCAGTGCGGCAACTTGGGATGATGCTTATAGTCTTGCCACGTCTCTCCGCCGTCGTCGCTGACTGCGGTAGCAATGAGTTTTTTTGAAGAATGGTTGCGCATAAACAACTTAAGTCTCCCGCCCTCGCACTCAATGAGTTGAGTCTCCGTGATCATATCGCCGGGCAAAACAATTCTGTGTCCGACAGGGAATACTCCGTGTTTTCTCGTCTGATTGGGAGACTTGCCTCTATGCCAGGTCTTGCCGTTGTCGTCACTGTACATAACGCAAGCAGACAGCATAAGTATCTGAAATTTTTCAATGACGTTGTAATATAGCGGAAAAATCAGTCTTCCTTTATACTTGCCTTCTTTTACCGTAATTCCCACGCCCGGTCCTGCGCCTATGAATGACATATATTTTTCTTTTACTTGATAAGAAATATTGACAGGCTCCGACCAAGTAAGTCCGTCGTCGTTTGACGAAGTGATATATAAATGAGAAGTTTTAAGTTCTTTGAGTTTTCCCGAATTGAGTTTGTAATTGCCTGCAAGTTGACCTTTGAAAATCACGTCGCCGTTGGGCATAATCCGGTAGTCTTCATTGACACTTCCTGACTTATCATAGACTTTACCGTCTTTGAGAGTATATCTCTTCTTGCCCTCGTAAAGATATAGATTTCCCTCTTTGTCCTGTCCTAATCCCTTCTTGCATTTGAGTATGCCAACTCCTGCTGGGGTATGGGAATAAATCATAAAAACAGTATCGCTGTTCTCGTCGTAAAGCATACAGGGATCTATTGCCGCCGAAGCGTCTTGCATTGACGCTCCCACTTCTTCTACGACGACGATTTGCTCTTCCCAAGTCAAGCCGTTGTCCAAAGAACGTCTGACTACCTTGTCAATTCTGTTGGGATTGTCTCTACAGGTATAAAATCTCTCGTCTGCGCAAGCCACCAAAACTCCGCTTTTGGTCTTGACTATCGACGGTATGCGGTAATGTCCTGCTCTTCCGCTTGCTTTGCTGAATATTGTTTGAACTTGTGACGGCATAATATATTTCCTTATTCGCTATGTGAAATTTCTATTGAAAACGTATATTGACGGCTCTCGCCAATGGCAAGTTTTTCTATAAGTTCTTTATCTTTTAATTCCCTTGCCGGAGATGCAAAATCAGGCACTCCCCACCAAGGCTCTACGCAGTAATACGCTCCGCTCGTTGGATGCGACCAAAAGGCAAGCGCGGACGGATTGGAAAATTCAAACTTAAAATTCACTCCGTCAGGCCTTTGCAATTCAAGTCCGTCAAAATTCTCGTCTGTCAAAATCAAAGTCTTGAGAGAACGCATAACAGACTTTGAGCAACTCAGTCTATCCAATTGCTGATACTTATCCTTTTTTTCTATAAAATGTCCTGCGTCGTCAAGATAATAGTTGTTGGGAGCAATTGGTTTTTTGAATACGACAAAGTTGTTTGCTGTATCTCCCTTTTGCATTACCACGTTCATTGCAGGGTGTCCGCCTATTCCGTAATATATCTCCTTATCGTCGAGATTTTTGACAGTCATAGTCTTGATATATTTTGCACCCTCGACTTTGTGCTCGATCGTCAACTCAAACTTAAATGGATAGACCTCAAGAGTCTCTTCGTCCCACTTAAAAATATGCGTTACGCTGTCGGCTGTCTTGCTTGCAATCTCAAAATTATGCCGTCTGCATATACCGTGAGCAGGGATATAATACTCTTCGCCATCAACGGTATAATAACCGTCTTTGAGCCTGCCGACGAATGGGAATATCGTCACGTCGTGACCCATCCAACTTGCCTCGTCGCCCTGCCAAATACATTCAAGTCCGTCTTCGTTCTCAATGCTCAAAAGACTGCTGCCGACCTCGTCGATCTTTACCTTTAGTTCATCCGAATAAATAATGCTCATAATTGCTCCTATAGTGTTATTTTATCGTTTCCTCTGCAAGTTTTTTGAAAAACGGCAAGGACCGCTCAATCATATCGTAACTTACGCAATATGATATTCTGAAATACCCCTCGCAGGCAAAACTCTTTCCACCTACTACGAGTATATTATATTCCTTTGCTTTCTCCACGAATTTACTCTCTTCTATTGGGCATTTGACAAAGAGATAAAACGCGCCCTGCGGCTCTATGCACTCAAATCCGTATTGTGTCAGCGTAGTATACAGCAATTTTCTATTTTTGTCGTATGCCGATACGTCCGTTTTTTCGTCTACACAACGCCCTATGACGAGTTGTTGAAGAGACGGCGCGTTGACAAAACCCAGAATTCTCGTCGCGACTGAACAAGCGGCAATTAGATTTTCGCTGTCTTCTGCTTCGTCGGGTATAGCAAGATAACCTATTCTCTCTCCTGGCAGTGAGAGCGACTTAGAATACGAATATCCAATAATAGTATTGTCATAATACTTCGTCAAAAACGGAACGGCGTTTTGTCCATAGACGAGTTCCCTATACGGCTCGTCTGATATAAGGTATATTGCCTCGCCCTTTTTCTCGCTTTGCTCTTTGAGTATTTTTCCAAGTTCTCTTAAGGTTTCTTCGCCGTAGATCACGCCTGTGGGATTGTTGGGCGAATTGATTATAACGGCTTTGGTACGCTCGCCTATCAATGATTTTAAAGCCAACAAGTCAGGTTGAAAAGTAGGCGGATTGGGAGGTACGACAACTACTTTACCGCCGACGTTGGCAACGTAGTTGTTGTATTCGCCAAAATAAGGCGCAAATACTATTACCTCGTCTCCGTCGTTGATTATAGACTTGAGCGCAACGTTGAGCCCTCCTGCGGCGCCAACCGTCATAATGATATTTTTAGAAGTAAATGCCGTCCCAAATCTAGAGTTGAGATTGTTGGCAATTATGCCTCTCACGTTCTCAAATCCGCTGTTGAGCATATATCCGTGCAAAGAAAGCGCGTCAGTATCTTGAGCAATTTGCTTGATTGCCTCGTTGACTGACTTGGGCGCAGGCACGCTGGGATTGCCGAGAGAAAAGTCGTATACGTTTTCTTTGCCGTAAATATCGGCAAGTCTCTTGCCCTCTTCAAACATAGCCCTGATTGCAGACCCTGATTGCATTACGTCTTTAATTTTTTTTGAAATCATATCAACACCTACCTTGCTGTATTTTGCCTAATACACGCAATTTTTTATATTGCCGTTGAGAAATCCCTTTACGTTGTCTATGGCGATACGCATCAGTCTTGACCTTGCCTCCCTTGACGCCCAGGCAATATGCGGAGTGATATAGCAATTGGGCGCGCCAATCAAAGGATTGTCTACCGTCGGCGGCTCGACGGACAGCACGTCCGCTCCATACCCCGCAATCTTTCCGCTGTCAAGCGCTCTTCTTACGGCGGCTTCGTCGACAACTCCGCCTCGTGCCGTATTGAGTATTATCACGCCGTCTTTCATCTTGGATATTGCACATTCGTCAATCATCTTATCGCTGTCGACGTTCATAGGACAGTGCATACTTATCACGTCGCTTTTGCTGTATAACTCATCAAGCAAAACCATTTTTGCAATACCGTCTTCACAATGAGTGCGCCTATACGCAAGCACGTTCATACCCAACGCGCTTGATATCTTTGCGACTTCTTGCGCTATTGCGCCATAGCCAACAAGTCCGATAGTCTTGCCGTCAAGTTCCGTTATGTCCTGAATTCGATAGCAAAAGTCTTTGCAAGCCGACCAATCACCGTTGTTCACTGATTGCGAATGCTTGCCCACTCCCATTGCTATCTCCAAAAGCAACGCTACCGTCAATTGCGCAACGGATTTAGTCGAATAATCTGGAATATTGCACACAGGTATGCCTCTTTGCTTGGCATAGTCCAAATCAACTACGTTAAAGCCTGTGGAAAGCAAGCCTATATATTTGAGTTTGTCAAGTTGCGTTAGCACTTCTTTTGAGAGAATAACTTTGTTAGATATGAGAATATCTGCGTCCTTTGCTCTCTCAACGACTTTGTCGGCGGGAGTGCGCTCGTAGTAACTCACTTCTCCCAACTTCTCAAGTTCGCCCCAACTCAATTCACCTTCGTCAGTTGTATATCCGTCAAGTATGACTATCTTCATAGTTTTCTCAGCCCCTTTGGATAATGATTTTTTGCGTAAGTTCCGTCGCATTTGCACCAACCGAGCGATACACCGTTATACATAACCAACGCCCAGCCTTTTATACCGTCTGCGTCAAGCGTCTGTCCGCTCAAATATTTCTCGGCGTCTTGCTTTGTCAAAGACAACGTCCTCTTGACTTCCCCCTCTTTCAACGCCATTGCCAATGCGTGTGACGGCTCAAATCTATTCTTTCTATATTCTCCCAGTTGCAAACCTGCTCTCTCTACTTTAAGTCCGTCCAATCTAGGTGTACCGTCGGGCATACTGTATAAAGTTTGCCCAAAAGATAAATTTGCATCAAACTGCGCATTTAAATTTTCATTTTGCCAAGCCTTGAATTCTTTGACGGCTTTTGCGTCGACTTTGACTGCCTGCAAAGGATATTTAGTTTTACTTTTTTCGCCATTGCGCTTCAGCACGGCAAAGAAATGTCCTTCTCCGCCAAACTTGTGAGGAAATATCCTATTGGTTTTGACAAGTTGAGCATTGAATTTTCCATTATCCAAAGTATATCCCTGACAAAACTCAAAGTTGCTTTTTGCTACTTCAAAGTCCTCGTTGTTTTGCAAAAACTCGTCAATGACTTCTTCGTTTTCTTGCTTGGAAAAAGTACAAGTGGAATATACTATAACTCCGTCGGATTTGAGCATTTTGACAGCCTTATCAAGTATATCAAGTTGTCTTACTTTGCAATTTTCTACGTTCTCAGGCGACCACTCGTCGACAGCCAATGGATTCTTTCTAAACATACCCTCGCCGGAGCAAGGCGCATCTACCAAAATTTTATCAAATACTCCCCTCAATCTCACTGAAAGCGCGTCTGGACTTTGGCTCAAAACAACGCAATTTCTTACGCCCATTCTCTCTATATTCTGCGACAGAATTTTTGCCCTTGACGGTATGATTTCATTTGATATGAGCAATCCGTCTCCTTGCAATTTGCAGGCTATCTGACTGCTCTTACCGCCTGGCGCAGCGCATAGATCAAGCACGGCGTCTCCTCTTTGAACTCCCATACTCTCCACCACAGCCATAGCGCTCGGCTCTTGAATATAAAATGCTCCGCCCTCGTGTAATACGCTCTTGCCTGGTCTGTCGTCAGCGTCAAAATAATATCCGCTGTCGCACCAAGGAACGGCGCGCAATTGGAATTCGTCAAATACGGCTTTGCCGTCGCATTTGAGAGTATTAATTCTCAAGCCCTGAATTTTATTCTTGTCATAACTTTTCAAAAATACGTCGTACTCGTCGCCCAACATATTCTTCATTCTTGACAAAAATTCTTGCGGTAGTTGTTGCATTGTTTACCTAGTCTTTTTTTGTTTTATTATCTGTCGTTTCGCGGGAAGACTTAGAGGGCTTCTTAGGTTTGGGAAGTCCATAATTTCTTATCTTACCCATACTCCAAGCCTTGACTTCTTCATAAAGATTTTTATCAATTTCCAATATGTCCAACAACTGCTCTTCCGTCACTATTGCGATATGTCCGTCGGCTATGCCCATTACGTTTTTGGTACGCAAACAGTTTTCTCCAAAAGGCAGGAAGTAATCGAGTTTTGATATTTTTTGAGAGTATACTCCTCCCTTTCGTCTTATTGTGTTGACAAGAAAAAGCGCTTGCTTAAATCTATCTTTTTCAAACTCAGTGGAAAAACAAAAATGCTTGTCCATCAATTTACTGTGTTTTAGAAGTTTTGGATCAGGCTTGACAAATCTGGCATATCCCGACAACTTCTTGGTATAAGATACCGTCGCATAATTATTTTTTACGTTGCCGTTTTCCACAGAATAATATGCGTTGGGACATTCGTGCAAAAGTTCTTGGATATCCACTCCTTTTATCTCACACATCTTCTTTGCGACCTGCAAAGTGAGATAAGCGTCGTAATCGCTGCGATGCAGATTCTCCGTTGATATTCCAAAGGCTTCGCATATCTTTCCCAGTCCGTTTTCGCTACTATCTGGCATAAAATGACGGTGCAGAATTTGAGTGTCAAAAGCGTTGAAAGTGAAGTACGGCATCTCGTATCTATTGCATTCGGAAATTAAAAAATTGATATCGTTGTTGACAGAATGACCAAAGATAATGACGTCGGGATCTTCCAGCAACTTTTTAAACGTGGGATACGTCGCCTTAAAATCGGGCGATTTGAGAAATTCGCTTTTGTCGTATCCAAGTTCTATTCCCTCGCCATCTCCTCGCGAAGTATGGAATTTGCTCTTAGGATTGACAAGAATATCTTTTTGTTCCAGTATATTAAGCCTTTCGTCGGCAAGCACGTATCCAAGCGAGCATATTTTTCCGTGCCCGCCGAAACAATTCGCGCATTCGATATCAAAGAACAGATAATTCATAAATCCCTTTTACTTTTGTGAGTATCACCGCTCATTTATTATAGCAACGTAATGCCTTGCTTCTTGCAATTTTCTATCTCTCTGTCGCTCCAGACAGACGGTTGAACTTCGCCAATATGTCTCTTACCAAGCATAAACATACAAAGACGCGACTGTCCAATTCCGCCTCCGATAGACAACGGCAATTTGCCGTTGGCAAGCGCCGTGTGGAATGGAAGTTCCAATCTGTCCATAGCGTTTTCCTTTGCAAGTTGATCAAGAAGCGAAGCCCTGTCCACTCTTATGCCCATAGAAGAGAGTTCCAATCCCCTGCCTATGACAGGATAGTCTACGAAGATATCTCCGTTGAGCGACCAATCGTCATAATCTGGCGCTCTGCCGTCGTGCTTTTTACCGCTCTTGAGCAATCCGCCTATCTGCATAATGAATACAGCGCCGTATTTTTTTGCAACGGCGTTTTCTCTCTCCTGCGGAGTGAGATTGGGATACATATCTTCAAGTTCTTGCGTCGTAACGAAAGATATTTCACTTGGCATATTATATTTCTCAAGTTGGTATTTTTCCCTTACGCTTTCGCAAGTGGATTTGATAACTTTATATATACTTCTTACGGTGTCTTTAAGATAATCAAGGTTGCGATCTTCTGCCGATATAACCTTCTCCCAATCCCATTGGTCAACGTAGATAGAATGAATATTGTCGACAATTTCGTCGCGGCGAATGGCATTCATATCCGTATAAAGTCCCTTGTGCATTTCAAAGCCGTATTTTTTGAGAGCAAATCTCTTCCACTTTGCAAGCGAATGTACTACCTCTGCAATCTTGCCGCTCTCTTTGATATCAAACGAGACGGGACGCTCAACTCCGTTGAGATTGTCATTAAAACCGCTCTCCTGCAACACAAAAAGCGGAGCGGAAACTCTGCTCAAGTCCAATTCCTTGGAGAGATCCGCTATAAAGGTATCTTTGCAATCTTTGATTGCCATTTGTGTATCTAGTAAACCTAATTCATTCATAATGCCACCTTAAATAATCTTTTTATAAGTCAAAAATTCTTCCATCAAAGCCTTGAACTTTGTTCCGTCGCAAGTCTTGATATAAAGATAATAATACGTGCCTGCATATTCAAACCAGACGTTGTAATGAAACCGCGAAAACATTCCCGCTTTGTGAGAGTATTCTATTATCACGTCGTCGACCTTTGCTTTGACAAAATCCTGTTTATTGTCAAGCGCAACCTGCTCGTTGCAAAGACTTGCAAACATATCCTTTTGCGCTTCGTCGACGAGGACGTACTCTTCAATCTCTTCGTTGCCCCACATACATACGAGACGCTCTTTGATATACGCGAGTTTCTCTCCCGCCATACCTTTGAAGCATTCAAACGACGTGATATTCTTTGGGTCAAAGAGAAGATATTGCGTACCGCTAGCGTCGTTGTGCTTGGATATCGAGCAATCAACATAGCGTACTTCTTTGATATTCTTAGGTCTGTTAAATAGTTTATTTGCCATAACTGTCCTTCAATCCGGTGATTTGATTAAACTCATACTTGCCGTCCTTGCCGTATCCCTTTACCGCGCTGAAGTATCCCATACGCATAAACTGAAATCTGTCATACTCTTTCACAGTGGCGAGGAAACTCTCTCCCTTGGCGTTGGGGTATGCGGTATGACTGTTGGGCGTAAGTCTGTCGTTGAAATCGCCGTCGCCGTCAAGCAACAAATAATCATATTCGTGAAGTGTGAGATCTATGCAATCTTTTGCGTTTACCCACTGAATTACGCCCTTGACCTTTATACCGGCGTTGACTCCGCCGCTGATGGAATCGTGAATATAATTGCAAGTTACGCTGACGACGTTGCCGTCCTTATCGCACTCGTGAGATACGTATTCGAGAATATAACTTCCCTTAAGCCTTACCTTACCGCCGGGCACAAGTCTCTTGTATTTTGGAGGCGGAACAGGAGCAAAATCGTCTCTGTCAATATAGAGTTCTCTACTGAAAGTCACTTTGTGCGTAGACTTGTCTTCCGCATTGGGATTGTTTTCTATCTGATATTCTTCGTCTGCCGTCGCATTGGCCACGATAAGTTTGATAGGGTCTTTGACTACCATCATTCTGTCAGCATTGATATTAAGATAATCTCTTACGAAGTGCTCAAGCATCAACACGTCAACTTCGCTTTGGCTCTTAGATACGCCTATCTCCTGACAAAATCTTCTTATAGCCTCTGGCGGATATCCTCTCTCTCTCATTCCCGAAAGCGTGGGCATTCTTGGATCAGACCAACCGCTTACCTTACCTTCGTCAACGAGTTTTTTGAGATATCTCTTGGACATAATAGTCCTTGTCATACCAAGTCTTGCAAATTCAATTTGTCTGGGCAATTCGCCAAAACCGCAATTTATCTTTACCCAATCGTAAAGCGGTCTATGATCTTCAAATTCAAGAGTGCAAATACTGTGCGTGATACCCTCAAAAGCGTCTTCAAGCGGATGCGCAAAATCGTACATAGGATATATACACCATTTATCTCCGGTGCGGTGGTGAGTTGCTCTCAATACTCTGTAAATTACAGGGTCGCGCATATTGATGTTGGGACTTGCCATATCTATTTTTGCGCGCAACACCTTTGTTCCGTCAGCGTATTTACCGTCTTTCATCTCCTCAAAAAGACGGAGATTCTCTTCAACGCTTCTGCCTCTCCAAGGACTTTCCTCGCCAGGTTGGGTCAAGGTGCCTCTTGTAGCCTTGATCTGCTCTGCAGTATAGTCGCAGACGTACGCCAATCCCTTTTTGATAAGCCCGACGGCGCACTCGTACATTCTGTCAAAATAGTCCGACGCGTACAACTCCTCATCCCACTCAAAGCCCAACCATTTGATGTCTTCTTTGATAGAATTGACGTACTCAATATCCTCTTTGCTGGGATTGGTGTCGTCATAACGCAAGTTGCACTTGCCGTGATACTTTTCTTTCATACCAAAGTTGATGCAAAGCGACTTTGCGTGTCCAATATGCAAATATCCGTTAGGCTCAGGCGGAAAACGCGTGATAATTTCCTTTGCCTTGCCTTCCGCTAGATCCTCATTGATAAATTCTTCGATAAAATTCGTTGACTTGATTTCTTCCATATCTATCCTTGTTTTATTTATTGTCGATATTATTTTATTGAGTTTAGACTAGAACAGTCCTTTTATCTCGTTGGTATCGGCGTCAATCGTCATACCCAAAGCGCTGGGCTTTTTGCCAAGTCCCGGCATAAGCATAATACTGCCGCATACCACTACCAAAAATCCTGCTCCGCCTCTTATCTCCACGTCGCGCACCGTCATAGTAAAGCCTGTTGGTCTGCCAAGTTTGGTCATATCGTCAGAGAAGGAATACTGCGTCTTGGCTATGCATATAGGCAAGTTATCTTTGCCAAGTTTGTTTATCTTAGCAATGCTCTCCTTTGCTTTATCGCTGTACTCAACTGCGCTTGCGCCATACACCTTGCTTGCCACGGCGAATATTTTGTCCTCAACGCTCATATCAAGATCATAGGAATACTTGAGTTTTGACGGCTTATCCATTGCTTCAAGCACTGCTTTGGCAAGTTCAATAGAGCCTTCGCCGCCCTTTGCCCAACATTCGCACAGAGCGCATACCGCGCCTTGCTCCTTGCAGGCGTCTTCTATCATTTTGATTTCTTCGTCGGTATCGGTAATAAACCTGTTGACTGCGACGACGACGTTTGCGCCGTATACGTCGCGAAGATTTTGTATATGTCCCACAAGATTGGGCATACCTTTCTTGAGCGCTAGCAAGTCTTCTTTAGCCACGTCTTCTTTCTTGATACCGCCATTGTACTTCAGCGCTCTCACCGTAGCCACCAGCACAACCGCCTTTGGCTCAATTCCGGCAACTCTGCACTTGATATCCAAAAACTTTTCCGCGCCGAGATCTGCGCCGAATCCTGCTTCGGTAATTACGTAATCAGCCACGCTCATAGCAAGTTTTGTTGCAATTATCGTATTGCAACCGTGAGCAATATTTGCAAACGGACCGCCGTGTACTATTGCCGGAGTTCCCTCAAGCGTCTGCACGAGATTGGGCTTCAACGCATCTTTAAGCACAATAGCCGCCGCATCTACGACGCCCAAATCCTTTGCGGTGACGGCGTTGCCCTTTTTATCGTATGCAACTATGATACTGCCAAGTCTTACTTTGAGATCTGCCATATCCTTGGCAAGACAAAGTATCGCCATTATCTCCGAAGCCGCAGTGATATTGAATCCGTCTTTTCTTGGTATGCCGTTCTTAGCGCCTCCCTGTCCGACTTCGATATATCTCAAAGCCCTGTCGTTCATATCCATACAGCGCTTCCATATTATATTGTCTAAGTCAATATCAAGTTCGTTGCCCTGCATAAGATGATTGTCAAGAATGGCAGATATGAGATTGTTGGCGGTAGTGATTGCGTGCATATCTCCTGTAAAATGCAAGTTGATATCTTCCATAGGAGCAATCTGCGCCATACCCCCGCCGGTGGCTCCGCCCTTGATGCCAAAGACAGGTCCAAGCGACGGCTCTCTCAATGCTAAGCAAACCTTTTTGCCCAACTTGCTCATTCCGTCGGCAAGCCCTATTGACGTCGTAGTCTTACCTTCGCCAAACGCCGTGGGATTGATAGCCGTCACAAGCACGAGATTTTTTGTCTTAGGCGACGGCTTTTGAGAAATCTTGGCTTTATATTTGCCATAAAGTTCTAAATCGTCGTCTTGAATATCGAGTTTTTTTGCCACTTCTGTTATGGGTAAAAGTTTGACGCTGTTTGCTATCTCAATATCGCTTTTCATAAAACCTCATAAAATTATAGTATTATATTTTAATTTTATATATTTTATTAAATAAAGTCAAGCCAATATAGAAAATAACGACGCCTAGGATATAAAAAAATACAGATAGTGCTTTTATCTATCCGTATTTTGTTTTACCTTGATATTGCATTTGCAAAACTTATAAAATTATGTTCCAATTGCTGATGCCTGTTTTTACATTGCCTTTAATTTTATCTTCTATAATTTTGCTACAACTATTAGATGAGTTGTATACAACATACTCATTCCTAAACAGTTTATCATAAAATTCTTTTGCATCTTTGCCATTGAATACTACTTTTACATCAGGATTATCATTTAAGAACTTTTCTAGATTATCGTTCTTTACTTCGTTGGTAATTGTCTTGTTTAAAGAGCCGTCCATATAACATTCTGATAAAACATCAAAAAGAGCAATACCGTTATCCTTTAAAATATCTAATATTTCATTATACTGCTTTTTATTCAAAAGGTCTTTAAATGATGGATTGGGCTTAATAATCTCATCCATTATTTTCCAGAACGAGTTACTCTTGCTTAAATAATAAAAGTCGCCACATAATGACTCTTGTCCAGGGATCGTACCGATTATAACCGTCTTTATCCTATTCCCCCACGTATTATCGTATTTTTTGCTTAATTTGTTTACAACGTGCTCAACCGCCATTATATACCCCCTTTTTTATGCTAACTTGTTTTATTTTTTCTGATTTTGCCAAGCAGACACTTGGTCGGCTCTTTCTCTATCACAAGTCCGCAATAGTTACACATCACACACTGACTTTGCGTAGATTTGCCTTCACTAAGTTTTTTTGCAAAATTTGGCTCGCAGATAAAAGGACGGCACATTGACACCGCGCTAATTCCACTGTCGACTGCCATTTGCATATCGTCAAGTTTTGCTACTCCGCCAACCAAAATCAAATCAATATCTACCTGATTTTTTATAGCCATTGCCAAGTCATAATTGAACATAGTCAACGGCTTTGGCTGCGGAATAAGCGGATTGATAAGTTTTGCGCAGGCAAGACAAAATTTATTGAGCGGCTTAGGCATACTTGCGACAGGCTCTCTGTATTTGAATACGGCGTCCATAGGCATACGCTTGGAACGCATAGTGTTCATTCCGTCCTGCACGCTGCCGCAAGAAACTTCAATTGCGTCTACTCTGTATTCTTTGAGCAACTTGCATATCTCTATCGCATAGGGTAAACGCATACCTCTCTTACGCTTGTCCGTTGCAGACAGTTTTACCCAGATAGGAAAATCTCCAACTTTGCTTCTCGCCTTTTGCAATATCTCTTTGACGATACGGCACCTTCCAAAAATATCTTTACCGTATTCGTCCTTGCGCTTGTTTCCGTTGGCGGATATAAAATCGTGAAGCAAATAGCCGTGCGCCAAGTGTATTTGAGCGCCGTCAAAGCCGTATTCTTTTGCCCTAACTATTGCTTCAACAAAAGCGTCTTCTACGCACAAAATATCTTCAACCGTCATTGCCTTGGCTTTGTCTGGATAAAAGAGATGTCTTTTTGCGCTGGGTGCAATCTTTTTAGTACCAATCACCTTGCTTGACGTTTGCCGTCCGCAATGAGCAAGTTGAGCAATTATAGGCGTACCGTATTGGTGTACGGCGTCAGTAAGGCGTTTGTACTTCTCCGCGACGCTGTCTCCGTAAAACGCAAGACACCTAGGATAAGACGAGGCGCCCTCTGGGCTTACGATTGCATATCCGGCAATAATACAGCCGACCTCATTTTTTGCTAAAAAGGCATACTTGCGTATAAGTTCTTCGCTAGGACCGCCGTCTTCGTCCGCCAAACCGTCGTGTGTTGCGGAGCGGATGAGCCTATTTTTTAGTTTTATTTTGCCGACACTGCAACTCTCAAAAAGTACCATATCAAAGGTCTGCGATTACTTTTGCGTTACGTCAGCGTTGATGACTTTCATATCCATAGGCTTATCTGAAGTATTGTTCTCAAGTACGACGTTGTCTGCCGACTTGAAATACCATCCCTTGTCCACGTTGTCAATAACGTTGTCGTGAATATAGATATTCTTGTGCACCGCTCCTTTGTGAACGGTATTTTCCGGCATAACCTGCACAGTATAGCCTATCACTCTGCCAAATCTATTGCGAGCAATCTCCACGTCGTTGACAGGACCGCTCTCATACCAAGATTTTGCGTCGTCAGAAATAAGTATCGAATGCATAGAAGTATTGTCAAAATTATTGTTGGTGATCTTGACCTTGCCGCCGCTCGTCATAAGCACGCCTCTCGTGATAATTCTCGTCATAAAGTTGTGAGAAAAGTCTACGTCAGGAGTAGCGGACTTGTCTTCAATCGCATCTCCTACTATTGCTTGAGATACGTCGTCAAGTTGAAGCCTTATAGTAGTTTCGTTGACAAGTTCGGATGCCAAGATATTTGCTCTGCCGTGCTCAAGCATAGACGGAATGTCAACAAATGCAATCTCGTCGCCAACGCGCAAAGGATTGAAGCCGTGCGCCTGATGATGACAAAATCTAACTTCTATCTTGTCCCCTATGATTTTTTTGATCTTGAAGTGAATGCCGTGTACGTTGAGCGTATCGTCGCCTGCGCCTACGAATTCACTGTCTTTTATGACGACCTGTCCGCGACACATACAAATATGAACAAAGTCTGCCGCCGAAATCATAAGTTTTGCGCTTTCTGCGTGCGGAACAAACTTGCAGCCGTTTATCTGCAAATTACTTGAATTTTGCGCAACGTAAGCCAGTCCGTAATTGAAATGCTGATTTACTCCCTCAAGCGCAACGTTGTCACTCATTTCCACAAAGATTCCGTTGTATTTTCTCAACTCGTCATAAACGTAATATCTATCGCCTACTTTAAACCTCAACGTTTGCAAATACTTTGCTCTAAACTTGTGCGGCTCAAGTTCTTTTATCATATACGCGCCTCTGAGCGGATGAGCCTTTCTAATAATGGTATTTTCGTTATCGTGAGGAATATATCCAAACCACCAACCCAAACAGGACTTATTAAATCTTGAGCGGTAATCCTCGCCAACGAAGTAATATCTGCTATGGAATTTGTGATATCTTGATTCTTTGTCTATCTCAAAATCGACGTGAGTTTTGCCAACTTCAACGACTTTAAACTCGTGCATATCTGGATTGTCGACCCTGATTGAGAAGTTTTTAAGCGTCACGTTTTTGCTGTTGACGATTGCGATATTCGTCATCTTGCCGTGCATAACGAATACGCAACCGTTGCCGTCTATCGTCAAGTCATTTTGATTTTCTATCCAGATGCCAATGTTGTTGCGGTGAGGCACTGTACCTCTGCGCCACTGCTTGTCTCCCACCGTGTTGGTGATAAAAAGATCTTTGACGCACACTTTGTTGGAATAAAGGTGATACTCTCCCTTTTCAAGCGTAAGAGTCTTTTCCCCTTCTACGTTCTCCAGTTCGCAAAGCGCCTTTTGAAGCGTATGGCTTATGTCCTCGCCTGCGACAATTCCGTATTCTTTTGCATTGTAATTCATAGTTGCTCCTTTATAGCCATACGGCTTTTAGATATTTGACTTATCCTGTCAGTTAATTATATTTTTTGATATTGTTAAATATCTATTATCTACTAGATATTTGTTCTTATTGCGGTATTATCTTAAATTCACCTATGCCAACTGCAATAATTTCACCCATCATACCAGTGAGTTTATCCAACGTGACGTCGAGTTTTCCCTTAAAAACGTCTACGTACATATTGGCAAATCCGTTGGTATAAAACCTGACGATGAGCAAAAATTTTGCTTTGTCTTCAACTTCGTCCGTCTTGATCTCTTCCATCACCGTCGCGACGAAAAACTCTTTGAGTTTGTCTATAAAGTTCTCTCCCATCTTTGCGCAAATCAATCGTTTGTAAAACTCATAATCCCTTTGCAAAAAGTCTGCAATCTCCTTTAAAAACGGAGTGGGATTTTCTATGATACTGTCTTTGTATGCTGAAAAGAGCGAGAGTATCTTATCTGTCACTTCCTTCTCTATTTCCTCAAGTACGTCAGTGATATTGTTGTAGTGCGCATAGAACGTACCTCTGTTGAGCCCCGACAACTTGACTATCTCTGTGACAGTAATTTTCTCTAAATCTTTTTTTTGCAACAACTCAGAAAAAGCGTTTTTAATAAACTTCTTAGACCTTATCGCGCTTCTATATTGACTTTTTTCTATCATATTTTCCTCTAATATTATATTATACACGACAGCCGTTCAAAAGTCAACACTTGTTTGTGCGCAGTCGAGCATAACCAAAAATAACACATCTAAATGCGCCATTCGCTTGTCTTTCACGTGACGCTCCGTCGACGTACATACAGTACGCCTTGACCTCGACGCCACGCAAAATTCAAACCAAATTACGCTATTTAGACGCTCCGCGATTTTATAAATAAAATTGTGTTATTTTTGGCTATTCTCAACTGCAAATTCTTACTTATCATTAAAACGTATTTAAAATAAATCACTTACTTATTGCGATTTTGTATACTTCGTCTTTGTTCAAGCCATTTGCTTTTGCAACTTGCTTGATTGCGCTCTTTTTATCAACGCCGCTTTTAAGTAATTCGTCGAGTTGTTCCTCAATACTGCCTTGCGGAGCGCTCTCTTCCTGTTGCCCGCATTCTACGATAAGAACGTATTCTCCCTTTGGAGACTCCTGAATTCCTTCCACCAAATTAGTGACGATATGCTCCTCGTGAATCTTAGTAATCTCTCTGACGATATGCAACTTTCTGTCGCCCAAAACGCCGTGCAAATATTCGATATCCTTGTTGATATCGTATGGTGAAGAATAAAATACCAAAGACGTCCTTACGTTTTTAAATGGTAATAACAGCGCATCTCTGTCTTTGTTCTTTGCAGGCAAAAAGCCGATAAAAGTAAACGTAGACTGACATATGCCTGAAAGCGCCATTGCGCTGGTGAGCGCCGTAGCGCCGGGGATCACGCTTATATCTACGCCTCTTTCCAAAAGTCCGTTGACTACGACCGCGCCCGGGTCAGATATGCAAGGCATACCGGCGTCAGTGATGAGCGCAACGTCTTTGCCCTCTTCAAGCATTGAATATATCTTGTCTACACTCTGCTTTTCATTGAACTTGTGACAGGCAAAAAGCGGCTTCTTTATATCATAATAATTGAGCAATTTGAGAGAGTGGCGAGTATCTTCGCACGCTATGGCATCAACTGATTTAAGCGTCTCAAGCGCTCTCAAAGTTATGTCGGAAAGATTGCCTATAGGCGTGCCGACAAGATATAATTTTGCCATATTTACCTCTCTAAAGCCAAAATATAATTATCTATCAATATAATATCATATACCGTCTACATTGCAAAAGCAAATTAATAAATTTTGTATAATTTTTGTAAATATATATTTTTTTTAACTTACCCTATTTACTTAAATTGCAAAAACATATAAAATAAAGTATGATGCGTTGTTCAACAACGGAAAATTTACGTATGATAAAATAAGGAGTTGCAGAATATGATACCTTATGACAAAAAAATACGAAATTCCGTAATTGCTACCGTAAGCGCAATAGCAATAATATGTATCACGCTGACGGCGTCTTATTTTGCAATCTACGGAGTGCAAGGCGTAACCTTTCTCGGCAATAAAGACAAAAAAGCAACGACGTATGCAAGCGCAGGCGTCAACGCCACTCGCGGTAAAACTGTCTTCTTTGGAGATTCTATCACGGAAATGTACGATCTTGAAGAATACTTTCCCCATTTAAATCTTTGCAACAGAGGTATATCTGGAGACACTACTAAAGATATGCTCAACCGTCTTCAATCCAACGTGCTTGATATTGCGCCAACCAAGATAATTTTTCTGGGCGGCACCAACGATATAGGAAAAAATATACCGCCTAAAGAGATTGCAAATACTATACATATGATAATTCAAAAGATACAAGTTGCGTTGCCAGATTGCAAAATATTTATTCAATCCGTCTACCCTGTAAATGCCGTAAGAAAACCTACTTTCTTTAGCAAGACTGGAAACCGTACAAATATCGTCATAGACGAACTTAACGTACTTCTGAAAAATTTGTGCAACGACTGCAATTGCGTATATATTGACGTAAATCCATTTCTTAAAGACCAAAACGGCAATCTCAAGAAAGAATATTCCGTCGACGGACTTCACTTGACTAAAGAAGGATATATCCACGTCTCAAGTGTAATTATGCCGTACATAATCTAACGTATCAATATATATGAATTTAATATCTAAACGACGACGAATTGACGTATGCCCAGTTGAGGTAATACGGCGGATCTAAAAGTTGCTTATACGCGCGATACATCATATTTGCAATTACGCCGTACTCCACTTCTCCGGCGGCTCCGCCGAAAGCGGGAATTACAATGCTGTTGATACCGTTGGAGAGCGCCGTCATAAGACAAGTGCGCATACATTGATAAATCACCAATGGGTCGCGTATTCTACTGGGACTTCTCATAGTGGGAGTATGTATGAGTTTTACGCCGTCTTTATCCGTGTCGATTATGATACTCGTGCCGACAGGCTGTTCGCCGTAAAAGTTACTTAAAATGTACTGCTGAACTTTTCTTGGCAAATTTACTCCAAACCACTTTGTTATTGCCAAATCGTAACCGCCGTCCATAAGTCCAAAAGAATTTGCTGGCGAAACTACGCAATCCACTTGATTATGCTCCATAAAATGCGCAAAATCATCACAAACGATTTCAAAGTTGGGCATATCTTTAAAATACTCTGTCCAACTCTCAGTCATTGCAAGATTTCTATCCAAAAGATAAATCTTCATATTTTCAAGTTTACCGTCCATTTTATCTTCCTTTGCGTTTTTTATTATTATAAAATGCAATGCCTTAAAAATCAACAAAATCAATCTCAATGACTTCACCTTTTTATTTACAAAACTTTTTAACTTTGTTGCAATGCGCGATAAGATATGGTAAAATTATTATTAAAGAATTTACCGTGTTTACTCAGAGTACTCTCTTTGTTATCAAACGCATAAAATTCCAAAAGAAAAATACAACGCAAGTTGTCAAAATACAAGAGAGGATAATTTCAATGAAAATGATTTACGGCGTCAAAGACAGACCCAAAGCGGGTCAACTAATACTTTTCTCGCTTCAACAACTGCTTGCCATATTGGCGGCAACGATCGCAGTGCCAATGATAATCGGCAACGGGATGTCGCCCTCTGCGGCATTGTTTGGCGCAGGCGTAGGCACGATAGTCTATCTGCTATTTACCAAATTCAAAAGCCCAGTCTTCTTGGGCAGTTCTTTTGCCTTTTTAGGCTCTATGGGCGCCGCATTCGCAGGAGGCGTGTCAGCGTCGCTTGGGTATCTCGGACTAATCATAGGCGCAATATTTGCAGGTCTGGTATACGTGATTATTGCAATAGTCGTCAAGTTTGCAGGCGTAAAATGGGTGGATAAAATTATGCCTGCCGTCGTAATAGGACCTACGGTCGCAATCATAGGACTTTCACTTGCAGGCAACGCTATCGGCGATCTTTTTAAAGGCAACGTCACTAAGAACGTCACTGAACTCATTGCAAAAGTAGTGGACGGTAGCGCCGTACTTGAAGAGGTGACTACGCAACAAATGGTATGCTCTCCGTATGTCGCTTTTCTGTGCGGACTTATTACTCTTGCCGTGACAATAATATGCTCCGTATACGGAAAAAAACTTATGAAAATGATACCGTTTGTCATAGGTATTTTATCAGGCTATTTAGTAGCCGCAATATTTACAGGCATAGGCCACGCAACGCATACCGAGGCTTTGCAAATCATCAACTTTTCTCTTTTCCAAGATATGCAGTGGTATCCCGAGTTTGCCTTTTTGCCAATTTTTAAAGGCGGTTTGGACGCGGGTAGCGTAGGCTCTATAGGCTCTTATATAGGCACGATTGCAGTGGCGTATATTCCTGTGGCTTTCGTAGTATTTGCCGAGCATATCGCCGATCACAAGAATATATCAAGTATTATAGAATATGACTTATTAAAAGATCCTGGTCTCACAAGAACGCTGCTTGGCGACGGCGTCGGATCTATGGCAGGCGCGATATTCGGCGGTTGTCCAAACACGACTTACGGTGAATCGGTGGGCTGCGTGGCAATATCGGGCAACGCTTCAGTAGTGACAATCTTGACTACGGCAATATTGGCGATACTCTTCTCTTTTATTGCTCCATTCGTCACCTTCTTATCCACTATCCCATCTTGCGTAATGGGCGGCGTGTGCGTAGCGCTTTACGGCTTTATTGCGGTATCAGGTCTTAAGATGATCCAAGGCGTTGACCTCGGCGACAACAAAAACCTCTTCGTCGTGTCAGTCATACTCATTGCAGGCGTAGGCGGTATGACGCTCAACTTCGGCTCAATAACAGTTACGGAAGTGGCTTGCGCGCTTATACTCGGTATTCTCGTCAACTTGCTCGTCAATATCAAGATAAAAGACAAAACAGCAAATAACGAAGAAAAGCAAGAACTTGCAAAAGAAGACGTCGCAGAAATCACTGCAGACGCCACGGTAAGTTCTCAAGAACAAATTATTCAAGAGACTTCGACTGAAACTGACGGAGAAAAAATACAAAACGATATTCAAGACGACAATCTGGTATCCTAAGGAGGAAATAATGAAAAAATTTGACAACGTATTTATTTTTGATCACGCGCTTATCAAGCACAAAATCGCAATACTGCGCGACAAAAATACTTCAATGAAAGAATTCAGAGAACTTATTGAAGAAATAACTATGATTATGACGTACGAAAGTATGAAAGACGTGGATTTGATTCCGGTGCAGGTAGAAACTCCTCTAGAAGTCACCACTCAATACAAAGTCCCTGACGAAAGCGTGGCTATAGTGCCCATATTGAGAGCGGGACTTGGTATGGTCAATGGCGTGCATAAAGTCTTCCCTACAGCAAAGGTGGGACATATCGGTATGTATCGCGACGAAGAAACCCTTATGCCGCAAGAGTATTATTGCAAACTCCCAGAGGGCATAGAAGACAAGACTGTCTTCCTCGTCGACCCAATGCTTGCGACAGGCGGCTCTGCCGTCGACGCTCTTGACGCACTTAAGAGAAGAGGTTGCAAGAAGATTAGACTTATGTCTATTATCGCCGCTCCACAGGGAGTGGAAAAGGTTGCTCTCGCCCATCCCGACGTGCCTGTTTTCGTCTCCACTCTTGACAGAGGTCTCAACGAAAACGGATATATCGTACCCGGTCTCGGCGATGCCGGAGACAGACTATTTGGCACAAAATAATACGTCTATAAAATTAAAGAGCCTTTCGCTTATCGAAGGGCTCTTAATATTTATGAAAGTCGTCTACTGCAATGGTACGATTATCAGAAATGTCTCTGACCTTAACGTAGAACTGCTTTCTTTAATTCTCACCAACAAAAAGACTTGTTTTCCTGACAAAACTATGCCATCATCCCCTGCACTAAAACGCGCTACTGTATGATCTGAATATTCTTCTTCCAATATACCTTTAGAGTAATCGTAATCGTTCCACCCCTCCATATCATATAGTTCGTCCAACTGCTCAATATATGAATCCCAGACCGCAACCAATTCCAGTGCCTGCAAATATTCATCTTCGTTGGGAAATAAATCCCTTAAAAAATCCAAGTCTTTCAATTTATCCGCTTTTTGCTCTACTGCGCTAAAATTTTCAAGCAACTTATATTCAAAATTGAGTTTGTCTTTTTGCTCAACGTCGTTGAGTACTGCAACATCGTTTTGCTGTGAATAATATTTTTTTAATTGAATTGTGCCGTCTTCAAAAACAAAGCGGTACTCGTCTTTATATATCCTTACAGTTTCGTTCCAAACGCCACAAAGATTACCTTCCCAAAAATCAACTGGAGCCTTTACTACGTAACTTATCGTATTAGATTTAGTTTTTTCTCTAAAACCGTTTCTCACAGCAATTTTAAATTCTTTTCCGTAATCCGCCTCTGAAATTTCGCAATAATAATAATTTCCAAAAATACTTCTATGCTCTGCTTTCTGCCAAGTATTGCCGTCATCCACCGTATACTCCAACCAATCGATTGCCAGGACACTCTCTATTTCAAAGACAATATTAGAATCCGGCAATTGATATACTCGAATCAATTTTATCGTATTCTTATTATCATAACACCCTGCAAAGGAAAATGCAAATACGCAAATTACAAGTAATATCGAAATTAAAAATATTGATTTCTTTTTCATTGCTAACTCCCCCTTATACTTTGATTCAAAACGCCAAATTAATTTTACAACTATTTCCTTTGGTTATCTTAATTATAACATATAAAAATACCAATTGCAATACCCAATCTAAAAAAGACGACCTGCTTGGCCGTCTTTAAATCCTGATATCTGTTTTTCATTTTTTTGGCAAAAAAACTTTCACGTCACAGTTTGCCATAATGATATTTTTGATTTGACTTGGCTTTATTGCGCCCAAGCCGACGAATTGTCCTATTGCGTTGCCAAGTGCGCTTGCCTCCGACGGACCGGCAGATACTTCTATACCCAACGTATCTGCGATAATTTGATTGAGATAATCATTGTTGGCTCCGCCGCCTATGATATACAACTTGTCGTACTTTCTGCCCGTCAATTTGACAAGTCCGTCATACGCATCTTTATACGCCTTTGCAAGCGATGTATATACGCATCTTGCTACTTCGCCAATGGTGTTCAACTTTATACCTTGTTTTGTCAAGACGTAGGCTTTGACGCTGTCAGCCATATTGCAAGGCAAAGCAAACGAAGAGTCGTTGACGTCAATAAATGCGCCTTTATCTTGGCTGTCTTTTGCAAGCGCAACGATTTGCGGATAGTCTAAATTTTTGCCTTCGCTTATCCACTGTCGACGGCACTCCTGTATTATCCACATACCCATAATATTGCGCAATAGCCTTACTTTTTCGCCAAAGGCAAGTTCGTTGGTGTAGCCATATTTCCACGCGTCGTCGTTTACGATAGGCTTATCCTCAAGCGCGCCAAAGAGAGACCACGTGCCGCTGCTCAAGAATAGCGGATATTCCTCTTGCGAAGGCACTCCCAGCACTGCGCAAGCAGTATCGTGTCCCGGCGTGGCAATGACAGGCAAATCATAGTCAATATCAACCTTCTCCTTTATATCTTCCTTTAAATTACCTATGACTGAACAAGTGTCAACGCTCTTGGGCAATATATCTTTTGGTATTTTACATTGTTTCAAAAAGTTCTCGTCAAAACCTATACTTTGTCTGTAAAAGCCGCTGGTCGACGATATAGTAGGCTCGCTTACGGCAACGTCCGTCAACATATATCCCAAGAGTTGAGGCGTAAAAAGCATATGCTCAACGCCGTCAAAATCGTAATCCTCCCTTGCTCTCGCAATAAGTTGATATGTCGTGTTGAAATCGTTGTCAGATATACCTGCGATCTCAAAGAGTTTTTTCCTGACGCTTTCGTCAAGAGAATTGCTGACTGCGGCGTTGGCAGGATTGCGATAATTGCGAAAGTCGTCGCAAATCGCCTTGCCGTCTTTGCCTACGAACCCAAAGTCCACGCCCCAGGTATCTATACCCACGCCGTCTAATTTACCGTCTTTGCAAGCAATCCCAATAGCCTTTACGACCTCAGTAAAAAGCATATCCAAATTCCAATAGAGTCTGCCGTCTCGTTCCACTGCGCCGTTGGGAAAGCGGTGTATTACGTTTTGTTGCAGTTTGCCGTCCGCAAGGTGAAATATTATTCCCCTGCCGGAACTTGCCCCCAAATCTATTGCAAGCACCCTTACGCTCTTTGCCATAAATTACCACCCATTGAAGTTGTCGTCGATCTCCTTGACTTGCGTTTCGTCGATTGGATTTATCTTTGCCACAGACTTTGCAAGTAATACGGAGCGAGCGGAATAATCGCACACTTCCAACCTATCAAAAGCCTTGGTAGTATTCTTGCCTATCGTAATAATACACTCATTGTCAATGACAGTCACTGGACAAGCCGTCGTCAAAGTATTTGCAATCAAATCGTAATCTCCGATAGCCGAATAAGGCAATCTCTTGACATCTTTGAGCATAATGTAACTCTCAGGTATCAGTCTTGCGTCAAACTCTACGTTTGCCATAGCAAATCCCATTACCGCCGACGGCATTGATACGAATATGCTTTGCGCCTCAGGAATTTTGTCAAAGATTTTCAAAATCAAATCAAGATATTTACAAGGCTTATCAACTGACACCTTGCCGTCTTCATATCTGACAATATCGTCAGCCGACAAGTCAAGCGGGCTGTCGCAATCGGCATTGAAAATCACTCCGCTGCCGTCTCTTATCGCAAGAGTTCCCCAGCCGCTGCCAACGAGTTGACCTTTGTAGGCTCTCTTGATGAAGGCTGTAAGTTCTTCTCGTTTTGCAATATCGCCTTTGCCTATATTACCAACTGAATATTTGGTATTTTTTAATGATATCTTATCTTTTATATACTTTGCTCCGCCAAGCGTCTGCGCGTGAAAAAGCGAACGGCAAAGATAGTCAAGCGTCTCATACATTGCAAGCGCTTTTTGCATATCTCCTCCGCCAACCGTTGCGCCGTGATTGTCCATCATCACAGTACGGTATCCGTCCTTGAATCCCTGCATTACAATGTCGCCGAGTTTAAGTGACCCGGGAAGCGCGTATCTTGAGCCTGCAATCTTGCCGAGTTTGTCTTCATATACTCTTGCGCAAGAAGGGTTGGGAGCAACTCGCATACAAGCGTACGCAACCGCCGCAGGAGCGTGGGCGTGTACTATTGCCTTTATGTCCTTGCACTCTCTGTAGATATTGGAGTGAAAAGGCAATTCCATTGACGGAGCGTGCTTGCCTATGCAAGTTCCGTCGGGAAGCACTTCGACAATGTCGTCTATAGTCAAAGTTCCCTTGTCTATACTGCTTGGAGTAATGAAGATATGTCCTCTCTCGTCCATTGCAGATATGTTTCCGCCCGACGTGGTCGTCAAAGCATTTGAATATACCCTGTCCATTGCCAACAAAACTTGTTCTTTAGTCGACAGCGTCTTTATGTCCATATTGTTCTCCTATATTGTTTTATACGGCAATCATACGACCGCCGTATATATCACTTGCCTTTGATTTTTAGATAGTTTAAAATCTAATATTGAATAAACCTATTAAATTTTACGAAAACTCATAATACCCGATGACAAACTCAAAAAGCGTAATTTTATTGAAAATAAAATCGTCAACACCCAAGCGATGTGCTTTGGTTTGAATTTTGCGCGCAGATTTTGCAGTCGTACTCTATGTACGTCAATAAAATTTGCGTGTAGAAGTCAGCCAAATGACACGCTTGGGTACGCTTTTTCGAGCGAAGTCATTGGGTTTTACTTGTATAGTGCTCCGTAATTTGCGCAAGCCCTGTAATCGGCTCCTTCTTTATCTTCCGTGCCAAACGCGGTCCAAGCGTGCGGACGGAAAATCTTGTCTTCGTCAACGTTGTGCATACTGACAGGTATTCTCAACATAGAAGCAAGCGTGATTATATCCGCGCCAATATGTCCGTAAGTGAATGCGCCGTGATTTGCGCCCCAATTTGCCATAACGCTGTATACGTCCTTAAATGCGCCTTTGCCTGTGAGACGCGGAGCAAACCAAGTGCTAGGCCAAGTTGGGTCTGTTCTGTCCCAAAGTGTCTTTTGCACGTCATCAGGTACAACAGCAGTATAGCCTTCAGCAATTTGTATCACAGGTCCGAGACCGTCTACCATATTCATTCTCATCATAGTAACAGGTATCTCTGCCTCAGTCTTGAAGTGCGAACTAAAGCCGCCGCCTCTAAAATACCCAAGGTTGGCTTGGCACCAATCTGTCTTTGACATACAAGCGTCAATATCCTTCTTGTTCATTTCCCACCAAGGCTTGATTACGCTTTCGCCCTTTTCGTTCTTTGACATAGCCGTGCCGTCAAGCGCCGCCGCACCGCTGTTGATAAGGTGCATAAATCCGTCCTTTGCTCTGCCTGTAGGCGTCCATCCAGTCACACGCTTTATTGCTTCAGGCGACCAGAAAGTACGCACGTCTGCAAATATACTTGCCTGATAACTCAAAAGTTTTTCAAAGAGCATACTCATACCGTTGAGCGTATCGTTTTCAGTAGCCAATATGAGAGGCTCTTTCTTTCCGTTCCAATCAAAAGAGGTGTTGAGAATGGATTCGCTGAAATCTGCGTTGGGAAGCCAATCCGTCCACATACGCTGTCCTTGGAATCCGCCGAGTATCGCATTGCGTCCAAGCGCCTCTTCGTGCCAGCCTATGTCATTGAGTTTTGGATTGCCTATCATTATATCCTTGATAGCCAAAGTCATTTTTGCAATAAACTCCCATTGCTTATCCTTTTCTTCTCTCGTCTTGGGATTTGCGTTGGTGTCTATGCCCTCTTTGCAATTTGCCTTTATCCAGGCAAGTTCTTTTTCATATTCTTTTTTGTCGTATATGCCAAGAGTGATACGGCGGTTTATCTCTGACATATCCACCCATTCCGCTCTTATACCAAAATACTTTTGCATAAGATTGCCGTCCAAAAAAGATCCGCCTATGCCCATAGATACGCTACCCAGTCCGACGTACGCTTTATTGCGCATACTGCCCACTGCGATTGCGGCTTTTGCAAAACGCAAAATCTTTTCCGCTACGTCAGGAGTGATATTCTCGTCGTCCTTATCCTGCACGTCTCTGCCGTAAATAGCAAACGCAGGCAGTCCTCTTTGCGCGTGTATCGCCATTGCCGCGGCAAGATATACCGCGCCGGGGCGCTCCGTTGCATTGAGCCCCCATACCGCCTTGACAGTTGATGGGTCAAGGTCAATAGTCTCAGAGCCATAACACCAACACGGCGTTACACTCAACGTGCCCACTACGTTTTGCGTATCAAAAAATTCTTTGCACTTTGCTGCCTCTGCGCCTCCGCCTATCGTTCCGTCATATACTACGACGCGTACCGGAGTACCGTCAGTATAAAAAAGATTGCTTTCAATAAGTTTTTTAGCCGATTGAGCCATACGGCGAGTCTGATCTTCAAGACTCTCCCTAATACCGCCCCATCTGCCGTCAATAATCGGTCTTATGCCAATTGTAGGTTGCATATATTTCTCCTTTTCCTCACAGGCAATAATTTATTTTGCGCCTGCGCGATTTACTCTAAATCTATTTTAATATATTGTCACTAAAAAATCTATACTTTTTCCAAAATTTGTATAAATATTTTAGGAAAGCAAATCAAATACAAAAATACTGAATAGTTAAAAAGTAATAAGTAAATAAGCAAGACTAAAAATCGTCTTGCTTATTTTTGGAGCAGGTGACGGGAATCGGACCCGCGCTGACGGCTTGGGAAGCCGTAGTTCTACCATTGAACTACACCTGCAATGTTTATATTGCATAACTATATTAATATTTTAAAAATATATTGTCAAGTAAATGCAAAAAACCAGCGACTAACATTTGGGCGCTTGCGGAAGCGGAGGGATTCGTAAGGAGCAAAGCGACGGATTAGTGAGCCGTAAGCGAGCGTCACTATTTCGGTATCCTGAGGCTGCAACTACAAAAAGAAGTCGCAAAAAAGCGGAGTGATAGAAAAAGTGAGGTGCAAAATACCTCACTTTCTATTACTCGCCAAAAGCGACTTCTTGGCGGTGGGGAGCAGTCGTAACCTAAAACGAATACTTAATTGCTCTTTTTTGTTACTTTGTAAGTTGTTGGATTAAAATCGTAATTTTGCATTAATTCTTCATATGTAATAATTTCGATTTCACCAACATTAGTTTCTTGATTATAATTATATACACGATATATTTGCGTATTTTTTTGATATATCTCAATAAAGGCTTTTTCATTTTCGGACATATAGAAAGGAGTATCTAATCCCCCCTTTGTTGTTTTAACTTCAATATAAAGCAAGTCATATTCTATACCTTTGCGAGAAAGAATATCATAACCAGCTCCGTCTCCATATTTATGAGAAAAATGTATTACTTCGTCTAATATATTATAAGAAACATTAAGTTCTCTTAATCTATTCCGTTCCCACTCCAAAGCAAAAGTTTCGCCAGCATCTCCCAATGCGGTATATTCATTATTTAAGGTCTTAAAATCGACTTTCCTTGCTGAAAATCTACGGCGTTTTTCTTTTCTTTCTTGGATTGCTTGCGAACTAATGATTGCGTCAGAAAGTTCTTCTAGATTTTTCTCTTTTGCATAAAACGTTGCAGGTCTTGTAGCTTTATCAATAATATATCCATTTCGGCTAGATTTTCCTTCTGGGGCGTGAGCAACTACATTCCTGACTATTTGAGAAAATTTATCGTCATTTCGCCCCGATAGAATTGTTAAATCGTCTGTATCTAGCGTTAGAATCTCGCGCAATAACTTGTTTAATTCCGTGACAGTTAATTTTCCATTTTCTTCTACTAGACCTTTAATATAAGGATGAAGACTACTTTCTGATATTGCCATATTTCTACCTCACTAATTTTAATAATTTGTTATCACTAAATGCTCAGCACATTTATTGTTTCTATTTTGAAAACTTACAAAATATTTTTTATCAAATTTTTCTATTCTTATTTTTCTACCGTTTTTTGTAAGTTCGCCATTTTTATATAATTGTAAGATGAAATCGGATTTTTTTATTACTAACATAAAATAGCAATCACATTTTGACTTCAAATAATTTGCTAATCTTTCTTGGTCTTTCTTGTCAAAAGCATTATTAGCATATGTACTAAATTCCGTATCATATGGTGGGTCAAGAAACATAAAATCATTTTCATTGGGTGGCTTTTTCTCTAAAAAATCTTCAAAGTCTAAACAGCCCATAGTGGTTTTTTTCAAATGCGAAACAAGTTCACTACTTGAAAAGTATTCGATTTTTCTTTTCAAAGACTTTTTATTATATGAAATTCCACCATAAGGAACATTAAAGTGCCCATTTGCATTATATCTAAACATTGAAGAATAACAAAACTCTCTAATATAAAAATAAATTGCAATATAGAAAGGCTTACTAATGTTTAATTCCTTTGCATTATTGTACAAATACCTAAAATGCATATAGAAAGCTGATTTAAATGCACATTCTATATTTTGTATAAAGTCATCTTGTGTCAATTCATTGCGTTTGTTTTCCAATTCTTACATTCGAAGAATATTTATTTTAACTCTTTTAATTAGTTCATTA
>JAIDRT010000044.1 GCA_029061605.1 Clostridia bacterium | reverse complement strand
ACGTACAAGACGAGAATAAGTTTAAAAGAAATTGCTACAGGAGTTAAGACGGAATATGAAATAATATGGGAGATAGAAAAAGCCAAGTTTGATCTATCCGCTGTCAAGTGGAAGTATGACGGCAAAATACCTTTTAGCACGGCAGTGTCAGATATGAAATGCGAGATAGACGCAGATACTTTGCCAAAAGGCTTGGTAGTCAACTTGCCGTATATCGGAATCAACAGCGGCAATAAAGTTGGGGATAAAGATACCGCTACCGTAAGTTTTGCTTTTGACACAAGCGACCCCAATTATGCGCTCAACTATATATTGCCTGTGCAAGGGGATAAGACGACTTACGACTTTACTCCAAGCGGAAGTCTCAATGACTTTGAGTGGAGCAAAGATTGGGAAATCGTCAAGTTGCAAATTGCATTGAATTGGAAACTTGAGGAAGTGACAGACGTCAACGGCGAGAAGTATCAGAGACAGACTTTGGTTGATGACAAGAGAGTAGTAGAATATGAGTATTATCTATGGGATACTGCGACAAATCAACCTGTTGGCAATGCTTTGAGCGAGGCGGATATAGAGGTCGAGGAGAATGTATCAAAGCATTACGTGACTAAAGCCGTAATCAAGAGTATATATCAAAATGACGTGGAGTTCAACTCAAACAACGTATACTCGCAGCCATTCACTGTGGGCGTCAACGCAACTGCGGTAGAGGTAACGTTGGTAAGCAATACTTTGACATACAACGGCAATGCTCAGACAGTGAGATTGCGAATAAGCGGAGCGTTGAGCGAGAGCGACTTTGACATAGTGTATTATGACAAAGACGGAACTACGCCGTTGGACGGAGCGCCAAAGAATGCGGGACAGTATAGAGTAGAGATAAGTCTCAAGAGCAGTGTTACAGGATTCTACTTGGACGGAGCCAACGTAACTGACGGAGTGGCAGTCATAGAATACGAGATAAAGCCAATGAGTATAGATGGCTCGGAAGGCAATTGGACAGACGTGCGCAAGCCGCCGTCCTTGCAAATCAACAAGAAAGAGTTGGCAGGAATAGAGTATGAGTATACGGATATGGACGGCAACCCGCTGAAATTCAGTGACTTGAAGGCTGGCAATACTTATAAGATAAGGGCGGTAATAAAAGACAAGACCAACTATGCGTTTGCAGACGGAACGTATGAGACGGCGTGGAAAGAGTTTAGCGTAAGCGCCAACGAAGTGATGGTTGACCCAAGCGATCCAAACGCATATCCCGACGCGCCAGACGATCCAAGTAATCCCGACGATAATAATCCAAGCGGAAACGACCCAAGCGGAAATAATCCTGGCGGAGATGGCGGAGCGTTAGACGAGATATTGGAGAAACTCAAAGAGATACCGCTGTGGCAAATGATAGCAGGCGTAATATCTATAATATTGACGATAATATTCTTGTCGAAGACAGCAAGTTACGACAGTAAGAGACGCAAGTATAATAAGAAAGCGGACAAATTAGACACGTCAATGTATGCAGGAGCGTTCTTAGGCGTAGCAATGACGATATGGACTGCGATAGCGTGCGTACTGATGGGCTTGGCGGTAGTAAGTTTTGTAATGATGCTTATAGCCAAGAGCAGATGTAACAAGGCAGAGGAGAATTACGAAGAGATATTTGAGGAATATCAGCAGAAGAAAGAAGAGAAAAAAGAAGAAAATATGCGTATGATGTTTATGGGAATAGGCAACAATGGCGGAATGGCGCAAGGTATGCCACAGGGCGGATACGTAGTTCAACAAGGTCTGGGCATAGACGATATGCGAGGACTGATATCTGAGACTGTCACGGCGCTCTTACCTGGAGTGCAACAACTTCTGCCGCAACAAGCGTCGACAAATGACGAACTTGTGCAAAAACTCATAGAACAGAACGAAAAGTTGATGCAAAAATTTGCTGAGCAACCCGCAGAGAGAATAGTTGAGAAAGAAGTCGTTGCAAGCAATGCAAACGACGAGGCAATTCAAAAACTTATGGAACGTAGCGAGAAAAACGACGAGCGAATAGCGGCTCTAATGGAAAAGATGCTTGAACTTTCTGCAAATCAATCGCAATCTCAAGTTGTCGAAAAGGTAATCGAGAAAGAAGTGCCTGTCGAAAAGATAGTGGAAAAAGTCGTCGAGGTACCGGTAGAAGTAGAGAAGATAGTAGAGAAAGAAGTCAAGGTAGAAGTCCCTGTCGAGGTAGAGAAAATTGTCGAAAAGGAAGTCGTCAAGGAAGTGCCAGTAGAGAAGATAGTCGAAGTACCTGTAGAGAAAGTCGTGGAAAAGGTAGTTGAGAAAGAGGTAAAAGTCAAAGTAACCGCTCCTGCAAAACCAAAAGCAGAAAAGGCACCAAGACTTACACTTGAAGAAGCATACGCATTGCTTAGCAAAGAGCAAAAGAAATACTTCGACGGCTTAAGAGACTATGCTCTCACAAAGTATAAGTGCAAAGAAAAGAAGTCGACGTACTTCGTAGTATTTGGACGCACTTCTACAAATCCATTGTTGAAGTTGACGATAAAGAAAGACACGACGGTTGCGCTACTCAAGATGGAAGACGAGTATATGAAAGACATCAGAAGAGACGCAACAGGAGACGGAACAAAAGTCAAAGTCAAAGAGACGGAAGTAGTAGTAAGCGACGCTCAAGCGTATGCGACAGCGAAGAAGATGGTGGACTTGAGAGACGATCAGATAGAGCGCTATCAAGATCTTCTTAGAGAGCAACGCGCTATGCGCAATAAGAAATAGAATTAATGTCATTGACGCTCGCACGAGACGCACCTGCTTGCTCGCTATGCCGTCGCTACGCTCCTTACGACTGTAGCGTAGCGGAATGGAGAAATCTCAATCAGTATAAAATCGGATGAGATTTCTCCGCTACGGTCGAGGTGACATATGATTTTGTCATTACGAACGCAGTCGTATTAATTACACTTCATCCTCGCTTCGGCGTAGCCTATCATAAATGGAAAGCCTAGGGTATTGACAAAATTTGTTAATAAGCAAAATTTACACAAAACACTTGACAACATAACAAATATATACTAAACTATATCCATATCTAAATATTAAAGACAATGACAAGGAATATTAACTTTTGAGTCTTTGCAGAGAACTGTCGGTCGGTGTGAGACAGCAAGATAAAGAAAGCCAACTCGCCTTTGAGTCGCCTCTTTGAAAGGTAGTAAAAGAGTGTCGGGTAAGCCCGTTATAGCGTTGAGGTATCGTAAATCGGTGATTGCCGTGGATATGAAAAAGAGTGGTACAGCGGACGTGTTCGCCTCTTGCAAGATTGCAAGAGGCGTTTTTTTTGTAGCGTTGGGCGAGAAGTGAGGCTAGGCAAAACTAAAATGCGTCTTTTCCGCCAATACAGCCTTTGGCTCACGCCGACGTACGGCAAGTACGACGACGTTCGTCAAAGACAATCTTGACAAAAAATCCGCTATTTTATCAATTGCCTATCTCACTTCTCGCCCAACTAGAATGAGTAAATTCTAGTGATACCGCCAAAACAGCCTTTATCTTTTCGCAAAGATAAAAACATAATTTCTACTTATCTTGTCATTTCGACTGGAGCGAAGCGGAATGGAGAAATCTAAACCGTTTGAAATTAAGTGGCAATAAAAAATAACGTGAATATAGAAGATAATTAAATAAGGAGCAAAGCATAGTATGAAAAACGTAGAGAAGTATCAAAGAGGTTATTTTATGCCTCCAATTGAGTGCAACGATTGGGTAAAAAAGGAGTATATCGACAAAGCGCCTATATGGTGTAGCGTTGACCTGCGCGACGGCAACCAAGCATTGGTTGTGCCTATGAGCCTTGAGCAAAAATTGGAGTTTTTCACGTTGCTATGCAAATTGGGATTTAAAGAAATCGAAGTGGGATTTCCTGCGGCAAGCGAGACTGAATATGAGTTTCTGCGTGCTTTGATAGACAGGCATTTAATTCCCGACGACGTGACGATTCAAGTGCTCACGCAGTCAAGAGAGCATATTATTGCCAAGACGTTTGAGGCGTTGAGAGGAGTCAAGAGGGCTATCGTACATCTTTACAATTCCACTTCTGTTGCGCAAAGACAACAGGTATTCAAGAAGTCAAACGAAGAGATAATTGAGATTGCCAAGAGCGGAGCAAGGCTCTTCAACGAATATGCGTCTAAGATGGACGGAGAGTTCATATTTGAGTATTCTCCTGAATCGTTTACCGGTACTGAGATGGAATTTGCAAGGGATATTTGCAATGAAGTTATCAAGATATGGAAGCCCACTCCTGACAGAAAAGTCATCATCAATTTGCCAGTCACGGTTTCTATGTCGTTGCCGCACGTATACGCAAGTCAAGTTGAGTTTATGTGCAAGTCGCTTATCGACAGAGAGAATTTGATTATTTCGTTGCATCCGCACAATGACAGAGGTTGCGCAGTTGCAGATAGCGAACTAGGCTTGTTGGCAGGCGGAGACAGAATTGAAGGTACGTTGTTTGGCAACGGCGAACGCACTGGCAACGTTGATATAATCACGCTTGCGCTCAATATGTATACGCACGGCGTAGATCCGCATTTGGATTTTAGCAATATCTTACCAATAGTTGCACAGTATGAGAAGGTGACCGATCTCAAAGTCCACGACAGACACCCATACGCAGGCAAACTTGTATTTGCTGCATTCTCAGGATCGCATCAAGACGCGATTGCCAAGGGTATGAAGTGGAGAGAAGAAAAGCATCCCGACCATTGGAGCGTACCGTATCTTCCTATCGACCCCAAGGACGTTGGCAGAGAGTACGAGGGCGACGTTATTCGCATCAATTCGCAGTCTGGCAAGGGCGGCATAGGCTTCCTTATGGAAGAACGCTTTGGTATCGTGATGCCTCCAAAGATGAGAGAGAATTTCGGTTACGCCGTCAAGAGCGTATCTGATCACGCGCATAAAGAACTTCAGCCGGACGAAGTATATAAAGTCTTTGAAGACAATTACGTCAATGTGGAGAAACCTATCAAGATATTAGAGCATCACTATAAGCAAGTTGACGGCATAGAGACCACTGTCACAATGGATATTGACGGAGAAAGACCTATCACGTCTTGCGCAAAGGGAAATGGCAGACTTGACGCGGTGAGCAACGCAATCAAGAACGTCATTGGCGATACTTACCATATCGTTGAATATCAAGAACACGCGCGTACAAAGACGTCCAAGTCGCAAGCCGTGGCTTACGTATGTATAGAAATAGAGGAAAGTCATAAACTTGTTTGGGGCGTGGGTATTCACAACGATATTATAGAGGCGAGTGTGAGGGCGTTGGTTTCTGCGCTCAACAGACGGTAACTACGAGCGCGTATTGCGCGGACAAAATCAATTGGCAAAGTTATATTCGCTTATGGCGAGTTATATTGTTGCTAACGCAGCAGTTATATTAAAAAGTTAGGTACAACCTAGTACCTAACTTTTTAGTTACAGATAAAAATATATCTGTCATTTCGAGCGCAGTCAAGAAATCTCATCAATTGGAGTTAAATCTTTCGACTTTCATTTTTAATTTATATTTTTTTCTAAGGTAGGCAATTTGCTCCATCATTGGTGATTTGTGATGGATATCAAGCGCCTCTTGATTTTCCCAACAGTCGATCAGCAAAACCGTCTCTTTGTCGTCCATTGGGAAATAATACTCATATTTTAAATTTCCTTTTTCATTTCGCACGGCGTTGACAACTCCGCTTGATACCATTTCTTCAGCAAACTTTACGGCGTTGCCGTTTTGTCCAGTATAGTAAATATTAACAGTAAGGCTCATAATAGTTTCCTCCGTTGTTATTATAACAAAAACAAATTTATTGTTCAAGAGTTTTATATTTTCGTCGTCAATATTACTTCAATTCATTTAACAAAATTTTCTAAACGGCGTATATTGTATATATAAAGATTTAAAGGAATACTATGGACGGCGCGCTTAATAAAACTCCGCTTTTGACACAAAGTCCAGCGAAGGTAATTTTAAAATTTTCTCTGCCGCTTATAATAGGCGATTTTTGTCAACAACTTTACAACGTCGTTGACTCTATCGTTGCTGGCAGATTTATCGGCACCAACGCTTTAGCGGAGTTGGGCGTGGCAAGTCCGGTGATGAACATAATCATATTTTTGCTTATCGGGTTTGCAATGGGCGGCGGCGTTATTATGTCAAGGCACTTCGGGGACAAGGACTACGGCGCGCTTAAGAAGGTAATGGGCAACGCTCTTGTAATTGGAGTTATTTTCACGCTCGTTTTGAGCGCGGCAAGCATAGGATTGTCTCGTCCGTTCTTGAAGTTGCTCAACACCAAAGACACGCTGTTGCAGGGTGCGGACAACTATCTCAAGATAGTCTTTGCCGGAGCCATATTTACCTATCTTTACAACTTCTATTGCTTTGCTGTCCGCTCAATTGGCGACAGCGTTACGCCGCTGATATTTTTGTTTGTTTCCGTTGCGTTCAATGCGATATTGGACGTACTGTTCGTCGTAGTTTTCAAATGGGGTATTGAGGGAACTGCAATGGCGACTGTCTTTGCTCAAATGCTGTCGGCAGCGCTTTGCATAATCTATACTCACAAAAAATTTGTTTTGCTACGCCTGAATAGAGACGACTTGAAGATTAGCAAGAGCATAATCTTTGAGATCACGTCATATTCGCTTTCTATGTCGCTTCAACAAGTATTCGTATACGTCGCAAGGCTTGCAATCCAGGGACTTGTCAATACTTATCCTGAGAATATAGTCGCAGGTGTCAACTCCGGTACGCGACTTGACGCGCTGTTGCAGACGCCTATGCGCGGGTATACCAACGCGTTGACGACTTTCGTTGCGCAAAATTACGGAGCCAAGCAATATAAGAGAGTTGCGCAAGGATATAGGGCAAGTTGGGTTGCGGTAGCGTTCTTTGGAGTATTTTCCACGCTTTTCACAGTCTTGACCGGCAAGTTTTTGGTGGGGCTGTTCGACGATAATATCGAGGTCATCAATGCCGGCGCCGGCTATCTCGTGGCAATAGGTTGGGGATATATGCTTATGTGCATAATAGTGCAAAGTCAAGCGGTATTTAAGGCAATAGGTATGCTCAAAACCTTCGTGCTGTCCACAATGCTGTCTATTATTTTTAGAATAGCGCTGTCATATCTCTTTGAGCACATCTGGGGACTTGAGGGTATGTTTTGGGCGCCGACAGGCAGTTGGATAATTGGCGGAAGTTTTTGTTTTGTCTGTATGATGATTGCCTATAAAAAGAAATTATTGCCGTTGGCAAAATTGCAGGACGAAGAAACTAAAGAAAATTTTCAGCAGGACGATTTTTTAAGCATACAAAAGTAATTAAACGATATTTGATACAACTTTTTTATATTACTTGCGAAGTGTCGCATTTTATAGTAATATATACTTGGTATATAAAATGATTTAGATTCTCCGCTTTGGTCAAAATGACGTCAAAAAAATAGTGGCAGAACATAGATCATATAAATGCGGCTAGGTCCGACAACGAGGCGTATATGAAGAAATTGAGAGTAAATCTCGGCGAAAACAGTTATGACATAATCATAGGCAAAAACCATCTGTCAAGCATAGGCGACTATGTGACGAGCAGGGGTGGAAAGGTTTTTATAATCAGTGATACCAACGTTGCTCCGATATTTGCCAACACCGTGATAGACAGCCTTATCGCAAAAGGCTATGAGTGCAAACTTATGGTGCTTGAAGCAGGCGAGCCTACCAAAAATATTAAGTCAATTTACCCAATATATTCAAGTATGATAGAGTTTAATCTCACTCGTCGCGATTTGGTAATTACTCTTGGCGGCGGCGTCATAGGCGACCTGGGCGGTTTTGTTGCGTCGACGTATTTGCGCGGCGTGGACTTTGTTCAAGTACCCACGTCCTTGCTTGCTCAAGTTGACAGTTCTGTGGGCGGAAAAGTCGCGGTAGACTTGCCGGAAGGGAAAAATCTCGTCGGCAGTTTTTATCAACCCAAGTTGGTATTTATTGACACCGACGTATTATACGATCTGCCGGATAGATATTATATCGACGGTATGGCGGAGATAATCAAATACGGTTGCATAAAAGATAAGGAGCTTTTTGAAGTGTTGGAAGGCATAAAATCGCGAGAAGAATTTATGGACAAAGTGGATGACATCGTCTACACCTGTTGCGATATAAAGAGACGCGTCGTAGAAGTCGACGAAAAAGACAACGGGGAGAGAATGTTGCTCAATTTTGGACATACCTACGGACACGCGATAGAAAAGTTTTATAACTTCACAGGATATTCTCACGGACAAGCCGTGGCTATAGGTATGGCTTTTATCACTCAAATATCTGAGAAACTTGGACAGACGGCAAAGGGCACGGCAGAAAGAATCCAAAGAATATTGAGACAATACGGATTGCCTGTGTCCGACAGTGTAAAGGCGCAGGACGTGCTGTCGGCTATTAAGAGCGACAAAAAGAATCTGGGCAAAAAACTCAACGTGGTTTTGCTCAGTGAAATTGGCAAAAGTTACACTTATCCAACAAACGAGGAGTATTTTCTCAAATAATATGGACGTCATCATTACACCCACAAAACTTAAAGGCAACGTGGTCATTCCACCGTCAAAGAGTATAGCGCACAGAGCAATTATTTGCGCTTGTCTTGCGCGCGGAAAAAGTATAGTTTCTAACGTGGCATTGAGCGACGATATAGTCGCGACGATAGAGTGTATGCGCAATCTTGGCGCACAGATAGATATAAAAGACGGCGTTTTGGAGATTGAAGGCGGCGCAGAAAGAATTACCTCTGACTTGACTTTTGACTGCAAAGAATCAGGGTCCACGTTGAGATTTATATTGCCGATAGCGTTGGCGCTTAACGACGGAAAAAATACCTTTGTCGGCAGAGGTAAGTTGGGCGAGCGGCCTATGGCGATTTATAGAGATATCTGCAAAGAGCAAGGCATTGAGTACGTCGATAACAGTCTTTTGAACGCAAATCATCTTTTGGATTTGAGCGTAAAGGGCGAGTTGAAAAGTTGTGAATTTCACGTCGACGGCGGAGTTAGTTCGCAGTTTATCACAGGGCTTTTGTTTGCATTGCCGTTGCTGGGCAGAGATAGCAAGATAGTCATTGAAGGACAGTTGCAGTCGGTGGGATATTTGCATTTGACAATGTCGGCGCTCAAGGATTTTGGAATAGATATTTCATATGATCGCGGCGTATTTTATGTCAAAGGCGGACAGCAATACGTTGCGCGAGATTATTACGTTGAGGGCGACTATTCACAAGTGGCTTTTTACGAAGTCGCCAATTATCTTGGAAGCCAAGTGGATATGCAAGGGCTCAACACAGACAGTTTGCAGGGAGATAAAGTGATAGTCGACTTTGTGCGCAAACTTAAGTCGTCGGACAAATCGAAAAAGTTGACGTTTGACGGAAGTAATTGTCCCGACATAATACCGGTATTCTCGTTGGCGTGCTGTCTAAGGCAAGGACGCACTGATATAATTAACGTATCTAGATTAAAAATCAAGGAATGCGATAGGCTATCTGCCACGGCGCAGGAACTTGGCAAGTTGGGCGCAAATATCACTCAAGGCGAGGACTTTTTGTCTATTGAGGGAGTGGATAAATTGCAAGGATGCGTCGTTGACAGTCACGGTGATCACCGTATGGCAATGATGCTTGCAATTGCTGCCACCGTAGCCGACGGCGAAGTCACAATATTGGGCGCGCAAAGCGTGTCTAAGTCATATCCCAACTTCTTTGACCACTTTGTCAGTCTTGGCGGCAAGATAATTTGTCGTAACTAAATTATATGTTCGCTTACTTGGTTAATATTGTTGTATGTGGAGAAGGCAAAAATTAAAATATTATTTATAAAATATGAAAAAATAAATAGAGGCGAGGCTTAAGTCGGCACAAGGTTGCTACGCAAACTCAAGTTGAGACTCAAAGAGAAAACGGAGGATAAAATGAGCACTGTATGGGGCAGTAATATCAAGATAACGATATTTGGAGAGTCGCACAGTTCGGCAATAGGCGTCGTAATTGACAATTTGCCAGCCGGTGTACCTTTGGATATAGCAGAGATACAACGTGAGATGGCGAGAAGGGCTCCCAATGGCGGAGAATATTCTACGCCTAGGCAAGAGGCTGACGAGGTGGAAATCGTTAGCGGATATTTCAACGACAAGACGACGGGAACGCCTCTTTGCGGTATCATACGCAATACCAACACTAAGTCGTCTGACTACGACGTGCTTAAAGACGTCGTTAGACCAGGGCACAGCGATTTTGGATATTATCACAAAAGTGGCGGCAACAACGACTATAGAGGTGGTGGACATTCGTCGGGTAGACTGACTGCGCCGTTGGTATTTGCAGGCGCCGTATGCAAGCAGATGTTGAGGCTTAAAGACGTGTTTATAGGCTCTCACATATCTTCGATAAGTAATATAAAGGACACAAAATTTGACGCAAGAGTCGAAGGCAATATGCTTGAGAATTTGACGAGACAGGTGTTTCCTCTTGTTAATAATGCCAAGTTTGTCGCTATGGATTATCTAATCAAAGAGGCTCGCTCAGAAGGCGATAGCGTGGGCGGTACGATAGAGTGCGCAATAGTGGGCGTGCCGGCAGGCGTCGGCGAGCCTTTCTTTGAAAGTATTGAGTCAAAGATCGCAAGTCTACTTTTTTCAGTTCCGGCTGTCAAAGGCGTGGAGTTTGGCAAAGGATATGAACTTGCCAAGATGAAAGGAAGCGAAGCCAACGATCCCTTCAGATGTCTTGGCGGAAGAGTGTTTACCGCGACCAACAACAACGGCGGAATATTGGGCGGACTGTCCACAGGTATGCCGATTATTTTTGATGCGGCAATCAAACCTACTGCGTCAATTTTTAAAGAGCAGGACACAATCAATGTGATCACTGGTGAAAATGTCAAACTCAATTTAAAGGGCAGGCACGATTCTTGCATAGTCGTAAGAGCGGTGCCGGTAATAGAGGCGGTTGCGGCAATTGCAATGTATGATCTTTTGAGATATAGAGAAGATCTATAATTATGGATAAAATATTAGAGAAATAATGTAAAACGGTAGTTATGTTAGATATACAGGCGGTATTATATGGACGAATTGGATAGATTGAGAGGGCAAATAGATTTGATTGACAAGGAGATGATATCTCTCTTTGAAAAGAGAATGGAATTGGTATTGGGCGTAGCGGAATATAAGAAAACGCACAATACAGGCGTGTTGCAAACTTCAAGAGAAGACGAAGTCTTGCAAAAGGCAGTCGACAATCTCACCAACAAAGATTACGCTGATTCTGCGCGTCAACTTATGGTCGAACTTATGGGCTTAAGCAAGGATTTGCAGAGAAAGAAAATCTCAAAGTCAGATCTATTTGGCAAGTACTGCCGTAAGCCGCTAGATTTTGACGGCAAGAAAGGATATTACGGCGACAAAGGCTCCAATTCTCAACAGGCAATGACAGACTTTTTTGGGGATGCAAACGGAGAAAGTTTTGCTACGTTTGAAGATATATTCATTGCTTTAAAAGAAGATAGGATACAATACGGCGTTTTGCCTATAGAGAACTCTTCAACTGGCGCAATTACAGAAGTATATGACTTGCTTCGCAAATACGACTTTTTTATCGTAGGCGAACAGTGGCAAGGTATCAATCACTGTCTTTTGGGCGTGGAGGGGACAAAACTTGAGGACGTAAAAGAGGTGTATTCTCATCCTCAAGCCATCACTCAATGCGATAATTATCTGTCAGGCGGAAAGTGGAGAATAATACCATTTAAGTCCACGGCGTCTTCGGCAAAACTCGTCTCGGAGCAAAATGACAAGAGCAAGGCGGCAATTGCGTCAAAGCGCAACGCGGCGCTTTATGGACTTGAAGTTATTGCGGAGAATATTCAGTCGCAGTCTTGCAACTACACACGGTTTATAGTAATTGGCAAGAATTTGTTGGACAGCGACAAGAGCGATAAGACTAGCATAGTCTTTGCGCTCAATTCCACGCCGGGAGCGCTCTTTAACGCATTGAAATATTTTGCAAAGAACGGCATCAACTTGCTCAACATAGAATCTCGACCGGTAGAAAATTCTCCTGAGAGATATTACTTTTACGTTGACTTGGAGTATCCTTGCAACTCTCCAAAACTCAACGAGGCGCTTGAATACGTCGAAGAAGTATCGTCATTCTTTGAGATATTAGGCGAGTATTCAAAAGGGCAAAGGATATAGCGTAGAATAAATGTCATTTTGACCAAAACGAAGCGAAGTGGAGATTCTTACACGTTATATTGAGCGAAGCGTAGTTGAAATATTGAGACCTCTGCGCTTAAGGTGACAAGCGCTTAAACGTCATTACTCTAAGCGGAGCGAAGTCAAAGGGACGAAATAATTTATCGACACTCTATGCGAAGTGTAACGAAGAAGAGATTAAATCACTTTAACGACGTCACTCTAAGCGAAGTGTAACGAAGTCGAAGAGTCTAAAAATAAAACTGTTGATCGATATCTAAATCAACTTATTAATTAGAGGTACTGAATAATGAAAAAGTATTGCGTAATAGGAGAAAAACTCACACATACAATGTCGCCTCAAATACATAAAGCGTATTTTGATTATTACAAAAAAGACGCGGTGTACGGCATTGAGCAAATTGCTATGCAAGATATGTTTGGCGATTGCAGTGTGACGTTGTCGCAATACGACGGTTTCAACGTGACGGTGCCGTATAAAGAAAAGATAATCAAGTACTTGGCCGGTATGTCGCAAGAGGCAAAAAATATTGGAGCGGTCAATACTGTGGTCAACTCTGATGGCAAGTTGTATGGATACAACACCGATCCTTACGGTTTTGAGGGTATGCTCAAAGCCAATGACGTGGAGATAAAAGGCAAAACTTTTGTCATACTCGGCAGTGGCGGCGCGTGCAAATCAGTGCATTATATTCTCAAACAACGCGGAGCAAAGTGCGTAAAGATCGCAACTCGCGACGATAGTAAAAAAGGCGTTGGGGACTTCATTACTTACGATGAACTTCAGAATTTTAATGGAGATACGCTTGTCAATACAACGCCTGTGGGTATGTATCCAAATGTCGACGGTTGTCCTGTGTCAGATGGGATAATAAAGAATTTTGATACTGCCGTTGATATAGTTTATAATCCTGTGTATACCAGGTTTTTGCAAAATGCCGTAAGGCTTGGCAAAAAAGCAGTCGGCGGGCTGTATATGCTCGTTGCGCAAGCAATGAAGTCGCAGGAGATATGGAATAATTCTTTGACGGACGATACTTTGACGAAGGATATATACAACGCGCTTATGAAAGACTATTTCTGCGCAAACGGCGGCAATATCTATCTCACTGGCATTATGTCGTGCGGAAAGACTGTCAAGGGCAAAAAGGTAGCAAAGGCTCTAGGATGGCAATTTATTGACGCTGACGATTATATCGTGCAGATTTCCGGCAAGAGCATAAGTCAGTTGTTTGACGAGGGCGAAAGCGTGTTCAGAGATTGGGAGAGTAAGGCTGTTGAAGAGTTGTCGCATAAAAAAAATCTTGTCGTTGCGACTGGCGGCGGCGCAATCTTGAGAGACGTCAACGTAAGCGCAATGCGACTAAGCGGAGTAATAGTACTGATAGAGAGAAAGATTGAAGATATCATAGCCGGCGTACGTACTGATACGCGTCCATTGCTCAAGGACGGAGCGCAGAAGTTGAGACAGATATACGACCAAAGAAAGGACAGATATTACTCAACTTGTGATTATGTCGTCAAGAGCCACGAATACGATATGTTCAAGACTGTAAAGGATATTGTAAAAATAGTCAAATAGTTGCTTTTATAATATGGACAAAATAGGTGAATTATGAAAAAGATTATGATTATCAACGGCGTTAACCTTAATATGCTTGGCATAAGGGAAAAAGGTGTCTACGGCTCTTTGGATTACAAAGGACTGTGTGGCTATATAACCGATAAGTGTAAGGATATGGACGTCAAACTTGAATTTTTTCAATCAAATATTGAAGGCGAAGTAGTCAACTGTTTGCACAGATGTTATTTTGAGAGTTTTGACGGAATTGTAATTAATCCTGGCGCGCACACACATTATAGTTACGCTATATATGACGCGATAAAGGCAATTGCGCCAATTCCTGTAATAGAGGTGCATATATCTGATATTCACTCAAGAGAGCCATTTAGGCAAGTGTCCGTCACGGCTCCCGCGTGTGTTGCGCAGATATCAGGCAAAGGCTACGACGGATATATTGAGGCGGTAGGTTTATTGACAAAGTAAAGAATGAGGGGAAGGCTCAAGCAGAATTTGCAAAATTACCTTGAACGAGTCACCCTGAGCGAAGTCGAAGGGGCTTAAAATTAAAATCTTAGAGGAATTATGAAACAAGATAAAGTAATTACAATAGTTGGTTTAGGGGTGGTAGGTGGATCTTACGCTATCGCGCTATCTAAGAAAGGCTATACCGTTTACGGCGTCAATAGATCTTCTCAAAGCATTGAAGATGCCATTGCAGTTGGCGCAATCAAGGACGGCGGCAATACGCCGGAAAAGTTTTTTCCATTAAGTGATGTGATAATCATTGCTCTTTATCCCAATCAAATAGTAAGTTATCTTGAAAGGTATGGCAGGCTTATTAAAAAAGGCTGTCTAATAAGCGACGTGGCTGGAATCAAAAGTCATTTTGTTAGTCAAATTAACGATAGAGTTCCTGACGGATGCGAATTTCTCTTCTGTCATCCAATGGCAGGCAGAGAAAAGAGAGGTTTTAAATATGCCGACGACAAGGTGTTGCAAGGCGCTAATTTTCTTATCGTATCCACGCCGGATACAACTCAAGACGCAATAGAGCGAATGAGCGAGATAGTCAGGGATATAGGATTTGGCAAGATTCGAATTACGGACGTAGATACTCACGACAAAGTCATTGCCTATACGTCTCAACTTCCGCACGCATTAGCGGTATCACTTATCAACAGCGACGATGAAGACAGCGATACGGCAAGTTATATAGGTGACAGTTATCGTGATTTGACTAGAATAGCAAATATTAACGAAGATTTGTGGAGCGAACTCTTTTTGGGGAATAAGGATAATCTAATATCTACTATCACTTGTTTTGAAACACAACTTGCTTTTATCAAGCAGGCTCTCATAGACGACGATGCAGAGCAGTTGAAATCTGCGTTCATTAAATCTTCTGGCAGACGGCTTGCTTTAGAAAAGAAAAAGGAAGATAAAAAATAATATTGAACAGTGTTCAATATTTGCAAATTGTCACAAAAACTATGATATTTATACAGTTTTATTTATCTTAAAGAGTGGAGCAGATTATTACTTCGCTCTTTATTATTTTAATATCAAAAAAACAAAAATCAGCGAAATAGGTCGATTATTATGCCATTTTTCATAATTGAACAATGTTCAATTAATCCAACCGACTTGCCAAATACGTTTAAATTATTCGGATTTTCATATCTTTTAATTGCACCTTACCATCTCCAACGGCGAAGCCTCTCCTCAATGGGAAGCCAAGTAATTTGATAATTTTAACGCGCACATATTTATATGCAATTATTTTGAATTATATTTGACATAAATTTTTCAATGTGATATTATTTAGTTGCTACTTATTTTTAAGTATTATTATAAGCGAAACAAGGATATATAGATGGCGGAGAAAAGTAATAAGAAAAATGTAGAACAGATGTCTATGTTTGATAAGCAGGAAACTGCAAATGACGCAGGCTCGTCTTCTTCGACCAAAACCGTAAAAAAGGTAACGACGAAGGGGAATACTGCTACTTCTACGAATAATTCCACAAAAAAAGATATAAATACAAATTCAACGACACAACAAGGGACGGCGCAGGGCGCTAAAAAGACTGTCGTAGTCAAGAAAGTGGTTAAAAAGGTGGCTACAAACGGCGCCGCTGGAGAGGCTGAAAAGGTGAAGCCCGCTTCAGAAGTTGCTCCAAGCGCGTCCGATACCGCAAATTCTGCGAACAAAACCGTTAAGACTGTCAAAAAAGTTGTTGTCAAGAAGGTTGTCGCTTCTTCGGCGGCGTCTGCTGATAAAAAGCAGTCTGCGGCTGACAATGCGCAATCGGCGGAAGCTCAACCGCAAAAGAAGCAACCTGTAGTCAATGAGCAACCTGCTGAAGAAAAGAAGGTCTCACAAGAGGTCGATGAAAGCCAAAAGGCCATTATTGAAAGCGTAGTCGTTGAGGATAAAGCGGAAGTCTTGCAAGACAAAAAGCCGCAAGAGGATTTGCAGTCGACGCAAACTGCTGTTGAAGACAGCCAAGTTGACGCAAAACCTGACGAGACTGACAAGCAAGACGACATAATCAAGGCAGATCCCAAGGCGGAAAAGAAGGCGGCAAAGGCTGCGCAAAAAGCAGAAGAAAAACGCAAGGCAAAAGAATTAAAAGAAAAAACCAAGAGATACAACAGCGTTGAGTTCGTTCATTTTGAATCAAATGCTGACGAGGGGCTTAACGACGAACAGGTAGAAGAGAGACAGTTGAGAGGATTGACCAACTATCAAGACAACTCGATTTCAAAATCCTATCTCAAGATTTTTACGTCGAATATATTTACGCTCTTCAACTTGGTCAATATTTTCCTCGTATGTCTTATCATAATTTTTAACGGACAACTCAAGAATATGCTTTTTGCAGGCATTGCGCTTGTCAATTTGGTAATAGGTATATTCCAAGAGATAAGATCCAAGCGCGCTCTTGACAAACTCTCATTGGTGTCCGCGCCGTCAATTGACGTCGTGCGCAACGGACAGATTGTGAGTATTTCGACGGATCAAATCGTCATTGACGACGTGATTATACTCAAGCAAGGCAGTCAGATACCTACAGACTGCATAGTCGTCGGCGGAGAGTGCGAAGCAAACGAATCGTTGCTCACAGGCGAGCAGGACGATATACATAAAGGTCTTGGAGACCAACTGATGTCAGGCAGTTTTGTACAGGCAGGCACTTGTAAAGCCAGAGTAATAGCCGTCGGCGAAGACACGTATGCGTCAAAACTTATGAGCGAGGCGAAGAAGTTCAAAAAATCCAAGTCGGAACTTATGCGCTCGATCAATTGGATAATCAGAATAGCCACAGTCATTATTTTCCCACTTGGCATTATGATGTTCTTCACCAACCGCAAGTACTCTCCAAGTATTTCCGGCGCGGTCACAAGTACGGTTTCGTCCGTAATTGGTATGATCCCCGAAGGTTTGGTAATGTTGACTTCTATCGCGCTTGCGCTTGGCATTATCAGACTTGCAAAAAAGCGTACGCTTGTGCAGGATTTGTATTCCATAGAGGCGCTAGCCAGAGTTGACGTGCTTTGTCTTGACAAGACTGGTACTATTACCGAAGGCACAATGCAAGTTGAGAACGTCCACGTATATTCGTCTATGTGCGGATCGGCGGACGATATAATGGCGAATATGGTCAAGGCGCTGGGCGCAAACAACGCTACTTTTGAGGCGTGCGCAGACTATTTTTCGTCCAACGAGACTTTCAAAGTGACCAAACTTATGCCGTTCTCTTCCGCAAGAAAGTGGAGCGGAGCAAGTTTTGACGGCGTCGGTACCTTTATCGTAGGCGCGCCTGAGTTCGTACTCAAAGAGAGATACGACACCGTTGAGCGCAACGTCAACGAATACGCAATGCAGGGTTTCAGAGTGCTGGTACTCGTCAATACGACTGAAGAACTCAAAGACTCGCAGATGGATCCCAATCAGATGGGTCTTATTGCGCTAATAGTTTTGAGCGACAAGATAAGAAGTACCGCTCCCGCTACGTTTGACTATTTTGAACAGCAGGGCGTTCAACTCAAAGTAATATCGGGTGACAATCCTCTCACGGTTTCCAAGGTTGCGGAAAGAGCAGGCTTGAAGAATGCCGAAAAGTACGTAGATGCGTCTGTAGATTTGGATACTACAGAAAAGATATATGAGGCGGTTGAGAAATATACCGTATTTGGCAGAGTTACGCCAAGTCAAAAGAAAGAACTTGTTGCGGCGCTCAAAGCGCACGGACACACAGTCGGTATGACTGGCGACGGCGTAAACGACGTTATGGCGCTCAAAGAAGCCGATTGTTCAATAGCAATGGCGAGCGGCTCGGACGCAAGCCGTAACGTGGCGCAACTTGTCTTGCTTGATTCAGACTTCTCGGCGTTGCCAAGCGTGGTCAGCGAGGGCAGAAGAGTTATCAACAACATTGAGAGAGCATCCTCGCTCTTCCTTGTAAAGACAACGTTCAGCGCGGTGCTTTCGTTGCTTCTTATCATATTCCAGTTTGCAACTTATCCGTTTGAGCCTATACAACTCACGCTCATCAACGCATTGTTCGTAGGCGTGCCGTCCTTTATCTTGGCGCTTGAGCCAAACGATAGAAGAGTTAAGGGCAACTTCTTGAGCAAGGTCTTCAAACGAGCCTTGCCGGCGGGACTGACGGTAGCATTTGCAATAATACTCGTATGCTGGATGTACAACGACATAGGCTTTGACGTATCTCCGCAGATATCCACAATGAGCGTATTCATTACGGCGTCAGTATCATTCATAGTATTGATGCAGGTATGTATGCCGTATACCAAAGACAAGATATTTATGCTTGCGCTGTTGCTCGTTGCGTTTATATTCGTGGTAAGCAATCCATTCTTCAGCGAGAAATTCTCGTTGGTAACGCTTTATCCCGATATGATAATCAAACTTGTCATAATCATAATTTGCATAGTGCCGCTTATGGCGTTTATGCGCGTGGAGATAGAGGCGTTCAAGGCGCTCTTCAAAGAGACAGGCGGATTTATAAACAAAGAGAAAAACAAGGTCAAAGAGTTTTTCAATAGATTTGACAACAAAAAATAACATAATGATAATCAAATTTTAAGTACATAAATAAGAAAAAAGGAGTTTTTTATGAACAACGAGAAGGTATTGGTAATCGACTTTGGCGGTCAATACAACCAACTTATCGCAAGAAGAGTAAGAGAGCACAACGTGTATTGCGAGATGTATCCCTACACGATTTCAATTGAAAAAATCAAGTCGCTTAATCCCATAGGCATAATCTTTACAGGCGGTCCCAACAGCGTATACGAAGAGGACGCTCCCAAGATTGACAAAGAGATATTTGAACTTGGTGTGCCGGTGTTGGGTATATGCTATGGCTGTCAACTCATAGCCCATACTCTCGGCGGTAAGGTAGAACACGCAGAGAAGAGAGAATACGGCAGGCAGGAAGCAAAATATAATACTGATAGTTTGCTCTTCAAAGGTCTTGACAAAAAGGGTGTCTGTTGGATGAGCCATACCGACCACGTTGCCGCGCTCCCAGAGGGATTTGAGGTAACGGCAAGTACTGATACTTGCAAGGTAGCGGCTTTTGAGAACAAGCAAAAGGGCATCTACGGTATGCAATATCATCCTGAGGTTATGCATACGCATCAAGGCTTGGTTATGCTCAAGAACTTCTTATATAATATTGTCAAAGCAAAGGGTGATTGGACTATGTCCAACTTCGTCAGCAAGTCTATTGCAGATCTCAAAGCAAAGATCGGAGACAAGAAAGTGCTTTGCGCTTTCAGCGGAGGCGTAGATTCGGCAGTTGCCGCAACGCTTATCCACAAGGCGGTGGGCGAGCAGTTGACGTGTATTTTTGTGGACCACGGTCTTTTGAGAAAGAACGAGGCGCAAGAAGTAATGCAAGTCTTCAAAGAAGATATGGGTATGAACGTCATTTTGGCAGACGCATCGCAGAGATTTTTGGAGAAGTTGAGCGGAGTAAAAGACCCTGAGCAAAAGAGAAAAATAATAGGAAAAGAATTTATCGAAGTCTTCCAAGACGAAGCCAAGAAGATCGGCGAGATAGATTATCTTGTTCAAGGTACGATATATCCTGACGTAATCGAATCTGGATTTGGCAGCAGCGCGGTAATTAAATCCCACCACAACGTGGGCGGACTTCCTTCCGTAATAGAATTCAAGGGGTTAATTGAGCCATTGCGCGATTTGTTCAAAGACGAAGTCCGCAAAGTAGGTTTTGAATTGGGATTGCCGCACGACGTCGTAATGCGTCAGCCGTTCCCAGGACCGGGACTTGCAATCAGAATTATAGGCGATATCACTCCCGAGAAGTTGGAGATATTGAGAGATGCGGACTATATCTTCAGAGAAGAAATCAAACTCAACGGACTGTCCGACAAGATTTGGCAATACTTTGCCGTACTTACCGATATGCGTAGCGTAGGCGTAATGGGAGATTCCCGCACTTACGACTATACGTTGGTATTGCGTGGCGTTACTTCCGTAGACGCAATGACGGCAGATTGGGCAAGAATACCTTATGACGTACTTGAGAAAATATCCACGAGAATCGTCAACGAAGTAAAGCATATCAATAGAATTGCTTACGATATCACGTCAAAGCCGCCGGCAACAATCGAGTGGGAATAGTGTGTTTTAAATGCTATAATTCTATTTTTCGTCGAGTTACAAAAAAAATGACAGTAGTCAACAAAAATATAATAGTTAACCATAATGGAAAAATATGGGTTAGGGATTGTAAGAAATAAGGCAAAAGTACTAAAAAATGATTAGTTGAGTAAAAAGGATTGTGATTTATAGAGAAATTGAATTAGAATTTTTACAGTTTTTATACTTGCTTCTTACATTAGAATAATTTGAAATCTGAATTATATGAAGAATATATTGATAAGTGTTGTAATATGTATATTGTAGGTATCTCATTGTTTTTTTATATTGTTGATGAAGATAATTCGTTTTCAGAGTTATTTAGCATTAAATTAAAATTTTTATAGAAAATAAATTGAGAGGTTTTTAGTAAAATGGGCATAATAAGTGAAATAGTTGGAGTTGTCGGTACGCTTTTGGGAGCATGGGGAGTGGTTCTGACAATAATTAGTAATAGGAGAAATAGAAAATTGAAAACAGTAACATGGTCAGATATGCAATCTGCAACAAAATTTTTCTGGCGAAATTTAAATCATATTAAATTTAAACCTACTTTTATTATTACGCCAGGACAAAAAGGAGGTATAATTGCACAACTGATTAGTGATTTCTATGAAGAAAAGATGCCCATATTTTCAGGATTTCTTGAAAAAAAAGATAATAAACAAGTATTAGACGATAATTATTTAACATTATCTACAACAAAATGGCATGTGCATATGCCAATTTCTCTTAAAACATGTGAAAATAAAGAAGATGTAAAATTGCTTATTGTTGATGATTTTGTGATGTCGGGAGATTTTTTGCATAAATTGAAAAGTGTGCTTCTAGAACTCGGATATTTAGAGCAAAATATTTATTCATGTGCAATAGCTGTAACAAAAGTAGCTATAGATGCAAATAAAGCACCAAATTATCATTGGAAAGTGGTTGATGATAAAGATTTTTATTTTCCATGGGGAAAAGCAGAATAAGAGAGGTTTAAAATGATAGAAAAAATTATAGATTATAACTATCTTGTAAATTCAGTATACGTACTATTGTTAAGAGTTAATAAAAGTGTTTCTCATAGAAAAAAAATTACTATAAAGAAAAAAAATACAGCAGATTTTGTTACTAATATTGATTTTGGAGTTGAACGTGCGTTGATAGATGGATTAAAGGAAATTGATGATATTCCTTGTCTCTCGGAAGAGTCGAGCCGATTTATAGATTGTTATAACTACTGGGCTATAGATCCTGTTGATGGTACGACAAATCTAATTCATGAATATCCTAGCTATTGTGTTTCAATTGCAAAAGTAAAAAATGGTATTACAGAATATGGTTTTGTTTATAATCTTGCTACTAAAGAATTATTTATTGGTATAAAAGGTAAGGGCTCATATTTAATTAATACTAGATATGCCAGAGAGAAAAAAATTTGCGTATCTAATGTTTATAATTTATCAGACGCTTTAATTGGAGTTGGTTTTCCTTATGATAGGTCAAAAACTGATAAAATATTTATGATATCAAATAAATTATTAAAACACTGTCATGATTTGAAGCGTAATGGTCCAGCGTCATTGGACATTTGCTATGTAGCTAGCGGACGATTTGATGGATATTACGAATATGACTTAAAAGAATGGGATTATAAGGCTGCTAAATTAATTCTTGAAGAGTCGGGAGGAAAAATTACAAATTGGAGAGAAGAAAATATTTGCAACGGAACTAGTAATATTGTTGCTTCTAATGGAAGGTTGCATAAACAAATATTAAAATTTTTAGAATATTTTAATTGAAAGATTGTTATGAAGTTTGTATTGTATCGTATAAATATATAC
>JAIDRT010000043.1 GCA_029061605.1 Clostridia bacterium | reverse complement strand
ACTGTCCCCTCCACCTCTGTTAGTGCCGTCAGCGGCGTGCTTGGCGGCTCGTTAGCGGTTCGGCCTGCGCTTCACTTAAATCTATCATCTGCCGCGCTGAGCGCGGCTACGATCCTCACGGAGCCTAGCGACGTCGATTTGGAATACAACGGAGTAGCGCTCCCCTTCAACTCGTTCTCAACGTCAAATAAGCCGAGTTGGTACTCCAATGCGTTCGCGACGTTAGTCGCGACGACCGATGCGACAAAACCGAGAATAATCGTTAAGTATTATGCTTCCAACAACGGAGTAAAAGGATCTCAAATTTCTATCCCAACCAATGCGGGAAAATATATCGTAGAATTTGAAATCGTCGACACGTCGGGCAAGACGATGTGGAGCAATTATGCTACCAACAGTTCGGCGAAGCGCGAAATAGATTATGAAATCAATCCCAAAGAAGTAAGGTTTACGTTGACCGGAGGCGGTACAACTCCACCGAAGGTGGAGCACAATACCGCCGACCTTGCTGCGCCGGACAGCGGATCGGCGCAGGGTACGATTTTGGGATTCCAATACGACACTCTGCCGGGAGCATTCCCAGAGTATCACGGCACGACGTTGCCTACCGCCAACGGCACTTACACTGCGACGGTAATTTCTATTGATTCCAACTATACCCCCAACAAGACCACGACGCCAAATTCGGTGACGTTCAGCGTGACAGGAAAGATGCTGACCGTGCCGACGATTGACACCAAGAGTTTGCCGTATACCGGCTCTCAAGTGGGATTTTCGCTCAAAGATTTTGACTCTGCGACAATGGAAGTCGTGACTTCGTCATTGCCCACAGGAGTGACCTTTGACAATATTCGTTCGTTCAATGCGACGAAGGCGGGCAAGTATAAGGTGAAGATTGCCCTCAAAGATAAGACAGGCTCAATGTATTGGTCGAGCGGAGTGCGCAACGACACCGCCGATAAAGAAGTGGAGTTTGAAATCACTCCGTTTAAGTTGAGCGTGAGCGTGGACACTGACAACAGTTCCGGCACGATCAAGTTTGCGGCAAACAGCAAAGTGACTTTGACTGCGCTTATCACAGGATTCCCGATAGGCACTGACGTCGTCAATATGCTTTTCTCCGCAGAAGACGATCCTTATAAATATAATTTAAGTTACAATTTGCCAAACTCTACGACTTCGGTTTCGACAGGTTATGCCGTCAATACCGCAAATGCCAACGTCAACGTGGAGTTGGACACCGGCTCTTTGAGCCAAAGAACTTGGGACTTTGTGCTCAAGTCTGACAATCCCAATTATGAATTTGACGTCACGCCGTCGGGTATTAAACTTGAAGTCGTCGCTCCTACGCAGACGACAGCCCCGACTTGGTTGCTTATGCGCAACGGCTCAAGAATTGATATTCAATTCGGCAAGTTGGGCGATACTACGCCAGTCAACTATACTAAGTCGTTGACATATAACGACAGATATACCTATGAATTCAAGATGCTTGCGCCAAGCGGTTTGAGTGTGGACACTTCATACGGCAGTCGCGGCGACGGTCACGTTGTCATTGCAGGCAAGGGCAGCAACAATTCGGCAGTGGGCAAGAATGCAGATTCCTATACCACTTCGGTAAGACTGTTGGACAGTGACGGCAATCCTACGATATATACTGTCACTTGGACGATAGATCCAGTCAAGTTCGACCTCTCAGGCGTCAAGTGGCTGTATAACGGACAGTTGCCATATTCGGGCGGAAGCGATTGCGAAGCAACGCTCGACCCCAAGACTTTGCCGGCAGGACTTGTGCCGACTTACGTCAACAACAAAGGCACGACTGTGGGTCAAAGCGCAAGCGCGTCAGTATCGTTTAGTTTAGATCCCGCGTATGCAGACAATTATATTGAGCCGGACGAGACAGATCCGTCTACGTTCACAGACCCCAATTCAGACTTTGAGTGGAGCAAGACTTGGAATATCGTGCCAGCAACGATACAGGCGTCAAGTTGGAAGAACGAATCGTATACGGACACCAACGGCAAAGCCTTTGATATGCCTGTGTTGAGAGACCCTAAAGCCGCAGGCGGAATAGTAGAATACGAGTATTACGAGTGCGACCCAATGGGTACGATCACCAATACTACTCCTATAACGAGAAACAATATTGTATGGTCGGAGAGCGACGCAAAGTATTATATTGCCAAGCCGATATTGCAAGATACCAACAACTATACTTTGGACGACCCATCAGCGCAATCCAAGGTGTTTAGAGTAGGCAAGGACTTGACGAAAGTCAGCATTTCGCTTGATAAAGATACTATGGAATACAACGGCAATCCAAGACACGCAACAGTCAAGGTTGTAGACGCCGCTGTGCCTAATACCGCGTTTGACTTTACGTACTACGACGGATATACGAGACTGACCACCGCTCCTACGGAAGTGGGCAAGTATAGAGTTGAAGTAAGCCTTAAATCAAGTTATATAGACAAATACCAGATAGATGGAGATTATGAGTTTGACTATGAGATAGTCAAGGCGCAAATCGCCATCGACTGGAACACCAGCGCAAAGCCTAACGTGCTCAATCTCAAGTACGGACAGATCAACGGCGTAGAATACGAGATCGTCGACAAAGACGGCGCAGTCGTGGCATACAACGATTTGAAGGCTGGCGAGACTTATAAGATAAGAGCAAAGATTAAGGATAATCAACTCAATCACTTTGTGTTTGCCGACGGCACGATAGAGACGGCTTGGCAAGAGTTTAGCGTAAGCGCCAACGATAAGTTGGTTGACCCCAATTCGCCAAGCAATCCGGTTTATCCGCAGACAGATCCCGATTTGCCTGGCAACAGCGGAGACCCAAGCGACCCGGGTACTACGCCTGGCGGCGACGACGGCGACGGACCGCTCGACGCTATACTTGCAAAACTCAAGGAGATACCGCTGTGGCAGATTATTGCGGGCGTGATATCCATAATCTTGACGATAATATTCCTGTCAAAGACAGCGAAGTATGACAACGAGCGCAAGAAGTTTAAGAAAAAATCCGATAAGTTGGAGACGTCAATGTACGCAGGAGCGTTCCTTGGCGTGGCAATGACGATTTGGACGGCGATTGCGTGCGTACTCATAGGCTTGGCAGTGGTATCTTTGATTATGATGCTCGCGGCAAAGAGCAGACGCAACAAGGCAGAAGAGAGTTATGAAGAAAGCCTTGAAGAGTATAATCGCAATCAAAAAGACCTCGACGAGCGTAAGAGAGAGGCAGAGTATTCTCGCAGAGACGACGAGTACCGCCGTCACCGCGAAGAGGATAATTTGCGCCGCGAAGAAGAGTATCGCCGTCGCGACGAGGATATGCAGATGATGTTTATGCGTATGTTCGGCGGTGGTAGTATGGGCGCGGACGGCGCTCCGCAAGGCGCTTATATGGGTATTCAACGCGGTATGGCTCCCGAAGACGTGAGGGCTATCATATCCGACACCGTCACGGCGTTGTTGCCGGGTATGCAACAAATGTTGCCTCAACCTGCTAGCAATGACAATGCGATAAAAGACTTGATAGATAAGAATGATAAGAATATGCAAAAGATGATGGAGCGCAACGACGAGCGTATGAATCAAATGATGAAAAATCAAGAGATGCTTATCGAAAAACTCCTTGAGCGCAATGACGAAAGAGCCGTTGCCGCCGCAGTCGCAGAGCCGCAAATAATCGAAAAGGTTGTCGAAGTGCCGGTAGAAAAAATCGTCGAGGTGCCTGTCGAGGTCGAAAAGATCGTCGAGAAAGAAGTGCCTGTAGAAAAGATCGTCGAGGTACCTGTCGAAGTGGAAAAGATCGTTGAGAAAGAAGTCAAGGTCGAAGTCCCTGTCGAGAAGATAATCGAAAAAGAAGTTCCAGTTGAGAAAGTCGTCGAGAAGATCGTCGAAGTTCCAGTTGAGGTAGAGAAAATCGTAGAGAAAGAAGTACCTGTCGAAAAGATTGTGGAAAAAGAAGTCAGAGTAGAAGTGCCTGTAGAAAAGGTCGTGGAAAAAGTGATCGAGAAAGAAGTCAAAGTCGCTGCTCCTCGCGCAAAGACTACTATAGAAAAGGCTCCCAGACTTACGCTCGACGAGGCATACGAGTTGCTTTCTAAACAACAGAAAAAATTCTTTGACGACTTGAGAGCGTACGCTTTGGCAAAAGAAAAGAGCAAAGAGAAAAAGTCGACTTACGCTATCGTAATCGGTCCGTCTAGCGCTAATCCGCTCTTGAAACTTACGATAAAGAAAGATACTACGGTCGCGCTCTTCAAGATGGAAGACGAGTACCTCAAAGACATCAAGAGAGACGCTACGAGCGACGGCACCAAGATCAAAGTCAAAGAGACTGAGGTCATTATCGGCGACGCGCAGGCTTGTAAGGCGGCAAAGAATATGGTAGATTTGAGAGAAGACCAGATCGAGAGATATCAAGATCTGCTCAAAGAACAAAGATTGTTGAAGAGACTGTAAGTAGTTACTGACCGTATATAGCGCAGTTCTTTTGCCCTAACGACAAAAATACTGCACTCGCTGCGGTCAAGCAAGATTAAAAACGCATTTTAGTTAAAGTAATACTCTCCAGTGCAAGTTATTCAAACTTCAACGAAGTTAGACTAAACAGGTGTGTACGAATTCGTACGCACCTGTTTAGTTATACTAGCGTCATTTCGACCGAAACGCAGTGGAGTGGAGAAATCTCTACAATATAAGACACCTCACCACCGCCAATGGCGGAGCCTCCCCTCAAGGGGAAGCCAAGTACGGATGAGACCTCTCGACTGCGCTCGTAAGGAGCAAAGCGACGGCATAGCGAGCAAGCAGATGCGTCTTGTGCGAGCGTCAATGACATAGAATAGTTACTCGAGGTGACAGAACATAAAACGTCATTTCGACTGGAGCAAAGCGAAATGGAGAAATCTCTACAATATATTATATAACAGGATGAGATTTCTCGACTACGCTCGAAATGACATAGAATAATGTTATATTGAGCGAAACGTAGTGAAGTCGAAGAATCTAATATGTATAATATATCCGAAACTATTCTATATTATTTATTCATTATTATTTAATAAAAGGGATAGAGACCTCTCGACTACGCTCGAGGTGACAAAAATTACACCCCTTCCGTCGCATACTGCGACACCTTCCCCTCAAGGGGACGGCAAGAGTAGACCCTTCGACTACGCTCGAGGTGACGAAATAAAACACCCCTTATTATCTATTATTTTGTCACCGCAAGGTGACATTTGATTGCCTTTTTGTAAAGATTTGATATATTTTTGTATATATTATATTAAAAAAATTTTATTAGTCTTGAAATTGCAGAAATATTATGTTAAAATATCCAATAAAGAAAGCAAATTAAGGGAGACCGTCATCTATGGAATTTATTGATTATAAACAATACGGAAAATGCGCAAAATTGTCAAGGGGCGGAAAGACTATGCTCGTCACAGTCGACGTCGGTCCGCGAGTTATTTATTACGGCTTTGACGGCGGAGAAAATATATTCTATGAAGACGCTCAAGATCTCATCAACAAGGGCGGAGAATATTTTGACTTCAATCTTCCGGGCAAGGGCATTTGGCACATCTACGGCGGTCACAGACTTTGGAAGTGTCCTGAATATCTTGATACGTATTATCCCGACAACGCGCCTGTTGAAGTCGTTGAAGATGGTGACAGTGTGACTTTCGTCAGCGAGACAGAATGCACTACCGGATTGCAGAAGACGATAAAAATCACTATGGATAAAGACGGCAACGCTATAGTAGAGCATAAGTTTGCCAACAATGGCAAGGACGTTACGCCGCCAGTTGCGCTGTGGGCGCTTTCGGTAATGGACAAGGGCGCAAAGGCGTATATTCCTATCAGTACGCAAGACACGGGACTTTTGCCCAACAGAAATATCACGCTGTGGAGTTATACGGACCTCAAAGACGACAGACTTTGTATCTCTAATGACTCTATCACTTTGCAGCAAAAGTCGGTCGCTCAACCTATCAAGATTGGCACCTTTGCTTGCGGACCTGTCAGCGTGGATATCAAGGGTATGAAATTCACGATAGAGATAAATTCTCCTGAAGGCGAATACGGCGATCATAACTGCAATATTGAGACGTATACCAACGATATTATGCTTGAGATAGAGACGCTTTCGCCTATCAAGAGTTTGGCAGTTGGCGAAGAAGCAGTACATATCGAAAAATGGAGTTTGACAAAATAATGAAAAAAAAGCGCGGATTTGCAATCGCATTGGTAATAGTATCCGTTGTTTTGGCGCTGTCGCTGACGGCGTGTAGCGGATGGTTTTCTAATAATTCCGATCCCTCGAGATATTTTATTGATATCGGTACGGTTGACGACGCCCGCACTGCAAGCATTGTTGCCAACAATACTATCGCGTCCTGTGTGCGTATTATTACGGAGTATAAGAATGGCAGTTCTATCGTAAGCACAAGCGCAAGCAGCGGTTTTGTCATCACAGAAGACGGCTACGTGCTTACCAATAGGCATTGCGTGATACGGTATAGTACGACAGGCAGCGATACGCCTATGTTTGCTTCAGATAAGCCAATGAGCGCCAATTATAGCGTGGTTTTTGCTGACAACAAAGAGTATTCTGCAAGCCTCGTCGCATATAGTTCATCAGCCGACCTTGCCGTGCTTAAAATCAATTCGCTCAATCTTCCGCTGATATCCAGCGGCGTTAAGTTTCAAGCGCTCGTATTTGAGACGGAAGAGGATTTGTATTACGGTCAAAGAGTTTTTACTATCGGCAATCCCGAAAACATAGGACTTATTCTCACTGAACTGACGATCGCTTCGCCTGCTATGAGACTCAATAAGAACGACGCTCACGACACAGTGATACTCGACGGCAATATCAATCACGGCAACAGCGGAGGTCCGCTATTCAACTCGTATAGCAGAATTTGCGGTATCGTATACGCTAGAATTGAAGGCGCCAACAAGGATACCTACGGTATCGGTTGCGCGATTTCCACCGACGTGATTATAGATTTCCTTGACAGCATAAAGAATGCAGATATCAACTATAAGACGACGCCTGCGACGACAGGCAGCGGCGACGTAGCCTAAAACTAAATATATTACATTATATAAAACACTAATAATACTAAAGAAAAAATGTCACAAGAAAAGAAAAATAATCCTCATCAAGGCCACAGGGACAGAATGAGAGAAAGAGTCGCGCGCCTAGGTATCGCCAATATGCCGGAGCACGAGATACTGGAGTTTTTGCTGTATCCGCTGATACCGCTCAAAGACACTAACCCAATCGCGCACGATTTGATCGACAGATTTGGCTCTCTTGAGAACGTGCTGGACACCTCGCCTAAATTGCTTTTGGAAGTCAAGAATATGACTCGCAACGCCGCGCTGTATCTCAGCGCGCTTCCGCAAATCGTCAAAAAATACAATATTCAAAAATTTGGAGAAAAGCCTTTGCTGGATACCGTCGCGCACGCGGTTGAGTATGTCCGCCAACTTTTTCTCGACGAAAAAGAAGAGGCTATCTATATGCTAATTCTCAATGCAAAGGGTATGCTCCTGTCAAGTTGTAAGGTGGGTGTGGGTACGCTCAGCGCCTGCCAACTCAATACGCGGGAATTTATTCTGCGTACCGCCGATTCGCAGGGCAATTGCATTATGATTGCGCACAACCATCCTTCAGGTAGCCCTTTGCCCTCGTATGACGATTGCGAATTTACCAGATGGCTTATTTCTCTCGCTGAAGTGCTGGGCATCACACTGATAGACCATATCATTATCGCGGCAGAAGGGTATTATTCTTTTAGAGAAAACGATATGCTTTCCGACTACGCAGGCGCTTTCAAAATGTATATGGACAACGCTAAAGCCTCAGATAAGTATTCTATGAAAATTCGCAAGTTTGTCGACAAAAAGTAAACGCCATTTTGCAGTAAACAAAAGCCCCTATCCAAAAAGATAGGGGCAATTTTTATGCGCTTAGTCTTTTTTATTTTTTAAATTCCGAGAAGTCAAGAGTTGCAAAATAGTCCTCAGGAGTCTCGGCTCTTCTTATGAGTTTGACGCTTCCGTCTTCTTTGAGCAGGAGTTCGGCAGAACGCAATTTGCCGTTGTAATTGTAGCCCATTGAGAAGCCGTGCGCGCCCGCGTCGTGGATATTGACGTAGTCGCCAATCTCTACCTCCGGCAACATTCTGTCGACGGCGAACTTGTCGTTGTTTTCGCACAATCCACCAGTCACGTCGCACTTATACGTGAGCGGAGCATTCTCCTTGCCAAGCACCGTGATATGGTGGTATGCGCCGTAGATCGCAGGGCGCATAAGGTTTGCCGCGCAAGCGTCAAGTCCGACGTATTCTTTCCATATATGCTTTTTGTGTATGACTTTTGCAATAAGCGCGCCGTAAGGAGCAAGCATAAATCTGCCAAGTTCCGTGAATATCGCTACGTCGTCCATACCGTTGGGGACGAGGACTTCTTCATATGCTTTGCGTACGCCTTCGCCTATCGCAAGTATGTCGTTGCCTTCCTTGTCAGGACGATATTGTACGCCTACGCCGCCCGATAGGTTGATAAAAGATATATGTACACCCACTTCGTTTTTGAGTTCAACGGCAAGTTGGAAAAGTATCTTAGCAAGCGTGGGATAATATCCGGTGCCCACAGTGTTGCTTGCCAAAAAGGCGTGTATGCCAAAGTTCTTGACGCCGTATTCCTTGAGTTTTGCGTACGCTATCTTGATTTGCTCTTTGGTCATTCCGTATTTTGCATCCTTGGGAGTGTCCATTATCTCGTTGTTGAGAGTGAAGTCTCCGCCCGGATTGTATCTGCAACACATCGTGTCTTGGAATGGCGCCAAATCCTTGTAATAATCTATGTGAGTGAGGTCGTCAAAGTTGATGATCGCGCCCAACTTCGCCGCAAGTTGAAAGTCTTCCTTGGGCGTTACGTTGGAGGAAAACATTATGTCGTGTCCTTTAAAGCCTACGTTGTCGCTCATCATCAATTCCGTCAAAGAAGAGCAGTCTACGCCTGCGCCCTCTTCTTTCAATACCTGCAATATATGCGGATTGGGGGTTGCCTTTACGGCAAAATATTCCTTAAATCCCTTGTTCCACGCAAAGGCTTTTTTGAGAAGCCGCGCGTTTTCTCTTATGCCTTTTTCGTCATAGATATGAAACGGCGTGGGATAGGTCTTTGTTATTTCTTCAATTTGCTGTTTTGTCACAAAGGGTACTTTTTTCATTTTGGTATTCTCTCCGTGTTTTTATGATATTAAAAGTATATATCCCTTAAGTTTTTTTGTCAATTCTTTAGACTATAAGGACTGGAATTATTGCGACGTAAAATACTGTTGCGCCGTTTTATTAAATATAAATTATCAATTCGTCTCGTTTTTTCTTTTTGAGATATGCGCGCATAGGCGCTGACAGCGCATACTCAAGAGCGCCGCTTGGACAAGTAGTTAGGCATTTAAGACATCTTATACATTTATTATTTGTCACGCCGTTGGTTATGGCGTTTTCCTTGCAGACATTTGCGCATTTTCCGCAGGCGTTGCACGCGTCGGTCTTGATTATCTTTACGCCAAGTTGGCTTCGTCGGCGTTTTAGGAGATCCGAAAAGGGGTTTTTATATGACTTGGGTATCTTGATAGGAGACGGCGCAAGTACTTTTTCAACAATAGGGGCAAGACTGTCAAGCGCGTCAAACTCTTCATCTTGCAAATACGTATGGCGCGTGGGGATATACGCTCCCGCCACGACGGTGTGAGAGTATTTCTTCTGCGCTTCATATAACGCGTTGCCGTGACACATTCTGCCGTAAGTTGCCAGCAACGTAAGACTTTTGATTTGTGATTTGGCTAAGAACTGTTTGACGATATCAGGCAGGCTTTGGCAGTGTATTGGAAAAGACAATACAAGGTTGTCAAAGTCGCGATAGGGAACGTCGTAAATATCCCAAACCTGATAACCAAGTTTGTCAGCAAAATATTGCGCAATGCGTTTTGATTGATTTGTGTTTGAATAATATACTATCGCGTCTCTCACTTGATATATTCCTTCATTATCGCGCATTCGGGTATCTCTTCCAAAGAAAATCCCAAAGTCGAATTGAGTTCGGCAATCGCGTCTTCACGAGAGAGCGCCTTATCTCGGCTCGCCAAGGATATCTCCAATGCGCTGAAGGGTATCATATCGCTTTGCATTGTGTAAAATCTTGTGAATTGAGAATACTCCTTGCATTTTTCTATGTTGCAACTCGTGTGCAATCCCTTGTCTGTCGCTTGCGGAGGTACCCAACCGCATTGCTCGACGATCGTGTTTTTGATTTTTTCCCAGTCGTAACGGCCTCCGCATATTTCGTTGAAATCAACTTGTACGAAGGCAGGAATATTGCCGCTCCAAGACGAGCGTCTTATTGCGCGTTTCAACGGCTTGACAGCCGACGGTACTTGATGTATCGCGTCTACGACGTTGCTCACCAAAGGATTGGAGTATCCCGCTAAGACCTTGAGGATATTGTCGCCGTATGCAAGTTGTTTCATAGTCGCAAGCGTTTGGAATTGACCTTTTTTCAACGGCGGATGCAACGTGAGTATTCTGCCGATATTTATCATTGCGTTGAGAAATTTGCTATTGCCAAAAGTATAGGCTATTTTAGGCGCCATATGGTTGTAATACAGCCCCAAAAGTTGCGCAGGCTCGTTACCGGCAACAAAATAGGGGACTTTGTTTGCCACGAGTTCGGGATAAAACAGCATATATGCAAGCGACGGACAGGCGCAAGTATTGCCCGCAGTCGCATATAAGTGCCTGTATATCTTCTTCAAATCGTCGTCGGCAACTTTGCGGTTTATGAACTCGACTTTGCTTAAAGTCCTCTTTGCGCCCTCAATACTTTGTCTTGCGCAATCAGACATAAAAGGCAATTCCCAAGTCAGCGCCAACACTCGCAGATCAAGTACTTTGGACAGATAATATAGCAGATACGTCGAGTCCTTTCCGCCAGTATAGAATACGGCTACGTCAAACCTCGATTTTTTTGATTGCTTAAAAGTATTTTTTATGGGAACGACGCTTTTTAAGTTTGCCGTCTCTTGGGCGGTCGCGCACATAGGGCATTGACCTTGCGCGTCAAACTCAATGCCGGGTATTATATAGTCATTGGCAATGCACGTCTTGCAAAAACGCGCTTCTTTAAGTGATTTGGGTATTTTTATCAACTTGTCTTCAGCGACGATTTGCGTACCCAAAAGTCTGTCTAATATCTTGAGTTGTCTATCGTCAAGATCGCAGGGGAGTTTTTCAATAATTTCCTGCTGCGCTCGTGTGAGTTTTACGGTATTTTTAAACATATTCGGTTTATTACGCAGTCCGTAATAACGCAAACGTCCGTTTTCTATTTTCCATCTGCTTTGCAAATAATACATTAATCTCTCCCTAGCACAAGTGTTTGATGACAATGCTCAATGTTTGTAATGTCTTTTATTTATATTATAATTAACAAAATATAATTTGTAAAGACTGATTATAATTTAGTGAATATGGACGATATTAAAAAATATGGACAAAATAGTGATAATGATAAGTTGAAAATGCCCATAAATCTTGTGAAAAAAGGCAAAAATGACATATTTTTGCCTTTAATTAGTGAAAAATAGGCGTTTTTTATTAAATTGATGCAAAATAATTTTATGGCGAATTTGGTAAAAATTTTCCATTTAGATATTGACAAGAGAAAATCGCGATAGTATAATAACAATATAAATGTGATTTTGGGAGAAATCAATTATGTTAGTTACCGGCAGCGAATTGTTGTTAAAGGCAAAGATGGGAGGCTATGCGATTCCGGCTTTTAACGTTGACAATCTCGAAAGCGTTTTGGGCGTGCTTGGCGCCGCAAGTTGTTTATCCAAACCTATTATCATACAGACTATTCCGCGTACGCTGAAATACGGCGGCGTCGCGACTTATTCTGCGCTCGTCAGGGCAAATTACAAGGGCGGCGCAGATTTAACTATACATCTCGACCACGGCGGAGATTTGCAAGTTTGCAAAGACTGTATTGACGCTGGCTATACGTCAGTGATGATAGATGGGTCTATGCTTGCTTTTGATAAAAACGTGGAATTGACAAAGCAGGTCGTAGATATGGCGCACTCCGCAGGGGTGAGCGTTGAGGCGGAACTGGGGACGATTGGAGGAAAAGAGGAAACCGAAGGTCAGATCAAATATACCGAGGTGGACGAAGCCGTCAAGTTTGTTGAGTTGACTGACGTAGATTCTTTGGCAATAGGCGTGGGCACGGCTCACGGAGTGTATAAGGGTACGCCGCATATCGCTATCGACAGAATAAAAGAAATCGCAGGCGCGGTAGATATACCTTTGGTGCTTCACGGCGCAAGCGGGCTTTCTGACGAGGTGATAAGGAATTGCATAAGTGCCGGTATAAGCAAGATAAATTTTGCAACTCATTTGAGACAGGCGTTTACGCAGGGACTTAAAAAGGGCTTGGCAAGCAAAGACGCCACTTATGATCCCAAGACGTATTTGCCATATGCGATAGAGGCGGTGCAGGAAGTCGCAATGAGTATTATAAAATTGTGTCAGCCTAACTAAATAATAAAGGAAAATCAAGCATATTCATAAATTTATAGAAGAGGTAGAAAATGCAATACGTTACGTTTGAAAAAGACAGAAAATTCGATCTTATTTTGGTGGGAAGAATAGCAATAGATTTCAATCCGTTGGATTACTTCAAGCCACTGTCGGAAAGTCAGCAATACCGCAAATACCTTGGCGGCTCGCCTGCCAACGTTGCCGTCGGACTTGCAAGGCTTGGCAAGAAAGTTGGCTTTATAGGCAAGGTGTCTGACGATCAGTTTGGCGATTACGTGACAGACTTTTTTGCCAAAGAAGGTATTGACGTGTCCAGAGTCGTAAGAGCCAAGGGCGGAGAAAAACTCGGTCTAACCTTTACAGAAATTTTATCGCCGTCGGATAGCAGTATATTGATGTATAGAGACGGCGTGGCAGATCTTATGCTTGATCCATCTGAAGTCGACGAGGAGTATATCGCAAGTTCAAAGGCGCTTCTCATATCAGGTACTGCGCTTGCGCAAAGTCCGTCAAGAGAGGCTTGTCTCAAGGCTATGCAACTTGCTGAGAAGAATAATACCAAGATTATATTCGATATAGATTATCGCGCGTATAACTGGAAGAGCAAAGATGAGATTGCTGTATATTACACCGCAGTAGCGGAACACGCTGATATAATTATGGGATCGAGAGAAGAATATGATTTGACGCAGGCGATTTTTGCGCCTGATATGAACGACGAGCAGACGGCTGAATATTGGTTTGGCAAGCGGGCGAAGATCGTCATAATCAAGCACGGCAAAAAGGGCAGCACGGCTCACACCTGCGACGGCAAGAAATATAATATCAAACCTTTCCCAGTAGAGGCATTCAAGTCTTTCGGCGGCGGAGACGGTTACGGCTCGGCGTTTATGTACGGTATGTTTGAGGGCAAGGACATAATGGATTGTCTAGAACTTGGATCGGCGTCAGCGTCAATGCTTGTTTCGGCGCACGGCTGTTCAGAATTTATGCCGACTGTGGAAGAACTCGAGAAGTTTATCGCAGAGGAGAAAAAACAATTTGGCGATATGATCGCAAGAGGTTAAGATATGGCTTTTAATTATCCAAAATTCAATAGCAAAGGCGTCAAGACGCTGACGAAAATGGACGGCAAGAATAAGGATATGCTGATGGATATCCTCGTTGTCAAAATTGCAAAGGGCGAGAGCGTGACGTATAGCGAAAAAGACAAAGAAATGTGCGTGCTTCTCACTGAGGGCGCAGTGGAAATGAAATGCGGGCAACTCGTTGGAAGCGGCGTGAGAAAAGACGTGTTTGAGGATCTGCCCATCACAATGCACGTATGTAAGGGAAATACAATCACTGTCAAGGCTTTTGCCGACAGCGAAATAATTTATCTTGCCACGACAAACGAGCGAGAATTTTCGTCAAAGTTCTACGATAAGAAAGACGTCATAAGAAGCGTATCTAGCGAAGGACTGTGGGAAAATACGGCAGTGAGAGACGTCAACACCGTGTTTGATTATTCCAACGCTCCTTATTCAAATCTCGTGGTGGGAGAAGTCATTGCAAGACAGGGCAGATGGTGGAGTTATCTTCCTCATTCCCATCCTCAACCCGAAGTGTATTATTACAAAATGCCAACTCCCGAGGCTTTCGGCGCTTGCTTTATAGGCGAATTTGAACCGCATACTATTGTAGACGGCAGCGTAGGTTGTTTCCCCGGCGGAAAGACGCACGTTCAAGTCACGGCTCCTGGATACCCGATGTATTGCTGTTGGATGATAAGACACCTTGACGGCAATCCTTGGGATAAGACGAGGATCGTTGACCCAAGATACGAATATTGGGAGAAATAAAGAGCAATTTAGGAGGGATTATGAAGAGCGAGAGAATGAGTGTTGGCGAAGCCGTCGTAAGATTTTTGGACAATCAATACGTCAGTTTTGACGGCAAGGAAAATAAGTTTGTCGAGGGAGTGTTTACGATATTCGGTCACGGTTGCGTACTTGGCATTGGCGAAGCGCTGTCAATGGGCAAACATTCTTTGAAAGTATATCAAGGCAAAAACGAGCAAGGTATGGCGCAAGTCGCGACTGCATACGCAAAGCAGAACAACAGACGCAAGATATTGCCCTGTGTGTCTTCTATCGGACCGGGAGCGGCTAATATGGTGACGGCGGCAGGTACTGCCACGGCAAACAATATTCCGTTGTTGCTCTTTGTCGGCGACACCTTTGCAACTCGTCAGCCCGATCCTGTGCTTCAACAGATAGAGCAACCTTATAGCGCAATGGTTACGACCAACGATGCATTCAAGGCGGTTACAAGATATTTTGACAGAGTTTCGCGTCCCGAAATGCTTATGAGCGCTATGCTCAACGCAATGAGAGTTTTACTCGACCCCGCGCACACAGGCGCTGTGGCAATCGCAATGCCGCAAGACGTGCAGGGCGAAGTATACGATTTTCCGACGGATTTTCTTAAAAAGAGAGTACATAGAATTACGCGCCCTACGCCTGTCAGGGAAGAACTCGACGACTTGGCGCAGGCGATAAAGAAAAGCAAAAAGCCGCTGCTTATCGTTGGCGGCGGAGTAAAATACAGCGAAGCAGGCGAGAGCGTTGCTGATTTTTGTCAAAGACGTAATATACCTTTCTGCGAGACGCAGGCGGGCAAGAGCGCGATAAAGTCGTCTCATCCGCTTAACGTGGGCGGACTTGGCGTAACGGGTAATTCAAGCGCAAATACTCTTGCAAAAGATTGCGATTTGATAATTGCCGTAGGCACGAGATTTACGGACTTCACGACGGCATCAAAGTCGCTTTACGCCGACAAGCAAGTCGTCACTTTGAATATGTCTTCATTCCACGCATCAAAACTTGACGCAGTCAAAGCGGTGGGAGACGCTAAGGCGGGTATACTTGCCCTTGACGAATTGCTGGGAGATTATAAGAGCGCTTATACTACGCAAATCGCATATGCAAAGCAGGCTTGGGAAAAAGAAATGGACAGACTTACCCATATATCAGTCGGCAAGGATTATAAGCCGGAGATAGACGAGCATATGTCTGACGTGGTTGAGAATTTTATTAGCGCACACGGCGAGGCTATGGCGCAGACTACGGCAATAGGCGTGATAAGACGTTGTATTCCGCAAGATGCGATAATAGTAGGATCGGCAGGAAGCCTTCCAGGCGATTTGCAGAGAATGTGGACTACTGACGAAAAAGATAGTTACAATATGGAATACGGCTATTCCTGTATGGGCTATGAGATCGCAGGTTGTTTGGGAAGCAAGATGGCGCGCCCTGACAAAGAAGTATACGCAATGGTGGGCGACGGCAGTTATCTGATGTTGCACAGCGAGATGGTCACGGCAATTCAAGAGGGAATAAAAATCAACGTTTTGCTTTTTGACAACGCTTCGTTTGGCTGTATCAACAACTTGCAGATGGGACAGGGTGTCGATTCGCTTTGCACAGAATTGAGATTTAGAGATGGAGATAAGCCTATAAGGGAAGGCAGATTTATGAATATAGACTACGCTATGAGCGCAAGGGGGTATGGATTTGTGACGTATACCGTTCGCAATGAAAAGCAACTTGAAGAGGCGATTGCCGACAGTCTCAAGCAGACGACGTCTACGCTCATAGATATCAAGGTATTGCCCAAGTCAATGACGCACGGCTATGACGGCTGGTGGAACGTCGGTTGTACTCAAAACCCGAGAAGCGAAAAGCAAAAAGAGGCTTTGTCAGAGAGAAATCAAATGCTTGACAAGGCAAGAAAATATTAAAAATCGATATAGGTGGAATTATGGATAAGAAGAAAATTAAACTCGGTATTGCGCCGATAGCGTGGACCAACGACGATATGCCCGATTTGGGAGCGGAGAATACCTTTGAGCAATGCGTCAGCGAAATGGCGCTGGCAGGCTTTGAGGGGTGCGAAGTGGGCAATAAGTACCCAAAGGATATTGTCGCGCTCAAAAAGGCTTTGGAAATGAGAGGGCTTGAGATTGCCAATCAATGGTTTTCGTCATTCGTACTCACCAAGCCTATGGAAGAGGTGGAAAAGGAATTTGTCGCGCAGTGCAATTTTCTTAAAGCAATGGGCGCAAAGAGAATAGGCGCATCAGAGCAGAGTTACAGCATACAGGGGCAGATGAACACTCCGGTGTTTGATTGCAAGTACGTGATGAACGACAGTGAATGGGATAGATTTGCAAAAGGTATGAATAGACTTGGCGAGATAGCAAATTCAATGGGCATATCTTTGGTTTATCATCATCATATGGGTACGGTAGTGCAGACTGCGGAAGAAGTTGACAGAATGATGGATATGACGGATAAAGACAAATTTTCATTGCTATTTGACAGCGGACATCTTGCGTATTGCAATCAAGATTATTTGGCGGTGCTCAAGAAGTATGCCGACAGAGTAAAGCACGTGCACCTCAAGGATATTCGTCCCGATGTCGTAAAGAAAGTCAAAGAGCAAAAACTTTCTTTCTTGCAAGGCGTGAGAGAAGGCGCGTTTACCGTACCTGGCGACGGATGCATTGATTTTGCGCCAATATTCGATATACTCGACAAGGCAAATTATCAAGGTTGGATGATAGTCGAAGCTGAGCAAGACCCCGCAAAAGCAAATCCGCTTGAATACGCGCTCAAAGCGAGAAAGTACATAAAAGACGTAGCAAAAATTTAATAGGTTTTAATTAGGAGGAAATATAAATGGCAGTAAAGACACTCGGGTATTTTACCAACAACGAGTTTGTACAATCGACAACGGATAAGTTTTATCCGGTTTTCAATCCGTCCACAGGCGAGCAAATTGCGCAAATGCCGCGCTGTACGACGGCGGAGGTCAGCAAAGTAATAGACAATGCGCACGAGGCATACAAAAAGTGGTCAAAAGTGCCTGTGATCAAAAGAGTTCAGATACTTTACAAAGTAAGAGATCTGCTCATAGAGCATATGGACGAACTGACTGAGATTTGCGCTACCGAGCACGGCAAGAATTGGGAAGAGAGCAAGGGTGATATTCTCAAAGCAAAAGAGGGCACTGAACTTGCTTGCTCAATGCCGTCGCTTTTGCAAGGCGAAAGTCTTATGGACGCATCGACTGGATATGATACTGTGCTTTACAGAGAGTCTATGGGCGTATTCGTAGGCATAGCGCCTTTTAACTTTCCTGCAATGATACCAATGGGCTGGATGGCTCCGGTATGTATTGCGTGCGGCAATGCGATCGTGCTTAAAGTCGCAGGAGCAACGCCTATGACGTCTTTGAGAATTGCAGAACTTTATCGCGAGGCGGGACTTCCTGACGGCGTGCTAAATATCGTAAGTTGCGACCGCAACGACACGCAAGAACTGATATCAAATCAAAAGGTAGTCGGCATAACTTTTGTTGGCTCGACTACTGTCGGCAGATATATCTATGAGACAGCCGCTAAGCACGGCAAGAGAGTTCAGTGCCTTTGCGAGGCAAAGAATCACGCTCTTGTGCTTGAAGATGCGGCTTTGGATAGAACTGCGGCAGGGATTATCAACGCTTCTTACGGTTGCGCAGGAGAAAGATGTATGGCTTTGCCAGTGGTAGTTGCTCAAGAGAGTATTGCAGATAAACTCGTGGACAAACTCGTGGCTTTGGCAAAGAATATCAAGGTAGGTCCTGCGTACGACAAGACGACAAATCTGGGGCCTGTATACAGCGCAGAGCATAAGAAGAGCGTCGAAGCGTGGATACAAAAGGGTATAGACGAGGGCGCTAAGTTGGTGCTTGACGGCAGAAAGACGACAGTCAAAGGCTTTGAGAATGGATTCTATCTTGGACCTACTATTCTTGATAACGTAACTCCTGAAATGACGGTAGGGCAAAGAGAAATCTTTGGACCGGTGCTTTGTATCAAGAGAGTAAAGAACTTTGAAGAAGGTCTTGAAGTAATGAACGCAAATCCCTTTGCCAACGGCTCTGTGATTTATACTCAGAACGGATATTACGCAAGAGAATTCGTTCGCAACACGCACGGCGGTATGGTAGGCGTCAACGTAGGTATTCCAGTACCTGTAGGCGTATTCTCCTTTACTGGACATAAATACTCCTTCTTTGGCGATCTCCATTGTCTCGGTAGAGATTCATTTAAATTCTATACCGATAGCAAGACGGTTACTACGCATTGGTTTGATGAGCACGAGGCGAAGTCGACGAAGGTTTCGACTTGGGACGGCACTATCTAGGCGAGACGCGTATAGCGGCGCGCCTTCCGCTTGATCTTCGGGTCTCGGGGTATCGACGTGTACAGCAAGTACACTTGACGATACCGCTCGCCCTTGCTAAAGCGAAAATCGCACCACTCTCCACGCTCGCGCGTAGCACAACGTGACGTCATATTGAGCGAAGCGTAGCGAAGTCAAAATATCTAATCAATTAAAAACGGATATAGACCTTTCGACTACGCTCAAGGTGACACAACAAATTTGGTTGAAGTTGCATCATATTGTCATTTCGACCGCAGCGTAGCGAAGTGGAGAAATCTCAATTAATATAAATAACTGTCGCAATGCGACAGCAAAACAGAGGTATTATATGATAAATGTAGGAATTATTGGGGCAGGCAGAATTGGTAAAGTTCACTGCGAATCAATTATGTGTTATGTTAAGGGCGCGACGGTAAAGAGCGTTGCAGACCCATTTATGAATGATGAGACAGAGAAGTGGCTCAAGGGTATGGGCGTTGAGAAGACCACTAAGGACTATCACGACATACTTAATGACAAGGATATAGACGCTGTGCTTATCTGTTCGTCTACTGATACTCACGCGCCGATATCTATTGAGGCAATCAAGGCAGGCAAGCACGTGTTCTGTGAAAAACCTGTGGACCACGATATTGCAAAAATCAACGAAGTTAAGAAGGTTTTGCAAGGCAGCAAGGTCAAGTATCAAGTGGGTTTCAACCGCCGTTTTGATCACAATTTTATGGCGGTAAGAGAGGCTGTCAAGCAGGGCAAGATAGGCGCGCTCAACGTGCTTAAGATTTGCTCTCGCGATCCTGGCGCTCCGCCAGTGTCTTACATAAAGGTAAGCGGCGGCATATTCCTTGATATGACAATCCACGATTTTGATATGGTGAGATACCTGTCAGGCGAAGAGGTCGAGAGCGTGTTCGCTATGGGCGGAGTAATGGTCGACAAGGCGATAGGCGAGGCGGGAGACATAGACACCGCAGTCATCACTTTGAGACTTAAGAGCGGCGCTTTGGCAGTGATAGACAACTGCCGTAGAGCGACATACGGATATGACCAAAGAGCAGAGGCATTTGGAGAACTCGGTCAGGTCGCAATCTCCAACGATTGCGCTTCCAACGCGGTTATTTCCAACTCCGACGGAGTGACGGCAGAGAAACCATTGCTGTTCTTCTTGGAGAGATATATGCAGGCATACGTAAACGAAATCAATCAATTCATTGATTGTATAGTCAATGACAAAGACGTACCAGTCAGCATAGAGGACGGCTTGCAAGCGGTCGTAATAGGCGTTGCTGCAAAGAAGTCGTTGCAAGAGGGCAGACCTGTCAGACTTGACGAAATAATCAAATAATTTAGCCATTATACATATCTAATAGATAGATTTTGTAATTTACCCCTTAAAAACACGGCGCCCCATACGGAGCGCCGTGTTTTTTACTCATATTTTATATTTTTGCTGATTTTGAATTTACGTTGATTACAGAATGTATAATCTCGATTACCAAATATATCACGCTGATTATCACTATTAAAACTAAGGGATAGATACTCACGGAGTAATTAACGGTATCAGAATCTATATATTCAATGAGTTGATTTTCTACCGTAAGTGTTATGATTAAGTTTACTATTGATAATATGCAAGTTGCTATACCTATGCCTAATCCTTTATAGTTACTTTGCTTATCGTTGTTTGATAAGTTTTTTAATAAAGTAGCAATCATAAGTATAACCATTACTATCATTGCAATCTCAATAATGAATCCAATTATTAGATTCGTATAGATGTCGGTAGGAGCATCTGCGTATTGCTTGGAAGAAATTACAGCATAGCCAGTCGCATTTTTCCCAAGATATACAATGGACAGATATGCCATTGCGCCTAAGAAATTGAATGACATAGTCTCAGCGTTATCAATTTTTATTACGATTGACGGTGACGCAATCATAACTGCCATAAATGATAGCGCTACGATTCCCAAGGCAGAAAAACAGAATTTGCGCAAATTTTGTTGAGACGTCAATTCTTTGCCTAGAGTTGCAGTTTTACATATATAGGTAAGTATTATAAACGTAGTGGAGAGCGCAATGCCGGCAGTCGTATAATTGTTAAGTTTTAAACTGATTTCTGCCGTTGAATATTCGTAACTCACGCTATTAAACGCATAGAAAAGAGTAACTCCTAATATAAAAGATATAGATGTTGCTAATGCAAAGTTAGAATAAGATTTTGAAGTTCTTCCATTTGAGTAATTTACATATCTAACTACTGAAATAATTGCAAATATTACAACAGTAGTAATGATTGCCAATGAAAGTAAAGTGCCCATAATTGTTGTAAAGTAGTAATTAGAGACATAAAACGGCGGATAGTTTTTACTTATTATAGATGAGTTGTTATAACATTCTCCAAAATAATAAAAGATATTCAGACTTTGGCTATAGCCTAAGTTTTCGTCTGCTCCAATTCTAGATGAACCCGTTGCATTTAGACCTATAAAAAATGTAAAGAGTAAGGAAAAGAACACGGATATCATAGAAAAGACTCCGCTACCTATTTCAAAAATCTTTTTGCTTCCGAGTTTAAATTTTTGCAAAGAAATCAAGTTTGAAGAGGGAAGTTCTTCATCTTGAGGATTGATTTCTGTTTCGATTATCTCAGTATAATTTTCCTGTTCCTCTTGCACGGCATTTCCGCAAAACTCACAAAATTGTGAGTCGCAATCAATTTGCTGGTTGCATTTTGGGCATTGAATTTTGCCGTCAACACGTTGACCGCACTGCTTGCAGAACACCGCTTCGTCATTGTTTTCTTGTCCGCAGTGATAACATTCCATAGTTTCCTCCTTAGCGTAATAAAATTAAATCTATATTACGTATAATTAATATATTTTGTATAACAATTATACAGTGTAAAGCACTGTAAGTCAAGAAAAATACAGTGTTTTATACTACAATATTTTTATGATAAATATAGAAGTTGGCAAAAGATTGAAGGAGTGTCGTAAGGCTAATAAACTCACACAAAGAGAAATCAGTGAGATGCTCGGCATAGTTTTGCAACAATATCAAACTTATGAGAGTGGAAGATACCAAATGGATTATGAAAAGTTGATAAAGGTATGCAAAATTCTCAACGTTTCCGCTGATTATTTATTGGGTATTACGGATATTTGATTTTTGAGGAAAAACGTCGCCCCTTGAATCGTAGACTCAAGGGGCGGCTTTATTCGTTTAATCAAATATTATTTTTTGATATAAATCGTCTTGATTTCGTAAGGAGTAAATTCAAAGGTCGTACCCTTGACGAACTTTTCTTTGTTTTCTAGCATATCGCATTCATATATAGAAGAGTTGTCAAAGTTTATGTCCAAAGCCGTTTTGACTTTTTGACCGAGGCTTTCGTACGCTCTGACGATTATGCCTTCTTCGTCTTCGGCTATCTTGATTGTCTCGATTACGATATTTTTGCTGTCAAATTTGACAAGCGTGTCTATCTCCAGATTTTCTTCGATTACGTCTATAGGATTGTTGAAGCAATATCCCTTTGCCATTAGGTCAGTATCTTCAAACTTTTCTTTATGCGGATAAATAGCGTAACTAAAAGAGTGAGAACCTCTGTCGCAAGTCGGGTCGGGGAATATAGGCGAACGCAGAAGCGCCAACGACAGGAAGCCGCTCTTTGCGCGGTGACCATACTTGCAGTTGTTGAGAAGAGCAAAGCCGTAATCTTCGCCGTCGATATTGACGAACTTATGCGCGCATACTTCAAATTGCGCCCACTTTGGATTGTAATCTTCGTCCTTATCGTCTTCGCTCGTCGTGCGGTCGAAGTTGCCGAATTGGATATTGCACTTGACGTTGTCGGCAAATACCGTGGGTACGAAGTCTGCGCGTAGCATCTTGAGTTCTTCGTGCCAATCCACTGCGGTGTCAAAGTTGACGGTGTCGCCGTCTATTCTCAAGGTGACTTTTTGCACTATAGAAGAGTCGTGGTACTTAAATGAGTTTTCTCTCACGAGATATGCGCCGTCGATATAAGTGTTGGAGGACGTCAACTTAAACTCCCACTTTTTCATCATCATATAGTTGGTATCTTTATCTTTACCCCAAGATATATCCCACGCGTTATAGTACTTGAATGGGTCGGAGTATACCACGAGTTTGTTGAAATACTCTTTGACAAGTTCTTTATTCTCAGCTTTGTCAATGAGCGAAACAATCTCGCCGTTTGCGCCGAAGGTAACTTTGAGTTTAGCGTTTTCTATAAAGTTCTCGCTGTAAGCAAATTGACGTGTGTCAAGACTTGCAGGCGTAAGTTTGCCAACTGAATGCGCTTTGAGATCTGCTTGATACCATTCGTCTCCGACTTTGACGTATTCGCGTCTGTCGAAGTCTACTGGGTTGAGCGCGCTCGTTGATTTTTCCGTAGCCATTGCAGAAAGTAAAGTCTTTTCAATCTCTGACAGTTCGTCATACATTATCTTGTATCTGGCGTACGCTTCGTCGTAGATTCGCTTAATGGACGAGCCGGGGAGTATATCGTGGAATTGATACAGTAATACCTCTTTCCATATCGTCTCCACTTTTTGCCTGTCGTAATTTATACCTTGCAGAAAAGCCACTGCGCCAAGCCACTCAAGTTTATGCAGTTTTTCTTCAATGCGCCTGTTCCATTTTTTTGCGTTGGCTTGCGACGTATAGCAGCCTTGGTGTCTCTCGTAATAAAGTTCGCCTTCGTGCGTAGGCAACTTGTCTGCCATATCCTTTATATCATCAAAGAAATTGACGGCAGGGGAAGTTTTGCAGGGCGCTAAACCATCGATATTTTTTTGGTGACGCATCATATATTCCAGGTGACCTTCGCCAGGACCGCCGCCCCCGTCACCGTCGCCGTATATCAAAAGCGCCTTGTCGCAGATATCTTTTTCTGAATATCTGTCTTCTGACCTGACGATTGCAAGTGGGGAGTTGCCGGCGTTGTAGTCGCCGAGCGGCTCCATATGCGCAAGCAACTTGGTGCCGTCAAGACCCACCCAATTAAATGAGCGGTAGGGGAATCTGTTGAAGTCGTTGGACGACAACTTGATTGTCATAAAATAATCCATTCCGCTCTTTTTGAGCACTTGCGGAAGAGTTGCGGGGAAGCCGAAGACGTCAGGCAGCCAACACATTCTTGATTTGAAATCAAAGTTATCCTTCCAATATTTCTGGCCGTAAAGGCACTGTCTTATCCAAGATTCTCCGCCTGTGAGGTTGGTATCGCTTTCTACCCACATACCGCCTTGAAGTTCTATTCTGCCTTCAAGCACGTATTTTTTTACTCTCTCAAAGAGTTCGGGGTATTCTTCGTGCAACCACTCAAACATTTGCGGTTGAGACTCCGCAAAATAAAAGCCGTCGTATATCGCAAGATTGCGGATTTGATTGGCAAAAGTGCGGGCAACTTTTCTCTTTGTCTCTCTTATCGGCCACAGCCAGCCAAGATCAATATGCGCGTGACCTATACAATAATAAGTCGTCGCTTGATACTCAGGCTTTTTCTCTATCGTGGGCTTGAGAAACTCTCTTGCCGCTCCTGCGCCTTGCTTTTTGTATATCTTATAACTTTGCTTAAGAGCCTTGTCAATTTCTTTAAATCTCTCGCTTTCTTTATCAAGCGTCGTCATAATGAAGAAGAGGTCTATATAGTCGTAGTAATATTGATTTATCTCTTCATCGTGTATGCAGATATCGCAGCGTCTCAAGTGCGCAGTGCATTTGCGTATTCTGAACTTGCCGTTGAAACCTGCGTCGACGTATAAGTCTATTTTTTCATCGCCAGTAGAATTGTCTGTGATGTCAATGCGTTGTTTGGCAATAAGGGAGTGGAAGACGTCGCCTTTGCTCAGCACTTGCGTGATGCCTTGCAAAACTATGCCGTCAGGATTGAATACCAAGCCTTCTCCTTGCAACTTTATTCTGCATATCACGCTTTTGCCCTTTGCTTTTTGGGGTACTTGTCCTGTGAAGTGGAACCAAGCGCAGTCAAAACTGTCGGCGTATTCCTTGCGCTTGCCCCAAGACTGCCATTGCTTGATGGGTTTGAAAGCGCTCTTGTTGAGATCGTCCCATTTGATAGGCTCTTTGCTTTTGATTATCTCGGCTTTGAGATTTCCTACCTTTTTATTGATTGAGCATTTTAGGTCCCAGATGTTGAATATGTGATCTGTTTTAGACAATGCTTTTTTTACGATGACTTTCTTATCGTATCCCATTAGTTCTCCTTCTCGGCGAATGCTCTTAGAGTATGCGCTTTGATTTCCGCCGAGCATATTTTTATGCTTTTACATATTGTATCATATTTGGATATGCGTTAGCAATCTCAAAAAAGTATAATTTAATATAAATATTATGGACAAAACGGATTAAAATACTAAGTTTATTGCAAATGCTATTCAAAATATGCTAAAATTGTAATATGAGCGAAAGACACAGTCTACAGGTTGGGCAGGAGAATATCGATTATATTTTGACGCGCAAAAAGATGCGCAATATGCGAATGAGAATCACGTCAAAGTGCGAAGTGACGGTGTCTTGTCCTTTATTCGCTCCGATAGCCGACGTCGAAAAGTTTATAGAAAAAAATATAGATTGGATAAGGCAGTCTCAAAATAAGATTTTGCAAAACGCTACGTCGCTTGAAAAGTATGAGTATATGACAGGCGAAAAGTTTTTGTATCTTGGCAAAGAGTATACTCTTATGGTAAAAGAAGGGCAAACACGAGAGGTTAAGTTGGCAGGCGATTATATCTTTATGACGGTATACGATCTGTGGGATTTTGAAGATAAGAGGTCGCTCCTTGATAAGTGGTATAAGTCGCAAGCAAACAGGATATTTGCCGACAGATTTTCCTATTTGAAATTCCTTCATAAAGTTTTGTTTGCGGGCAATTATCAACTAAGAATAAAAAAGGGCGTGTCTACTTGGGGAACTTGCGCCGTAAATACTGGCGTCGTTACGCTCAACTTTAGATTGATTTACGCGCCTATAGAACTCATTGATTCTGTCATATTGCACGAGTTTTGCCACTTTTATTACATTCATCACGACAAGGATTTTTACGGCTTGCTCTCGACGTTAGATCCTCTGTATAAAGAACATAGCAAGGCGTTGGACAGAAAATATATAGATTATACGCATTACAATGAGTAAGTATTAGTTATCTTACGGTGCTATATATCAAAAGATTTGCTTAAAACGAAATACATAATTTTGCGTAGCATTTTAATTTAATGTAATCATTGATTAGTGGCAAAAAATTTGTTATACTAAGAGCAATCTCTTATTTGGAGTAGTTATGAGTTTTATTCGAAGTTTTGATAATGAGCAAGTTGAGAAGTTGACGAGCAAGCGTTATGAAATACTTTTTAACAAGTTAAAAACCGATGTTTTTTGTGGGAATCCCAATAAAGCGGTTTTTCCTGCTATACGTAAAAATGAAATAGACTTTTATTATAAAGGCGGCTGCCTTTATAAATTTTCTTGTGGTATTTTTATGCGAAACAACGCTTATAAAAATTATAGCGATAATACTGACAGTCTTGATGAATATGAAATGGCGAAAATGCAAAACGAAAATAAACACACCAACGTAACCGGTAGCGCAAAAGAGCGGAACTTGCTCAACGAATTATACTATCATACTTTTGATCCCAATCGTAATACCAATACTGTTGTTCTTGACATTGAAGTAAATTTGAATGGCAATATTGGAGCGGGAAAGAAATGCGATTTGGTTCTTTTTAATACTGTCACCCTTGAAATAATGTTTGTGGAGGGCAAAGTATTTTTTGATCACCGCGTGAATGTAAAATGCGGTTGTACCCCCAAAGTTGTTCAACAAGTAAATTTATATTCGGATGCTATATTAGAGCAAGAGGAAACTATATTAAATCAATACTGTGAATATGTGCGTATTATTAACGATTTATTCAATACACATTATAAATTTCCTCTAAAAGTCATTACACCGGCGAAGTTACTTGTTTATGATACTCCGTTAGTGCGTACAGATAATCAAAATTATAGTATTGACACAATAAACAATGCTTTAGGTAAAGGCAACGTTTTATGGTGCGAAGTTGCAAAACGTCCTACGACGGATGAAATATGGAGAGCGCTATGCAAATAAAGATTCATAGAGGTACTCATCAAATTGGCGGTTGTATTACTGAAATAAAAACCTCGTCGTCGCGTATTATTATAGATATGGGAGCAGAACTTCCTTCTGCGAACAAAACAGCCTGTGACTTTGAAATAGATGGGGTTACTTGCGGTACGCCTAATTGCGACGCTGTACTCATAACTCATTATCACGGAGACCACGTGGGAATGTATGAAAAAATTTTACCTGAAATTCCAATTTATATGGGCGCTGTAGCAAAAAATATTTACGGCGTTGTGCAAAAGACTCTTAAGACCAAACTCAATCAAGGCAATCCTCAACGAGTAGCAGACTTTTATGAATACTATATAGGAAAGCCGTTGTTTTTTGGAGATATAAAAGTTACGCCGTATATTATCGACCATTCTGCTTTTGACGCGTATATGTTTTTAATAGAAGGCGAAGGAAAGAGAATCTTGCATACAGGTGACTTTCGTATGCACGGCGCGAGAGGAAATAAAATGCCCGCAGTATTTGAAAAATATGCTAAAGATATTGACGTCTTGATTATTGAGGGTACTATGTTGTCTCGTAATAGTGAAAAAATAATTACGGAGCACGAACTTGGCGCACAGGCAAAAAAACTTTTTTCTGAACACAAAAATGTTTTTGTGCTTTGCAGTTCAACTAATATAGATACGATAGCGGAGTTTTATAATGCCGCAATAGAGTGTAATAAGCCTTTTATTGTTTGCGAAGATGATTTTCAAGCGGAAATATTAAGAATAGTTACGCAATCTACATACTTGCCGTTTTATGATTTTTCCAAACAAAAAGTGTATTCTTATGCGTCAAATTTGAATTCTTTTATGAATGAACGCGGGTTTTGCTTTATAGGAAGAACCAATTACATAACAAAAAAAGCAATAGAATGTTTTCCAAACAGTCTGTTGATCTATTCTATGTGGAAAGGTTATTTGGACAAAACACACGCGGCTTTTGATAAATACAAAAGCGAATTTTTGGAAAGCGCTATCAAAACAGGATGCCAGTTAGAATATTTACACACAAGCGGACACTCAAGCAGTAAAGATATTGAAAAGATTTGCGAAATTACGCAAGCGAAAACCGTCATTCCCATTCATTGCGAGTGCCCAGAGAATTTTGCGAAATTGAATATATTGGGCAATCTAAAAATTTTATATGACGGCGAGATTTATACTCTTTGAACAAGATCTATTGAAATTTATTTATCGCAATGCTTTTCATAAAATCCCAAAAGATATTTATCACTCATTCCTGCGATCATATCAATTGCCACTCTGTGAGGGAAGTTTAGATTTTCTTGGAAGTATTCGTCGACCTTCTTGCTGTTGAGATATATGTACGGACGATAGTATTTATCTATGAGTTTTCTTTCGCCATTTAAGTCGGTCAGTATCAATTCAAATACTTTATCCACGATGTTTTGCAAATCTTCGTCGCTGTAGCCGTCGACTTTGGAGTGGTCGCTTTTGTAAATTAATGCGTAATTCTCGTCTTTGATTTTCATAAGCGCGTCGTAGGCGCCGTCGCTCATTTTGATATGATTTTTGCCAAAAGAATTGTTGATAATATCAGCGCACAGAGACGCGATTATCTCGTGATTGAACTTGCCGAGAATAGTGTCGGAGAAGTCGTCGAATCGCACGTATCTCAACTTTTCCGCGTCTTGCCTGTCCTTGCCGACGTACGCTATTACGTCGCATATACGCACGAGACAGCCCTCAAGAGTGCTTGCCATAAGTCCTGTGTCATTGAGTTTACCCTCATAAGCCAAATCAAGTTTTTCTTGCAAGTCTTCAAAGTTTTTGCAAGACTTTTCGTTGGGAGCGTAACAAGGCAATATCTCTTCGCCGTTGTGACATAGCACTCCGTCAATAACTTGCAATGACAAGTCGCTTTTGACGATATTGAGCAAGTATCTTGCGCCTTGCACGTGGTGAAAGAATCTATAACCGTATCTCTTTGCCACGTTGTCAAGCAGTTTTTCGCCGCGGTGTCCGAATGGGCAGTGTCCAAGGTCGTGCGCCAATGCGATTGCCTCTATTAGGTCGCAATTTAATGACAGAGCAGAGCCTATCGTGCGCGCAACCCTTGACACGAGTTGAACGTGATAAGCGCGGGTGGAAATATCGTCGTTGTCGAGTAGTGAGAATACTTGAGTTTTTCCTGCATATCTGTTGAAGAGAGGCAAGTTGAGTACCACTTCGCAATCGCGTATAAACTGCCGTCTGAATATCTTGGGAGTATATTCGTCTTTGCGTATGGCCTCAAAGTCCTTAGTAGCGTACTCGCTCAAAAGTTCGTCTTTGCGCAAGTACTGTTGTTCAAGAATGTTTTCAATACTTTTGTCCAACTCAATTCTCATTTTGCGCTCCTTATATCAAAAAGCCGTCGACTTTTGCCGACGGCTTTATTATAGCATAATTTTTATTGGAAGAGCAACTCCTTGATTGCCGTATAGTACACGTCGTACATTTTTTTGAAATCGGATATGCTTACTCTTTCGTCCTTTTGGTGTATCGTGCTTTCCATACCCGGGAACATAGGTCCAAAAGCAACTCCGCACTTGAGCGCCCTTGCGTACGTTCCCCCTCCTATTGTTATGGGAGAAGCGTTTTCACCGGTGACTTTATTGTAGGACTTTAAAAGACTTTGCACAAGATCGTTGTCTTTGTCAATATAAAGCGGATCGTGGAAATTGCGCACGCTCACGTCTTTTGTGCCAAGGCTCTTTTGCAATCTTTGTAAGATATCTTCTTTGTTATACGTCACAGGGTGGCGAATGTCTATTACAAGGTGTAACTTATTTTTTCCGTCGGCTGTTTTTTCTATCTTTGCTACGCCGACGTTGAATGTGAGTTTGCCGCTCTTTTCGTCAGATAGTTTTACGTTGGCGCCGCTGCCGTCATTGTGGCACAGTCTTTCTTTGAGCAGAGTATATTCTTCGCCCAACTTATCGCTCAAGAAGTCAAGCAGTCTCCAAAGCGCGTTTTCGCCTTCCCACGGTGTTGAGGCGTGCGCAGGTTTGCCGTAAGACGTTATATAAGTCTTGCCGTCCTTTATTTCCACTTGGAGTTTTTTGTCGTTACTGCCGCAAAGTTCGCCGTCAACCACGCAATGGCACTTTGACATCACGATATTACCGCGACTTCCGCCGTCAATGTCTATCATACCTTTTGGTACGTCTAGGTATACATCATAGCCTACCAATCCTTTTTCGCAGTTGATGACAGGGAAGTCTCCGTCTGGAGAAAAGCCTTTTTGGGGCATAATGTCAACTTCGTTGTATTTGTCTATGCACTTCCAGCCGCTCTCTTCGTTGCCGCCGAAAATAAAGCGTATCTTGCATTTTGGCTTATATCCCTCTTCAAGCAGTTGATGCACGGCGTAAAGACAGCATATCATAGGTCCTTTGTCGTCGAGTATACCTCTGCCGTATATCACGTCGTCTTTTATTTCGCCGAGTGGATTTGCAGACCAATCGTCATCGTATGGCACGACGTCGATATGTCCAAGTATGCCAAAGGTTTCGCCTTCGCCCACGTCGCAAGTGCAGTAATATCCACCTTCGTTATGCGTAGTCATACCCATAGACTTGGCGGTTTCGCATACAAGGTCTAGACATTTTGCCACGCCTTCGCCGAATGGGGATTGCGGACAGGGAGTTGATTGCACGCTGTCTATGGCAATCAGTTGCATTGTCTTTTGTATCATTGCTTGAAAATAATTTTTCATTTTCGCCTTCCTACAAACTTTTTTGATTTATTGCATAATTATTATACACAAATTGTAGAGAATGTGTTATATTATTAAGCGAAAATATCACAAAAACAAAAAAGGAAGTTGTTATGAGCAAGGTAAGAACAAGATTTGCCCCCTCTCCGACGGGATTTATGCATATAGGAAATTTGAGGACGTGTCTTTACGCATATCTTTTCGCCAAGAAAAATGACGGCGAGTTTGTGCTAAGAATAGAAGATACAGACCAAGAGAGATACGTCGAAGGCGCAGTGGACGTCATCTACAGCACTCTTAAAAAAGCAGGCATTCAGCACGACGAAGGACCCGACAAAGACGGCGGCTACGGACCGTATATCCAAAGCGAGCGTAAGTCGCTATATCTCGATTACGCCAAAGAACTTGTCGACAAGGGCGGAGCGTACTATTGTTTTTGTGACAAAGACAGACTTGATTCTCTCAAGGACGACAAGGGAATCGCCAAGTATGACAAGCATTGTCTGTCTCTGTCAAAAGAAGAGGTCGAGAAGAGACTTGCAAGCGGCGAGCCGTACGTAATAAGACAGAATATCCCCGCAGAGGGCGTAAGCGAGTATGACGATATGGTATTTGGACATATCAGCGTGCCTAATGAAGATATGGAAGACGGCGTGCTTATTAAATCGGACGGTATGCCTACCTATAATTTCGCCAACGTCGTAGACGACCATCTTATGGCAATCAACTACGTCATCAGAGGAGTAGAATATCTTTCGTCTACGCCAAAATACAATTTGATGTATGATGCTTTTGGTTGGCAAAGACCGAATTATATGCATCTTTCTCCTATTATGAAAGACGCCCAACGCAAGTTGTCCAAGAGATACGGCGACGCGAATTTTGAGGACTTCCTTGCAAAGGGATATTTGCCAAAGGCTATCGTCAATTATATTGCTCTTCTCGGCTGGTCGCCAAAGGGCAATGAAGAAAAGTTGAGTATGGAGCAACTTATTGAACAGTTTGACGTGGACGGAATATCCAAGTCGCCTAGTATTTTTGACGAAGCAAAGATGCGCTGGCTCAACGGCGAATATATCAAGCAAATGACTCCCGAAGAGTTTGTTGAGGTCGCAAAGCCTTATTTTGACAGCAGTAAGATTGCAGGTAAATATGATTATCTCGCTCTTGCAAAACTCCTGATACCAAGAGTGGAAGTGCTTGGCGAAATACCCGAAAAAGTGGATTTTCTTGAAGAATTCGGCGAGTATGATACGACAATGTTTGAGCACAAGAAGATGAAGATTACCAAAGAAATAGCGCTCAACAACCTAAAGGCAATCAGAGAAGATTTGAAGAATTTTGAAGATTGGACGGACGAGGCTCTCAAGCAAAGAGGTATGGCGTTGGCAGAAAAACTTGCGTGCAAGAGCGGACAGATATTCCTGCCCTTGCGCCTTGCGTTGACGGGCGTTGCAAGCACGCCCGGCGGAGCAACCGAAATGGCGGAACTTCTTGGCAAAGAAGAGAGTATTAGAAGACTTGATTTTTCGATAGAGTTGCTTGCGCGCAATATTTAACGGCTTTAAACTGATAAGACCTCTCGACTACGCTCGAGGTGACAACATATGTCATTGACGCTCGCACGAGAGGAGTGTAACGAAGTCAAAGAATCTCCCCATCAAAAATAATAGGAGTTAATTATGTCAGAAGAAAGCAAACTCCGTTTCAAATATAACAAGATTCTTTTGATTGTCGCAATTGTGTTAATGGTAATCGCACTCGGCTTAATAGCCGGTGGGATTGCGTATACTACTCATATTGCAAACAAGACGAAGGATTATGTAAAAACAGACTCTACGGTGGTAGATATCGCTGAAGTCAGAAGTCGAGACAGTGAGCACGGCGGAATGAAGACGTTGTATGCGGAAATCGTAGAATACGTCGTTGACGGAGTGACTTACTCGGCGCAGAACACGACGTCAAGCAATCATCCAAAGAGCATAGGTTCAAAAATAGAGATATCTTACAATCCCAACAATCCCAAAGAATACGTATTCCTGCAAAACACGGTTGGGGCAAGCGCAATTTTATTTGTACTCGGCGTGGTGTTTAGCATTGCGGGTATAGTACTTTTAAGGTATTATATTAGGACTTAAAACTACGTATCGCATAAAAACGATGCCGTTTTTGATAAAGCAATACTTACAAAAATTATAATTAATAGGTTGATTTTCCTTTACAACTTTTATTTACTGTGATATTATTTTAACGTATCTTTTGACGAAAGTCGAAAAATACGCACCCTTGTTCGGACGAAAAGTCCGAGCCATCAGACCAAAAGGAGGTATAAAAATGAACAAGTACGAAATGTTGTATATCATCAAGAATGATATTACCGACGAGGCAAAACAGGAAGTAGTTGACAAAATGGCTTCGGTTATCACGTCAAACGGCGGCGAAATCGAAAACACTGACAAGTGGGGTACGAAGAAATACGCTTACCCTATCGACTACACCACAGAAGGCTATTACGTTTTGGTAAACTTTACGGCTCCCGCTAACGTTCCTGAAGAACTCAAGAGAATGAACCGTATTACAGACGAAGTCGTAAGATCAATGATTATCAAAAAGTAAGGAGAAGATTATGAACAGAGTTATATTGATAGGCAACTTGACTAGAGACCCAGAGTCAGGCGCAACGCAAAGCGGAGTATCTTATTGCAGATTTTCTATAGCAGTCAATCGCAGATTCAGCAGAGAAAACGAGACTACTGACTTTTTCAACGTAGTATGCTGGAGAGGTTTGGCAGAAAATTGCGCTAAGATTTTGCAAAAGGGCAGAAAGGTTTGCGTAGTGGGCGCTATCCAAACGCGCCAATACGATGCGCAAGACGGCTCTAAGCGCACTGCGTACGATATAGTTGCCGACGAAGTTGAATTTCTTCCGTCCGGCGCCGGCAGACCTGACGGCGACAACACTCAAAGCAGTGAGAATAACGGATACGGCTCAAGCGCTAAGACCAACAACAGCGGTTTGACGCCCGTAGACGAAGACGATTTACCATTCTAATAAGGAGATTAATGACAATGAGCGAAGAAAAGGTAGTTAAGCGTCCCGCTAAAAAGCAAATGTCACGCAAAAAGGTTTGCATCTTTTGCGCAGATGGTGTGGACGAATTAGATTATAAAGACGTTGCAAAATTGCGCAAGTTCATCACGGAGAAGGGCAAGATTGTTCCCAGAAGAATGAGCGGTACGTGCGCAAAGCACCAAAGAGTTGTTACTGAGGCTGTCAAGAGAGCAAGAGAAATGGCTTTGCTCCCATACGTAGCAGAGTAAGACAGTTGGGCGAGAAGTGAGGATACGCAAATCTAAAATGCGTCTTTTCCGCCAATACAGCACTTAATTCAAGTCGTCGTACGGCAAGTACGACGACTTTCTTTAAATACTATCTTGACAAAAAATCCGCTATTTTATTTATTGCCTATCTCACTTCTCGCCCAACGAATAAAGTGAGGCTGTCGCAAATGCAATAGCCTCGTTTTTTATCAGTCGCTTTCGCCTAAAAGATAATCTGTGGTAACGCCAAAGTATTTAGCGAGCGTGACGATAACTTGTGCGTTAGGAGTTCGTTTTCCAAGTTCCCAATAATATATAGCAGGCTGGGATAAATTTACATTTTTTGCTAGTTGGCATTGAGATAAGTTATTTTTAAGTCTCAATTCTTTCAATCTTTTGTTAAATACTGACATATCACAGTCAAGATAATCTGCACGATATACAGGAGTGCTATCATTGCTCATCTTTAGTATATAATCTGTGCTGACTTGAAAATATCTTGATAAAATAATAATTTCTTTTGCGTTTGGGGTATCTGTTCCAAGTTCCCAATAACTAATTGCGCTTTTTCCCAATCCGCTTTCTTTTGCTAATTGTAGTTGCGATATATTGAAATCTTTCCGTAAAATTCGTATATTTGAGTTGAACTTGCTTTTCATATCGTTATTTTCCCATAATTGTTATTAAAAAACCATTGACTCCCCATTATTGTTATGATACAATTATTATAACAATAATGGGAGAAAGCAATTATGCAATCACAAATTTTAACAATATTTTATGAAATTGAGGAAAACCAAATAGACGTAGACAAGAAGATATATGAAATGCAGTTGGACAAGGTAATAAGTATACAAGAGAAGTTGCAAAAAATTATAGAAGGCAACGATGAGTTGAAGAAAATCTTTGACGAATTAGACAATGCGGTGGGGGATTATCACAGCGCTATGCTTGCCGCATATTACGTAGCGGGATTCAAATGTGGAGCGAGAATTTCTCTTGAGGTATTCGGCGAGGACAGATAGACCTTTCGACTATGCTCAAGGTGACTCGTTTAAAGCGATAGTTATACCTTGAATGCGTCACTCTGAGCGGAATGCAGTGAAGTCAGAGAGTCTTAAAATATATTTAAAAGTCCAAAATTTTACGCTTATTATACGCAAAAGCGCAATTTGTAAAATCTACCAAATATTTGTAATATTAAATAATAAATTTATATTGAAAACCTTTAAGCGTTATGTTATAATCTATAGTATATAGTAATATGTAATTCTACGGTGATTTAAAATCGTGGGATTTAAGTTGACTAAGGAGCGGGTATGACGGTTATCGCAGATAATTTGGAAGTTGCTATTGATCTTGGCAGTGACACTGTCAAGGTTGCGTATGCTTTCGAGACCAAGAAGAGTGTCGAGTATGGCAAACTTGCTCCCTGCGACATTACAGGCAGCGTCATAGTGCCTGCGATAGCGTATTTTGACGAAGAGGCTTCGACTTGGCTATTTGGCGAAGACGTATATAAGAACGTCGACAAGTCATTCGTCACCGTCGTTAAGATAAAATCTTTACTGTCGTTGTTGCTTAGACGGCGCGATAAAAAAGTGACTGCGAGCAACAGAAAATATTATTATGAGGAAAAAGCATTTCCCAAGTTCTATTTCCCCAATAGGAAAAAACTTGCCGAAGATTTTGCTCTTGCCAAAGATTTGGATATGACCTTTGATGGGGATAGAACTCCGCAAAAAGTGTGCGAAGAGTTCTTCAAGTACCTCATAGATAAGACGGTTTTGCCGGCTATCAAGAGATTGCAAGAGCAAAAGGGAATTTATTTTCAAGACGTGCATTATTCGCTTGTCTATCCTACCAAGGCGGGAAAGGAATACGTTGAGGAACTTGAGTATCTCGTATCGCGCGCGTGCAATTCTAAAATGAAAAAAGTCTTGTCTTCGACAAAGGCGTTGGGGCTTTTTGCATTTCACAGAGAGGTGCTTGATAAAGGCGAGTCTGTGGTGATTTTTGATATGGGCGAAGAGGATATATCCGTTGCAAAGTTTACGCTCAATACTTCAGGAAGTATTATAATCGACGGCGTCGACGGACACAACGAGCCTATGGAGATCGGCGGAAACGATTTTGATTACGCTTTGAGAGACTGCGTTGAAGGCGCTATTTCCGGCAGAGAGACGGTGGGCGCTCCGCCTGTCGGGGAAGACGGATATATCGCAGAAAAGGGACTTCATTCAACGCAGTTTTTGACGCTCAACGAGATCAAGAAGACCAAGATCGCCTTTTCGCTTGACGACGACATTTACCAACTTGCTTTTGAGAGCGGCGTGCCTGTGTCAATACAGCGCGACGTACTCGTGCAGACCGCCGTCACGAGAGAAAATTTCCTTGAGTGCGTTGGAATGACTAAAAGCGACGGCGTTGCGAAAAAAATATCTGATTATATAATCGGCGAGTTGAAAAGAACTCTCAATGGCGACGTAAATAAGATAATGCTATCAGGCGGAGTTACGGAGACGTACGGATTGATTGACTATCTCGAAAGACAGTTGAGAAAGGCAAAACTGTCAGTGGAGATAATCACTTTTGACGATTATCAAAGCGCGGACGATAATTTCAAGATACTCTCCAACGAGGATTCGACTTTTGCGCCGGCGGTCGGCGGAGCAATTGTTGCGCTAATGGGATATCAACTTAAGACGGCTGTCGCGCTATCTTACGGCACTTGGCTGTATAATAAAAATATCAACAAGAAGATACTCGACGTCTTTTTGGAGAGAGGCAGAGTTATTCCGCAAAAGGGCGGAGAATATTCTTGCTCAACGTACGTCAATTACAGAGAGGCGTGGTCGGATAGGGTAAAGAACGAAGAGATATTCTCTACGACGCTTGGCAAAAAGGGCGACGTCATTGGCGAGCCGGGAAGCGAGACGAGAAAGAAGAGAGAAAAGGACATAGATCTAAAAGTCGTTTCCGGCGGACAGAATAAAGGCGAGATACTCTTTTATTGCAAGGACAAAGGCACTTTAAAGCGTGTGGAAATCCAAGGACTTTTGTATTTCCAAGAAGGCGTGCAGATAGACGCCGACGGCAGAGCAACTCCGTTTATACGCAATGACGTTGCAAAAAACGGTAGATTTAATGAAATATCAGTCAGACCTTACGGCGGATTCGGCTATGCAAGAAAGGTCTATTATGAAAATATAGTTTTGAAATTCAGCGGAGTCGACGACTTTGAAGTCGAAGGATCCGATTGAGAGCGGAGGGCAGAATGGGAAAGAAGTTTACGTTGAGATGCGGAGACGGCGCATTTGATAAGGACGTACAACGCTCCAAGATTGCGGGCGAGGTAAGACCTTTTGACGCAAAAATGGCGACTTTGACGAAGTGCGCGGAAGAACTGGACAGATACGACGACTTTGCCGAACTCAAAATCAAGCCCGACGTATATAAAAATCAGGGCGGAAAGTACGGCATTATACCGCTGGCGGACAAGGGCGGTCAGACAATCTTAAAAGGTCAGCAGTCTGCTGTCACGATTTTTCTCAAAGAGTTGAGAGGCTTTGGACTTTTGGCGGACGTTGTGGGTAGTGGTAAGACCTTTGAGGCTTGCGCAATACTCAGCGAACTTGCAGTGAGAGGCAAGATGCAATCGCTATTGCTTGTCGTGCCTTCGCAAGTATACGACAGTTGGATCAACGTGCTTGAGAATCTTTTTGGACTTGGAGAGGGCGTGCTTTTGCAGGTGAAAGATCCTGAGTTTGGAGAATGCGACGAAGTGCTTGACGGATACGTAAGACGCCCCAAGAGACCTGTCATAGTCAAGACGGAAGACTTTGTCAAGTGGAATGAAAATCAAATAAAAGATGCGCTCTTTGACGTGGTAGTAGTAGACGAAGCGCACCACTTGTGTACAGAAGAGGGCGAGTACGCCAAAGCAATGAAGTTGCTTTCGCTGCTTATGGTGACAAAGAAGAGAGCCAACTCCACTTATTGCGTGTTGCTGTCGGCTACGCCTCACTCGGGCAATCTTGACAAGATGTTCCGTCTTTGGTACTTTATAAGATGTAAGGGCGGCAATCCCGACGACTTTGACGTCAAGGATGACAAAGACCGTACTCTCGATTATAAAAAGGAAAAAGAATACTATAGGCTCAACGTGTGCCGCGGAGCAAACACCGTGTCAGAATTTATTACGGCGGTCAAGCAGTTTGAGATTGACAACAACTATACCGCGCCTTTCAAGGCTTTCTTGAGAGGTAAAAAAGAACTTGACAAGTGGGATAGTTATTCTCAGGGCGAAAAGCAAGTCTTGAGAGAAGAGTTTTTGAACAAAGACGGCAACGAGCATATTCGCCAAGAGGTGTTGAGAAGAGTCGCAGGCGCTTATCACAACGGCGTATTGAGAACAATAATGATTCGTCAGCCCAATGAGTTGAGCAAATCCAGATTTGTATACAACAACTATTTTTATCCCATTGGTCCGTCGAAAAGAATACTGGAGACGCAAGGCGTTGACGGCAGACCTATCAAAGTGGACTTAAAGGAATTGAATACCTCAAAGGCAATTGAGGCGGACGGAGAGCATTATTCTCTCAAAGGTTATGCAGAAGAATATTGCAAAAACAGAGACTCGCAAGAGGTGTATGCAGAATTGATCATATCCAAGATCCTAGGTAAGTTGGGATCTTTTGGAGACGCAAATATCTTTGACAAGAGAGATTCGCAGAAATATTATTGGGAACAATTCGAGCGCAAGATAGTGTCGGAGAGCAACGACAGGTTTTTGTTGATGCCGTCGACCGGAGATAGTTTTGAATACAAACTCAGACAGGCAAAGAAGATACTTGAGGAGCACGAGGGCGAGAGAGCGTTGATGTTTTTTGATTATGACTTACCCAAGACGAGCAAGGGATACCGTCAGTGGAATAAAGTCATAGACGCGTTGAATGCCGACGAAAAGTTCAAGGATAGGATAATAGTCGGCACTGCAGAAAATAAGGACAAAAACGTCAAGAAATTCTTGCAAAAAAGCGACGCTATTTTGATTGTGACTGATGCGGCGTTTACTGAGGGCGTCAATTTGCAGGACAGCCGACTTATCATCAACTTCCAAGTCACGCCAGATCCGCTTGCAATGGATCAAAGAATAGGTCGTGTGTTCCGTCTGGGGCAGTCAAGCGACGTTAAGATCTATTCTTTTGCGGATATGAACAAACTTGAAGGCTTTGCCTTGGCGTATTTCAACAGCATAGGTTTGCTTAACAGTAACAGCGGAGACGCGACGATTATCGCGGGAAGCAACAATGAGAGAATGGTTGCTCTGCGTTGTCCGGCGTGCGGAAAAGTTGCGCTGTATTCAAAGGGCGACTATGAACTTGCAAAGAAAAAGGGCGAATTGTATTGTATCAACGACCCCAAGATTTGCTGTCTTGACGATCCCAACGGCACTCTGATGGAAGAGATCAACGTATATGAATTCAAGTGTTCGGGCTGTTCGACGACACTGTCGCGCAGCGTTGGCGAGGGCGGATATAAATGTATATCCAAAAACAATGACGACAGAGGCACTATGTGCAATAGCGGTATGGCGGGAGACAGAGAATATTACTGTTCCAAGATATGCGTTATGAGACATTGCTCACGATTTAAAGGAGAGTTTAAAGATAAGTGCAAGGTGCTTCAAGCGTATGAGCAAAATCCCAACGTGGCGACTTCTGATTTGCAGATAATATGCGCTAAATGTTCCAACAAAGCCGAGTGCCCGCAAAGGTGCAGATTTGGAGTGGGCAGAGCAAGTATTGAGGCTTGCGCGACTTGCCGAAACGCCGAGTGTCATCCCAAGCCGTATACAATTACTTTTGACGACAAATGGTCGGCTAAATGTCCAATATGCGCGCAAAGGGGCGAAAAGGGTACGTTGTATCCCGTCGTAGCGAGGACGTTTGCCGCATATATGAAAGCATCTTGGGATTTTAAGCACGACGGCGGAGAATCGTTCTGCAACAACTTGATGAAAGAAGCGAGCAAAGTTGCCGACATAAAAGCAATATTGTCTATGGACAGTATGTCGGAGCGGAGGTAGTATGGCAAAGATACATATTGGAAACGAATATTGCAAGACTTTTGACAGCATAGTCAAACTGTATGAAGAAGGCTGCGTCGAAGAGGGCGTTATCACCAAAATTGACGGTGACAGAATTGTCACGCCGTCGCACGAGTTCGTTCTTTCAAGAGGCAGAGCAAGCAAGGCAGGCGTTGAGAAGGCGGCGGTGATAAATGAAAACGGAGCAACTTGGTTTGGCGCGTTTAGAGGCGAAAAACTCAAGAACGACACGGCAGAATGGCTTATGTTCGTCGAGACGATAAAAGAGCATTATCACCGCAATTATTCAGTACTTGAATACCGCCCGAAGATCAAAAAACTTTCAAAAGAGTACGTCATTTCGCAAATCAAACTTATCAGCAACGTGTTAAGATGTTTTTATGAGGGATACGCTTTTGATATAAAGAGAGCCGACGAGAAAGACGCGCTTGAAGACGTATACGGCGCGTCGTTCAGAATGGAGATCACGGACGGCACCGGCGAAGCAGTTCCGGTACTTGGCAAGATATATTTCCGCAAAAAAGGCTCTTCGTTTATCCCTTACAGCAGAGAAGAAGCCGAGTTGATAGACGAACATATTACGAAGAACTTTGACGGCGAAGAAGAGAGCGAAAGTTTTTTGCAAAACAGCGTAGAACTCACTGATACGGTAGTCAACGAACTTGACAAACTCGTCAATTCAAATGACAACGACATTTCGTCAAATCTTGTGTTTACTGATCTCACAGACAGAGAAGCCGTTGAACTTATGGTAGAAAAGGGACCCAACGAAAACGTCGAATTGACTTGTCTTAGTCTGTCACTCCTCAATATCTTCCACTTCAAGTGGCGAAGCGATATATATGATATTTTGCTTGAGGACAGAGTTGTGCTTAAAGCCAACGTGGGTATAGGCGGAAGAATTACGATATCTTGCAACACTTGCTCGGAGAAAACTACGTTGATAGAATCGGGTAAAATCACTTTGAATATCAACGGTATACAAAAGAGTGTGAATATAGACGCCGAGCGCGAACATCTCAATTTGACTCATTCGGCTATTGAGACGGCAAAAGAGCATCTTTTCTCAAAGCATCTCAAGAAAATCAGTTGCAACGAAAATGCGCGCTTAGCAGGCGTCTGCACTAAGTACGTTTGCAAAAACGATAGCGTGATGATAGGCTCAAAAGAAGGCTTTGTATGCAAGTGTAAGAACTGTCCGCATCCAGAGGTCGTCTTCAAGTGCGACGACGGCGTGGCGAGATATACCAAAGATCTCGTATTCGTCAGAGACGCAATGACGCTTATGCCAAAGGAGCAAACCGTGCAGTGCGATTGCTGTGGCAGAACTTTTACTAAAGATAGCGACAAAAAACAGTATATATGCGATTTTTGCAAGGTTGCAGATATGGGGCTTGACACCCTCGACGATACGGAATATGCAAGAGGCAAAAACCTATATCGCAAGTATAGAGGTATGTTGCCGTTGACGACGAGATTTAAGAGCGCGAAGGTCAAAAAATACTGTCAAGAAGACGAAGACTGCATTATGTTTGTTATAGATAAAGAAGTGTATATCTTCAACAAGGATTGTCAGAGCGACGGCGGTTTTCTCAAAGCGCCAGAGCGCAAGATGGGAGGTGACGAATGAAAAATATGACTTTTTCAGGTAACGAAAATATAGATTATTCTCAATCTACCAAAAAGACTTTTGGCAGTAGGAAGTTGTTCCTTCTCATTATGGCGATTTTGGCGGCTGTCAGCGATTTTGCGCTTTTGGTGGTATTTGCGATATCGGGACACGGCGGATTGGCGATACCTATAAATTTGCTGATACTTGACGGCTTGTTTATTGCAGGCGTGTGTCTAAGTAATTTTAGATTTAAGTACTCAATAGTTATATGGGCTGTGTATTTGGCGCTTTCAGTCTTTATCACGGCGTTTTTGGCTACGCTTGAGATTGGCGCTACGTATATGACTGATACTGCAAAGACCCTCAACGTCTTTGCGCATATTGCGCTTTATGTCGCCACTGTATTGGCGTGCGTCTATCCGCTATTCAAGAGCAATATAAAGATAAAAGCAATTATGATTACGGCGGTAGCAATAGCGGTTATTTTAGTAGGCGCGTTTGCAGTGTATTTCTCTGCCAATGGCTATTTCGGTCAAGGCTTTTTGGGCGAGTACAGGGTCGTGGGCTACACACTTGACGAGGAGAGCGATACTTATATTGCTACTGATATCAAAGCAGGAAGATCAGACAAGGTAATAATTCCTGAGGAGTTCGACGGAAAGAAAGTGTCGGGGGTCAATTGTTCAATATTTACCCATACTTCAATCAAAAGCGTGGAGATACAGAGCAAAGAAGAGATAAGTTTTGTTGAGAATCAACATCTTTCCAATATCAATAAAGATATGAGAATAGGAGTTGACAAAAAATATATAGATACATATAGGACAGAGTTTTTAAAGCCGGACTATTTCCCAGACGATCCGTCTATGAGATTGCTTGCCAATTGCTTTTATCCTGTCAATCTAGAAGCCAATGAGAGATATATCACTTTTGCATATAACGAGTATCCGTATAAATATTTTTCGTCTCCTTATTCAGAGGACATTATACCCACTTGGATAGGAAAAGTCGGAGAGGAATTCCAACTTGATTTTTCTGACAAAGCCGAATATATGAAGCACGCTAATGCACAAGAGCCTGCTGATTTGGTATGGTGCTACGACAACAACAACGCAAAGATTTTGGCAGGCGATACCGTACGCTTTGTTGGTGAGAAAATCAATTCTGACAAGTATAGAGTTGAGGTCAACTTTGACGACGTATATAGAGTGGAAATAGTTGAAGATAACGATACGAAGTACGAGCCGTTGGATACCTTTAAGACTACTACCTTGAGTAACGGCGCAGTCTATGAATATCTGTACTTTACGATTGGTAGCGCAAGAAGTACTCTTGATAAGTTAAGCCAAGATCTCATCGCAGACAGAGATAACGGCTTTGATTTGAGTTGGGAATATAATTTAAGTCTAAAATCAAATTCTTGGGGTAGCAATTATTGGTATTCTCTAGGTGATTTGAGTGAAGAACTTTCACAACTCGATAGTAATTATGCAGGTAATGCGGTGAATATAAAGTTGAAGCCGTATTGGACGATGAAAGACCCTACAGAGTTGAAAATCACCTTTAATAAAGAAAATTATATTTACGGCGACGACGTAATTATGACTTTCAGCGGCAAGGCGCCCAATGACGATTGTGTATTAAATTTAGAGTGGAACTATTTCGGCACAGGTACGTTTGATTCTAATACGAGCGATCAATACGTAATCAACAATGCTTTGCCGCAGTACGGAACTTTTAGCGTTTACGTTCTAGTCACTTCGGACAAATCTTCGCTGTCGTCAGTAGGATCTGTTGAGAGAGTTTTGCAAGTCAATAAGAGACCTTTGAATATCACGTGGCAAGAGCCGTCTGATATGGTATTCGACGATCAAGAAAAGGTGTTGCAGCACTTCGTCGGAGAAAATGAATTGATCAACGGCGACGTATTGGCAAATTATATCGCAGAAGACGACGTGAGAAATATAAATGCGGGCAACTATACGGCTAGCATAACGTTGGTTGGAAGCATTGACCAAAAGTACGTGATAGCCTCTGGCGCTACTTATGCTTATACGATAGCGCCTCGTCCAACGCAAACGCAATGGACGTGCGAAGACTTTACGTACGACGGTTATTCGCATAACGCTCAAGCGACAGCGCAGAATATTTACGGTAGCCCTTTGTCAGTTACGCTTTCCAGCGCAAAGGTAAGTGCAGGCAAGCACACTGCTGTGGCAATGTCTAACGATAGCAATTATAAATTGACCAACGAAACTTACGTGTTTGAGATCAAGCAAAAAGTCGTTACAGTGGATTGGAGCAATTCGGCGCTCACTTATTCGGGAGTGGCTCAGCATCCCAACGTGTCTAAAATCTACGGACTTGTCGGGTATGAAAATATCAACAGCCAACTTATCTATTCAGGCTATTCGTCCAATATTGACGCAGGAGAAGGCTATACCGTAAAAGTCGAGTTGCCGGCGTCAAGCAACTATAAGTTTGACAGCGAGCAATCTACGACGTATAATATAGAAAAGAAAAGTTTGAGTGTGCGCGCATTGGCGTCCAATAAAGTTTATGACGGCAAAGCAAATAGTTTTGATATTGACGTCGTTGGACTTGCAAGCGTGCATACCAAAAATAGTTTGGGAACTCCTGTTTTCAGCGGTAGTGGAGTTGGCGCGATAGATGCAGGTAGCAACTATACAGTCACAGTGTCGCTACCTAACAACAACGTGACGAAGAACTACGATATTACTTATTCGGGAACAACGTTTAGCATAAGCAAAGCGCAGATCGCGCTTGTTTGGAGCGAAGTTATTATCAAAGACGGAGTTGTTATTCCGCCTGAAGCGCGTATAAGCGGAACGCTGGATCCGGGCGACGTAGTTATGGGCAATTATATCTACCGAGACAGCAGAGGCAGAGTAATATCGTCGATACCTTATGAGAGCGGAACTTATTCTGTGGAGATCAATCCTACGAGTAAGAACTGTACTTTCACCAACGTTCGTATCAACTTTACGGTTACGATCGACAAAGAGCAAAACAGGGAGGTGGCTTAATGAAGTGCAACAAGTGTAATCGTGACATCGAAAGACCGTTGGAACTTTACAACGGTAGATGGTGCTGTCCCAGTTGCAAGAAGGACATCTTTCCCGACGTGGATACGGAGTTTGCAATCACCGCTCACAATAGAGAACTTTTCGTAAGATCAGAAGAGTATTATTTCAAGTGGCTTACGTCGACGAATGAGAGCAAATCAGTTAGATTTAAGTATCTTGATAAAGCCGTCAGCCTTTGTTATGAATCGGCGTTTGAATATCATCCGTCAGCGCTTATGAGATTGGGATATTACTATGACAGAGGCTACGCAGACTTCAGTTCAGCCAGCGCAGAGCGTTGGAGAGCGGCATATTTTTATTACAAAGCCGTGCTTTTCAATACTCATAAAGGCGTGGTCACTCAAGAAGGCGAAGAGAGATATGCTGACGAACTCACTCAAATCAAATTGCAGTGCGGCAAGTATATGCTCAACTTGATCAAGCAGGCTCCTGCCGAAGTGACAAAAAAGATTGCCTTTGACGGTTATGAAAACATTGACAAACTCAAGAGCGAAGTTGCGCAAAAGATAGTTGACCTCGGCGGTGTCGCAGGGGATTACGACGGACAGATAGAGACGCATACGCAAGATATGTCGGCAATGGCGTACGCTGCGCTCAGGGCTTGCGCGGACGAGGAGAGAGCGCCGGTATTTGCAATATTCAAGTTGAGCAAATTTGAGGCAGAGAAGTTGATTTTGGGCTCGGCAGACAGTTCATTTTCAATAGTTGGACGCGTGGGCAGAGACTTGAGACTTAAGATTGCCGAGGCGTATGACGACAAGGAGATTGACGGCAAGTTCGCCGACTTCAAAAGTTCTAATGCGCTCGTCAATTACGTGCAGAACAAATGCCCCGACAAGGGAATATATCTGTGTTTCTTCAATTGGCTTGGCGGACATAAATATCTCAAGCGTAAGAGAGATAGGAATATCGTTTGTCAGGGATTGGAAGACAGTTCGTGCGCGGGTATAAAGTTGCTCATCAGAGCAGGCAAATATAATTCTTGCGTGTTTTATGACGACGACTTCTTTAAGTATGACGAAGGGCGCAAGGGCTTGAGTAAAAAAGAAATGGATAAATTTGTAAAGGAAGTTTGCGAGGAGGCTTAATTTGTTACCGCTTGAGAGACTGTTGGATATTCTCGACGAAAACAAAGTCAAATATCCCAAAAAATTCAAGAATATAGAACTCAACGGTTACGACAGCAACCGTTGCGAACGCTTTGCCGACGAAATAAGGGAGAGCATAGAATGGCTTTTGGCAAAGGGTATCAACAACGGCTTTGACAGCAATATAAAAAATGCAATTTATGAACTTGCCGATATGGCAGGAGATATGTCCAAATATAATGTCGTACTCAAACTCGACGATATGCAGGACAAAAAACAACAAATAATCAAGAAGTTCAGATTGGACAAAGGAGAAGACAATATGGCAGATATAAAGGGAGAGATCATTGCGTATATAGACAATTCCATATTCGGCGCAAATATGCTGATCAATGGAGAAATATCCGACTATAACAAGTCAATACTTATGACTTCCGTAGAGATGCTGGAGGAGTTGAGATTTATCGTTGAAGATGCGATGGACAATTCTTCAGAAGACGCCGCTCACCGCGCAAAGTACGTATACGGCGATCCCACCTACGCGTTGTGCGCTTGGAGAGAAAGCGTTGCGCGCGGTATGATCTACGACGGACTCAATAAGCACCTTGACGAGGCTAGATTCGAGGCTGTCAAGTGGACGGAACTAACTAAAGAAGTGAGCAAGCGTAAGAGAGCAAAAGAAGAAAATATCAAGTTGTATACCGACGATATGTTCTCCAAGATGGTCAAGAGAGACGAGGTCAAGGAAAAGGGCGACGCATTTTTTGCAAAACTCAATACTTTTGAAAAACAATTTGAGATACAAAGAGACACATATGACAAAGTCGCTGAGATCAACAGCGATATAGAAGAGATCCAAGGCAAGATCGCTACGCTTATAGATAAGATGGACAACGGCGAGATGCTTGAAGAAGAGGCTCTTTTGCAGATAGAAATGCTTGAGGAAGACGAAGAACTCAAAAAGACGGAAAGAGAAACCTATAGGGCAAGTCTCAAGATGATAGCCGGTACTATATCAGGTATGAAGAGATTGCTCACGCAATTTAAGAGATTGGAACTGATATTCAATATGTATCAAAGAGTTGAGCCCAATATGTTTTACGCAATGTTTTCCAATATCGACTTTAACACCTTCTTGGACGTATTGAGTTACGGCGCAAGCGAAACGCAGATAATCACGGCGTTGAGTTATTATGAGATAGTAATGGAAAACGTGCAAGAACAGACTATGCATATGGCGCAGGTCGACAACCGTTTTGCAGAAGCCAACAAGATTTTCGACGCATTCAAGACGCCGTCTAGAAAGAAAAACGCTCAGGACGAAGATAAAGAAGAGCAGGCGAAGAAAGATAAGATAGAGCAACTTCGTAAGAAGTATAAAAAGCCCGCTCCTCCAATTGAGAAACAAGAAAAAAACGAAGAGCAAACGCAAATAGACAATGACGATAAGGACGAATTGTCGCAGATAATATCTACTATAACAAAAAAATAAGTTGCAGCGAGGAATAAAAAATGGCAGGCAGAAAAGAAAGAGAAAGAGAACTTAAGCAGGCTACGCCTGATCCGTATGACAAGATAATGGCGGATAATCAACGCAAGATGGAGAGCAAATTGCTTGACGGAAAACGCGGCGAAATGGAGCAGGCTATAGAAGATCTCGGAAGGAAAGCCATAGAAAGCGAATTGAAGTACGGTCCGGATCACTTCAATACCAAGATATTGACGATGTTCTACAACGTGACTTTCACTATGAAAGAGTTTGTGGGAATGATGTTTGCAATGAAAGAAGCAATGAGCGTGCTTTCGCAGACTATGAATATTATGGACGACGTGTTTGATTTCATCAACGAAATGATGATGATCGACAATTACAGCAATTATTCCCTTATGGGACGTATTAAATTGCAACGCAGAATACGCAAGTTTGTCAAACACAATTCTAATAGAATGAAGACTATGTTCAAGATGGTCAGCGGTTACGGCAAGATTGCCGACGGTATGATGGCGGCTATGGGTAGTTTTGACAAAAAACTCAAGAAGAGTATGAGCGCCGGCGGTAATAAAAAGAAAGACGGCGTAGTGGCTGGATATGAGAGCGAGGCGCAAAAGCAACTTGCAAAAATGAGAGCAGAAATGGCGTCTGACGGAGCCGAGGGTAACGGCGGCGCAGGTGCGGGCGCAACCGGTAGCGCGCCCAGCGCAGATACGCCTAGCGCGTCTTCAGGTAGCGGCGATATAAATATTGATGATATAGTATAGTTAAAAGGGAAATTTTATGGCAAAGGACGAGCAAAAGAAAGAAGGCGTGGAAGAACTTGAGAGCAAACTCCGCGCTGTCACGGAAGAGATACGCGGTATACTCGGCGGGCGTAAGGACAAGAAGGACGTGAGCGAAGACGACAAAGCCACTTTAAGAGCAAAGTATTCGCAGGCGGCTCAGATCGCGCGTACGCTTTCCAATAGGTGTACTGATACCGACAAGATTGAGAAATATTCAAAGTTTTATAAGCAACTCAGCGACGCTGCGGCAAGTTATGGGTCAGTGCTCAAGAGCAAAGTTCCCGACACTACGATAGACGACGTCAAAGGTCTTGACGACGTCAAAGCGCTCGTCAAAAGTTTTATATTTATGGCGCGAAATCCCGAAATACTCAAGTATTACAAGATGGAAGGCGGACTGGGTATGCTTATGTATGGCGCGCCCGGCACCGGTAAGACTATGTTTGCAGAGGCAATTGCCAACGCTATGAATCTGCCGCTATTTATCGTCACTCCGGCGGATATATTCAAGTCTTACGTGGGCGAATCTGAGCAAGCGGTAAAACAGATTTTCGACGAGATAGACGCGTGCCCTGACGGAGCAATACTCTTCGTCGACGAGTGCGAGTCGATATTTAGCAAGCGTACTCAAGATACCAAGGACTATAAGTCGGCAGTGACTACTGAACTTTTGCAACGTATCAACGGATTTGGTGTCGACGGCTCAAAGAGAATAATGATTGGCGCGACCAACAGACCCGACGTCATAGACCCTGCATATTTGAGATACAAGAGATTTTCGCACATCATTCACGTTACGCCTCCCGACTTTGAGGCAAAGAGAGCAATTATTGAGGGTAAATTGAAGGGTATTGACCTTGACGGTATTTCTTTGGAAGAAGTAGTCAATATGACCAAGGAGTACACCAACGAAGTTGATGGCAAGGGTGAAGTACATACCGTCGCTTACTATTCTGCCGCAGATATTTGCGGTATAATAGAAGAGACTTGCAGATACGCCTTGGAAGAGATAGAAGAGAAGGGCGGGGACAAGCCTATACCTTTGCGCCTAGATATGTTTGAGAGGGCGTTTAAGAAGATACCGCCAAGCATTAGCGCAGATCTTCTTGAAGATTACCAAAACTTCCGCAATACGCATTGATATTTAACAGTTGGTTAGTGTTCCTAACCAACTGATTTTTTACCTTAAAGCATTATGGAAATTTAAATCTCGTCTTGGAGTTGAGGAACAGTATTGTTGACCAAGCAAAAGAAGTCTGCTTCAAATAAGTCTGAAAGTTCTGAGTGGGAATAATAGTCTTGATTTGTTTGAGCAATCTTTTCGATGTTTTCAAAAAAACTTATTTTGTATTGCGCTTTTATCTCATTTAAATCTTTGGCAAATAACAGCGTCGTTTGATTGGAAAAATACACGACTCTGCTAGGACATATCTTATATACCGTCACACAAAATCCCAAGAGGGGCATTGCAATGCGATACATAATATAAACTATGTCGTGCGCAATTTTTATGATAAGCAATGCGATTTTATTTGTTGAGTTTTGTCGGTTGCAAGAGGGGACTATAATTTTGCAAAATAATTTGTTCAAAATAAAAATCGGATATATTATCGCTGACAATAAGATATTAAATAGTAGCAATAGCGCTCTTATGGGTATCAGCAACAGCCACCAATTTATGAATTTTGACTTTTTCCGTGCTATATTCAAAACGTCGCGCGGAGAAAAATATTCACCAAAAGCGTAATTCTTTTTTATCATAAGTATACCTAGTTTTCCCATTTGTGAGATTTTTATAAAACAGTAAATCTTGCGATACAGTTTTAAACTGTATTAACATAATTATACAGTTATAGATTGTATAATGTCAAATGGAATTGAACGGCAATGGAAGAATTATTAAAGTTATCGACAATTTTAAAAGAATTGAGAGAAGAGTATGGATATACTCAAAAGACAGTTGCTGAAATGCTGGGGCTTAGATATCAATCTTATCAAGCCTACGAACGCGGATTGTCTGTTCCCACGCTCGCTCATTTTATTAAACTTGCCGATATTTACGACGTTTCGCTTGATTATCTGATTGGTAGAGATAAAATATAATATACCTCGCGGTATATTGTTAATGATTATTATTTTAGGACTTCGTTAGTTTATAAGATCCGTTAGAGGTATATTAAGCGCTTCGCTCAATTTTCTCAAAGTTGCCAAACTTGGCAAAAGTTGACCGTTTATTATTTCATAAATTTCAAAGGTGGATACGCCGGAAATTTGCGCAAGTTGATGCACCGGTATATCGCGTTTTCTTATGTTTGTTGCTATGATATTCTTTATCTGTGGCATATTTAATTTGTCGTCCATAGTTTCCTCTCATTGCAAGTATAATATCATTTTCACAGCAAATTGTTGTGATATGTATAGTTTACAGCAAATTGCTGTAAAATTCAAGTAGTTGGATAATAATTATGAAAATATTTGCGCAAAGGCTTAGAGAATTGAGGTTGCAACACGGCTTTACTCAAAAGTATATGGCGGAAAAGTTGCACATAAAACAACAATCTTATTCCCGTTATGAATTGGCGACGGGGGAGCCTAGCCTTGCTATATTGACTGAAATCGCAGTTATTTTTAACGTTTCTACAGATTATTTGGTTGGATTGAGTGAAATTTAATTACGAATTTATTCCCCAATAATATTTACAAAGTACGTTGATATAGGATATTATTAAATAGAGAGGGGAATTATGAAACTAAAATTCAAAGAAAAGTTTTTTTACGGTTTGGGAGATTTATCTGCCAACATTATGTTTGCGGCTATATCGTTTTATTTGCTTTATTTCTTTGTCAATGTTGGCGGACTTAAAGCAGAATTGGCGTCAGCCGTATTTTTGATTGCCAAGTTTTGGGATGCTTTTACCGATTATCTTATGGGCAGGATATCTGACAAGACCAAAAGTAAGTGGGGCAAACGCAGAGTATATATGCTCTTTGGCGCAGTGCCATATGGACTTGCGTTCTTGCTTTTGTGGATCGCGCCTTTTGGCGAAAGCGCGCAAGTGGGCAAGATGATTTACTATACTTTGGCGTATATGCTTTTCAATACCACTTGGACGGTGGTGTACATACCGTATAACGCTATCACTGCCAATATGACGGATAATTACGACGAGCGCACGTCGCTCAACGGCATAAGAATTGCTCTTGCCAACGTGGGTATCATACTTGGAGCAGCGCTGTTTGCGCTTTTTGCCGACGGACAGGAAAGTCTATTTTATGAGTTGTTTGGCAATGCAAGACACGCGTATTTAATGTCGGCGGGTATATTTGCATTTATATCGATTGTCATTATGCTGCTTTGCGCAGGCAACATCAAGGAGCGTGTAGACGATATTGAGCAAAACGACAAGGGCTTTTTTGTCACGCTCAAGGAGTTCTTTAAGTTGCCGGAGTTTCGCAACGTAATGTTGTGCTATCTTCTCAGTATGGTGGGATTTGATATAATTATGGCTGTGTTTATGTTCTTTATCAATGATTCGTTGGGCTTTAGCGGCGGAACTATGGCAATGGTATTTGTGGCTATACCGCTCGTTTGCGCCATAGCGTCGTCTTTTGTGTGGGTCAAGTTGAGCGAGAAGTTTAATAAACACAAGGTTTATACAATAGCCTGCGTCTATATGGCGTTTGTACTGTTGTTTGCGATTTTCGTACCTGCAAAGAACGTTGCTACGACGATACTGCTGTGCGTATTTGCCGGATTTGGAATGTCGGCAATCCAAATTCTTCCGTACGCAAGCGTGCCTGACGTCGTCGAAGTTGACGAGTACGTCAATGGGACGAGACGAGAGGGCGCATATTATGGCATTACGCAATTTATGTACAAAGTTGCCAACGGCGTGTCCATAGCCCTAGTATCGGCAGTCTTGGGAGCCTTTGGATACATAGAGAGTACGGACGGAACGGCCATTCAACAGCCTGACAGCGCGTTGCTTGCAGTGCGTATAGTGCTTGGCGCACTACCGGGCGTGATTTTCCTTATATCAATAATTTTTTCGCACAGGGCAAATCTCAGTCGAGAACGCTTTGCTACTATCAAAGCCGAACTTGATATACGTCGGGCAAAAACCAAAGAAACAAAGTAAGTGACTTAAAGAGAGTGTATTTTGTGTTTTTTGCAGCGAATATAAAGAAGATTAAAACCTTGTCATAAAACTATTGCCAATTTATTTTTATGTTATAAAATTTAGTTGGAATAACTATTTTGAGGTGTATAATGTTAGTAAATTGGTCTAATGATTGGATACAAATAGTTGATAATTTAAATAACGCAGTTATTGATGATTTTGACTACAAAATCGGAATTCAAGGCTCAGTAACTCAAAAACATTGTGTGAAGTGCATTGCTGTAAATCAATGTTGGTTTGCAAATGAAAAAAATAAAAAACCGAAGCCTATGTCTTATTCTGTTGAACAAGTTTTGAATGACAGCAAAAATGCAATGGGGTTATATCACTATAATTGTCATTGTAAAGAGATAGATATTCCTATGCCAAATGAAGATGATATCACTCTTATTTGCCCAGAAGGTAAAGATGATTGGCTATTTAGAGATAAAACACTTTGGATTCGTTCATTAGGTTATGAGAATGACAATGAGTTTTTAGAATATTTGAAAAAGAAAGTTGTCGAAAGTTATTGTTTGGGACAATATGAAATTAGAGATATTACACAATATGGTGTTGCAATAAACGTATTTGTTAATATTGAAGGAAGAGGAGAAAATTTTGGTAAAATATATACGGCTAAATCTGCTTGGATGGTTTTTTCCAATGGCAAATTAAAATGCAACACTTTTCTAGGAGGAAAAGCAAAATGAAATTATTTGATAAGGTAAAGATATTAGTATCTAATCCCGAATATGAAAAGTACGGTGTATATAAGGATATGGTGGGAACTATTATTGACGCGGAAATAGAATTTAGAAGTTTTCAAGTAATATTTACAGATCCAACGCCGTGGAGCGAAGAAACTTGGGAAGATATTAAAGACGATATTTTGTGTTTTATTCACGTTAAAGATATGGAAGTCGTTGAAGAGAGTGATTGCACGGACGAATACTTATTAATAAATTTGCCAAATAAAGATATACGCTGGTATTGCAAAGTTGAGGACGGCTATATCAAAAATTTGCGAGGAGAGAAATTAAATAAGATTGCTTACGATTATGATAGTTAAACGATAAAATTAACTGCGATATTTAATAAAAAGCCTTAAACGATATTCGTTTAAGGCTTTTTATGGTGGAGCAGTGGTAACCTAAAACGAATATTTTAAACTTGAAGTCAAATTATAAGTTCAGAAATTTTGTCATACACTATTTTAAAATCTTCTTCATAAGATATGCTGACGACTATTTTATATTTATCGGACAGGTTAGACATTGTTATACGAGTGTCTTCAATATAATTATCAAATTCTTTTTTCAATTCAGCTAATTGTGCTTTTAACACAATTAAGGATTTTCTGTCGTCCTTTGCCTTTTCTATTTCATCAATATATGATAAAAAAAGTTTGTAAAAATTTTTCACAGTTTTTCCCGATGAAATTACAGCTTTTATTTTTATTGTTGACTCATTTATTCTATTTATTTCCAAGTTGTCAAAATTGAATAAGTAGGCCAAAATTTCATTGATATTGGACAGATTATGGTTGTATATCATAAACACACTCCATTTAATTTTTTATTTTAATATATTATATCTATATACAAAAGTCAAATGGGAAATCCAGTAACCTAAAACATAATTAAGTTTTTATGTGATATAAATCAATAAAATATTTACAATTTCTATTAAATATGTTATAGTATTTACAACTATGAAATCTTTTATTGATTTATTTGCAGGGTGTGGCGGTTTAGGACTTGGAATGGAGCAAGCGGGTTTTTCCGTTGCTTTTGCTAGTGATATTGACCCAATTTGCTCTAATACATATAGAATTAATAGGCATTTGAATGATTCTCAAATGTTTATAGGGGATATTGCAGATTTAAATAAACAGTATTACGAATTATTTGGAAAAAAGTTTTTAAACATAGATTTAGTTTGTGGAGGTCCACCTTGCCAAGGGTTTTCTATGGCTAATAGGCAACGATTGATTAATGACCCTAGGAATGTTTTATATAAAGAGTATCTATTATTTTTACAAAAGTGCAAACCAAAGTTTTTTGTAATGGAAAATGTTAGAGGAATGTTAAATAAAATTGATGAAATACTAATAGATATAACAACAATTCTTGGAAAAGAATATGATATATCATATACTTTGTTAAATGCAAAGAACTTTGGTATTCCGCAAAACAGGGAGCGTTTAATATTAATTGGAAATCGACTTAGTATTTCGTCTGCTTCAATTATCAAAAGAATAAATGATAGAATGGTAAATATGCCAAAATTCACACTATATGATGCAATCGGCGATTTGCCACCTTTGCAACCAAATAGGATTAAACATAATAAAGACGAATCAAAAGAAACAGGATTAACTAAAGTTGAATATTCTTATAGCAAAACTCGATTCTATACTTTTATAAATGGAAACAAAGATATAAACTGGCTATACAATCATAAGAATAGATATAACAACGATAGAGATATTGAAATATTTTCGCGTTTACCTCAAGGAGGGAATTCTTTGCACGACAGCATTGCAGATATTATGCCTTATAAAACGAGAAATGCAATTTTTAAAGATAAATATTACAAATTGAAATATGATGAGATATGTAAAACGATTACGTCTCATATGAAATTTGATTGTAATATGTATATCCATCCTACGCAGGCTAGAGGACTATCTCCTAGGGAAGCGGCTAGAATTCAAACGTTTCCAGATGATTTTGTTTTCTATGGACCACAAAATAGTTGGTATAAGCAAATTGGAAATGCCGTACCAGTAAAACTTGCGCAAATAATTGGGGAGGAAATAATAAAATGCCTATAAAACATTTGGAGTTATTTGCTGGCATAGGTGGTTTTAGACAAGCGTTAACTATGCTGAGTAATGATTTTAATATTCAGCAAACAACAGTGGCGTTTTCTGAAATTGATGAGTGTGCGATTAAGTCGTATACAGCCGCCTTTGATACCACAAATGAAGTGGCAATAGGTGATATTGTTTCATTTAACCAAAATATAAATAATATTAAATTACTTCCACAAATTGATTTTTTAACGGGGGGATTTCCTTGCCAAGCATTTAGTATGATGGGGAAACAAAAGGGATTTGATGATATTCGTGGAAATGTATTTTTCCAGATTTTAAAAATTCTGCGAGTAAAAAAGCCTAAGTATGTTTTGTTAGAAAATGTTAGGAATTTAATGTCGCATAATAATGGGAAAACATTTGAGTTTATTATTCAGTCGTTAAAAGATAGCGGCTATCCAAACATTTACTATGACGTATTCAATACTGAAGATTTTGGACTTGCTCAAACACGTAATAGAGTATTTATATTTGCCACAACGAGAAGAATTGATGGCTTCACTTTTAATCGTAAAGTTGTCAAAGAAAGTTTTGAATCTATTAAAAATCGTACTTCTTTATTGCTTCAAGAATCTACTTATGAGGTGCTCGAAAAAGAAGTAGATGAAAAATATTATTTATCAGATACTATCAAACCAACAATTTTGGCAAATGGTACGAAATCATATAAAGCCAAGTCAGAGATTAATCCTTTAATTGCAAAGCCACTAACTGCTACAATGGTTAAAATGCACAGGGCCTGTCAAGATAACTATTTTAGTTATGGATTTATAAATTCAAATAATCCATATGAGTATGTTAAAACTGTTTTTAGTAAAGAAGAATTGTGTAAACAGCGAATTAGAAAAATTACACCATATGAAGCATTTACCCTGCAAGGCTTTCCTAAATCATTTTATGAGGCAGTAAAAAATATTGGCATAAGTAATGCACAATTATACAAGCAAGCAGGAAATGCTGTTAGTGTTAATACTGTTTATGCAATATTACACTATCTTTTTATAAAAAATCAATTGAGGTAGATTATATGTTTTTCAAATTACACGATGAAAATAGAATAGGTTACAAGGAATTAACTGACGCTGATTTAGGAAGAAGTACAACATCTCATCAAACACATATAGGTTTATTTGATGATGTATTAACATTTTTGCCAAATAACGCATCGATAGATGATAGTATGATGATTTATGATAATAATATTGATTATTTATCTTTGAATTTCGACAGAATAGAAAATCCCGACCATTCATTTAGAAGTCCAAAGATAAGATGTGGAAATAGGAATGAAATTAGTGTGGTTACATATATAAGAGATAAATCTAAATCTATGGAAAATAGTGTAAAATGGTATCTTTTTTGGTTTGGATTAGAAAGTGGGCAAACAGTATTCTTTTTGTTTAATGACAAATCCCAAACGTTTAATGAGATTTCAGCACTTGGAATAAATTTGGTAGCTAGAGTAAAAAATCGACTCACACCCGCCGATAATGCATATTCTACTTTACTTAATTACTTAGAAAATCTAGTTAATAAAACAGGAGCAAAAGTGGTTCAAGATTTGGAAGTTGTTGCTCAAACTGACAAACAATTACCAAATAAAAAATATAGGGATTATGATGTAAATAAGGCAAAAGAGATTTTTGCTAAGATAGGGAAGGAAGGAGAATTTCTCGTAAACCAATATTTCGCAACGCAAAAGCAGAGAGGTCTTATCTCAAATTATAAATGGGTGAACGAAAAAGAAGAAAGCGGTCTCCCTTATGATTTCTTCTTTGAAACACTACAAGGTGAAATTATTTACTTAGATGTGAAAACAACTAATTATCAATTTTCTCAAAAAATGGTTTTTAGTAGTCAAGAGATAGGTTTTGCTATGTCGGAACTTAATAAGTATTGTATTTATCGAGTTTATAAAGATGAAAATGGCAAACATTGTTTAAAGATATGTTCTAATACACGTGATTTATTCACAGTGATACAAAATAAAACAACAATCTATGAAAATGATTTGGTTGAATTTGCCATAATTGAATCAATTAAAATGGCAATTAATCCGACTCAAGCATTATTGGATTTTAGTCAACCAATAGTATTAACTGCCTAAATAAAAATTATATAGAAATTTTGCCATAGTCTGATAATTCTCATTTTATTAAATGGCACTGTGGCGGGTGCTTGATATAACAAGCGGCTTCGCTTACGCTCGCCGTCAAGCACCCGCCACAACGACTAGACACAACTAAATAAATTACACAACCGAGAGTGGCAACTTAAAATCGGGGTTCGTGCGCAGGCTTTCCACGAAACCCCGATTTTTTTTTACGTTGCCACATTTTTTTGTACTTGTCTTTACAAGTTTGATTGGTTTGAGATTAGGTTTAGATTTGGTTTGTTCGGTTTTTTACGGGGAAAAGTACAAGTTAGTTTCTAACATTCTTCCCGAATACTTGCTAGACTTATCTCACAACAAACAAGGAGATTTTGAAAATGTTAAAAACCGAGTTATCTATTGAATTTATAGGAGAGCCTAGCATTCAAGCGTTGAGCGAGAGCGAGCAACTGATATTTTTTGAAACCTTGTTTAATAGCATTATGAATTTGTATAAGCAAAACCAAGATAATAACTAATTAAAGGAGATAATTATGCCATTTGAAAATGCAAAAGTCTATTATGACGGAAGTCATTACATTGCAATACTGCAAGAAAACTATAAACACGGCAAAGGCAGTAAGCGTAAAAATACTACGATAGCAACACCTAGACAAGTTGAATTGCAATCAAAGTTTGATACAGCGTATGCCGAAAGTCAAAGCCTCCCCAAGCGAGAGCGTAAGCCGTATATTGCCGAGAAACTGCAAAGCGAGTTTGCAACGACCGAGCAAGCAACGGAATATATTGAGCAAAACGTAGAGCGGAAGAAAAATAACCTTGCCAAACGACGTGTTCGCCTATGGCGAAAGATATATTTGCAAGAGTGGAATTACTTTGTTACGTTTACTTACGATAGCGAAAAGCATACGGAAGAAACGTTCAAGACAAAGTTGCGGAATACTCTCAAACACCTTGTCAGCCGTAAAGGTTGGAAATATATAGGCGTGTGGGAGCGTTCACCCGAAAAACACCGCTTACATTTTCACGGAATTTTCTACATACCGCAAATGATAGGCAAGTTGGAACAAATCAACGATTTTAGTACAAAGAGCCATAGAAAGCAAATAACTTATCAAAATACACACTTTCTCAAACACTTTGGACGAAACGATTTCAAAGAGATATGTTCAAGGGAGATAGCGCAAGCCGTAAGGTATTTGCTCAAATACATAGAGAAAAGCGGAGAGAAACTTGTGTTTGGCGGTAAATTGCCGACTTATATGGTAAGTGATATTTTGGACGAAGATATAATTTGTCCGATAGGTATAGACGATAAAAAAGCCTTGTTATTTGATAACTTTACTTGTATAGATGACGGCTTACTTATGGGTGAAGTAAGTGCGGAGATAATAAGGCAAATGCCAAAAGCCAATTAAATTATTTTGTCTTTCGTCTTTGGGAGCGTAAACGAAACCGTCCTTGTGGTCAAGGGTAAAGTGCATTGCCTTTGGCACCCCTTGACCGGCAAGAGAAAAGAAAATCATTGATAAAACAATAAAGACGATTTCGTTTATGATCGCTCCCATCGAAAGACAAAATAAATAATTTAATAGGAGAAAAAGAAAAATGAAAACAGCAGTAATCTACGCTCGTTATTCGAGTGATAGTCAAACCGAGCAAAGTATAGACGGGCAGTTGAGAGTTTGCGAAGAATACGCCAAGTCGCACGATATACTTGTACTCAAAACCTACATAGACCGAGCAATGACGGGTACGAACGATAACCGCCCAGACTTTCAACGTATGATAAAAGAAAGCAACCGCAAAGAATGGGATTACGTCATAGTATATAAGTTTGATAGATTTTCTCGTAACAAGTACGAAACGGCTATGCACAAGAAAGCACTCAAAGACAACGGCGTTAGAGTAGTATCAGCAACCGAGTTTGTTCCCGATACACCCGAAGGCATTATATTTGAAAGTATGCTAGAAGGATACGCCGAGTATTATTCAGCGGAACTATCTCAAAAGATACGACGTGGAAATAATGAGAGCCGAAGAAAAGGAAATCTCACAGGCGGTAAAATACCTTATGGATACAAGAACGTAAACAAGAAAGCAGTAATCATACCCGAAGAAGCGGAAATCGTTAGATTGATTTACAAAATGTATTCGTTAGGCGTATATGTGAAAGATATATTAGTCGAATTAAATAGCAAAGGCTTGCTACATAAAGGTAAGCCGTTTGCAAAGAATACGGTATATAACATACTCGCCAATGAAAGATATTCGGGCATATATCACTATAATGGGGAAGTGTTCGACAATATCTATCCGCAAATTGTATCGAAAGAAGTTTTTGAAATAGTGCATAAGAAAATTCTTTGCAACAAATACGGCAAACGTAGTGAAGAAATTATATATTTACTCAAGGACAAAGTTAAATGTGGATATTGCGGTAAATCTATAATAGGCGAAAACGGTACAGCAAGAAACGGAGAGAAGAAATACTATTACACTTGTTGCGGACGTAAGAAGAAAACCAATGATTGCAAAAAGGCTACCGTTAGGAAAGACGTGTTGGAAAGCCTTGTTATCGAAAATGTAATAGAGCAAATAACGAAATCTAATTCACTTGATTATATTGTTAAGGGCGTAATGCAAGAGCAAGAACGCCAAGCAAAGGAAAATATAGTTTTGAACTTGCTACTCAAAGAGCAAAAGCAAACTACTACCGCAATAAACAATATAATGACCGCTATTGAAAATGGCGGTACAACGAATACGGCAATGAAACGTATGAGAGAACTTGAAACTCATCAAAGCGAACTCGATAAGCAAATACTGATTGAAAAGAGCAAAACAGCCGTACAACTTACGGAAAATCAAATAAGAGAGTTTTACAGTCGAGCATTAGCGTTAGAGCCAAAACTACTAATCAATTATCTAATAAAGCAAATAACACTTTATGACGATAAGATAGAAATACAATTCAATAGCCCAATAAAAGAAAGTCCCGATAAAGATAGTCGGGGCTTTTCTTTATGCTCGAAAAATGTCAGTTTTGCTTTTCACGTTCCTTGTAGATGTGATTTATTGAAATACGATTTTGACATAGCATTGTATGTATAACGATACGGCTATTTATTCCACGTTCCACTTGACGTGAGCCTCGCAGGAGTGCGTTGAGTAGGCAAATAAGGGCGAACACAGCAACCCACCGAGTTTTGCTCGGTGGGTTTTGGTTTGCCTTTGGCGTTTAGCCTAACACACTCCTTTCTCACGTCAAGTGGCTTTCGCGGCATAAACCGCCGTTGCACTATTATCTATTTAATTCTCGAATTAAATTAGCTAAACCTGCGGGGAGCATTCTCTTACATTCTCTTTTAAACTTTGCTAAATTTGTAGGAGATAATTTTTGTATGGCGTCAGCAATATCTTTTGTAGCATTTAAAAATTTTGTTTCAAATTCTGCGTATTCTTGTGCTAATTCTCTTTCAGATTTCATATTAACTCCTTTATTGTGATAGTTATGAAATATTATATCACAATGATATTATAGAGTAAAGAAAAACCTAAAACTTAACACTTTATTAAAAGTGGTTCGTTTTAGGTTACGACTGGTGGGCAATATAGGATTCGAACCTATGACTTTCTCCACGTCAAGAAGACACTCTCCCTCTGAGTTAATTGCCCATAAATTTGTTTCTTGCATTGCAAGTATTGTCATTATACACGCTAGAGAATGAGTTGTCAACTGTTTGAACAAAATGCTCAAGAGGCGTTGAAAATATTACTTTAATAATATATAATAATTATACAATATTATATTAGGGGCAAATTATGGCAAGTTTTGTAGATAAACTCATATCAAAAGCACAGAAATTATTTGATAAGTTTAGCGGCGCGTCGTTAAGTCAAGAGAGCAACGTGCCTGTAGGCGAAAGATATGTTACGCCAGGATTGCCGGATTTAATAAGGCAGGCGGGCGCGGACGGCAGCGTTCTTCTAAAGAATGACGGAGTATTGCCACTCAAAAGTAATAATAAAGTTGCGATATTCGGCAGATGTCAGATAGATTATTTTTACGTCGGTTACGGTAGTGGCGGAGACGTGAAGCCTCCATATAAAATAAATTTTTTACAGGCTATGCAAGAAGCAGAGAAGCAAGGCAAATTCTCATTGGACAAATTGCTTGCCGATAGGTATATTCAGTGGTGCGCTCGCAAGGAAAATTTGCCCTTTGACGGCTGGTGGGGGCATTGGCCGATGAATTATCCTGAAATGCCTTTGGATAGGGCTGTTGTAGAAGAAAGCGCAAAGCAATGCGACGTGGCAATAATTGTTATTGGCAGAGCGGCGGGAGAGGATAGGGAAAATACCTTGGAAAAGGGAAGTTACTATCTTACAGATGAAGAGCGGAATATGCTTGATTTGGTGACTTCTGCATTTAATCAAGTCGTTGTGATAATGGATTGCGGCAATTTGATGGATATGGCTTGGACGGAAGAGTACGGAGATAAGTTGTCTGCGATTGTGTTTGCTTGGCAAGGCGGTATGGAGAGTGGACGTTCGCTTGTGGATATCCTCAGCGGAGACGTCAATCCCAGCGGGAAATTGCCTGATACGATTGCAAGGCATTACGAAGACTACCCATCGTCAAATTGTTTTGGCAATAAGGTTTTCAATGAATATAGAGAAGATATATTTGTGGGCTATCGTTATTTTGAGACTTTTGCCAAAGACAAAGTCCTATATCCGTTCGGCTATGGCTTGTCATATACGCAATTTGAGATTTTACTTAAGAAGTTTGTGGCGGAGGAAGGGCAATTCAAGTGTCTCGTTGAGGTCAAGAATATTGGTGAGGTTGCAGGCAGAGAAGTGGCGCAGTTGTACGTCGGTTGTCCGCAAGGCAAGTTGGGCAAACCGTCCAGAGTTCTTGTCGGCTTTAAAAAGACAGACGAATTGAAACCAAATGAGAGCCAGACATTGGAAATCGTATTCAATGAATACGACTTTGCAAGTTATGATGACACAGGTGTGACGGATAACGTAAATTGCTATGTGCTTGAGAGCGGGAAGTATGAATTTTTTGTAGGTAACAATATCAGAACGGATATATTGGCAGGGGAAATATATCTTGATAAAGATAAAGTGCTCAAGAAATTGCAAGAAATATGTGGCGTTCAAAAATCTTTTGATAGGTATAAGGCTATAGAAAAAGGCGGTAGTGTTTTACTTGAGACGGAAAGAGTGCCCTTCGGCAAAGTCGATATGAGAGCGCGTATTTTGAAGGGGCTGCCCCACGTCATAGGCTATAAGGGGGATCAAGGTTATACCTTTGACGACGTCAAAGACGGCAGAGTAGATATAGATACGTTCATATCTCAATTGACGGACAAAGAACTTGAAGCGTTGACAAGAGGCGCCGGCGGAATGAACGCGAAGCAAGGCGTTGCAGGCAATGCTGGCGCATACGGCGGAATAATCCCAGCGCTTGCTGAGAAAAAAGTTCCTGCCGTGATTACAACGGACGGTCCGTCGGGCATAAGAATAGCAAAGTATACAGCGTTGCTTCCGTGCGGAACGGCGCTTGCTTCCACTTGGGATGACGATCTTATAAGAAAACTTTATGAGAAAGTTGGTGAGGAAATGGCTCATTATGGCTCAGACGTGCTTTTGGGAGCGGGTATGAACATACACCGTAACCCGCTTTGCGGTCGCAATTTTGAATACTTTTCTGAAGATCCGTTTTTGTCAGGTAAAATGGCTTGCGCTTTTGTCAACGGTGTGCAAAAAAACGGCAGAGCCGCTTGTCCTAAGCATTTTGCTTGCAACAATCAAGAGACCAACAGAAATTACAACGACAGCCGAGTTTCCCAAAGAGCGTTGAGAGAGATATATCTCAAGGGCTTTGAAATATGCGTCAAAGAGAGCAATCCGCGCAATATAATGACGAGTTACAACAAGATCAACGGCGTTTGGTCGCATTATAACTATGATTTGGCAACAACCGTATTGAGAGATGAGTGGGGCTATGACGGACTTGTCATAACAGATTGGTGGCTTCGTAAAAGCAAAAGTCCCGAGTTCCCCAAGATTAAAACTCACGCATATAGAGTTAGAGCGGGTGTTGATGTCTTTATGCCCGGAAATCATAGCAGAACTTCCGGCAAGTACAACAGTGATGGAACACTTCTTGCCACATTGAATAAAAAAGAAGGAATCACAAGAGGCGAGTTGGAACGCACTGCAAAGAGAACTTTAATGATATGTTTGAAGATAAGCAGGGCGCATTAAAATATTGTTTCAAAATGATATAATGAACTAAAAATAATCCAACTTAAATACAAAAATCGCAACGCAAAAATAAAAGCGTTGCGATTTTTTATTCAACTAAAATACTATTTTAATTAAAAATTTTCACTTTTCCAAAAAAAGTATACTTTTCCTGACTGCCTGCGAAAAGGCGTATTTTTTCAATTACATTATACTTCGCGTGTAATAATTTTGCAATATTTTTGGGTCAGGAAAAGTATACCTTTTTTGGAATTTCGTACGCAAATCAAAATTTGATATATGTTAAAAAAATATACAAATTTTGGTATAGAAGACTCTTGTGTATAGAAAATTCTATAACTACTGCGAAAAGAG
>JAIDRT010000042.1 GCA_029061605.1 Clostridia bacterium | reverse complement strand
ACTTCTTTCTCGATTACCTTCTCTACGACTTGCTGTTCGACTGACTGATTGGCGAGTTTTTCCATAATAATTCTCTGCCCCTCAATCAATGCCTTGATTGCCTCGTCGTTTACATTGCTTGCAACGACTTCTTTCTCAACAACTCTCTCAGCAGGCTGTTCAGAAATCTTCTTGATAAGTTTTTGTATTGAGTCCTCATTCTTTGCAGTCTTCTCAAGAAGTTTTTGCACAAGTTCGTCATTAGTCGACGCCTGTTGCGGCAAAAGTTGTTGCACGCCCGGCAATAATGCCGTGACTGTCTCGGATATCAGTCCTCGCATATCGTCTATTCCCAAGCCTTGTTGAACTACGTATCCGCCCTGTGGCATACCTTGCCCCATATTTCCGCCGTTCATTCCCTGCATACCCATAAACATCATTCGCATATTTTCTTTTTCTTCTTGCTTTTTCTTTTCCTCGTGCTCTGCAAGGCAGTCTTCGTAATTCTCTTCCGCCTTGTTACTTCTGCTCTTGGCTATAAGCATTATCACTAGACTTGCCACCGCCAAGCCCATCAGTACGCACGCGATTGCAGTCCAGCCGCTTACCGCTATTCCCAAGAATGGCGCTACTGCGTATATAGTCTCCAATTTCTCGGCTTTCTTGTTGTACTTCTTGCGCTTGCTCTCATATCCAGCCGTCTTGGACAAGAATATAATTATCAATATTATGGATATAATACTTGCTATTATCTGCCATAGCGGTATCTCTTTGAGTTTTTGCAGTATCTCGTCAAGCGTCCCTCCGCCATTGCTATTTCCTGGGATGTTTCCGCTAGGCGTATTATTACCAGGGTTGTTGGAATCGTCATCTTCGTCCTCTTGCGGATAGTGCGTATTATTTGGGTCGTTGGGGTCTTGCATATTTGGGATATCTTCTGCCCTCAACTCAAACTCTTCCCACGCCGTCTCATACGTGCCGTCCGTAAACGAATAGTTGTTGCGCATTTCTTGCTTTATTACTGCCTTAATCTGGTACTTATTGCCTGCGCTCAATTGGCTGTACTCTACCGGATTGCCTTGAGCGTCTACCATCTCGTACTCTATTCCGTCTATCTGTCCGTACTTCAAGTTGAGTACGTACGGCTTGGCGTCCTTATTCCATTCTTTCTTTATCGTTGCCGCTATTATCTCAAACGTATATTGCGTCGTTCCGCTCAATACTACGCTTGTTTTATTGGACGTGATTACTACCAAGTAATTGCCCCTCTCTGTCGGCGCTCCGTCCAACTTGTGCGCCTCGTCGGCTATGTCTCCGCTGTAGTACGTCAACGTCAAATCTCTCAACGTTGCTCCGCTGCTTATATTGAGTTTTACGTTTCTCGGCTTGCCGTTGTATTCTATCTTATCGCTTACTAGGCTCACCGTCACGGACGACGCGCCTCCGCCTACTGTGAAGAACGGCGAATAATACTTATCTTCTGTTACTCCTGCGGCAAACGTATAATTGGCCGTGTCTATTATCTTTGGCATAGCCTTATAATACTTGCGCGTAGTGACTGAATACTCTATGTCTTCTAATTCTATCGGCGTTGCACCTGCCAAGATATTGCCGTGACTGTCCGTCTCATAATACACGTACTCTACTACGCCCTCTGCCATCTTGTCTGCAAGCGCAGGTATATTGTACGTGTTGCCGTCATTATCTGTGTGACTTACCATAGTCCAGTCTGTATCCTGTCCGATTTTTATCTCGGCTTTGACTACTTCCCAAACTTTTGTCCATTCAAAATCTCCGCTTCCGCTAAAGATATAATTAATACCGTTTCCACCTTGAGCAGGTATCTCATAATTTCCTACGCAGTCTCCTGTCAATGCAAATGTCACTCTTGCAGTTCCGTCTTCGCCTACGGATAAGCCGCTGTTGTTGCTGTAAGTTGCGGCAAGTCCTGTCGGCAAATTCTCCAACTCTGCGTATACCGTGGCGCCTGCATATTGCAACTTGCCGTTGTTTTTCCACTTGACAGCGGATAGATCAAACTTGGCTTTCTCTATCTCCCATATTATTTCATATTCCGTCTTAACTCCTGTAGCAATTTCTTTTAAACTTATTCTCGTCTTGTACGTATCTGCATTCTTTCCCACTGCGCTATTAGCGGTATTAGTCGGTATTACTTCAAACCCAGATACTCCAAAATTATTGTCCATCTCATATCCGGTAGGACAAGTCACTCTAAACGTATACTGCCTGCCGTCATACGTGATATTCTTTGCCAACGTTACGCTCGTCTCGCCTATCTCTGCATTTTTATACTGTCCGCTTACCGGCACGTTGTCCGCATACAGTTGCCATCTTACCGCCGTACCCGACGACGTGTCGGACACCTCAAGCGTTGCCGTAGGATTTATCTTAACTTCATAGTTGGGATTGGTCGTAGATGCGCTTAGCGTATACGAAGTGTTCACTAAATCCGCCGCGGATAACGTGAGTGTCTTCAAAGTATCGCTACTAGTCAAAGTCACTTTTCCTACATTCGCCGGTTGTAGCGAGCCTGTCACCTCGTTTGCGATTATGGTTATAGGCACAATTATTGGGTTGTCAGAATTTTCGTGCACGCCTTTGCCTACCGCTACTTCCAAATTAAAGTTTTTATCCGTCTCTGATATAATTGTCAATGCGCTACTTCCGCTGGTAATATCCGACAGTTTGATTTCTATCTCAAACTTTGTGACGTGAAAGTCCATCTTAGTCGCAGTGGAATTAAGAACGTAATTCTTGCTATCTCTCAACGATACGTCAAGTTGATAATCCCCAAAGTCTGTTGCTGTAACTTTGTTATTTGCAGGTATTTCGCTTCCATTATATTCTATCTTCAAAGCGTCTTTATCATAATTTGCAACAGTAAAAGTTATATTACTTCCTCCGTCATACACCTTTGACGATTCGTTGTTAAAAAACTTAGGGAATTCCACTTGCTTTTTGCGTATTACAAAAGTAGCCGTCCGAACGTTGTCTGAAGTTAGACTACTGTCCAACCAAGCGTAATTCGCCTTGTCTAAAAGAGTGTATCTCACAGTATACGTATCTGCGTCTTTTGGCGTTCTGCCCTGCAAAAGAGTGCCTTTTGAATCTAGATACTCTATCTTAATTTTTGACGTGTCTCCGTATAAAGCAGAATCATACCAAGATTTATCTGCAATATCGTCTGCGTCAACGATAGTCTGCTCCGAAGTGTTGTAAGTGCTTGTAAGTTGGCCTGGAACAGATAAAACTCTTATTGAATCTTGTTCGGCTTTAGTTAAATTTAAGTGAATTGACGGACGCAATGTATAGGTAAGTTCATCAGTTTTTCCCCAGTACACACGACCGTCCGCAGTCATATGCCAAATCCATCCATCAGAGTTGTCATCCCCTGTACGCAATGCAGTGTCTGCACTACTGCTACGTGTAGATGGTATAGTATTCCAAAGACCAATATACTCAGTAGAAGAATTATTATCAGTAAACCCTGTCTCTGTAATACTTGGCAACCAAATATAGTCGTTGCCCCAATCGCTGTATACAGGGCTATTTTGCACACCAATCGTTCCAGCGGCATTCCAGCCGTCAGAAAATATATCTAACGCCTCGTTAGGCTCTCTAGTAGGTGTCCATCCGCATTTCCTATGGTCTTGAGTATGCTGATACTCTACTTCTTTTGGCTGAATAAGATAATTTATAACACTGTTTGGATTTTCAGCAACTGTTTCAGTAAAAACCTTAAACGGATAGTTGGGATCAGCCGTATAAGGTACCAATGTCGAACTGTTTACAGTATTTGCATATTTTACAGATGTTCTGTTTCCGCTATTATCAAAACTTTTACCGTTAAGTAGTTTTGACCTTATCAGACTAGACGAGTAAACGCTAGTAGGATAAGTCGCAGTAAAACCTGAACCTGTTATGTTGCTCCACTTACTTGTGTAAGTAGAACTCTCAAGCCAAAGTGTGAGAATAGTATTCCCTGACATATCAGTTGTTAAAGAAGTGACGATCCAATTTAACCCGCCAAACTTGATCACCAAATCTTTTCCGTCGTTGTTTCCTCTTATGTCAGCAGAATCTATACCATTGGAAATAGCATTTGTACCAGTCTTTGGAGATTGCGAAAGCAATTCAACCGTTTTGTACGTCGCTCCCGTTCCAGCCAAATACTCATATAACGAACTTAATACGTCTGCGTTAAAATATTTGCCATCTGCTACCTTAGTATAATTATTGTGTAGCAAATCAGTTCCAATTGACACCTTGTTTGCTATTGCCTCGGCAATTTCATTTGAGCCTACACTTAAAGCAAAACAGCAAAATGTAATGCAAAGCAATATCAAAATACTTATTGTTAAACAAAATCCTTTATTTAATTTCTTACTAAAATTCATTGTCCTTACCTCTTATCCTTTGCGCTTTCTAGGAAAGTTATGCCAATCTTTGAGCAAGCAGATGCGTCTTGCGCGACGCCAACAACTTATGCCACTAATTCCAAAAAAAGTATACTTTTACTGACCCAAAGATATTGCAAAATAATTATTCGTGAAGTATAATGTAATCGAAAAAATACGCCTTTTCGCAGGCAGTCAGGAAAAGTATACTTTTTTTGGAAAAGTGAAAATTTTTAATTAAAATAGTACTTTAGTTGAATAAAAAATCGCAACGCTTTTATTTTTGCGTTGCGATTTTTGTATATTTTAATAGGTTGAGATTTCTCCACTACGGTCGAAATGACATATTTTCTCGCCGTCCCCTTGAGGGGAAGGTGTCGCAGTCTGCGACAGAAGGGGTGTAAGTTCTGTTCTTTTTTTACTTAAACTCAAAGATAAGCGTCTTGACTTCGTACTTGCCAAAGTCAAAGCCGTCTCCCTCCACTGCTTTGAGGTCGTCCTCTATCATATTGCTCTCATAGATCTTTTTGCAAGGGAATTTTGCTTTGACAGTCGCGCGACAGTCTCTGCCGTTGCGCTCATATATTCTTGCGACGATACCCTTGCCGTCTTCGCTTACCTTGACTGTCTCTAAGATTACTTTGCCGTCTATCTCAAAAAGGCTATCGACGTCGGGCATTTCCTCTTTGACAATAAGCGGATTATTGAGAGCGTAAGCGCGCTTGACTACGTCGCTTTCGCTCCACTTGCCCTCGTGAGGATAGAACGCGTACTTGAATTTATGCTCGCCCATATCGCACTCGGGATCGGGAGACTTGGGCGAACGCAAGAGATTGAGCGACAAAAGTCCGCTCTTGGCTCTATAGCCGTATTTGCAATCATTGAGAAGCGCGACGCCGTAATCGCCGTCGTCTACGTTTACGAATTTGTGAGCGCAAATCTCAAACTGTGCCTGTCTTATTGAGGTATCTTCAAGCGTAGACCTGTCGAAATTGCCAAATTGAATATCGCAATTGACGGTGTCTGAATATACGCTTGGACGGAAGTCTGCTCGCAACATCTTGTAGGTCTCTCTCCAATCGACAGTCGTGTCAAATACTACCATACTGCTACCCTTAGTCAAAGTTACCTTCTGAATTATAGTGCTGTCTTTGAAGGTATATATATTCTCCATTATTACGCTTACGCCGTCGACGTACGACTTGTGACTTTCCAACTTAAATTGCCACTTGCGCTTCTTGGGATAATTCATTTTGATATCCCAAGCGTTGTAATACATCTTTGGGTCAGAATATACGGTGAGTTTGTTGAGGTACTCCTTGCAAAGTTCTTTATTATTTGTCAAATCAACAAGCGAATCAATTGTTCCGTCCTTGGCAAAGTGGACTTTGACTTTGTCATTCTGTATAAAGTCCCTGCCGCGCGACAGTCCCTCTCTGTCTTCGCCGTTGACACCTGCAAGAAGAGCGGAAGAATACGCTTTGACGTCTGCCTTATACCACCTATCACCCGCCTTGACGTACTCCTGTCTGTCAAAACCTATTGGATTGACTACGCCCAATCCGCCTCGCGTCGTCAACGACTGCAAAATTGCGTCAATATATTTGTTGACTTGGCTATACATCTCTTTGTATCTTGCCACAGATTCTACGTAAACTCTGTTGATAGACGAGCCGGGAATAATGTCGTGGAATTGATATAAAAGCACTTCTTTCCATATGCTCTCAAGTTGAGGACAGTCGCACTTGACACCCTTGACCTTGGCAAGAGACATAAGCCACTCCAAAGTGTGCAAAGCCTGCTCCATAAGTCTGTTGTAAAGTTTGTTGTTGGATTGAGAAGTGTAAGTGCCTTGATGCTTTTCAAGATACAACTCTCCGTCATAAGTGGGCATAACCTCAATATATTGACTCTTAAGATCGTCAAAAAGTTGTTCCGCGGGACGGCATACCACCTTGCCAAGACCGCTTTCGTTTGCTTGGCGTTTTACCATTTCAAGATGCGCTTCGCCCGGACCGCCACCGCCGTCGCCTATTCCGTAGATAAGCAAAGCCTTGTCAATTTTGTCGGCTTGAGGATTGCCATTGTCAGACTTGGTGATTGCCATCGGCGAAGCCGTTGAGTTATAATTACCTTGCGGAGCCAAGTGCGACAATATCTCGCTACCGTCTATGCCTTTCCACAAAAAAGTCTTGTATGGGAACTTATTGACTGTATTCCAAGAGAGTTTTATCGTCATAAAATACTCTCTTCCGCACTTCTTCATTATCTGCGGCAAAGAAGCAGGATATCCAAATACGTCGGGTAACCAAACCATTTTGCACCTCTTGCCAAACTCGTCTTTAAAGAACTTCTCACCGTATAAAAACTGGCGTATTATGCTCTCGCCACTTGGGATATTGCAATCGTTTTCTGTCCACATACCGCCTTGCAATTCTATTCTGCCGTCGGCTACAGCCTTCTTTACTCTCTCAAATAATGCAGGCTCTTCTTGCTTGATCCAATCAAACAGTTGCGCCTGCGACGCGCCGAAGATATAATCGGGATATTTGTCTATATTGTTGAGCGCAGTGGCAAATGTGCGAGTACCCTTGCGTTTGGTCTCTCTTATTGGCCAAAGCCAAGCAAGGTCTATATGCGCGTGTCCTATCGCGGTATATTCTGTGACGTTGTCCGCAATGGGGGTCGTGATTATCTTGGTCAAATAGTCGTGAGCCTCAGCCATACTCTTTTTGGCAAGTTTGTAAGAATGATTGAGCGCTTTGTCTATCTCCTTAAGTCTTGCTTCGCTGAGATGCTTATTCTTTCCGTAAGTGAGCATAACCATAACAAGTTGAAGATAATCGTAATAATACGTCAGAGCCTCTTCGTCGCAAATCGCCAAGTCCTTGCGCATAAGTCTAACCTTGACGTCTTTTCTGTTGCGCTTGCCGTTGAAACCGCTGTCGACAAGCAACTCAACTTGCTCTCCGCCTTGCGCAGAATCAAACAAGTCTACGGCTTGCTTTCCCTTGACAGATTGAACGAGATCTATGCCGTCAAGCACTTGCGTGATACCTTGTCTAGGCTGTCCGTCAATATATACAAGTCCTTCTCCCTGTATATTGATGAGCGCAACTACCTTCTTGCCCTTGCACTCCTCAGGAACTTGTCCTTTAAATCTAAACCAAGCGCAGTCAAAATCACTGCCCCAAACCATACCGTTTTTGAACGGCGAAAAACTTGCCTTGTCAAGCAACGACTTGGGAATAGGCTCTTTGCTCAATGCCGCCTCGCACGATAAATGCCCTACTACCTTATAAATCTTCTTTCTTATCGCAATAAGTCTTGCAACGTGGCTTGGATATAACGCAACTCTTTCTACCATAATACACCCTTGCTATCAATAATGTAATATTGATAAAATATTTATTATATAATATTATAATAATTATAACCGCTTTTTAAGTCCCTGTCAATGGTATAGGCACTGATTGAGATTTCTCGACTTGGCTTGAAGTGACAGCCATCTAGTAGTAATGACAGATATTATAGTCGTTAAGTCAAAATGGCAGACGTCCACTCAATATGAAAATATAACTAGCCAAAACGTCATATGCTCAACCAAATGACGTCCATTTCGTCCATAATTTTGAAAAAAAAGATATTGACATTTACTTTGCTTGCTTTTATACTGATAATATAAAATAAGATAAAGGGAGAATTTTATGAAAAAGTTTTTATCAGTTACTTTAGTTTTGGCAATTGCTTTGACTTTGAGTTTGAGTTTTGTAGCCTGCAAAGGAGATTCTCAAGACGTTGACAAACTTACTGAAATTAAGTACGAAACGCTTCTTGCAGATTATCTTGCATACCCTGACGCCGCAAACGACGCTAAGATGGATACTATTGAGCGCAACGTCACACAAATTTACAATGACTCTTCTTTGAGCGACGCGCAAAAAATTGCTCAAATTATGGATAGGATAACCAATAACGAGGTCGAGTGCGCTTATTTCTCTTATTTTAGAAATCAAGTGGGCGAAACCAAGTTAGGCAACAATCACGGTCAACTTATCTATCAAAGATTGCGTAAACAAAGCGATACGCTTAAAGACGATACGACCATCAAACTTCCCATCAATCACAACTTCGGCGCTACAGAAACCGGCTTTGTCACTTCTGCCGATATAAGATACGTCAACGACGGCAAATATAACAGAATGACAAAAAAGAGCGATATAGTCTATAATAAAGAGACTGGACTTTTGGAAGTTGCTCAATGGAAGAAGCACAGCAAGTGGAACATAGACGAAGACGCAAAATGGTCAAGAAGTTATAGCGAAGCAAGAAAAACTTGCGTAAATTGGAGCGTTGAAAACATTGTCGACACTTCAAAAACCATTTCTATGGATATCAAAACAGACGCCAACGGCAATGAATATTACGAACTCATATTCAGCGTCAACGTAGACGTCGCAAACGCAGATTCTACCACAACGTCGAGATTGGAAGAAGACAACTCCGGTAAGAATATGAGGTACAATTACTGCAACCTCACCGTCGAAATTTGGAAAAACGGTCTTGCAAAAAGATATGTTATCGACGAAAGTTGGTCTGGCAAAATAGGCGCGGCAATTGTATGGTATGAAGGCTCTGCGCAAAGCAAATCGGAAATCGTATTCAGTTACTCCAAGAGTGACGTTGATAATTACGCAAAGACTGATGCGATATATCAATCGCTTAAGTAACAAAATTAGATTTTATCTACGACAAAAGTATAATACGGCAAGCATTGTATGCTTGCCGTAATTTTAGATTTCTCCACTTCACTTCAATGAAGTCAAAATGACATATAAATATTATTATATTCAGTCTGTGATTATATTCGTTAAATCCGTCTAAAAAACTTTTTACTACCTATAATAACTATAAACTTTCCAATTCCTTAAGCCACAGTCTTGCGTTTGCGTCGCTCGGCATTCTCCAATCCCCTCTTGGAGAGAGCGTTACGCTGCCCACCTTGGGTCCGTCAGGCAAACAGGATCGCTTGAATTGCTGAGTGAAAAATCTCTTGTAAAAATTCTTCAACCACTTGAGAAGAGTTTCTTTATCATACTTGCCTGCAAATGTATCGCGCGCTATGCGATAAACCTTTTTGGGCGAATAACCCCAACGAATTATATAGTAAAGGAAAAAGTCGTGTAACTCATAAGGTCCCACGATACTTTCCGTCTGTTGGGATATTTCTTCATTCTTTGACGGCAACAACTCCGGACTAACAGGCGTGTCGAGTATATCAAGAAGCGCCTTGCGCGCGTCGTCGCTATCGCAAGTATCTGCATAATATTTTACTAAATATCTAACCAAAGTCTTGGGGATTGAGCCGTTGACGCCGTACATAGACATATGATCGCCGTTATAGGTCGCCCAACCGAGAGCAAGTTCTGACAAATCTCCGGTGCCTACGACAAGTCCGCCCTCTTTGTTGGCAATATCCATAAGCACTTGCGTGCGTTCTCTTGCCTGCGCGTTCTCAAAAGTCACGTCCAAAGTCTCCTTTGACTGCCCTATATCCTCAAAGTGTCTCTCCACTGCCTTGGATATGTTTACGCTCTTAAAATCAACGCCCAAACCGTTTGCCAAAATCTCGGCGTTTGACTTTGTTCTACTCGTCGTGCCAAAACAAGGCATAGTAACCGCCAAAATGCTCTTTCTGTCCATATTGAGAGAATCTACTGCCTTGACCATCACCAACAAAGCCAGCGCGCTGTCAAGTCCGCCCGACAAACCTACGACTATTCTTTTTGAATTGGTATGCGCCAAGCGTTTTTTCAATCCCATAGCCTGCATCTTGAGTATAAGTTCGCATCTGTCGTTGCGTTTTTCCTCGTCGCTTGGCACGAAAGGCGTGGAAGAAAACTTCCTCGTCAATTTATTCTGCGACAGATCCTGCTCAAAATAGACGTAGCCCAGATCTTCTGCCGCCTTAAACGTATTGACGCGTCTTTTTTCGTACGCAATACGTTTTACGTCTATATCCGTATAAATAAGGCTGTTTTCAAATAGAGCGCTTTCTTCAAGAATGTTACCGCTCTCCGCAATGAGGTTATGCCCCGCAAAGACCATATCCGTAGTCGATTCCCCTTCGCCTGCACTGGCATATATATAACCGCAGTTGAGTTTGCCAGAATGCGCAGTAACGAGAGTTTTTCTGTATTCGGCTTTGCCGATAACTTCGTCGCTTGCAGAGATATTGACGATTATATTTGCGCCGTTTTCCGTCAGCGCTATTGAAGGTGAATTCGCCACCCACATATCTTCGCATATCTCCACTCCAAAGGCGTATTCTTTTAGACTTTCGTTGACAAATACCATTTGTCCAAATGGCACAGTCCTGCCAGCAACTTCTATCTCGATAAAGTCGGTATCGCACCCGCCGACAAAGTATCTCGCCTCGTAAAACTCTCCATAGTTGGGTATATTTTCCTTGGGAACGACACCCAATATCTCGCCTTTATATATAACTACTGCGCAGTTAAACAACTTACCGCCGTTGCGAAGAGGCGCGCCTATCACCGTCACGACGTCTGTCTTAGACGTGTTTTTGAGTACGTATTCTATTGCCTTTTCAACGCCGTCTAGGAGCGTATCGTGCAACAAAAGATCGCCGCAAGTATATCCGCATACGCACAACTCAGGCAACGCCAACAACTTGATGCACAACTTGTCCGCCTTGATCACTTCTTCGACTATAGCCTTTGCGTTTTTTTCGCAATCGCCTACGCTCACGTCAATCGACGCGCAGCCGCATTTTATAAAGCCGTCTTTCATTTTTACCTCATTTTTATAATGACTTTCTATTATTTAATTATGCTCCAACAGTTGCATAATTATCGTTTACATTATATAATATTTTATAATAATTTTAAAAGATAGTCAATAAAGGAATGGTATTTTATGTCAAATCTTTATCCTTACTTAAAAAAGTATAAAAAACATTTGATATTAGGTCCGATATTCAAACTTTTGGAAGCCATATTTGAACTTATCGTCCCCTATGTAATGGCTCAACTTATCGACAAAGGCATCAACGGCAATGACAAAACGTACATCTTGCAAATGGGCGGTGTACTGGTACTGCTTGCAGTGGTAGGCTTGGCTGCCGCGCTCTTTTGTCAATACGTCGCTTCAAGATGTTCGCAGGGCTTTGGCACTGAACTGCGCAACGTGCTTTTTTATCACATAAATACCCTTTCTATGAGCAACAGCGACGAATACGGCGTATCATCTATGGTGACGCGATTCAATAGCGATATCAATCAAGTGCAACTCGGCGTCGCAATGCTGATACGTCTTGCAATACGCGCGCCTTTCCTCGTAATAGGCGCTACGGTGTCGGCAATAATACTTAAGCCTTCAATGTGCTGGATATTCTTAGTAGCCGCTCCGCTTGTGGCTTTGGTATTGTGGCTGATTATGTCAAAGACTTTGCCGGTATATACCAAAAATCAAAAGAAACTTGACAAGATTACTTCCATTGCAAGAGAAGACCTCAACGGTATGAGAGTTGTCAGAGCCTTCACCGAGCAAGAAAGAGAACAAAAACGTTTTGAGGACTCCACACAGGATTATGCCAAGAGCGTAATTGCAATCGGCAGAGTGTCCGCGCTCCTCAATCCCCTTTCATTCATCATTATAAATATGGCTATCGTTGCGCTTCTCTATTTTGGCGGGAATAAGATAAATGCAGGCGCTCTCACCCAAGGCGAACTGATTGCCTTTATCAACTATATGATGCAGATATCACTGGCGCTCGTCGTGCTTGCCAACGTGATGGTACTCTTCTCCAAATCGTACGCGTCAGCAAAACGCGTAAGCGAATTGCTTGCAACGCAACCGGCAATCAATGACGACGGCAACGAGCAAGTCTCGCCTGTGGAAGGCGCTCCCGCCATATCTTTTAAAGACGTGAGTTTTGCCTACGGCAACGGCTCGCCTGCTCTCAAAAATCTGTCCGTCGACATACAAAAAGGACAGACTGTGGGTATAATAGGCGGTACCGGCAGCGGTAAATCTACGCTCATCAACTTGTTGCCGAGATTCTATGACGTGTCGCAAGGTACGCTTGAAATCAACGGCGTGGATATTAAAAAATATCCGCTCAAACAACTTCGCGGCAAGATAGGACTTGTCCCGCAACTTGCAATGCTTTTTAGCGGAACTATTCGCTCTAATATGCAGTGGAAGAAAAAAGACGCAACCGACAACGAGATCATCTCCGCGCTAAAGACTGCGCAAGCGTATGACTTCGTAATGCAAAAGAGCGAAGGCTTAGACGCTCCTGTACAGCAAAAAGGCAAGAACTTCTCAGGCGGTCAGAGACAAAGGCTGTCCATTGCCCGCGCGCTTGTGGGCAATCCCGAGATAGTGATACTCGACGACAGTATGAGCGCTCTGGACTTTGCCACAGACTTGGCATTGAGAAAAGCGCTCAATGAAAATCTTCCAAAAGATACTACCAAGATAATAATATCCCAAAGAGCGACGTCTATTAAAAACGCCGACAAAATAATAGTGCTTGACAAAGGCGACGTAGTGGGCATAGATACTCACGACAATTTGCTTAAAACCTGCGATATATATCGCGAGATTTGCAATTCTCAACAAAAAAATCCCAACGAAAACGATACTGCGGAGGTAAAAAATGAAGACTAAAAAGCCAAGCACTTTGTTTAGACTTATAGGCTATACCAAGCCTTACGCCCCGCTTATCGTAATATCTTTTATTGCGTCAATAGCGTCTGTCGCAGTGTCTATACTCATTCCGCTTATGACAGGTTACGCAATTGACTATATGATTGAAGGCGCAGTAGATTTTGACAAAGTATTCAAGTATATCTATATTATTGTCGCAATGATAGTCGTGGGCGCCATTGCGCAGTGGACGCTGTCAGCAAGCGTCAATTCGCTCACTTGCAAGACAGTGCGCAATATCCGCAACCAACTCTTTGAGCATATCAACAACTTACCCTTGAAGTATATAGACACTCAACGTCAGGGCGATATCATAGCCCGCATATCCAGCGATATAGACCAAGTGTCAGAAGGACTTTTGCAAGGCTTTACTCAACTCTTCAGCGGTGTGCTTACGATAGGCGCGACGCTTGGCATATTATTCTATCTCAATTGGATAATCGCGCTTGTTGTGCTGGTGCTCACTCCCCTTTCGCTTTGCGTGGCGGCGTTTATCACAAAGCGCTCGCACAAGACCTTTGCCGCCCAAGCGGTAAAGCGCGGCGAAGTCAGCGGATACGTCGAAGAGATTTTCACTGGGCGCAGTCTCATTCAGGCGTTTTGTCAAGAAGATATATGCCAAGAAGACTTTGAAAAACTCAATAAAGAACTCTATGATTGCGGATTTAAGTCGCAATTCTACGGCGCTTTGATAAACCCTTGCACGCGTTTTGTCAACAATTTGGTATACGCAAGCGTGGGCGTGGTGGGCGCGTTGATTTCACTGTGGGCAGGCTCGCCCAAAGGCTTGCCGATAGGCTTGCTTTCAACTTGTCTGACCTACGCTAACCAATATACAAAACCTTTTAACGAAATCACAGGCGTTATCACCGAAATACAGTCGGCAGTCGCGGCGTCAAGACGAATTTTTGCGCTGTTGGATCAACCTGTTGAAGAGAGCGATAGCCAAAATCAAGTTCTTGAGCATTGCGACGGCACTTTGGACATAGACGGCGTATACTTCAGTTACGTTCCCGAAAAACCGCTTATACAAGGACTTAACTTACACGTAAAGCAAGGTCAAAAGATTGCAATCGTAGGTCCTACCGGTTGCGGAAAGACCACGCTCATCAATCTGCTTATGAGATTTTATGACGTCAATGAAGGCTCAATATCAATGTCTGGCAAAGATATAAGGCAAATCACGAGAACAAGTCTCAGAGACAGTTATGGTATGGTCTTGCAAGAAAGTTGGCTCTTTGAGGGTACGATAAAAGACAACATTGCCTACGGCAAGCAGGACGCTACGCTTGAAGAGATAATGGACGCAGCCCAACTTGCAGGCGCAGACGACTTTATTGAAAAGTTCCCTGACAAGTACGATACTCTGCTTACGGAAAACGGCGACAATATATCGCAAGGTCAACGACAACTTCTCTGCATTGCCCGCATAATGCTCACCCATCCCCCTATGCTCATTCTTGACGAGGCTACGTCGTCAATAGATACGCGTACCGAGATGAAAATTCAAGAAGCGTTTTATCGCATAATGCAAGGCAGAACGTCGTTTATCGTTGCCCACAGACTTTCGACGATAAGAAGTTGCGACGTGATACTCGTAATGAAAGACGGCAATATTATCGAACAAGGAAATCACGAAGAGTTGCTGGCAAAACAAGGGTTTTATTATGAGTTGTATAACTCACAATTTGCAAACTCAAGCGCGTCTTGATTTAATTGCCTTGATAAGTGCATTAAATAATATCAGTATTAGTTGATTTTTGGCAAAGGTCTATGTATAATAGATAGTATAAATGCGAGGTGAAATATGAAAAACGTCATATCAATAGTTGTAAAAAATAATTCCAGTGTGCTGGCAAGAATTTCTTCCTTGTTTGGAAGAAGAGGATTTAATATAGACTCGCTATCCGTGAGCGCAACGGATGACCCGCATATATCAAGAATTACCGTCGTAGCGCAAAGCGACGAAAGCGGACTTGCCCAGATCATCAGTCAGACGCAAAAGTTGCAAGAGACTATCAGCGTGCAGGCTTTGGAGGAAAACAAGAGCGTATACCGCGAACTTTCTCTTGTAAAGATACTCACTGTTGATGGCAAATTCTTTGACAAATTCGTAATAGAACAATGCGATAAATACGGCGCTATCGTCGTAGACGTAACTGAAAAGTCTATGATAGTTGAACTCACCGGCACTTCAGAAAAAATTGATTCCTTTATGACTACTCTGTCTGACAACCAAAAAGAAAAGGGCTTCAAGATTTCAAAAGTATGCCGCACAGGTATCACTGCGATAGAAAGAGGCGTTTAATATCCTCTTGCTTTAAAATAACGACTAAAAATCACTGTCGGCGAAAATATTTGCCGACAGTTTTAATTATAGATAACAAGCAATACTCAATTAAAATTCCAAAGGAGGTAAATTGCAAGTGGAATGTATATATCATTAGCAGAGTAAAGGCGCAAAATGCTACTTTGCTTGGACATATTAACGGTATTTAACAACGGATATTATGTCTTCAACGAAATTCTCAATGAAAAGAAGTTGATTGAACTCGCAAGACGCCTGAAAGTGATTTAATTTAAATTTAATTTTCTGTCTGTTTTATTTGCTCTTTTCTCTTAAATGATTTATAATGGTATAAACAAGGCGCCTATGACTTGCCATATAGCAATTGAATAGGCAAGAATACACAGAACAGATTGATAAGTTGTGAGGGAAACGCTATTATCTGTTTGGAGAATAATGACACAATCAAACGTAATAGGAAACACAGGATATAATAAATACCAAAGTTTTATCAATAAATTCGTATATTCGGACTTCTATATTGCTTTGGTATGCATAGTAGTCTTTATAGGTTGGGCTACTAAATGCGCGCCTTTTGGCATAACAGGCGCGGTTATTCTTGCTTGTTTGGCTCTTTTGGGTGCAAATGATATTCTCCCGCTCACAGTCAATATTTTTAGCGCTGTTTTGCTAATCTTCTCCAGCAACTTTTCCGACTATGTATATTTATGGCCGCTAGCAATACCACTTGGTATATGTTTTATATTTTTCCTTGTCAAGAACGGAAGACACAAATTTATGATTGGAAAGATGTTTTTTCCATTGATAGCCGTCGCATACGCTTTGCTTTTAGGTGGAGTTGGAACTCTTATCAAACAAGACTTTTTGAGAGCGCTTCCCGACTTTGTGATGTTGGGACTTGGAGTACCTGCCATATATATATTATATAATCATTATTTAAAGCGCGACGAACAACGCGACGTCCCCTTATATTTTTCCAAAACGTTGATGTATATCGGCTTGGTAATTTGCATTCAACTCATTACAGTAATCGCGCAAAGCGGTATACCTGTGCACGAATGGCACAAAGCGGTATGGGAAGTAGGTTGGGCAGATAGAAACGATGTAGCAACGTATCTGATTTTCACTGCAGGTATGACTATGTATCTTTCTACGCGCTACCGTCAAGGTTGGATTTATCTTGCATTGGGAATATTCCAATACGCTTGTCTTATACTTACTTTTAGCAGAGGCGGTATAATCTTTGGAATTATAAGCGGCGTAGTAGCATTGGTATTTACGATAATAAAAGCGCCAAATAAAAAAATACATTTTTTCTATATTGGTATCGTAGTCTTGGGAATGGTGATAATCTATCTTTGCTTAATGAAAGATGTCAACACTATGTTCACGGCTCTCATTGACAGAGGATTAGGCACTTCAGGTCGTAGCAAATTATATAAAGAAGCGTGGGAACTATTCAAGGCTCACCCACTGTTTGGCGTAGGTAAAGGTTACGTAGGTCCTCATACCCACACAAGCGCCATAGGAATTTATTGGTTTCACTCCACAATCTTTCAAATTATAGCATCAATGGGAATAATGGGAATTATTGCGTACGTCTTTTTCTATGTCGTTCGCATTCAAATTCTCTTTAAAAATATTAAAAATTCTTTCAACCTCTTCTGCTTGGCGGTATTTATAGGTTTTGAGGGGTATTCCTTTATCAATACAGGCACGTTTACCGCTTATCCGTTTATGGCATTGGTACTTACAATGACCTTACTTTTAGAGCGTACTCAAAATGATTTCAGCGGATTTGTTACGCCATACAACTATTCTTCTCCTTGGGGAGATAAAATAGTAGAAAAAGAAACAGAATTCATAGAAAAGTTTCGTAAAAAAAGACAAATAAATAAACAGCGCAGACAGACTAAAAAACTTCCTGGCTATTCCAAAAATGACTCCAACTGAGATTATTAAATTTTGCCTTGACAACTTAAACGATACCGCACTGTTAAATAGTTGGGACGAAAGCGGAATATTTTACAATCCCCAAAGCAAACTTAAACGCGGTATATACGTATTGACCGTCAAAGAAAAAGACGGAGACAATGACAAAAGTTCCAAATTAAATAGAGATGAAGTATATCGTGTTAATATAGGAGTTCGCAAAGATACATTTATTCAACTCTTTGGAAAAATCCCCAAGCGGCCTCCCAAAGGCGGCGTCATTGATATGCCTTTTGACTTTAGCGAAATAGATAGAATTTTCCCCACCCAGTTTACGCTTGGATGGGTTGGATATGCGTACTCAATCCCTCGCAGAAAACATTTGAAACACTCAAAATTTTTATACAAGAAGCGTATGAGTACGCAAAAGAAAAATACAACAAAAGGAAGATTTAATGAACAAACTCATAGCATATTGCGGTCTTGATTGCGAAAGATGCGAGGCTCGTACGGCTACGCTTAACAACGATAACCAACTGCGAGAAAAAGTTGCCAAACTTTGGACGGAACTAAACGGAGTTGAAATTACCGCAGAAATGATAAACTGCGTAGGTTGTCGTGTGGACGGAGTTAAAACTCCTTTTTGCAATAGCCTTTGCCCAATAAGAAAGTGCGCACTCAGCAAATCTCTTAAAACGTGCGGAGATTGCTCAGAATTACAAAATTGCAAAACTATATATATGATAACGTCTAATAATACTGAAGCATTAACTAATCTAAAACCAATAAGTAGAAAAACAATATAAAAGAAATCTCAAATTTTTATTTGGAACAATGAACTGATTGGAAATTTACCTACATTTTTCCCAAAATAATAAATTCCAAGGAGTATTTATGGAAACGCTAGTATTTGACCTTCCCGACTTCACAAACGATGAACCTTTTCCAATTGACCACACTGGCAGAGGAATAAACATATCTCCTCAGATTATTATAGAAAATCTGTCAAAAGATGCAAGAACTATCGCTATTACGTTGGAAGATATAAGCCATCCTATTAAGAACTTCACACACTGGGTTATTTGGGATATTCCTGCAACAAACATAATCGAAAAAGCAATTCCGGCAGGAAAATATATATCAGACATTGGCGCAACGCAAGGTATTGCTTACGGAGTCCACAAATATGCTGGTCCAAAACCGCCGCGCGGGAAAACACATAGATACAGATTTACTATTTATGCGTTGGATTGCAAGTTAAACTTATCTGCAGGCAAACGGAAAAAGCAATTTCTTAAACAAGCCGAAAAGCATATTTTACAAAAAGGTTACGCTGAATACGCTTTTGAATAAAAAAACGCAAGGGTCAATGACCTTTGCGTTTTTGCTTTTTCTTTTCCTGTCTTATCAAAAACTTATTATCGCTGTTTTGCATTTTATAAGCCTTTGCTTTGGCTTTTCGATCCATATTGCGCTCCTCAATTTGCCTTTGGACGGCTTGCTGAGATTTTGTCCCCAACTTAAACTCAACGATTGACTTTTTTATTTTTCGTTGTCTCGCTTTTGGATTCTTGCGCTCAATAGACTTTTTCTCCATTTCGACAGAAGGACTAAACTTCAATTCATAATATCTACTCTTTATCAACTCGTACACGTCGTAATCTTTTGGCTCTGCTCCAAATACGTATCTGCACACACAGAGTTTGTTGGATTCAACCCTCTCAAACAATCCAACGTAGAATTGAGAGTCAAAGTAAATTGTTAATGTTACTGATGCCTCCTTCATCAAGAAAAACCTCCTTTAAAATTTTTTCTTGAAGAAGAGACAACCAAGGAGGCAGGTTACTGAATACCCAAAGGTATTGCCCACGACTACTCAACGGGGACTGTGTTTTTATCTTCGTGATATAATCATAGCATTACAACTCTTGAAAATCAAGCGTCTACAGTACCTTGATTACGACAAAGCCTTAAGCGAAAACAATCTGTTATTACATAAGGTACTAAAAATACTTTTTAAGCAAGTCGTCAAGTTGCAACACGCTTTGTCCCATTTCTATTTCACTCTTTTGTCGGCGCTTATTCTCAAGCAGTTCTTTGAGTTCTTGCTTTATCTTATCCATTTCGTCAGATTTCTTTTCTTGCTTTACGCCGCTATATGGTAGAAACTCGTCGCTTTGCTCATCGGATTTAATAGGCAACGGCTTTTTCTCCTCTTCTTCAGGGAAAGATCTCTCAAGCATAATGTGTCCATCGCACTGCTCTGCCACAAAACTTGGGGACTCAATACCCATTATCACACGCTTGCCGAGTTTTTTCAACGCATTGATCATTGCTATTGAGTCAAGTTCGCTACATATTATAAAAAATGCGTCTACATTGCTACGTGTGCACGCTATAGTCACGGCGTCAATGACTTGTCTTATATCTATGCGAACTTTTTTGCGATTGTTGACAGGCAAAGCAACTTCCGCTCCATACGTCTTGATAAAAGCGTTAAAGTCGTTGTTACGCTTGTTGTTATAACCGTATAGTTTTGCGTAGGCTATCTTGCCGTCAAGACTTGCTATGGCCTTCGAGAAACTATCGTAAGATAGGCGCATACTGTTGAGGTCTACTAAGATTGCATAATTCATATCATATATCCTTATATACTTACTCAAAATTTGTTGTCTTTGGTGGATATATTGTATTGAACAATGTTCAGTTTGTCAATTTTATCTAATATGTGTCGATTAAACGGTATTTTAAACTTGATATCCTTTGCATTTTCAAGGGGTTTATCCGCGGCATATTTTCAATATTGAACATTGTTCAATATTGAAAATATGCTAAAATAATTCTAGTTTTCTCTTTTGTTGAAGAATAGATACTGTTGAGCGTATCCGGAATATTCTCCATAAATATCAATCAACTTGCGTCTTATGATATTGTTGTTATCAACATCGTCGCCCACTACGTCTTTATAGACTTTCTTTATCCAAGTGTCCACTGGAAACACGTCTTGCTTATGGTAGCCAAAGAGCAATATGCAATCCGCAACCTTACTGCCTATGCCCATAAGCGTACACAATTTTTTATTCGCCGTATTGCCGTCCATACAGTCAATGGCATCTAGATCAAAACCATCTGCCACTTGCCTTGAAGTGACCGCCAAGTACTTCGCCCTATATCCTGCGCCCAACGCCTTATAGAACTCTTCGTCTTTGCTTGCCATTGCCTCAGGCGTTGGAAAAGCGTAATAATCTCCCATATTTTTGCCAAGACTTGCGCACAGTCTGCTAATAATACCTTTTATGCGCGGAATATGATTGTTTGCCGAGATAATAAAACTGATGAGCATTTCCCATTTATCTTGATTGAGTATCCTTATTCCGTGACCGTACTGCATTGCCTCATCCATAAATGGCTTACCTTTGAGTTTTTGCTTTATCTCGCCGTAATCGCGCTCCAAGTCAAAGTAATTGACAAAGTATTTGGGATTGTCACTCTCAATGACTGCATTGTCTTGACTTTGGCGTACTAAGCAAGTCTTATCCTTTGAATATACCCTATATTCTCCTTCGCTCAACTTCTCATATCGAAAAATTTGACCGCAATCAAGAATATGTCTTATATCAAAGTCTTCAAGTTCCGTTATTATTATACTATTATTTTGTATAAGCATTTTTGCACCTTTTGCATCGTTTTGTCTAATTTTAGCACAATTTAGCAAACTTATCAATACCTTTTGATTTAATATGCCTTGAGCAAACAATAAAAGGCTCTATTGCGTAATTTCAATATTCGTTATATCTAATAATTATATCTTATTGCATCAGCAAGACGCCTTACCGATATCCAAGTTGACATAACGCAAATAAAATTATATAATTATAACAACGTCAAAGGAGAAGAACATTTGAAAGAATTAGGTCCAGATCCAAACAAGAAATTCCCAAATGAGAATATTCCAAGCATTTGTTTTATAAAAAACGTAATTACTCGCCCCAATATAATCGTTGGGGATTATACGTACTATAGCGATGATGAAGGCGCAGAAAACTTTGAAAGTCACGTCACTCATCACTATGAATTCAACGGCGACAAACTGATAATCGGAAAGTTTTGCGCTATTGCAAAGGGCGTCGAATTTGTTATGAACGGTGCAAACCACCGTATGAACTCTGCCACAACCTACCCATTTAACATTATGGGACACGGCTGGGAAAAGGCTACGCCGTCAATGGACGACTTACCGCTCAAAGGCGATACAGTCGTGGGCAACGACGTATGGATAGGACAAAACGTAACGATTATGCCAGGAGTACATATTAGCGACGGAGCAATCATAGGCGCAAATTCGGTGGTCGCAAAAGACGTATTGCCATACCATATCGTCGCCGGTAACCCAATAAAAGTCATACGCAAGCGTTTTGACGACGCTACTATAAAGTTTCTTTTGAACTTAAAATGGTGGGACTGGTCTAAAGAAAAGATATTTGATAATCTAGAGATATTGTGCAGCGGAGATATAGAGAAAATAAAAGAGTTAAAGTAGCAGGTAAATTATAAAGATTCTTTGACTGCGCTCAGAATGACTCCTTCAAGGCGAACCTAAAGTCGACTGCTTATAATATTAATAATATTATTTAATTTCGTTGACAAGAATTTAAATATATGCTAACATACTCATTGAGCCGCGTGAGTAGGGTCGCAAAGTGTCTTTAGACCACCCGTTTCAGCGAGACTGGTAAGAGGAGGTATTCAATGTACGCAATAGTTTTGACAGGTGGCAAACAATACAAGGTAGCCAAGGACGAAATCATCAAAGTCGAGAAAATCGACAAAGAGATTGGCGCAAAGGTAGAACTTGACGTTGTTATGCTCAACAATGACGGCAAAATCGCTTGTGGCAAAGAAGTGGAAAATTCCAAAGTAGTTGCCGAAGTAGTCGCTCAGGACAAGGCAAAGAAAATAGTTGTTTTCAAGTATAAGTCCAAGAAGAACGAGCGCAAGCGTCAAGGTCACAGACAACCCTTTACTGCGTTGAAAATTGCAGAAATCAAGGCGTAATGACCAAGATATTCGTAACAAAACAAAACAACAGCATTGTTGAGATAGAGTGCGAGGGACACACCGGCTATGGGGTGCAAGGAGAAGATATAGTATGCTCCGCCCTTTCGTCAATAGTACAGACGGCAATTCTGGGACTCTTCAGCGTGGCAGGCGTCAACTTGGATTACAAGACTGACTACAAAAGAGGTTATCTCAAAGCCACTCTCCCAAAAAATCTCAACAAAGCGACAAGGCACGACTGCGACGTTATACTCAATACGATGATGTTGGGAATAGCAGATTTGCACGAAGGCTTTTCTGATTTTATAGAATTGGAGGTAAGATAATATGTTTATAAATATTCAACTCTTCGCTCATAAGAAAGGTGTAGGTAGTTCCAGAAACGGCAGAGACTCCGAATCAAAGAGACTTGGACCAAAGAGATCCGACGGTCAATTCGTTTTGGCTGGCAATATCTTGGTTAGACAAAGAGGCACCAAGTTCCACGTCGGCAACAACGTTGGTATCGGCAAGGACGACACTCTCTACGCGCTTATTGACGGCGTAGTAAAATTTGAGCGCAAAGGTAAAGATAAAAAACAAGTTAGCGTTTACGCAAAAGAAGTATAATCAAAAGCCACTCAAATGAGTGGCTTTTAGTTTGCAAAATGCATATCTTACGAGATATGCATTTTTTTATATATAGGAGTTGAGATTTCTCGACTGCGTTTCACTCCGCTCGAAATGACTGAAATATAATTATATATAAGGCGTAGTTGGAAATATCGATAGAATAAGTTTCCTCTCGTTTGGCGAGAAGGGAGATAGACAAAGAATAAAATAGCGGATTTTTTGTCAAGATTGTCTTTGGCGAGCGTCGTCGTACTTGCCGTACGTCGGCGTGAGCCAAAGGCAGTATTGGCGGAAAAGACGCATTTTAAATTTGCCTAGCCTACCTTTGAGCCAAACTCCCTAATACAGCATCTTCGCCTTGTCAGGAAGGTCAAGTATTGCGCCGTGCAATACTTTGATGTCAATCTTCTCGATATGCATTCTATCGTCGGGAGTGAGATAAATTCTCTTGTCGCGCCATTCGCCCGCGCACTCTTTCTCCAAAAGTCTATAGGCAAAAATCTTGTTAAATACGCTTGGCGCTACGGTGACGAGCGCGGCTTTGTTGTCTTCGCAGGCAAAGACGTCGTTGAGTTTATTCTTGAGCATACCCGCCATAACCTCGTCCGACAGCACGTAGCCGTTACCTTCGCAATAAGGACAAGTCTGCAACATTACGCTCTCAAGCATACTCCTCGTCTTCTTGCGAGTAAGTTCTACAAGTCCCAAAGGCGTCATACCTATCAGCGAAGTTTTGGTTCTGTCAAATGCAAGCGCCTCTTGCAACACGTCAAGCACCTTTTGGTTGTGCTCGGAATTGTCCATATCTATAAAGTCTATGACGACTATGCCGCCTATATTGCGTACGCGCAGTTGTCGAGCAATCTCTTTTGCCGCAATGCAGTTGGTCTCAAATACAGTCTGCTCTAAATTCTTTTCGCCGACGTATTTGCCAGTGTTTACGTCAATGACAGTCAACGCTTCTGTGTGATCAATAATGAGATATGCGCCATTTGCAAGCACGACTTTGCGTTGAAGAAGTCCTTCAATCTGCTTAACCAATCCAAACTTCTTATGCATACTCTCTTTTTCGTCATAAAGCACGAATAAATCGGGCTTTTTATCATAGAGCGCAGAAAAAGCAACTTTAAATTCTTCAAGCAACTTTCTATCGTTGATGATAATATGGTCGACGTCGTCGCGCAGCATATCTCTAACCGCTCTTATTGCCACACCTTCTTCTTTGTATATCAAAGAGCCCGCCGGCTTTGTTATATTGGCTTCTTTTATCTTCTGCCACTTGGCTACGAGTTCTTGAATCTCTTCCTGTATTTCTTCTTTACTGCAATCGACAGACTGCGTACGCAGAATTATACCGTACCCTTCAGGTTTAATACCGTTGACGAAGTCCATAAGTTCTTGCTTGACGGCTTCGTCGGTAATCTTACGGCTCACGCCAACGTAATCTATCTGCGGCATAAGTACTACGGATCTGCCAGGCAAAGTGACGTTCATAGTTATTCTTGCGCCTTTGGATCCGAATTGCTCTTTTGTTACCTGGCACAGGATATTGTCGCCTGCCTTGAGATTTAGTTTTTTATCCGTGACGTCTTTTAGTATTTCTCCGTATTCGAGAGTATCCCCCGCATACAAAAATGCATTGCGTTCTAAACCTATATTTACAAAAGCCGCCTGCATACCGTTGAGCACGTTCTGCACTCTGCCTTTGTAAATATTGCCTACCAATCTAGTCATATTCTTGCGTTCTACCCAAAACTCAACGAGTTCGCCGTCAGATACGATACTCACCTGCGTATCGCTTGGATTGACGCTTATCAAGATATCTTTCATTTAAGCAATTCCTCCACGTCGACGAATTTCCCCTCTACGCTTACCAATTGCGCAGTACGGCAAATATCGTTGATTTTTATATTCACCCCAAATTTTTTATTGAGATGATTGACCACACTGTCTGCTCGTAAATTAGCGTTGCCGCTTGCAAGTCGCATAAATAGCCTGTTTTCCTCCACTCGCAAACCGTAAATCAACGGCGCAACGTCCTTTTGCACGACTTCGCCTTTTTTGCTCGTGGATATGACGTAACTTTGACAACGCGCAATATCCTCTATCTCTTTAGGCAAGGCGTCAGCGCTCACAGCCTCGTAATCACTTGCGGTAACTATAGCCGCCAAGTTGGGATTCTTGTCCTTATAAAAACTCGCAACCGCGCGCATACCTTTGGGCATTGAATCATTGTATCGCGCAAGCATTTCGTCCTTGTTGATACCGTTGCACTCCACAGCGAAATACTCTGCGACAGACTGCACCCCAAGCGGTACGGGAGTAGTCGTATAAGTCAGCATATGCGGCACGTAGCCTTGAGAATATTTGACATCTACGCCAGCGCGCTTGAGACCTCTTTGCAATACTCGCAAGATGTCTTTGTGAGATACATAACTCACGTCATCGACTTTGTAATGCTTGAGTATTATCATATGCGGCACCTCTCCAATCTATTGGCCCCGCAACCGTTGCACTTCTTAAGACAGTTGGGAGTGCAGACGCCTTCATACGCCTTGTGTCTTTCCCTGAGAAGATAAGCCTTGGTCACACCATTGTCAATAATGTCCCACGGCAACTCTTCGTCTTCGTCAAAGCCGTCCAAAAACTTTTGATAATCCACGCCGCTGAGTTCAAAGGCTTGCATCCACTTTCCGTAATCAAAATTCTCACTCCAAGAGTCGAATACGCACCCCAGTTCATACGCCTTGACAATAGCCTTTGCAAGAGATTTGTCACCCCTTGCGAATATTGCCTCAATAATCGAAGATTCGGCGCCGTGCCAAGAATACTTGACGTTTTTCATTCGCAACTTTTCGCGCATAAACGCCTGCTTGTCTAGCATCTCCTGCATAGATATCTGTCTTTCCCATTGGAAAGGCGTAAGCGGTTTTGGTATAAATATCGAAGTGGAAACAGTGATATTGAGCAACTTGGAAGTTCCGAATTGCGCGTGCAGACGTTTGATAAGATGCACTATATCTACAATACCTTGCAAGTCCTCTTGCGTCTCTGTAGGCAACCCCATAATAAAGTATAGTTTAACGTTCTTTACTCCATACTTCATTGCCGCCGTCAATGACGACAATATATCGTCTTCGTTGATATTTTTATTGATGACGTCGCGTAATCTCTGCGTGCCTGCCTCTGGCGCAAAGGTCAAAGACGCGCCTTGAATCTCTTCATATATCTCTGCCTCAAAACTATCAAGGCGCAAAGACGGCAACGCCACTTTTATTTTGCGTTTGTCAGCCTCAACTTTTATTCTGTCGACAAGTTCCTTGAGCCCAGAATAGTCGCTCGTGCTCAAACTCAAAAGTCCCAACTCGTCATAGCCGGTGTTGTCCATAAGTTCGCACGCCTGTCTTACCAACGTGTCAACGTCGCGCTCTCTTATAGGTCTGTAATAAAAGCCCGCTTGACAGAATCTGCAGCCGTTTGCGCAACCTCTGAAAAGTTCAATAGACGACCTGTCGTGAACGATATCACAGTTGGGCACCAATATCTTGGTTGGATAATAAGCCTCGTCCAAATTCTTGACGACGGCTCTCTTCGTTGGATTGTGAAGAGACGGAACGTACACGCCGTCAAGCCTGCTTGCGCGCTTCAAAAACTCCTGCTTTGACAAGCCTTGACTTTTGCACTCCATATGCAACAGCGTGAGTTCCTTGAGGTTTTTCTCTCCCTCGCCAATAAGCACCGCGTCAAAAAATGGCGCAAACGGCATAGGATTGACGACGCAAGGACCGCCCGCAACGATAGGCGGATAATCTTCGCCTCTCTCGCTTGCAAAATAAGGCACTCCCATTAGGTCAAGCATATAAACTATATTGGTAAACTGTAATTCAAATTGAACGGAAAAACCAATGAGGTCAAATGATTTTGCGTCGCGCTTGGTCTCGATAGAAAACAAAGGCAATTTATTCTTTCTTAAAAGGTCAGCCATATCAAGGTCAGGCGCGTAACAGCGTTCGCATACGATATCTTGCATATCGTTGAGCATATGATACAAAATTCGAGTGCCGATATTGCTCATACCCACTTCGTATTTGTCACTGAAACACAACAAGACCCTTTCCTTGCAGGGCTTGTCCATATCAGGCAAATTGTATTCGCCGCCCACGTAACGCGCAGGCTTTTGTACTTGCAATAAGATGTCTTTAAGTTTGTCCCACATATCTCACATTACCAGCGCAGCCGCTCCCATATAGCCCGCGTCGTTGCCAAGACTGGCGCCCACGACGTCGACGTAGGGATAAAAACCGTTGTTATCTATATATTCGTTGAGCATACTCTTGACAGGCAAAATGAGTTCTGCTCCCTCGTTTGCGATACCTCCGCCAAGTACGAAGGCTTGCGGGTGAAGTATGTTGGTCAAGCCTATCAAGCCATACGTAAGATAACCGATATACTTTTCCACCACGTTTTTTGCCACACTGTCGCCCTCTCTTGCGGCAATGAATGCCGACTTGCCGCTAATGCCGTCTTTGCAAATCTCGGCAAGCAAACTCTTGGGATTTTGTTCTATTGCAACTCTCGTCTGCTCAACAAAAGCCTTTGCGGAAATAAACTCTTCCCAACAGCCTTTATTACCGCAAGCGCACTTGTCTCCGTCGACCTGTATGCCCATATGTCCTGCTTCGGCGCCTGCGCATCCCAGTCCTTCAAAAAGTTTGCCGTCCAATATAATACCCGAGCCAACGCCTGTGCCAAGTGTGATAAATACTAAGTTTTTGAAGTTTTTTCCACTTCCAAAGCGCTGTTCGCCCAAAGCCGCGCAATTTGCATCATTGCATACCTTGCATTGCTTTCCAGTCAGATTTTTGACATCTCCGGCAAGGTCGACGCCTTTCCAATTGAGGTTGGAACACGACATAACAAGTCCTGCTCTGGAATTAACTATACCCGGCACCCCAATGCCAATTCCCGACAGTTCCTTGATGTCAAAGCCCGCTTCCATACACAACGAATTTATATTGCTTATCATATCAAGCAATATAGCGTCATAGCCTCTCTCCTTTTGCGTCCGATAAGTCATAGAAGACACCACGTTGCCAAAATCGTCAACTATGCCCATCTTGGTATTCTTACCGCCAATATCCACACCTGCGTAATACATACACTAACCTCTGTATTTAATAATACCCGACTCCAAATTAATCAAATCAAGTATAGTTTATATTATAATATAAATACCCTGCTTTTGCAAGGTATTTTGAAAAAATCAAATTGATATACGGCATTTTGATACGCGATTATTTAGAATAATCTTGCAATGCCTCAATTATGCTCACGCTCAATTCGTGAGTCATACACAACTTCTCAAGCATACGCTCCTCAACTGCGCAAATTCTGTCGCCGTTGGCGTCAATGACGATAAATTTGCATATCTTATCCTTGCCAAGATATCGCAAGAACTTAAAGAGCGGACTGTCTCCGGAAATATAAACAACTTCTTCAAGCAGTCCTTGCGTATAGTCTTTTACGAAAGGACGGCTGTTGGCAAGGTGATAATAATTCTGCCCCTTGCTTGTGACAATTCCGCTCAGTATCAAAAACAGCCCGAATATCGGCAAAGTGATATTTAGCGTAAAGAATGCCAAGACTATGCCGCCGACAAGCATAATCGCGCCTGTAACAACGGTAAGCCACTTGAGTATCTTGACAGCGCGAGTCTTTTTCTTGATGAGAGAGATGACCACTCTGCTTCCGTCAAGTGGATACAGCGGCAAGAGATTGACAAGACCTAAAGAAAGATTGGCTATGCAAAGATCAAGCGTATAATTGTATACGTCGGGTATAAGCCACCAAAGCGCAACGATAAACGTGGCAACCGCCAGATTGAACAACGGAGCCGACAGCGCAATAAGTATGTTGTCAACGTCATTGTAGTCGTCTCCGCTCTCCAAAGATCCGCCGTAGGGCATTATGGTTATCACGCCCATACCGTAGCCCCGCAACTTTGCCATCCTATTGTGAGCGACTTCGTGCGCAACGATACTCACAAGGTATCCGCACAGCAACTCAAATTGCCCCAATACGATAAAGACTCCCGCAAGAAGGCAGAAGAGCGGATGCAACTTTATTTTCACGCTTTAAAAACCCATCTCGATTATGCGCGAAATCAACACTCCGCAACTTATGCCAACGCAGATAAGCGCCTGAACGATAAATACGTCCAAAGCGTTGACTTTTTTCTTTTTAGGCGCAGCCTTAGCGCGTGTGATATTTTGGTTTGGGAAACTTACGCTTTCCGTAATTTTGCAATCGTCGTATTTCATAACAAACTCCTATACATAAGATAGTATAGTTTATTTGCCACGACGCTAATATATGACTTAAATTTAAAAATTTATCAGATAATATTGGGAGCGTTGATGTTGTCTGCCTTGGCGGATATATTTATTTGGTATTCTCCGCCGTCGAGTATGTCGATATTGATACTGACGTCTCCGCAAAGAGTCATATAGCACCCAAGCAATATTCTCAAATCGCCCTCTAGCGCCCTCGTAAGCCCTTCATATGCGTTGATTTTGTCTTGCATAAGCACCTTTTTGAGACGTCTTTCCATCATTTTGCTTTCATTCATTTCTCTACCTGCCTGATACCAATCTCTTTATTTTGCCAATAATACCCCTATGCCCTTTCGTCACGTCATATAATTTAAAAGTATTGTTGAGTATATTGCAAGCAATCATATCTATTGCGTCGCGTGACGACGAGGTATTCATCCCTATTCTGCCAAGTTGGGAATACACAGTGATAGTATCGTCTTCTGGCACTACGCCCATAAGAGGACAGCGCAACAACTTGGATATTTCTCCGCCACCCATCATTTTGCCTGATACCACAAAGTCGCCGCGTACCCTATTGACGATAAGATTGATAGAATTGAGTTTATAACTGCGAAGCAATCCCAAGACTTTGTCGCAATCTCTGATGGCAGGAATATGCGGAGTTGTGACGGCAATCGCCTCGTCAGAGCAACTCACCGCCCTGTGAAAGCCTCCGTCAATGCCAGCAGGACAGTCTATGAGAATGAAGTCAAACATACTCTCAATACGCGATATCAACTCTCCAAAAGCCGCGCTTGTGAGTTTCTCACTGCTGTAAGCGTGCGCAGACGGCAATAAGTACAGACCAAGCCCTTCTTCCTGCAAAAGCGCTTGATTGATATGACACTTATTGTCGATCACGTCAGCCATATCATATACGACACGATTTTCCATACCCATAACAACGTCTAAGTTGTTGAGCCCGACGTCTCCGTCAATCATAAGCACACTTTTTCCGCGAGTGGCAAGGCATATTCCAAGACTTGCTAGCACGCTTGTCTTACCCACTCCACCTTTGCCCGACGTGACGACTATTTTTCTTGCCATAAAAATCTCCTTCCCTGGCATTATACCTTAAAAGAAAAATAAAGAATTGGCAGATATGGTAAAAACAAATCTATTTTTGTCATAATTGAATGTCATTTTGAGCGTAGTCAAGAAATCTTATCCGATTGTTTAATAAAAATGTCGGATAATTTATCCACATTAGATATTTCGACTTCGCTACGCTCCGCTCAATATGACGGAGCGGATAACGTCATTCACAAAATTGCGTCAAATGCGTTAGTTCGCTTTAAACAAGTCGCCCTAAGTGTAGTCAAAAAATCTCAAATTGAAAAAGACGGAGATTTCTCTCCGTCTTTACACAACTGCGATATTTTAGTCGTTGTCCTCGTCTGATGCAACTTCGTCTTCAGCATCCTCGTCTTTTGCCTTGAATGAGAAGTGTTGCGCCACAAACGAATTGCTTTTGACGTGCACGTTGACGACAAGCCCTTTCTCCATCAATTCCTCGGTGCTTTCAAACGGCAGATCCGCAACGTAATCAGTCTCGTGCAAATCACGCTTCAACGACGCGCCCACGTTGTCCATAACGACGTCAATAAGTTCTAACGCGTACTTCAAACGGCGAGGATTCTTGATCTTCATCATAAACGGCGTATCTGCATAAGACTTGACGTCAGAAACGTCCTCAAACTTATATTTTGAATCCACATAGTCTTGAGGATTGAGCGCCAGATAAAGTTTAAGCGTCTTACCTCTTATAGACATACGAGCAACGCAATCTCTGCCAAAGCGGAAACTCTCGCGCTTTTTGCTCATTCTGTCGTGGATCTTTCTGTGAGCAAGCAACTCATTCTTCAAATGAGAATAGTACTCCTTGACGATATCATCAGACTGGATAAGTTTTGCCTTAAAGGTCTTTTGAGCAAAGTCAAATCCGTTGCCTTCAGGAACTTTACCTTTGACGCGTCTTTGAATAATCAGTCTTCTTTCAATAAGCGGCGGCGTCTCCTCATAAGGATACATAGAAGTATAGTCTACAGGCTCGATTTCTTGTTTCTCTACTCCAAATTTTGCCATTACTTCGGCAATAAGATCCTTGGTATACTTAAGGCGACGGTCATTCTTGATCCTGTACATAAGCGGAGTATCAGCAAGCGACTTGATCTGCGACGTGTCTTCTACCTTGTACTTAGTCTCCTCATAATCCTTCGCGTCAAGAGCAAGGTGTAATCTCAAAGTCTTACCTCTGATAGTCATACGCGCCAAGCAAACTCTGCCAAAGTTGAAACTCTCGCGTTTTCTGCTCATTCTTGCGTGAACTTTTTTATAAGAGAGCAACTCATTCTTAATTTCAGTATAATAATCTTTTACGTATTCGTCAGCCTGTATAAGTTTTGCCGTAAACGTCTTTTCAAGCAAAATATACCAACCGTCATCTTGAGGATTGAACAGGAATCTGTCATCCTTAATGATATATTGAACGTCGTCGACTACCATTGTCTGTTCTCTTGGAACAGGAGGTCTCTTAACGCGCGGCTTAGGCTCTTCTTTTACAGGCTCCTCAACTACAGGTTCTTCCTCAACTATAGGTTCTTCCTCGACGATAGGCTCTTCCTCGACGATTGGCTCCTCTTCGACGATAGGCTCTTCCTCGACGATTGGCTCCTCTTCGACGATAGGCTCTTAATACAAGATTAGAACTAGGTGGACGAGTGGACATAAAAAAAACAGTGGGGGTGGGGGGTGGGGGGGGGGGG
>JAIDRT010000041.1 GCA_029061605.1 Clostridia bacterium | reverse complement strand
TATTTTGTTGAATAATTTATATCGCTGTGCTAAAATGTGTGTACAAAAATTTAAATTTTTTATAAAAGGATCGTAAAAAAATGGATTATGTAAACAGAGTGTTGCAAGAATTAAAGGAGAAAAATCCCAACCAACCTGAATTTCATCAGGCTGCGACGGAAGTTCTCGACAGCCTTAGAGTCGTATTTGACAAAAACCCCGCTTATGAAAAAGCAGGACTTTTGGAAAGACTCGTTGAGCCAGAAAGAGTCGTTATGTTCAGAGTACCTTGGGTAGACGACAATCAAAAAGTGCACGTCAACAAAGGATACAGAGTGCAATTCAATAGCGCTATTGGACCTTACAAGGGCGGCTTGAGATTTCACCCATCCGTAAACTTGTCTATTATCAAGTTCTTGGGCTTTGAGCAAATATTCAAAAACAGCCTTACTTCCCTTCCTATAGGCGGCGGTAAAGGCGGAAGCGACTTTGACCCCAAGGGCAAGAGCGACAACGAAATTATGAGATTCTGTCAAAGTTTTATGACTGAACTTTTCCGTCACTTGGGCGTTGACTCAGACGTACCCGCAGGCGATATAGGCGTAGGCGCAAGAGAAGTAGGTTATCTCTTCGGTCAATACAAGAGAATCCGCAACGAGCACAACGGCGTACTCACCGGCCGCGGACTTGCATACGGCGGAAGCCTCGTAAGAACAGAGGCTACCGGTTACGGTCTCGCATATATTTCTCAAGAGGCTTTGCAAAGCAAAAAGCAAACAAGTTTCCTTGGCAAGAGAGTCGTAATATCCGGCTCAGGCAACGTGGCTATCTACGCTTGCCAAAAGGCTCAACAACTTGGCGCAAAAGTAGTGGCTATGTCAGACTCCAGCGGCTACGTATATGATGAAAACGGCATCAATCTTGAAGTCGTCAAAGAAATCAAAGAAGTAAAGAGAGCAAGAATCAGCGAATACGTAAAAGCAGTGCCTACTGCAAAATTTACTCAAGGTCACAAGGACATCTGGTCCGTCAAGTGCGACATTGCGCTTCCCTGCGCTACGCAAAACGAACTTGATGCTGATGCCGCTAAAAAACTTATTGCCAACGGCGTAATATTGGTTGGCGAAGGCGCAAATATGCCTACCACTCTTGAGGCAACCAAACTCTTTATTGAAAACGGCGTAATATTCTTGCCTGGCAAGGCTGCAAACGCAGGCGGCGTAGCAACCAGCGCTCTTGAGATGGCTCAGTCTTCTAGCAGACTTTTCTGGACCTTTGAAAAAGTCGATAGCGAACTTCAGCACATTATGATCAATATCTTCCGCAATATCGACTCTGCCGCTCAAACTTACGGCTATGACGGCAACTACGTAGTAGGCGCAAATATCGCGGGCTTCTTGAAAGTCGCAGACGCTATGATGGCGCAAGGTATTGTATAATATCAAAAACTCATATTAAAATCAATACAAAACACGACCGAGTAAATCGGTCGTGTTTTTACTAAATGCAACATTATTTAATTTCGTCAGAACAATTTTCTACTTTCAAAATTCCGTCGTTTTTCTCTTGAAGTTCAAAAGTGCGTATGGCTGACCTAAGTCTGCGATAACTGTCAAGGCACAATATCACGATTGCTATAAAAAACAGTGACGATATTGTAATAAGCCAAGCAAGTCTACCGGAATAGATTTTGTTTTGGTCAAGCAACAACACGCTTAGTGACAGCAAGAAGAAGCCTACTATACTGATGTATATTGCCCATATATTCTCACTGCGATAAATGATTTTTATTTTTTGGATATTCTCTTTGCGAGTTATTTTTTTAGGAACGTAATATGCTCCGCTAAATACGATAAGATAAAGAGCAAAAACCACTGCGCAACCAATTCCGCCAACAATAATACAGTTGATAAGTTTACCTTTGAACTGAGCGCGCATAATAGAAGATATTGATACTATCCAAAGAAAGTATAACCATAACGAAATTATAAGCGCTATCTTTTGCCGTTTTGTAAAGCCCATTTTGCTCTCCGTCTTGACTATTATATAATAATCCCCCAAGCAATGTCAAGATAACTATCCGTTAAAATAACTATTTTCGACAAAATTTTATTCCCAATGGATATTAAAATTCTATATCAAAAATTTCGTTGCAAAGACTTTCGGCATACATTGGCTCGTGACTTACGAGAATTATTGCTCCGTCATATGCCTCAAGCGCCTCAAAGAGCGCCTCTTTTGCAGACACGTCAAGGTGATTGGTAGGCTCGTCCAGAATGAGAATGTTGCTCTCTTTTTGCATAAGCGCACAAAGTTTGATTTTGACCTGCTCTCCGCCTGAAAGGTTGGATATAGACTTGGTAGCCAAGTCGTTCTTTATACCCACTTTGGCAAGTTGAGTGCGAATTTCCTTTTGGCTCATTCTAGGATAAGTCTCATTCATAAAGGTGATCGCGTTGATATCCTTTGAACGGAACTGCAAATCCTGCTCTATATAATTGACTTTGCTGTTGATGTTGAAGTTGAAAGATCCGCCTATTGCAGGCAACCTCTTCATAATTGTCTTGAGTATGGTCGTTTTTCCAAGTCCGTTGGTACCCCTGAGCCAAAGTTTTGTCGTGGAGCCCATCTCAAAAGATATTGGCGGAAGTATGGCTTTGCCGTCATATCCCACTTGCAAATTCTTGACTTCAAGCAAGTGCTTAGTCACCAACAAAGTATAGGGGAACGAGAAAGTCGGCTTTTCAAATGATACCGGTTTTTGCATTACGTCAATTCTATCAAGCATCTTTTTGCGGCTGTTTGCCATACCTGCCGTCGCCGCCCTTGCCTTATTACGAGCGATATAGTCTTCCATCTTTTTGATTTCTCTCTGCTGACGCTCGTAACTGTCCGCATACTGCTTAGCATTTTGCTCGTGTTGGAGCATAAAGTCGTCATAATTACCCCAATACTTCTTGATCATACCGTTTTCAATATTGACTATTATCTTACACACGCTGTTGAGAAATGAGGTATCGTGAGATATTAGTATAAACGTTCCTTTAAATCCGTCAAGATATTTTCGCAGCCACTCTATCTGCTCCAAATCAAGAAAGTTGGTAGGCTCGTCAAGCAACATCACGTCAAGTTCTTCAAGCAATAACTTGGAAAGCATAAGTTTTGCTCTTTGACCGCCGCTCAAATTGCCGACTATCGTGTCGTAACCGAAGTTATTTACGCCCAGTCCGTTGGCAACTTTTTTTATCTTGGAATCAAGATCGTAAAAACCGCTCTCGTCAAGTTGCTCTTGCATAGACGCCGATTTGTTGACCATCTTGTCGAGTTTATCCATATCCTCTTCGGTTGCCATATCTGCATACAACTTCTCAAGCCTTTCATTGAGTTGATACAAATGATCAAACGATCCCTGCAAATACTCCATCACGCTTTGACTTCTGTCAATGTCGGCGTGCTGATCGAGGTAGCCCCACCTAATGCCGTTGAGCCACTTAATTTCGCCGGCGTCTTGCGTAAGTTTGCCGGTTATAATATTCATAAACGTTGACTTACCCGCGCCGTTGAGTCCGACGACTCCAATATGCTCTCCGTTGTTGACGCTCAAATCTGCGTCGTTGAACAGCGTCTTAGAATCAAATATATGCGTAAGTCCTTTTATTGTCAATACACTCATTATTCACTCTCTCCATCCTGCTTTTCGCGGCTCTCTCCGCCTACGGTATCTTGTTTTGGCATATCCTGATCTGGCTTGGCGTTGTCAGAGATTTCTTCGACGCTCTGCGCTTCGTCTTCCTGTCGGGCGTCGGCATCTAAGTTGCCTTTTGCCTTATTTTTCTCTACAAGATAAGATATAAACTCCTCTGTCTCATTGAAATCAACGCTCTCTACCGCTATGGTAAGTTTATCTCCCGCCTGCAATTCCGTCTTGCCGTCGGGGATAAGGCTTTCGCCGTTTTCTCTGACGACTTGCGTAATAAGCGCGCCAGCCGGCCACATAATATCTTTGATTTGTCTTCCAACGGCAAAAGTGCCTTTTTCCACTGCGATAACAAAATCTTTTTTGACTACGTTGCCCGCCGTCTGCTCAACAAGCCTGTCAACCATACTGTCGTAAATAGGAGTATTACCGAGTATCTCCGCAACGAGATACGCAGTAAATATGGATATCGCAACAGGCAGGAAGTCAGATTGGTAGCCTGACAACTCTACTACAAGCACGATCGCCGTAATAGGCGCGCGTACGCTTGCCCCAAAAAACGTAGTCATAGATATTACTATTACGGCAGGAAAATACATAGAATCCATACCCATTTTGACAAACAGCGTACCCAGCATTGCGCCAAGCAACGAGCCAATTGCAAGCATAGGTATAAACAATCCGCCTGTCGCTCCTGAATTGTAGCATACCAGTAAAAGTATCATTCTTAAAATAAGTACGCCTAAAAGCATAAAGAACGAATACTTCATTCCGCTGTGACAAAGCAAATCTATCAGCGAATGTCCGCCGGTGTTGAGAAAAGCATATCCGTCTTCAAAACATTTTGTAAATATGAGACCAAGCGCGCCTGTAAGCAAAAACGCAACCAAAAGCCTCGCCCAATAAGGAAACTTTTTGACGTGTTTATCTAGAATTTTTTGCGAACGTATCAACAAAAAGTTGAAAAGTATCGCAAGCGCGCCTATGACTATACCGATACCTATAAGTATGCCGAGCACTCCTGCAAATTCGCCCACAGAACTCATTTGTTTAAAGTCGCCAAAAGGCTCAAGTCCGTTGATATCAAAGAGCATTGAAGTGCTTGACCACTTGGGATCTTTGATCGCCATACCAAGCAATCTATACGTGGCGGTACCAGAGATAACCGACGAGGACGCGCATAGAAGTATCATAGGCGTTATGCGCTTGTGACACTCCTCCATTGCAAATATGATGCCTGCGAGCGGCGCATTGAACGCAACGGCTATACCTGCGCCCGCTCCGCCTGCTATTATGTACCTGCGCCAAGTAAGTTTGGCTTTCATTAATTCCGTTACGCCTTGCGCGGACATTGCGCTGAGTTGAACGCTGGGACCTTCGCTACCCAAAGGAAGCCCTGCAAAAAAACTGATAAATGAGCCCACTAGAGTGCCAAACAAAGTCCTCAGCCACTTAAAAGACAACACGCCGCGCACACTGCCCTCTACGTTGGGAATGCCGCTACCTCGCACGTTGGGGATAAACCTATGCAACAGCGCCATAAGCATAGCAAGCGCCGCCAGTCCAAGGAAAAAGATAGGTATTGCCCATAAATGAGTAACCACGCTTTGATATATCTTTCCCGAAACTTCGACTAAATACCGCGCGACAAAGTTGAATACCCCAACCAAAAAGCCAGAGATAATTCCAGCAACACCGCCGTAAGCAACGACGGGAAGCACGATATTTTTGAGTTTTTCACCCATTGTCTTTAATCTTTCTTGTGTATGCATAACAAAATCTTGCAATATGACAAATAATATAATTTACTATACATTACTGTCCATTGCTTTCAACCTTAAATAATATATAACATTTTTAGACGCAAAGTCAAGTTTATCCATATGACAAAAGTATAACTCGCAATATAAATGCCAAGCGGCTCAAGAGCCGCTTGACTTATATGGGGGATAAAATGTTGGGAAAGTCTATTTTAATATTCCTTGCAAAAACTCGTCGTATTCCTTATCAGATATCGTCGGCCTATTATCAAAAATAGGCGAATACTTCTCTATTCTGTCTTTGAATTGGCTATCAAGTAATACGACTACGTCGTTGTAATAACCCTTCAATTGATTTTGCAAAACTTCAAACTTCTGTCTATCCTCGTCGTCTACGATAGATAAAAACATATTGAAAAATTCGCTGTCGTATATAAAATTCTTTACTTCGTCAAAAAACTTGCCAACCTCTTCGGCTATAGCGTATTTTGTAACATAATATCCGTATTGCGCGCTACTGCTCACGTCTATGCCAAAAGAATTTAGACTTGCAACGATCTCGTCACATTCCTTGACTGCCGTCTTCGCGCTATCCGATAATTTTGGCGCAAGGAAAGTGCCTTCAAGCATTTTATATATCCAATAACTGACGTCATTACCGTCCACGTCTTTTATATCGCTAAGTTTTGCGCCCATTCTTTCAAGAAGCGTCTTTTTCTCTACAATATCTTGATAATATTGTCCAAGATATTTCTCCGCCTCTTTTCCGAAGTCTCCACCGTATTCTGCTCCAAGCACGTATTTGCTCTGCAAAATAATATTGTCCATATACGCATCCAAACTTGACGATTTATATTCCCAGCCTTTAGAAAGCACGTAAGTCTTTACGTCCGATACGGCAGTATCTATCACGCCGAATACGTTGAGTTCTCTCAAATAGTTCTGCGCTTTGTCTGCAATATCGTCGATTGAAATTGCATTGCACTTATCGTCGCCGACTAGCGTCAACGTAACTTTATTATCCTTTGAATTGCAATCTATATATCCTAATTTTGCAGATTGCTCAATAATTGCGTTGACGCAGTCCTCAACGCTCATATTTAAGTAATTTTCAAATACGGCGCTAGACAGCACGATATCTCCATCTTGATTTTGTGAGGAGATATGAGTTATTTTACCGTTTTTATCTGCGGTGATAACTATACTTGGATTGATATCGACGATATAGCATACCGTCTGCGGAATACTGTTATCTCCGGAAGGCTGAAGTCCGTAATATAATCCGCAAGACAATGCAATCACCGCAACGACTACGACGCACGCAACGGCGTAAGCCCACTTGGGTAAAGCAATTCTTGTTCCTGTCTTCTTGGTTGATCTATCCTGCAAATTTTTGCCTTCGACTGTTTTTAACGGAGTACGTTTTACTCTATCAGACATTGCGGGCGTAATTTTGTCCAACTGACTGTTCAAAAGTTGTTTTATCTCTTTTCTTTTCATTGTCCGTACTCCTCCTTTATTATTTTCTGCAAGTTTTTTATGGCTTTGTTGTATCTCCACAGCACCGTTCCCAACGGTATCTTCAACTGCGCGGATATCTCTCTGTGCTTATATCCCGCCGACAGATGCATAAGTAATATCTTGCTGTCGACGTCGTCAAATCTCGTCCTTATTATCTCAAGTATAGGTATGCCGTCAAAATCGTGAGTATAACTCTGCTCCTTCGTGTATCCGCTCTCAAAATCAGTAGTAGTTATTCGAGAACTTTTTCTTTTGTCAGACAATGCGGTATTCTTTGCTATTTGCATAATCCAAGCAAAAGCATTGCCGCTCTGATAATTGCCGACACCCTTTCTTATTTTTATATATGTATCTTGCGTGAGGTCTTCTGCAGTGTGATATTCGTCAACTATCGTCAACAAATATGCAAATACCTGCCTTGAAGTCTGTCTATACAACTCTCCGAAAGCCTCTTCGTCCCCACGCTTTATCCTCTCCAACAACTCATCTAAATTCTTCTGCACAAATACCTCTTTGATTATTAAACGCTTAAGGCGTCTGTTTTATTGGATATATATTGATAAAATATTTTTTATATTATATAATAGCGCACCAAGTTTTTCAATAAATTTAACGGCTTAGTAACACGGTTGAGATGCAATACCACAATTTCGACACAATCATATCCTATGATTATTACGTCAAAATAAAAGCCCCATATGTGTCGATTTTAACATTTATAACAATCAGATATAATACAGCATATAGATAAATTTATTATTACTAATCACAAGATATTGTGGTTTGTCAAGCAAATTTCATAAATTTTTTTTAATTTATTTTGCATATTTGCCTTGCATAAGCAGTATCTATATGCTATAATCAATCCTGCAACGAATGAATAGGAGAGAAAGTATGATGTACGTAATTAAAAAAGACGGGACTAAAGAAGAATACAACGTCCAGAAAGTAGTAACTGCTGTCAACAAGTCTGCTTACAGAGCATTGGTAAAATTCAGCGATGAAGACATTGATTTTATATGCGATTTCGTAAATAAAAAAGTCGCTTCTATGAACAAAGATTTTATTAGCATAAGCGAAATGCACAACGTCGTAGAGTACGCTCTTGAATCGCTCAACCCTGCGGTCGCAAAGAGTTATAAAGATTACCGCAACTACAAACAAGATTTCGTACATATGCTTGACGAGGTATATAAGAAGAGCCAAGCCATTATGTATATTGGCGATAAGGAAAATTCCAATTCCGACTCTGCTCTTGTATCTACCAAGAGAAGCCTTATATTTAATCAACTCAATAAAGAACTTTATCAAAAGTTTTTCTTGACAAAGGACGAATTGCAAGCCTGCCGCGACGGATATATCTATATTCACGATATGTCTGCAAGAAGAGATACTATGAACTGCTGTCTGTTTGACGTAGCGACCGTACTCAAAGGCGGATTTGAAATGGGCAACATCTGGTACAACGAGCCAAAGACTCTTGACGTGGCTTTTGACGTAATCGGAGATATCGTGCTCTCTGCCGCAAGTCAGCAATACGGCGGCTTCACCGTGCCTCAAGTGGATAAAATTCTTGAGCCTTATGCAGAAAAAACTTTCCAAAAGCAATACGACAGATATATTGGTATGGGACTTGCCCAAGAAAAGGCCGAAGAAGAAGCGATTAAAGACGTACGCAAGGATATGATGCAAGGTTTCCAGGGCTGGGAATATAAATTCAACACCGTTGCGTCATCTAGAGGCGACTATCCCTTTATCACGATCACAGGAGGTCTTGGCACTTCAAGATTTGCCAAAATGGCAAACGTGTGTATGCTTGAAGTTCGCAAAGGCGGACAAGGCAAAAAAGAATGTAAAAAGCCGGTGCTCTTCCCCAAAATCGTATTCCTTTATGACGAGAACTTACACGGTCCGGGCAAAGAACTCGAAGACGTATTCGAAGCCGGCGTGGACTGCTCTTCCAAGACAATGTACCCTGACTGGCTTTCGCTGACAGGCGAAGGATACGTCGCAAGTATATACAAGAAGTATGGCGAAGTAATTTCCCCTATGGGTTGCAGAGCATTCCTATCACCTTGGTATGAGAAGGGCGGAATGTATCCGCAAGACGAGAATGACAAGCCTATTTTCGTCGGCAGATTTAATATCGGCGCGGTAAGTTTGCACTTGCCTATGATTTACGCAAAGGCAAAGCAAGAATCCAAAGACTTCTATGAAGTGCTTGACTATTATCTCGAACTTATCCGCAGACTTCACTTGCGCACTTATGAATACCTTGGACAGATGAGAGCCTCAACAAATCCTCTCGCTTATTGCGAAGGCGGTTTCTACGGCGGTCATCTCAAGTATAGCGACAGAATTGCTCCGCTCCTCAAAGCGTCGACAGCGTCTTTTGGCATAACGGCGCTCAACGAATTGCAGGAGTTGCACAATAAAAAGTCCATAGCCGAGGACGGCGAATTCGCTCTCGAGGTAATGAGATATATCAATAAGAAGATAAACGAGTTTAAGGAAGAAGACCACGTGTTGTACGCTATGTACGGCACTCCGGCAGAAAGCCTTTGCGGATTGCAAGTCGAGCAATTCAGAAAGCAATACGGCATAGTAGAAAACGTGAGCGACAGACCTTACGTAACCAACTCTTTCCACTGCCACGTATCAGAAGACCTTTCGCCAATACAAAAGCAGAATCTTGAAAACAGATTTTGGGATTTGCTCAACGGCGGTAAGATACAATACGTAAAATACCCCATTGACTATAATAAAGAAGCAATTCGCACTCTTATAAGAAGAGCAATGGCAATGGGATTTTATGAAGGCGTCAACCTATCCTTGGCATATTGCGACGACTGCGGTCACCAAGAATTGAGTATGGACGTATGCCCCAAGTGCGGAAGCAAAAACCTCACGAAAATCGAGAGAATGAACGGATATCTCTCATACTCGAGAGTAAAGGGAGATACGCGTCTCAACGAAGCAAAAATGGCAGAAATAAAAGATAGGAAGAGTATGTAATTATGCGATACCACAATATTACAAAAGACGATATGCTCAACGGCGACGGATTGAGAGTAGTTCTTTGGGTCGCAGGTTGCAACCACCACTGCAAAGAGTGCCAAAACCCTATCACTTGGGACGTCAACGGCGGACTTGAATTTACCGACGCCGAAAAGAAAGAAATCTTTGACGAACTCGACAAGTCTTACGTATCGGGAATTACTTTCTCGGGCGGAGACCCTCTCCACCCTGCCAACAGAGACAGCGTATTGGCGCTTGCAAAAGAGATACGCAAGAAATATCCCAAAAAGACTATTTGGCTTTACAGCGGATATGAGTGGGAAGAAATAAAAGATTGGGATATAGTCAAATATCTCGACGTAATGGTCGACGGCAAGTTCAAAATCGAACTCCTAGACCCAAAACTCTATTGGAAAGGCTCTTCCAATCAAAGAGTAATCGACGTGCCCGCCACGCTAAAAACAGGCGAAGTGGTATTGCACGCATAGCAAACTGTCAACAAAAGAAATACGATATACACAAAAGACGAAACGAGAGCAATCTGCTCTCGTTTGTTTTATGCTTACGATATATTTGGCGGTTCGTCACAGTCGCAATTGTCGTCGTGATTAACAGAGTTATGACCTACGATATTTTGCTTTTTCCTTATCTGCTCAAAAGCGTTGTGGAACGTGGCAAGTTTATCCTCGTCATTTATTCTCACACAACCGCCATCATTGAAATATAAGTTGCTTATTACGTCTTTTGTCATTTTGACGCTACTGCCGTCAGCAAAGATGCATTCATAATAATACGTTCCTCCTGTGACTATAAAAATATTAAGTTTTTTACCTTTTCTAAAAACCGCATCGCATTGTAGAGTCGACCAAGCATCTGCTATAGCGCTTATTGCCTCGTCTCCCTCTTTGCTATCTCCTTTCTTTACTCCGAATATCGTACCGTGCAGAGTCACCGTCATTGGCGCATCACTGATACGCACTTCTACGATATTATCTATCGAGAAATCATAATCTTCTAGCGGCTTGACCTTTATCCAACTGCCAACACACGCCGTAGAAAGTGTCGCTGTCAGAAGTACCAACAATAATGCTGTAAAAACAAATATTTTTCTTTTCATAGTTCCCCTCTATTTTACCTTTATTACACAACCTAATTTCCAATCAATTGCATCAAAATTGGTATATGATAAAGTCCCATATCCGCCTGCTACTATCAAAAATTTAAACTTCTTCGGCAATATTTTTTTATTTTCCTTAACTTCTAAGTAACCAACTGCACTCATTGCGTGAGGTCCATTACTGGCAACTATACAATATAATACTGGATTATTATTATCTAAATCTCCTTTAAAATAATTCCACATAGGCGGAACATAGTGAGTGAAACTTGCCGATTTATCAGTTTCATTATTTATATATTTGGTTATCCCCTCAGCCATTTGATATATACTGGTATCAAATTCTGCTCCCATATAACTAATAAGTTTATAATAAACCTCATATTCGCTTTTATTTTTAAAAATATTATATCTTCTGCAATCATTATAATATTTCAACACATTGAAAGACGCAGCCGCACCACAATTACTTGTTTCATAGTTCAATGAATTTTGGGAAGTAGGACGAAAGTTCTCAGCATTTGTAATAAATTTTTGATATACACTTATGCTCTTGCCACTGCCAAACCACTTAGAAAAGTCCTTATCCTTCTTGTAATCATTTGGCAGCACATCTTCTACTGTATGAGACATAGACAACGTATTAGGCAAAAATTTATTAGGATTAAATTTTAATGACTCCAAACTCACAATATTATTAAAAATTTTAACCCGCTTGCTATCTACACACTCTCCAATTTCAAAGGGAGACACGATATATTTTTTTATTATACTATCACGCTCTCTATTTGTAGAATCCAAATTATTTATACAAACACTACTTGAGTTTTTTAAAGTGTACAAAGTAAATTGAT
>JAIDRT010000040.1 GCA_029061605.1 Clostridia bacterium | reverse complement strand
TACCCACCCTAAATGGTACAACAAGGCATAAAGAGTATTTTGTCATTTTTTATTAGATAATAGCCGATTTTACAATAAACGCCCTTAAATGTGTTACACGTTACGGGGTGGCGTGGTAATACTATACGCCACTGCGGGCGGCTTCGCCGCCCGCATATTGCCGTATTATAAGAAAAGTGTGACATAGTGGCGTATAAAGTAATACTAATATTAGATAGTATAATCGCGCAATTCCTTTTTCAAGAGGTTGCGTATAGTTTTCATACGTTGCGATATGGCGGTGTGCGATACGCCCGTTTGACTTGCTATTTGTCGCATTGTCAATTCCTCGTAATAGAATTTATGCACCAATTCGCGCCGCTTGCCCGACAGCGTTAATAACGCTTTATGTACGCGCTCTATGTTTTCGCGCCGTATGATTATAGCAAGCGTATCGGCTGACTTGTCCTCAAAGTCTATTCCGTTTTCGATTAAGTAGTTTAAAGAGGTATGCCGCCTTGTTTCCCGCCAATGGTTGCGCTTTTCCATTTGTACGAGTTGTAAGTGTATCAAAAATAATTCGTCCGTAACTTCTATTTCATTCGTTGTACCGTCCACAAATTTGTATATTATTACTTGCATATAGAAAGCCTCCAACTATAAGCACGGCGACAGCAAAGTGGTAAGGTTTTTTAAAAAAATTTCTTAAAAACAAAAAAGCCCGACAAACTTTCAGACTTTATAAGCCTTGAAAATCTGTCGAGTTTTACTCTTTCATAGAGAGCCTTAACACCTTTAACAAATGCCAGCCGTAAACGTGCGTGCGCTTACTGCCCTATAAAGTTGTGAGAGTGTAGGCATTTGCTATGAGGTGTCTAGGTATAAAAAAAGAATTGAGTGCGCCATATTTGCTCCCGAAAATAATTTTTTTACTTTCGTACACTCAATTCTTTATTTGCTATAAAGTTTTATCTATTAATGTTTTTTGAATAGTAATTTTGCCGTCCTTGATTTCTATTTGTAATTTCAATTTACATTTTGGGCAATAGATTTCCGCGTTTGAGCCGTCGCCCAGCTTGAATAATTTATACCCGCAGTCGGGGCATACAACGTAGTTTGTCATAGCACCTCGATATAATCGGAAAGATTACGCCGCAGTCCGCAGTTTGCGCCGTATTCGTCCACATAGCCCAACCGTAAAATCATTTGCACGGGCGCGTCAACGCCTAAATCGGTTTGTATCGACGAGCAAAACGGTTGTGTTTCCAATGCGGTGGAAAAAGGTTGAACGGCTATATTGTTTTCGGTACAGTCAAACCAAAACGCTTGCGTTTTTCTACCCGTGTTAATCAATTCCTCAAAGGTATTGCCGCCCGTTATAATGGCAAATGCACCGCAATTATTCAGTTGCTTTTTTGCCGTGTCAATTCCTTGTTGCGCAAACTTATCGCCTTTTGCGCTTTCTCGTGTCGTCGTCCAATAGTAGAAAGTTTTGACTATACCTTTTAAGCCTATCATATCGGCGGTTATACCGTCTAATTTACTTTCGGCTTCTTTATCGGAAAAGCGCATCCATTCCGCTAATTCGTCGCGGTATGCTTGATTTGCCGATTGCACCGTAACCGCGTCCATTGAAACGCGTTTTACATAAGCAAAGTTTTCGTCGCCGTTTTGATACACCGATAAAGCGGAATATTTATTTAGTAATGCGTTTACCGTTTCTTGCTTAATTTTACTGTTTGAAAACGCTGATTTATTGGTATGTCGCTTATCAATCAATGATAGTTCGGCGGTATCGACAGTTGTATTAGCACGTTTTTGATATGTAACATTTACCGTCAAATCGGTGCAATTTACTTGCGTGTCATAGCCGTATGCGCCGAACGCAACGCTCATTGTTTCGATATAGCAACCGAGCGAAATATACGCCTCGCGTTTTTCACTATCAACTACATTCAATACGCGACTTTCGTCTATTGAAATTTGCAAGCGGTTTTTGTTCGGGTAAAGTTTAACGCTCCACATTTGCGTGTTATGTGAGTTAGCCGCGATAGAGGAATACCACAGTGCATTTTGAATATCGCCCTCAACGCCGTCCAATTTGCGCGACGGATTGACTTTTAGCGGGCTGCCCATAATTGCCGCCGCAGTCAGAACAGCAGAAAGTGCAATAATGACCGCGCCTAAAATCGAAAATACAACAATCATAACTTTCTTTTTCCTTGTCATAATATTTGCCCCTTATTTACAAGCGCATAGCAGCCTTTCAAAACAAAAAGCCGAAAAGTCTTTTTCGTTCAGTTGCAGCATTTTCAAATAGTCTTTTTTGTGATTTATCATTCTGATTATGCCCGCAACTGAACTCCAAACGAATAGCAGAATTGCCGAATTGTCAAGCGCGATATTGATAATTCTTTCGTCCTTTCCTTGCTGTAATAATGCAATTAGTTTTTCATTTAATATCTCGCCCAAATGGTAGATGTCTTTGTAAATTTGCGGCGTATCGTCGGCTTTTATATTTACGTTAATCGTTCCTATAAGCCCCTCGAAATAGAGTGGGTAACGGGTAGCAAGCCGAAAAACATCTTGACATATTTTTGAGAACGTATCGTTAAAAGCGGTTTGTTCGTCTATTGCTTTATCTACTTTAACGACTATTTTTTCCATAAACTCCAAAACGAGCGCAAAATAAACCTCATCTTTATCTTTGAAATATCCGTATAAAGTGGGCTTGCTATAACCAGCCTCTGCCGCAAGTTGTTCCATTGTCGTCTTTTCAACGCCGTTTTTGCAAAACAATTTGTCGGCGGCGTCTAAAATGTTTCGACGATTAAATGCAATAGTTCTTTGTGTTCTTGTATTCATAAACGCACTCCTAATCTTTACTATCGGTAAAATTATAATACTTATAGTAAAGAAAAGTCAAGCGTTTGCTTGGCTTTTCGTTTGGTATTTGTTATAATGTCAATGTAATACAAAAGATTTTTTCCGTAAGTATTTATTATATTTGTTATTCGCTTGTGCTTACCGTCTGGGGACGGGATATGCCGCCTTGACAAATTGTAAAGGGCGACGATTTATCTCCCGTTAGGCATAAAACCGTCGTCCCCTACGGGGCAAACCCTTGACAATTTGCCTGCGGCGGCATTTTTCGCTGGTTAAGACGATAAGCACCAAAGCGAACACAAAATTTTTAAGCCGCAGTCCGCAACGGACGGCGCAAAGGAGTAAACACAATGAAAAACGCAGTTATTTATGCACGTTTTAGCTGTCACGGACAAAACGAGCAGTCTATCGAGGGGCAATTAGCTGAGTGCCACGCTTTTGCACAGCGTAGCGATATGCGCATAGTCCACGAGTACATAGACCGCGCCTTGACGGGTACGACGGACAAGCGCCCCGAATTTTTGCAAATGGTTGAGGACAGCAAGCGGAAAGGCTTTCAGTATGTCATTGTCTATCAATTAGACCGTTTCGCCCGTAATCGCTACGACAGTGCAACCTATAAGGCAAAGCTCAAAAAGAACGGCGTGCGTGTACTGTCGGCAAAGGAAAATATCACGGACGACGCGAGCGGTATTTTAATCGAGGGCGTTTTGGAAAGTATGGCGGAATATTACAGCGCGGAACTATCGCAAAAAATAAAACGCGGTATGGCTTTAACCGCGTCAAAGTGCAAGTTTTTCGGCGGCTTTATTCCCTACGGCTACAAGGTTGACGAGGACAAGCATTTTGCCATAAACGAGGAAACCGCGCCCGTAGTCAAGAAAATGTTTGAAATGCTTGCCAGCGGCTACAATTACGCCGATATTGCGCGCTATCTGGACGGGCGAGGAATACCGCCTGCAAGGGGCGAAAAGTGGAACAAAAACAGCTTTCACAGCATATTTGCAAACCGCAAGTATTTGGGCAAATACATTTATCACGGCGAGGAAATAGACGGCGGTATGCCGCGCATAATCGACGACAAGCTGTTTGACGAGGTGCAAGAGGTTTTACAGAAATATGCCGCCGCGCCGTCGAGGGGCAAAGCCGTTGAGGAATACATATTATCGGAAAAATTGATATGCGGCAAGTGCGGCAGTAAAATGACGGGCGTAAGCGGTAAAAGCAAAAACAAAGAATTGTATTTTTATTATGCTTGCAACGGACACGTTAAAGGCAAATGCGACAAAAGAGCCGTCCGCAAACTGTTTATCGAGGACGAGGTTATTGCCGCCATAGTGGGCGAAAAAGGCATATTAAGCGACGAGTATATGGACCTAATCGCCGCCGAAACTTATTTACTGATACAAGCCGAGCGCAACGACAGCGAGATAAAACGGCTTGAAAAGGTTATCGCGGAAAATCAAGCGGCTATCAATAACCTAATGCAAGCACTAATGCGCGGCAAGATTGCCGACATACTTTTGGCGCAAATCGAAAAGTTAGAGAACGAGAACGCCGAGCTGAACGCAACTATCGAAAGCGAAAAGGCGTTACAAATCAATTACAGCTATGAGGACATACGCAAGTGGTTATTGCATTTCAGAACGCTGGACTACACCAAGACCAAAAACCGCAAAGCCCTTGTCGATACGTTCATTTATAGAGTTGTACTTTACGACGATAAAATGAAAGTCTTATTCCACTTGAAAGACGGGCAAAAGAACGAATTGCTTATGAACTTGATTTTCCCCGATTATCCCGACGGCAACGGGAGCGAGGACGAAAACAGCGCAAAAGAAAAAGAAACCGATAAATCGGTTTCTCTGTCTGGGTGTTCTTATACGCCCGTAATGGTGCGCCTTCAGAGACTCGAACTCTGGACCCAATGATTAAGAGTCATTTGCTCTACCAACTGAGCTAAAGGCGCATATTCTGTTGGAGCGGGAGACGAGATTCGAACTCGCGACGTTCACCTTGGCAAGGTGACGCTCTACCACTGAGCCACTCCCGCATTGTCTTTTGCCTTTGGTGCGGATGAAGAGACTCGAACTCCCATGTCGTTGACACTAGATCCTAAGTCTAGCGCGTCTGCCAATTCCGCCACATCCGCATATTTTGGTGACCCATCCGGGATTTGAACCCGGGACACCATGATTAAAAGTCATGTGCTCTACCGACTGAGCTAATGGGTCAGACCTTTGTTATAATATATCAAAGCGCTCAATAAATCAAGCATTTTGCTATACTTTCTAAAAATTTTTACGACCCACGCCTCATATTTTCACATTGGCTGGGGTGGAAGGATTTGAACCCTCAAGTGCTGGAGTCAGAGTCCAGTGCCTTAACCATTTGGCGACACCCCAATGGTGTTGGCAGGGGTAGCAGGATTTGAACCTACGAATACCAGAGTCAAAGTCTGGTGCCTTACCGCTTGGCGATACCCCTACGTGTCTTAAAATGGGGTGGATAAAGGGAGTCGAACCCTTGACCTCAGGAATCACAATCCTGCGCTCTAACCAACTGAGCTATACCCACCACCTGTGGTGAGCCTGAAGGGATTTGAACCCCCGACCCACGGCTTAGAAGGCCGTTGCTCTATCCAGCTGAGCTACAGACTCACAAGTGGAGCGGGTGATGGGAATCGAACCCACGCGACCAGCTTGGAAGGCTGGGATTCTACCGTTGAACTACACCCGCACGCTTTTGAGATGAATAAAAAGTTTTATTCAAGTGCCTACAAATTTTACCACAGCCAAAAGGCTATGTCAACCAAAATATTAAAAGTTTTTAAATTACGTCTTTATTATTTGCGCAAAATACTCTTTATCTTCTTTGGATATTCTAAAAGAATCTTTTATTTTTCGCACTGCCAACTTCTTTACTTGCCCGCTTACTTTATCGCTCTGCATAAGCGATATTGCAACCTGCTTATTCTTCACTGCCAAAACTTGAATAAGCCAAGCAAGCGCCATATCAACGTAATAGTCCTTTGCAATAAGATTATCTACCATCTCATATATCACTTGCTCTTTGTCAAAAAAATTGACCATAATAGCGACTATGCCCCATCTTGCAAACCAATTATCTTTACTCTTGGCGTATCCTTTGACTTTGTCAAGATACGTTTCGTCCTTGCGGTGAATATCAGAACAAACGACGTCAGTCAGCGCCCAATCGTCAATTTCCCCAATATACCTTTCCAAGAGAGGAAAGAAGTCCTTATCGTCAAGTTTAAGATGCGTAATAAGCAAGCCTTTGAGCATACATTGCTCGTAGCACTGCGGTTTTTGCATAAGAAAGTCCGTCACGTCTTTGCTCTTTGCAATCTCCTTTGCATACTTTCGTAAAATAGGTACGCGAATACCGTTGATGGGATAATTTGAACGCGTAAGCCTTGAATGGAAACTGCAATACTTCTCTTCGCTGTTAGATTTTATAAATTCCTCAAACTCATTTATACTGTAAGATTGCATTAATAATCCTCACTTTTTCCAAATAACTAAACTTGTCATATTACCGTACGATTGATAATACTTGATATCGACGCTATAATTTGCAAATAGTTCTAATCCGTTGTTCTTCAATGCGTCAACGTATTGCTTTAAAAGCAAATTATCACAGCGAACATCCACCGTAATATATGAGCCCTGCACCATAGTTCTTCCCTTTGTGTTTGCAACGTATTTCAGCAAAATCTCAAGTTCTGATTCGTTGTCTATGACCATATCGTAGATATTGCCGCCATACTTAAAGAAAGTATTTGCAAAGACATCATAAGGCGAGCCTGCAAAGTACCCCGAATAATCGCCCAAATATATCTCGTAATGCGCGCCGTCTTTTTGATTGCCGCTTTGTTCTTCCGTCATAAACAAAGTGTTGTGCTTGAGTACTTCTCTCGTCTGACTGCTGCCGTACGTATATTTTTCGTTTGCCCAAGTGCTGTCGAGCACGTACCAACTGCCGTCAATATAAACCTTATTCCACGCGTGCTGGGCATAGACGCGATTAGCGGCAACTCCGCTACCGTCTCCCGACGCGCCCTTTATCTTATAGCAAGGAATACCCTCTATTCCGCACAAAAGACTGACAGCCTTGGCGTAGCCGTTGCATACGGCAAGTCCGTCTAAGATCGCGCCCTCAAGATATAATTCGCGATAAGCGTAATACTTGTTGTAATCGTCGCTTGTAGATGAAGCCGCGTTCAATTCGTCAGAAAGCGCCCAATTATAAGTAACGTAAGCCGACAGCCAATCTGCAATTGCGTGCACCTTCTGAAAATCCGTCATACCGTCGTCGATTATCGTCCTGAGTATCGTCTTTGCCTTTTCATACACCGTCTGAGCAGGACTGCCTTGCTTTGGTATTGGGCGAACTCCACGCTCCAATGCACGATACAACTCTTCGCTGTACGTCACCTCTGCTGTTTCTTGCAAAGCGTTGACTGCAAAGCCGTCAAAATTGCTACTTCTACCCACAGACGAGAAGTGCGTGTCATTAAAAGGATTTTCTTTTATGCTTGACGAACGCACGACGTTATCAGGAATACAGGTAGAATATATAGTCAAATGCACCTCATAAATATTGATATACCCGCCTTTTACGCACCAACTGTCTTTGACTCCCTCATTGAAATACTCCACTGCCGAGCGAATTTTTGTCTCAAGTCCGGTAGCATTGCTGGCAAGCGACGGATTGACGTATATCCTCCACATCTTTTCAAAGCCTGAATCTGTCGACGGCTTCAAATCATTATAATGTATCAGCGAATAAAATATGAGATCTTTAAGTTCGTCATAGTCGTCAATAAAAGTATTATAGCGCGTTCCAAGATACTCAAAACTATCATTATAAGATAAGTATCTTTGTATTGACTGATTGGAAATATCCACGTTGAGAGTCACACCGAGACTCATTTCTCCCCTTCCGTCTATGACAGCGGTCACTCTCACTTCGTCTCCGTACGCTATCTTGCCAGTAGCGTTAAATTTATATCCGTCAAAAAGGTTGGGATAATCTTTGCTTGAGTATTCATTATCTCCTATCTTGACAACAAACTCTTCAGCGTCGTCCCTAAGCATATCCCAACGTACGAAAATATCGGGATAAGAATTATCGTAATCAACGGTGACGTTTATCGGATAAGAGTTAGTCCCCTTTACGTTGAGCCAAACTTCGCTCTTACCGTGAGTAGTAAATATCTCCAACAGATGCATTCCGTATGAAAGTCCGCTCAAAGACTTGTTGGCAGTCAAAGTTATTCTTGAAGACCTATAACACACGTAAGCCGAAGAAAGCAGTCTTTTGCCATCAATGCTAATATCCTTGACATAATTTATTGAACTTTCGCTTGCAACGTTTCCATCGTATCCAAGATAAATATCGTAGTTGATCGCCAAATTCAAAAGCGTAATCACGCCGTTTGTATTGTTGCTATAGATAGGCGAATTGATGAGCCCGCCTTTAATGACGTCCATTGGCAATTCGTCAACGAGTTGCACGTTGATTTTATCGTCCTTACCGTCGTTGTATTCGACTTCAAATGATAATCTTGCTCCCGCGCTGAATTTTCTGAGATACACGCCGCTGATAATCAAAGCGTTACTCTCTTGGTCATAACTCCAATCACCGTATTGACTCAACGTAAAACCGTTCACGCTCTTGATACCGTTCTGATTGGCAAGAATTATTGACATATCGTCTCTGCTTTTTGCAATATGATAATATACGCTCTTTAACCTACCTATGTCTCTTTTAAATCCCTCAACTTCGTCCGACTCGCCAGGATCTAGATAATCGTCGTCCGGCTCTTGCAAAATGGGATCCACGAAGACGTCTATGACTAGCGTTTGTCTCTCGACCTCACCGCCGTTAAAGGCAAAAAGCACTACAAAATATTTTCCCGACTGCGTAAAATATCCGCCAAGTCTTCTGTGATTTTCCGTCGCGCTAATATCGCTTTCGTTATAGATTACAGTTCCGTCGGTATTTTCTCCAAAATAAACAATCAAAGTTAACTTTTCTGCCCAACTACTTTTCCAAAGTATGATATTGTTTTGATCTAAATATTCAAGTACGAGCCTTTCTTCGCCATCTTGACCGTTTCCGCCATTACCGTCGCAAGCCACTGCAAAAACACATAGCGCCAACAAGATGCATATCAAGACAGTAACGTACTTCTTTTTCCTCATATAAGTATTATATCATATAATGACACGCTTTTCAACAACTGACAAAATTAAACTCAAATATAAAATTGACAAACAAAAAGAGCAAATATCCAATACTTGCTCTTAAATGCTTATTATACGTCTCGTTGACTAATCAGCGTCTGAATCTTCGTCGTCATCCAAATCTACGTCGTCGGCTACCTGCGAAGTTTGTGCCGCGTCTACTTTAACCGCCGTCTCTGCGCCATCTTGAATAGGCGCCTTGCCGTTAGGCTCTGACAGATCTCCGTTGACTTCATTGGCAATACTTCCGTCACCTCCGCTGACCGGCACGAGTTCAGGCAATTCCGTATGCGGAAATTTCTTATAAAGCATCTTAAGGAAAAGCGGCGTGAGAATGGAAGATACGATTATCAAAAGTATGATTGCCGGATAGAACTGTTCGGAAATAAGTCCTTGTTCTTTACCGGTGTTGGCAACGATAAGACACACTTCTCCTCTTACCATCATACCAATACCCACTTTGCAACTCTCCTGCCAACTATACTTGCACGCTTTTGCTCCCAATCCGCAACCGACGAACTTTGACGCCATACCGAATATGACAAACGCCAAACAGAACAATAATATAAATACTACGCTGCTGCTCGTAAACATCTGACCTATCTGATTATAGTTGAGCGATATGCCAATGTTGGCAAAGAAAAGAGGTGAAAACATCATATACGTGCTCATATCAATTCTACGCTCGACGTAATGGCTCTCTTTCATATTGGCGATCATCATACCTGCAAGGAACGAGCCTGTAATTGCCGCAACTCCAAAGAACGCCTCTGCTATTGCCGCAAAGACAAAGCAAAGCGCCAAACTGAAAATCGACAGACGTCTTGTATGCGGATTGTGCTCGCTCATTTTCTTGAACACCAAGTGCGCCAACGCGCCGAGACCGATAGCAACGGCAAAGAAAAGCACAACGTTGATCAACGTGATAAGGAATGAATTGGGATTGTCGCTGAACAATTGCATAAACGCCTTGCCCACGCTGAAACTCGTAGTATTGGCAGTGAAGATAGCCAATATTACAATACCTATTATATCATCGAGAATAGCGGCTGTGACTATAGACGCTCCGACCTTACCGTGAAGCACGTTGAGTTCTTTAAGCACCGCAACGGTAATACCCACTGAAGTCGCAGTCAATATCACGCCAAAGAAAAATCTTTGTTTGATAATACTGATTTCTTGATTAAACAAACTGTTGGGCAAGATCCAAGAAATTACAAAACCTACGAGAAACGGCACTAAGACGCCCATAAGAGTAATTACGATAGACGCCACACCGTTCTTTTTGATTTCGCTGATATTTGTCTCCATACCTGCGGAAAACATAATAAGATTGACGCCTATATTTGCCAAAATGACAATGATTGAATTACTGCCGTCCACCAAATATAGTTGAGGATTTATCTTAGACAAAACCAAGTTGATAAGCCCTATGAGCACACCGGCAAGCAATGCGCCCAAGACTTGCGGAAGCCCGATTTTTTTCAAAAGAATTCCCAAAAACTTGGTAGCCACCAAGATAATTGCTATCTCAAACAAAATCCAATATTGATTATTGATGATTTCGATCAACGTATCCATATCTTTAATCTCCTTTGTATAGCCCCCTTAAATCCAAATTATTATATGCCCTTATTGAAGAGAAGTCAACAGAAATGAGAAAGGTTTTTATGTAAAAAAATACCGCCCGAAGGCAGTATATGACTAACAAAACGCACCCACGCCATACGCACGTGGGCGGAATATTATGCTAAGTGATTAATCAAGGTCGATTTTGTTGAGCAAATCTCTCAAATTGATGATTTCTTCTTTGCTCAAAGTGACTCCTTTGCCCATTTTTTCGCCATCGGGAGACCACTCTCTGATGTCGTACTTCGCCTCTTTTTGATTCCAACTGATAAGTTTGATTTCCTTTTTCCAGCCCTTGCTTGACTCCGACAAACTTCCGTAGGTCTCTACAACCTCATACTTAAATTCCGGCATAATGCCCTCCTAGAAATTTTTATTTCTTTGTTTTATTCTATCATAATACAGATATAATTACAATACTTTTTTTAAATTTTTTAATATAATTTTAAAAGTTATATTATAATATTTTATATCTATAATTATTATATTCTTTTATTTTAAAATTACCCAATCAATCACTTTTTAGCCAAGATGGGAGAAATTCTAAACGAATATTCTATTTCTTGATTGGACGTATGCTTAAACTCCGCTCTTGCGTCGGGACCGCAACTATTGCTTCCTACGCCTCTGACGAATCCGTCTATACGCACGATACACTTATCTTGCGGAACAAGTTCAAAGTCGTGCTTTGCCTGGGCAATGTCTTTGTCGGCAAAACGGCTCGCATTGAAGTTAAAACTCATTGCGTCTCCGGCAATCTTAAATCCTTCGCCATTGGAGTTGGTGATCTTCGCCCATCTCACTCCGCTGCGGTTGCCGTTGTCCTGCGGTTTAATATACGGCGTATATATATCGTCAACTTTCATTGAGTAAATGCCCATAGTAGCGTGTTCTGACATATCGCTATACGACTCTTCTTCGCCCATACCGTAATACGTGACGTTGTCAAATTCAACGGGGATCTCAAGATCCAATCCAAACTTGGGAATATCGTAAGCCTTATGCTTTTGCAGATAAGCCGTGACGTCTATTTCGCCGCTGCAATATACCGTATAGTCTATATACGCAGTAAATCTCAACTTGCCTGCGCCGACCATATTTTCTTGCGTGCTTATTTTGACGCTGTTGCCTTCTTTTTCATACTCAAAGTCTACGAGCGTGGACTTCATATCGTCAAATCCCAACTTCTTCCACTTGTTGCGAATGTACATATAGTTGTCTATCGGCGCTCTATAGATATTAGGCGCAAGCACTTTTGCTCCGTCGCTCTTGAGCAAGAACTCTTTGTCGCCGACCTTATAACTCACAAGTTTACCCTTTGCGGTATCAAAGACAATCTTAGCCGCTTGAGTAGCAATCTTGAGTTTGCCGTTTTCTTCCACGCAGACGATATCGTTGCTATTGCCTTCAGGTCTGGAGCATTTCTTGATAAATCTTGAAAGTACGATCTGCTCTTTTGCGACGAATTTATCAGTTTTTTTGTCAAAATAAATAAAGTTGATCAAACATTCTTTTGCAGTATCAATTGCAGGGTGTTTGATATGCGCTTCGCCGTCGCACATAGGCGGAATATCCATATCCAGCGAGCCTTCGCTGACGATATCTCCGTTGACGAGATACTGCCACTTGATATTGAGATATTGAGTAGACAAAAATCTATTCATATTCTTGAGCAAATATTTATTTGGCGAGATATAAAAAGCCTTGACAGGTCTATATGCCGCCTGCATATTCAACGCGCTGACTGAAGGCGTTCTGTCAGGAGTGACCAAACCGTCTACGCAGAAGTTGCTGTCGTGTCCGTATTCTCCGTTGTCTCCGCCGTACAAATATCCCTTGTCAGTCTTGACTGCGTGATCCGCCCATTCCCAAATACAGCCGCCCAGAGCGCCTGGATATGAGTAAAATCTCTCCACGTACAAATCCAGCGAGCCCGGTCCCACGCCCATAGCGTGCGCGTATTCGCACTGGAAGTAAGGCGCTCTATAGAATTTCTTGGGCGCTTTTCCCGCCACGTATTTGTCATAAAACTCCGTAGAAGCGTACATCTGCGACACGACGTCGTAATTAAATCTCGGAGTACGGCATACCGCCTCGTAATGTATAGGCGTATCGTCGAGTTTTTTGAGTTTGTCATAACAGTAATCTTGATTTTTCCAACCGCCAGACTCGTTGCCCAGCGACCACATAATTATGCTGGCGTTGTTCTTATCGCGCATAAACATTCTGTATACTCTGTCCCAAAAATGATGTTTCCATCTCTTGTTGTTGGAAATGAGGTTGGGCAAGCGCAAAGTCTTAGTGCCATAGCAACCGTGAGTCTCTATATCCGCCTCGTCAATCATATACAAACCTTCATAATTGGCGATCTTAAGCATAATAGGATCAGGCGGATAGTGCGACGTACGCACTGCGTTGACGTTGAGTTCTTTCATAAGCAGGACGTCTTTCATAAGTTCGTCGACTGTCATAACGTAGCCGTTGCTCTCGTGAGTATCGTGGTGATTTACGCCCTTAATCTTGATAGGCTTGTCGTTGAGATAAAAGATATTGCCGTTGATCTCGATATTGCGAAGTCCGACTTCCTGTCTGACGCACTGAATACATTTACCGCCTTTTTGAAGTTGGATATACAGCGTATAAAGTTGAGGTATTTCTGCGCTCCAAAGTTTTGGATCTTCAATCAAAAACTCGGTTTTGTCACCGCTCTTGGTGTCCAAAAGTTGTCCCTCGTAATAAAGACTGCAAACCACCTCTTCGTCGTCTGCCTTGACGCTCTCCACGTCCACGTTCAACTTGAAGGCTTCGCTATCAGTTTTGCTCGTCTTGCATCTAAAATCCCATATGTATGAATTCTGATAAGAAGTGATATAAACGTCTCTGAAAATTCCGTTGTTTCTAAACATATCTTGACATTCGAGATACGTACCGTTGCACCACTTATAGACCAAAACTACCAACTCGTTGTCGTCGCCGTCTTCGTTGAGATATTGAGTAATATCCAATTCGTGAGTATTATGACTTCCCTCGGCGTAGCCTACGTAAAATCCGTTGACGTACAATTGCAGGCAAGAACTCACTCCCAAAAACGAAATGATATTCTTAGCGCTTCTTTTTATTGAAAACTTTTTGCGATATACGCCTACGCTGTTAAAAACTTCTACTTTGCTCTCTCCGTTTTGCGTGCTGAAATTCTTGCCGTAATATCCCTTATCGGCAGGCACGAGAGGCATAGTATTGATGTCAAACATATATCTGGTATTGATATAAAAAGGTTTTTCGTAACCTTGGAATTGCCAACAACCCGGCACTTTGACAGTGTCGAACTCAACTTCGTCGGTATCTATCTCCAACGGCATATCGCTTATCTTGCTATAGAAAGCAAAATCCCAATCGCCGCTCAGCACTTTGAGTAAACTTGATGAGTATCTCTCGTCAAGATACGTCGTTGCCTTGCAAGACTCGAGGTCATTAAACGGAACGAAGTATGCTCTTGGCTTAAGAACGTTGTCCTCAAAACAATAAAAATCGTTAAAATTGTCATTGGCTAAAGTATATTTCATACTAATTTCCTTTTTCAAATTCCTTTCTTTATATTTACTTTTTTGTAGCAAACGCACCAAAAAGATACCAAATCAGTATAATTTTACAATCATATGGTATATTTGGACACATTATACTACATTATTATAGCATTATAGCATAATTTACGCAAGATATAATTTAAAATTTGCTTATTAAAGTTTTAAATACTTATTTTTTATCTGTTAGCGCATAATAAATATATGATATGGGCACTAAAAAAAGCATTTAGCGTACTAGGCAACTTTTATTGGAAGATATTCGGCGGCATATTTCTGGCAACGCTGTGGGCAACCGTCGGAGTTGTCCTATTGTTTTCCGTATTAGGTTTTCCCATCGCTATGGATTGCTTCAAAATAGCCTATCTCAACTACAAACCTTTTGGCAAAAAGATAGTGCTGGTTCCCAACAGAATTTTTGCATCAATAATATGGTTTGTCTCTATAGGCTGGATAATAGGCAGTATATGCCTTTTCAATGCGCTGGTTTCCTGCGCAACAGTAATAGGTCTGCCCCTTTTAAGCCAATGGCTGAAAGTCTGCAAACTTGCTTTTTTCCCCTTTTGCAGTGTGTGGGCGTGATATTTTGTCATACTGTAGAGATTTCTCCACGCGCTTCGCTTGGTCGAAATGACACCACAAGAATTGAGACCTTTTGACTTCGCTTGAGGTGACGCATTTAAAGTGCAACTTTCACCTTAAACGCGTCATTCTGAGTGGAGCAAAGCGAAATCGAAGAATCTAAATTGTCATTTCGAGCGCAGTCGAGAAATCTCATCCGTACTTGGCTTCCCCTTGAGGGAAGGGCAAGTAAAAGGATTGAGATACCCATATGGATTGTAATCTTTTTTTGCTATTTTGCATATTATATTACAACTATGACAAAACTTTACTTTGACAATCCGCAAGGCGTAATACTTATTGACGGCGTGAAATGCAACGGCTCTGTTGCCCTTGCCAACGGAAATTTTTGCCTTCAATACGCGCCCTACGACGATAGTTATTTACCTATAATACTTGCTGTCAACGGCAAATGCAAATTGCGCGACGACGTGATATTCATACGCCACGGCAAAGACTTTATCATAAGATTCTGTCCAAAGAAAAAAGCCTGCAATAAACAAAGTGAGATTTATATCCAAAAAATACTTGAGCCAAAGGGCGCTACTGCGCACTGTTTGACCTGCCATATTGACGACGTATGCAAAATAAGCGTGGAGACGCAAAACGAACTCTTTACGCTTATCACGCCTTGCAAAGTTGCTGACGTCAAATTCTCCTGCACGCACATAACCGGCGGACAACTTTTGAGCATTTTTGCAGAACTGGAAAACGGAAAAAAATATATGAGCGTATTGCATTACAAAGACGACTATACTCTGCTTCTTGACATTTGCTGCGACGAAATCTCCGCCGAAGAAGACGGATTGAGAGTATGCGACTATCTACACGATACGCTCAATCGCAAGTGCATACGCAAGTTGAGTTTTTGCGGAGACTGTTTTGCTGAGCAAAGCCGTCACTTTGAAAATTGCTGTCAGCACTCTTACATTGACGAAATCTTGCCCTACGCGCTTGTTGAAAGCGTATGTTACGGCGACGACGATTGCGCCAAGTCGTGTCTAAGTTCGACGCTTCGAGGATGCGACTTAAAAGAGATATTCGGAGACTTTGTAGGTATTTGCGACTGCCTTGAATATACGCCCTTTGAGATACCCCTGCTCTATTCTGACTGCGACGGACTGTATACCAAGACTTTTAAGTTTGACGTAAATATGGGAAAAATACAAAAAATTAAATTAACGCAGATTTGACATTGCTAACCTTGCATATATTCCCATAGATATGATATAATACTATGTAATTATACAGTATTCAATATCAATGGAGAATTTAAAAATGTTTGAATTGATAATCGTCATTATAGCGTACGCCACTATTCCACTTATGCTGTGGATGATTTTTGCAAGTATTTCTGTGCGCACAACTTACTCAAAATTCAACGCAATACCTGCTAGTTGCGGTATGACCGCAGAGCAAGCGGCAAGAAAAATCCTCGATATAAATGGACTTTTTAACGTGAATATAGGCAAGTGTTCAGGCACGCTGACAGATCATTACGATCCGCGTAACGACACCGTATACCTCTCTGCGTCGACTATTAACTCGTCTTCGATTGCCGCAATTGCCGTCGCCGCTCACGAAGTGGGCCACGCAATTCAGCACGCCGAAGGATATGCTCCAATCAAAATGAGAGGCGCGCTTGTGCCTGTCGTCAATGTGGTGTCAAGGATGATCACTCCGTTTTTGCTACTTGGAATTGTCTTTGAATTTATTGCCATATCAAACATCAGAATTTCCATATATTTCTATTTTGGCGCTTTGATATGTTATGTACTGTATGCGCTGTTTACGTTTATTACTCTGCCTTGCGAATACAACGCAAGTTCAAGAGCAAAGACACAACTTGTAGATTGCGGTATTCTTACGCAAGAAGAAACAAACACCGCCTCAAAAGTGTTGAGCAGCGCCGCAAAAACTTATTTGATTTCTTTCTTTATGTCGATCGCCCAAATCGCAAGAATTTTGCTTATACTCTTAGGCGCAAAAAATCGAAGCAACAGACGTTAACTAAAAAGGTATGTACAAAACAGTACATACCTTTTTTAACATCACTTATTTCAAGGTGATCCATTACTCCGGCTTAACCTCTACTCTGATATTCGCGCTGACGTTGGTATACACTTTGACTTCAACGTCAAATATACCGGCAGTCTTTATAGAATCTTTGAGATTGATTTTCTTTTTGTCGATATCATAGCCGAGTTTGACAAGTTCTCCGCTTATTTCTTTGGACGTGACTGCGCCAAAAGACTTTCCATTGTCACCAAACTTTATAACTACGGTTATCACTTTGCCGTCAAGATCCTTCGCCATAGCAACAGCGTCTTCATACTCTTTTTGCTTTTGTCTTGCAATAGCGGCATTCTTTTGGTTGGTCTCGTTGATAACTCCGGCAGTGGCTTGCTGCGCAACGCCTTTTTTTATCAAAAAATTGCGAGCGTAACCGTCGTTTACTTCAACTATTTCGCCCTTTTTGCCTACACTCTTTACGTCTTTTAACAGTAAAACTTTCATATTTCACCTCTCTTGTTTATTTATTTTAGCACATAAATCTCAACATAGCAATAGGAAATTTATCTTTAGAATAATTATATTAGAATTGCCTATAATAATAGTAATCTGCGACGGTATCAATATTCGCCGCGTAAAAGGAGGAAAAAATGTCGGGACTTAAATGCACAACTCACAATTGCGAACATAATACCAACTGCCATTGCAACGCAGGCGTGATATGTATCAACAAAAACGGCGTCTGCAAAACCAAGGTAAAACGTGAATACGGAATGCTCGAACAGGAAAAAGCCAATATAGAGGCTGCAAAAGACTTTGACTTTGACGATAATTGCGAAGTATTTATTCAATGCGACAGCACCAAATGCAATTATAATCACAACAACGCTTGTTGCAGTCAAATCGTCAACGTATGCGACGGCGTAATGCGCACCAAGTGTTTTACCAAGAAAGTAAATAAATAATATATCATATTGATAAATAAAAGATTGCTGTATCTCATATAGCAATCTTTTATTTACTGAGATTTCTCCATTTCGCTTCGCTTCAGTCCAAATGACATCCTTGTTTAGCGAAAAGATGTATTGACATAATAACCGAAAGCACCACTCCGTTTGACAAGAAGGGAGCGGCGTAATAATTTCACGAGTAAGAACGCATTTACACTATGTTTGGCGAGAAGAGAGATAGCAAATATGTAAACACCACTCTGTTCGACAAGAAGGGAGCAGTGTAATAATTTCACGAGTAAGAACGTTTTCTATACGATGAAAACGAGCGAAGGCGTACTTGCCGTACGTCAAGTGAGTTTAAAGAAGTATAGGAAGCGTTGTTGCCGTGCAATATTACAACGCCTCCCTTCTTGTCGAACTTCTTATTTATCACCGGATAAGAGATAATCCATTGGGTTTATTTTAACACCGTCTTTGTAGAGTTCGAGGTGCAAGTGCGCTCCGTCTGCAATCTCTTCCAAAGCCGTGTCCGAAACCTTACCGATCACGTCGCCTTTTGACACCTTGTCTCCGGCTTTCAATGTCACGTCAGAAAGAAGTTTGTATACAGTAGTAAATCCGTCCTGATGCTCTATTGTGACGGTTGCTCCGCTGTAACTGTCATTCGTCACTTCTTTTACAGTGCCGTCAAATACGCATTTTACGTTGCTTCCCGCAGCCGCTGCAAAGTCAAGTCCCTCGTGCGGATGCCAATAATTATGCGTTGGATTGAATACGTGTTCTTCTGAGTAAATCTGACCGAGAGTAAACTCGTCCAACGGATTTGCCATAACGAAATCTTCTTTTACAGGTGGCGGAGTTACGCTTGGTTTGTTGTCATCAGGCTTATCGGGCTCGTCAGGCTTGTTGTCATCAGGGTCCTTGACAGGCGGTTTGACGTCGTCTGGATTTTCGTCGCCTGATACGATAGGCTTCAACACCGTGTCTGAATCGTTGTTGTTATTGAGGACTACGGCTAATGTAATCATAGTCGCAATTGCGAGAATACATATAATCATTAAGATTACGTAAATATTCTTTTTGAAAAACTGCGCTACCTTTACTCCGGTCTGATTTGGTGCGCCTTGTCTTTTTTCTTTGGTGCGTTTTGTTTGCTTTGACATCTTTACTACCTCCAATTAGTAACTTCCCATAATCAGCGGAAAGCCCACGATGATATTGTCTTTATTGCTTACAATTTGAATATTGATTTCCTGCTTGTCGATAAATACGCTTCTGCCCCCTGCCTTGCTTTTGCCGTAATACGTTACGCCACCGTCTAGGTCTTGAGTAAAAATCACGTCTACCGAAAGTTTATCCACTAGTGTATCTGCGCTTATCTTGTCTTTTGGATATATGTAAGCAACACCCAGAGTATTGTCCAACCTGCAATCTTTTATACTCACGACTTTGTCATAATAATGATAAATGTTGAAATTCGTCATCTCGTCTACTTGTCCGCTTTCGCCGACAAGCGGCGCCGTTTGCGAGTACACCTGCATTTCGTATACTCCGTCGGGCAACTTGGCTTGATAGGACAAGCCTAACAAAAGCGCTGACAAAAACGTGATTGCCAATATGTATATCGCGATAGATTTCATAAACACCTCCGCTTGTTTGTTACTTGTATTTTTGACAGCAATGGGGCTTTTATACTAGAAAATAAAAAATAATTTTGTGGATGGAAATTGATAATGAAATTTTAAAGGGGATGGGAGAATATGGATAGAGACCTCTCGACTACGCTTGAGGTAACAATATTCTGTTATTGACGCTCACAAAGCATTCTGTCATTTCGACCAAAACGCAGTGAAGTGGAGAAATCTCTATCCATAACTAAAAAAGTTAGGTACAATCTAATACCTAACTTTTTAATATCACTGATTGCTTGCAATCAATATAACTCGCCGTAGGCGAATATAACTGTCACGAAGTGACAATATGACTATCTACTGCGTGGACTTTACTCTCCCAGCAATATATCCGCCATTGCTATAGGCGAACACTCGTGGACGATAGGAGATAAATTATAAAGCAATTGAATTATGCTGTTGCAATCGTAATCCTCTCCCAAGTGATATCCCACGTCAGGCATAAACCGCTTTGCGCTTTTGATAATATTGAGAAGTTTTGCATCAAGGTCTTCAATTTCCTTTAGCATATCTCGTCTATACTCACAATGGATATACAGCCATTTGCCTTGAAATTTTCTGTCCTTTACCATTCCGATAAGGTCACTGACATCCGTCCCCAAAATCTTTGCAAGCGCGCGACACCGCGAAGACACGTCTGCCGGCGTAATCAAAGAATACTCTTCTATTGACATAATTGTCTTGAAGTACTTTACAAGCGCTATGCCCGCAAGCAGCAAACTTTCGCCCCTGTCAGAAGTGAGATTGACGTGCTCTATAAGTTCTGCCAATATTTCCGCAGACGGCTTAAACGGTTCGTAGTACATCTTTGCGTACTCCATTATTCCACCAAAAAGTCGGGCAGTATCAGACATTTGTCCGTCTCCTATGATACTGTCCAACAAGTCTTGTTCGGCTTTAAGCGAAGCGTAATCCTGAATACCCATCATATAATATACGTACTTTTTTTCCCAAAGCGAAACTCTGTGCGCTAAAATGGCGCCTACGCATTTTGCATAATCTCCAAAACCCTCTTTGCCGTCTTTATCTATCAAAAGTTTGATAGGCAATTGCGCGCCCTTAAGCGCATATCCAACACCGTATAAAAACGGAGTGTCTGTAACAAGAGCGTATTGCAAAGGTCTTATTTTGCAAGCCTGACAAAGAAGCGTCGCAATCTCTCTTCCGCCAACGCCCAAAAACAATCTCACGTCGTCAGCGCAATTTACTATGTCCAGCGCGCTTTCTTCATTGCAGATCACTTCGTCTGGATATTCAACAAACGTGATCTTATATTCAAACTCGCTCACCTCTTCTATAGCCTTTTGCGCAAGCCCTTTATCCCCGCTTAAATAGCACACGCAAATATGCCCCATAGGCATAACGTCAGCAACTGTCTTGGCTACGTCAAAAGATATGTTATCGCTTACTTGCGTAAAAAATTTTTCCATACAAAAAAGATACCACTTTTGAAAAGCAGTATCTTTGAATATTCTATACAAATAAGTCTAGTTTTGTCGAAAGTCTTCTCTGCCAAACGCCTAATACAACAACGGCTATTATATAGGCGCGAATTCGCTCTTGAGTATTGTCTCCAATGCCGATACTAGACTTGCCATCTCCTCAGGAGCGCCGACTGTGATGCGAAGATAGTTGTCAATTCTTCCCATACTGAAGTGTCTTACAAGCACGCCAGCCGTCTTGAGTTGATAATATATCTCGCTTGCAGGACGTTCGCAATGCTTGACAAACAAGAAATTGGAACTGGATTGCAACACCTCAAAACCAAGACTTCTCAACTCGTCTGCAACGGAATCTCTCGTGGCAATGATTTTGTCAATGCAAGAATTGAAATAATCAGTATCTTGCAACGCGCGTAATGCCACGCCTTCGGTGAGAGCGTTGACAGTATAACTGTTGAACGAATCCTTAATCGTCTTAAGTCCGTTGATAAGCGCGGTGTCGCCTATGGCGTATCCGCATCTTGCTCCTGCCAAAGAATACGACTTGGAGAAAGTGCGTATTATCAACAGATTGGGATATTTGTTGACGTAATTCGCCATAGAACAATTACAGAAATCAGCGTACGCCTCGTCTATTATTATTATCTTCTCAGGATTTGCCTCTATGATAGCCATCAAATCAAGTCTGTTGACGATAAGCCCAGTGGGCGCGTTGGGATTGCAGATAATCATTCCCTGACACTTTGCCTGCTTAAATTTTGATACGTCCAACTTAAAATCTTCAGAAAGCGGTATCACAACGGACGGTATCTCGTATACCTTTGCCCATACCTTGTAAAAAGAGTAAGTAACGTCGGCGTATGCTACTCCGTCGCCGTCTCTGTCAAAAAACGTGGGGAAACACATTGCAAGCACCTCGTCGCTGCCGTTGCCAATAAAGACGTTTTCTTTTTCCAAACCGTGCTTTTTGGCAATCTCCTCTGCAAGCGCCGTGTTTTGCGGATCGGGATATAATTTGAGTTTGTCAACGTCAAAATCTTTCAAGAACTCCTCTACGCCCTTGCAAGGCGGATAGGGATTTTCGTTGGTATTTAGTTTGACGTAACTCTTATCTTGCGGTTGCTCTCCCGCCACGTACGGTTGAGTAGTCCTGCAAATCTTGGATAAATAGTTCATATTATTCTCCAGGGCTTATGAAAAGCCAACACATATATAAATAGTGTATCAAGATTTTAGCATATAATTCGCCTCTCCGTCAATAAGTTTTACGCCATTTAGATATTCTGTCAACCTGAGCGTAGTGCTATGAAGTCAGTGAATCTATTTTTGTCACCTCAACCGTAGTGAAGAGGTCTCTATCTGATTGAAATATTGCCGCTCGCATACTAATATGTCATTTCGACCAACTTTTTTGATGTCATTTCGAGCGTAGTCGAGAAATCTAATCCTATTAAATAAAATACTGTAGAGATTTCTCCATTACGCTTCGCTTCAGTCGAAATGACAAAATAGACTCTGACGCTCGCACGAAACGCATATCGCCTTTCTCGCTATGCCGTCGCATTGTGACAGACTCTTCGACTACACTGCGTTCCGCTCAGAGTGACGCGTAAAATATGTAACTTCCGCTTTAAACGCGTCGCCCTGAGCATAGTCGAAGGGGCTAATTTTAATGTCAGGGGAGGCTCCGCCATAGGCGGTGGTGAGGTGTAATTAACAGTATGACAAAAGCGAGATTTAATCTCGCTTTTGTATTACTTCTTATTCTTCAACGCCCTCTGCTCCTTCATATACTCCTGATACCTGTCTATCTGATCTTCTCTCAAATTGACCATCCTCTTTGCTGTCGCAAAGGCTTGCGCGTCGGCTACTATGAGTTCTGTTTCTTTTACTCTCATTTTTGTTCCTTCATTGCCCGCGTCTCTTCTAATGTCCTTCAAGTACTCGTCTTCCATCTTAAAGAGCGCTACCGTAGTGTCTTTCTTTATCGTCAACTTGATTAGTGGATTGACACTCGACTGTCCTAAGAGTATGAAGTAAGTCGACTTCTTCTCCTTGCACTTATCTTTCGTCAATGCATATTCTCTTAGACTGTCAAAGTACTTCTTTTGCTGCTTAGACAGTCTTGCGTACGCTTCGTCAAGTGTAAGTCTTGGTGCCCTTTCTTTTGGCGTCTTTGCAGGCGCAGTCACTTTGACTTCTTTCTCAATTACCTTTTCTACAACTTTCTCTACAGGTACTTCGACGATCTTTTCTACTGGCACTTCCTTGACGACTTCCTTTTCAACGATCTTTTCCACTTCAACAGGGACTTCTACCTTGACTTCTTTCTCTACTATCTTCTCGACTTCTACCGGTACTTCGACGACTTTTTCCACTATCTTTTCGACAGGGACTTCCTTCTCGATCACTTGCGTTTGGGCACTCGCAGACAATTCTAAGATTTTTTGCATAAGCAATTCTTGGTTATGCAACATCTGTTTAATCGTCTCATCGTTAGCGTTGGCAACTGCTACTTCTTTTGCTATTACCTTTTCGCTTGATTGCTCAGCAATTTTCTTCATAAGTTTTTGCATTGTTTCTTCATTCTTTTCTGTCTTCTCAAGAAGTTTTTGCACGAGTTCGTCATTTGTCGAAGCCTGCTGCGGCAACATCTGTTGCATACCAGGTAGCATTGCCGTAACTGTCTCGGAGATAAGTCCTCTCATTTCTTCAACGCTTATGCCAGGTTGCGCGTAAGCGTATCCGCCCTGCGGCATTCCCTGTCCCATATTGCCGCCTGCGTTTCCGCCCATCATACTCATAAACATCATTTGCATATTTTCGTCGCGCTTTCTTGCCTCTTCTTCTCTCTTTCTATCCTCTACGTCTGCCTTATTGCGCTCATACTCGTCCTTTGCGTCTTCCAGCGCTTCTTGCGCCCTGTCGTTGAGCATCTTCTCTATTATCATAAA
>JAIDRT010000004.1 GCA_029061605.1 Clostridia bacterium | reverse complement strand
ATACTAAATTATTTTTTATCAAAATACTTAGTAATAAGTATGCATTAAACTTAAATAATTTAAAACCTCTTAAAATTATTAAGCATAATAAATTAGTATTTGGCAAGTTACACTATTAGAATATTTCAATTATGTAGTATATGTTAAAGAAAGTTGTTGACTTATTTTAGTTTGATATGATAGAATAAATTTGAGATAATTCAGTACAAATAATTATTTTAAAAAATAATTAGGTTTAAGGAGTGTAAAATGGCAAATGGATTTAAACAACCGATTACAATTAAAGAGGCTATAGATAAGGTCTATAATAGAGATTATCTATTACCTGCAATACAACGTAAATTCACTTGGAGTAGTGACCAAATAGAAATGCTTTTTGACAGTATTATGCGTGACTACCCTATAAGTTCATTTATGTTTTGGAAAGTTTCAGATGAAGCCATTAAAAAGAACTATAAATTTTATCAATTTTTAGATAGTTATCGTGAATTTTTTGCTGAAGACAATTTAGATATAGACACAACGGCAGTAAAAGATTTTGAAGCAGTAATTGATGGACAACAAAGATTAACAAGTCTTTATATTGGATTACGCGGTTCATATGCTTATAGACTACCGCGTAAATGGTTAAAAGATACTGAAGAAAATATACCTACAAGAAGGTTGTATTTAAATTTATCAAATCCTGTTAATCAAGAATACGATAATCAAAAATATTATGATTTTCGATTTCTAACTGATGCTGAAGCCAAAACAATGCAAAAAAAAGAGTGTTGGTTTTTAGTAAGAGATATACTCAATCTAGATGATCTAAAAAAAATTAATCGATACTTAAATGAAAAATCTTTGGCAGACAATGATTACTCTAGTGACACTTTAATAACTTTATACAATCAAATTCATCAAAATAACTTGATTAATTATTATTTGCAGGAAGAACAAGATTCTGATAAAGTACTTGAAATTTTCATACGTACTAATAGCGGCGGAACACCTCTTACTTTCTCTGACCTTCTTATGTCTATTTCATCCGCAAACTGGAAATTAATTGATGCAAGAAAAGAAATTAAAGACTTAATTGATAAGGTTTATGAAATTGGTAAACCAAGTTTTATTATCAGCAAAGACTTTATATTAAAAACTTGCTTAGTTTTGTTTGTTGAAAACATTAAATTCCAACTTAAAAATTTTACACAAGAAAACGTAAAAATATTTGAATCAAATTGGGACAGAGTAAAGAATAGTATCATTGCTGCTTTTACTCTATTTGAAAAATTAGGTTTCAATGATAAGACTTTTAGAGCAAAGAATGCTGCAATACCTATAATTTATTATATTTACTATAACAACTTGGAAACCAAAATAAATAAACCATTATACGACAATGATGACAAACAAGCAATAGCCCAATGGCTGATTTTATCTTTTGTTAAATCAATTTTTGGTGGTCAAACTGATAGTGTTCTTTCAACAATGAGAACAGTATTACGCGAAACAACATCAACAAAGTTCCCAACTGAAGAACTAATGTCCAAATTTAATAATGAAACTAGAAATTACAAATTGGACGACGAATTCTTAAATGGGTTATTAGAATCACAAAAGGACAGTAATGAGGCCTTCTATGTTTTGCGCTTGCTTTACCAAGATCTTAATTATCTAGATCCAAACTTGCATCAAGATCATTTACATCCCAAAACTAATTTTATTGACGAGACAAAACTGCAAAAAAATATACCTCAATTAGATTGGGATTTTGCTAAAGATCCAAAGAACTGGAACAGTGTTTCTAACTTGCAACTATTAGTTTGGCAAATAAATGAATCTAAAAATGCTACTCCACTATCTGAATGGGCAAAAAAACATAATATATCTAATAAATCTATGTATATATCAAATAATACGAGTCTTGATATTAAAGATTTCAAAGAATTTATTATTGATCGTCGAAAAAATATTATTAAGTTTTTAAAAGATTTAATGATATAATATTTATTTTCTCCATAAAACACAAAACAGATGGCATATTTACCATCTGTTTTGTTGTGTCTCCAGGACTTGTCTCCACGGGGGTATTGGCAAACAAGTCGCCAAGATTTTCGCTGCGCTCAAATGCGAACCGCTCAGTTGACGATAATCGATAGTTGAATTATTCTAGCGATAGTTTAATGTTATGCGAGCAGGTTCGGAATCCCCTATGGGACACCAAAAAAATACGGCATTTTATTGCCGTATTTTTTTGGTGACTCCACGGGGATTCGAACCCCGGTAGCAGGCGTGAGAGGCCTGAGTCTTAACCGCTTGACCATGGAGCCATATTTAAGTGCCTTATAATATTATCATAATAATTGAAGACTGTCTATTGTTTTTTGCAAAAAATAAAAATTTTTTACAAAGAGGCAAATAGTTTGACAACCATAAGTCTTTTATAATATATTAAATATGTTAAAAATTTTTTATATTTATACTTAATACAATAATTATAAACAATACGAGTTTTCGTAGTTCAATGGATAGAATAAGCCCCTCCTAAGGGCTAGATTCGGGTTCGACTCCCGGCGGGAACACCAAAAATGGGCAACAGCCCATTTTATATAATGAATTATAGTGAACATCAATTTTAGAAAATTATAGCATTCGACGTAACTTCTTTCTTGATAATACGTTGAAAGTTTTAAGAAATTTGCGTTACTCTGCATCCCTGACAAAGCGGATAAGTCGTCAACAAAGAATTTATCTTCATACGCATTGTTGTAAACGAGCCACTGTAAAAATACAGAGCCGTCTCTTTGGGACCTTGCCAATAACTGTACAGTATCGGTGGCGTTTCGACCAAACGATAAACTTCGTCTACGACAAAATTTATGTCGCACTTTTTATATACTTCTTTAGGCAAATCCACGCCGTTGAGATAAATCCCCATTCCCTCAAGTTCGCCCAACGGATATTCCCTATCGACTTTGCCGTCGTTATTGAATACTGTGAGTCTGCTTCCTTTTGCTATTGGGATATAGTGCAAAAGTTCTATAAGTCGATTGATTTTATCCTCATAACATTCTAAATATACTTCGCAACTTGCGATACCGCCTTCTTTGAAAAATACTGAATTACCGCCGGCAACATTGCCCAACTTTTCTTTTTTAAAAACCCCTTTAAGTTGGTCTTCATAATACGAGACTCTGTGTTCGGGTTGCAATCTCGCATTGACGTGCAACGTAGTCTTGATGATATTACTTTCTTTTTTGAACAGTCCCATATTAACCTCCTCTAAATTATACGCAAATTATTTATAATTGATAACGTTGAGTATCTTCGCAAAATCCGTATTAGTCTCCAAGAAGTGCATACCTCCTCGAGAAACTATAGTCGCAGGATCGTCAACAACTTTTGCCTTCATCTTCATAAACTTGGATATATATTCGTCAAGTCCCGCAAGTTTTGCTCCGCCTCCGCAAAGCACGATACCTTCGCCGACTATATCTGTGCTCAAATCTTCAGGGATCTGGAAAGACATATTGTATATTATATTGACAAGATCTGCAATATAGGGCTCTATAACTCCCAATATTTCTTTTGACGTGATAACCTCGCTTTGTGTCTTTGCAATGCCCACCTTACGGACGTTGACGCGCATAGACATATTGTTGTTGTCATACATACTGCCAAGTTCTCTTTTGATCTTCTCAGCCAACGAAAACGGCACAGTACTGCTCATACTTTTCACCATATAGTCCGCAATGGCTTTGGTCAGTTTGTCTCCGCCGATATCTACGCTGCAACCTGTGGCGATACCGTCAGCACCTACGATAGCAATCTCCGTCTTGGACGAGCCTATATCCACAATAAAGTGACCTCTTCCGTATCCCAACGCGCCCGCTATTGCAACAGGAGACTCAAGTACAATTACTTCGCTTGCGCCGGCTTTTCGCAAAACTTTTTCTATATCTCTCTTTTCTGAAAGTCCCACGCCTTGACCTACAAGCACAAGCGCCTTGATCTTAGGCTTTATGAGCGTATTACCCGGCAAGCAACGAGATATATAGTCCTTGAGCATACAGACAGCCGCCTTATCGTTGGTAATAACTCCGCCGTCAACCGTATTGATGGTCTGATAGCCCTGCGACGGTGTCTTGAGATATTTTTCCACGCCTTTACCGCTTTCTACCAACGTCATTTTGTTGTTTTTAGTCATTACGGTAACTCTCGACTCGTCACTGACGATAAGACCGCTTCCCACCTTGTGAATGGAGGTCGTAGCGCTTCCCAAATCAATAGCCAATCCTATTTCGTTCATATCCCAATGCTCCAAGAATTTAATTTATTATTTTGCTCAAATACTCTTTTAGTTTTTCCATAGGAAGCCCGACTATATTCGTATAACTTCCCTCGTATTTTTCCACGACTTCTTTGTCCTGTATGCCGTAACCGCCTGCCTTATCCATAGGACTGCCGGTGTCTATATACTTCCATTTATCGTCCTCGCCAAGAGTCTTAAACTTGACTTGCGACTTATCGTAGAAAGTATGTATATCACCGTGATAATATATTGCAACGCCAGTGTACACAATATGCCATTTTGACGACAACTCGTCCAAAAATACCTTTGCTTCCTGCCTATCTTTTGGTTTGCCGTATATCTTGCCACGCATAAACACTATCGTATCTGCCGATATTATAAGCGCGTCTTCAAAAAGCGTCGGCAAATTGCCAAGTTTGATCTTAGCAAGACGTTGACATACTGCATATCCTCTTGTGAGATCGCAACTCTCGTCTACGTTTTGAGGCAACACCTCAAAACTGTCAAATATCTCTCCTAAAAGTTGTCTTCGCCGAGGCGAGCCCGACGCCAAAATTACTTGCATAGCCCTCTTTGACACGTCATCTACCTTATTGTAACATAAAATAATATATCTTTCAACAAAAATTTTAGATTATGCCGCAGTAAGCCGTCAAATGCACCTCCATATGTTGAAACCAACTTATGCGGTGCATTTAATAACGTGTTTTATTTCAACTACAGTCAAAACGATGTCACAATATCTGAAGATTCTTCTTATACGCTCTTCTGAAATCTTGTATTGCCGTCATAGCGTCCTTAATCTCAAGCGAGCAATCCTGCCCTTGGCTGTCAGTCTTCATAATAACGCTGTCGCCAAGCACGTCGCAATCTATGCCCTTGATGACGCTTGACATACTTCTGTCAAAACTCTCGGCTATTCTCACGATTACGCCAAGTTTGAGTATTGCGTCAAAATCTTCTTCCGTAAGCAAGTCTTTGTATCTCATAAACTCAACTGTATTGAGATCTCCTTTGCGGTGCATTGACGCAACGAAAGCCGCCATAACCAAATCCTTGTGCGATATGCCGTAAAGATTTGAATTGAGAATGACGTAACTTGAATGCTTGTGATGGTCGTAATACTTGATTCTATTGCCAGTGTCGTGCAACATTGCCGCCGTACGCAAAACTTTGACGTAAGAGCGAGGCAATTTGTGCAATACTTTGAGTTGCTTGAAGAGTTGAATAGACAAATTATATACTTGCTCTGCGTGAGGTATATTCTCTCCGAAGAAGTTGAGCAACGAATAGATGCTATGTCCAAGCACGTCGGAGATAGGCTTTTCGTTGGTGGACGGCACTGCGTATCTAAACATTGCGCCCTCTCTCAAACCGCTACCCGATATGACGATCTCGTCAACGCCAACGGTATTGATAAAAGCATTGATCGCGGCAAGCGCCGAAGGGAATATGTCTGCTCTTACGCTGGACAATCCCTTGATCTTCATAGTCTTATCAAGTTCCAACGAGCGAATATTGCTGTAAAGACTTGCAAACTCGCTCTTGCTCACTACGTAATTATGCGCCATTGACAACGGATATTTTTTGAGCATTCTGCTTATTTTGCCTATATTTCTAAAAGATCCGCCTACGCCTATAAGTTTGGTATCTGGCAAAACGTCTTTGAGCCAATCAAGTTTTTCAAGTTCTGCAGAAACATATTTTTCTATCATCTGAGACTTGTCCGCCGGCGATAATCCGTCTTGCTTGACCATATCCGTCAATACTACAGATCCAAACGGCAATGTCACGGTATTGAGAATATTCTTGCGGTTGTAATAAATGAGTTGAGTGCTTCCGCCGCCTATATCCATTATGATACCCCTTGGGATATCCATTGAATTGATCACGCCTTGATATACGAGTTGAGCCTCTTCGTCGCTGTTGAGGACTTTTAGTTCAATACCCGTACTTGCGTGGACCTCGTCAAGAAAACTGCGCTGATTCTTTGCCCTACGTACCGCAGCCGTCGCATACGCATAAATTCGGCTTACGTTGTTGGCATCGCAAAGTCTTCTGAACATTTTAAGCGTCTTTATCGTCTGGGCTATCCTTGCCGGCTGCAGAAAGCCGTCTATCTCCATATCCTGCGCAAGGCGCACAGTCTCCTTGATATCGTCGACAACCTGAAAGTAACCGCCTTTCAAAATGTCCACCAACACCAATCTCGTGGAGTTAGATCCCAAGTCGATAATAGCAATTTTATCCATATCTTTTTCCATTGATACACTTCCCTGTATTAAAAAATTTATTTCCGTTGACATTATAACACATAAATCTTCCTTTTTCAATACCCATTTTTGAAAAAATTATATAAATCTCAAATCCAATGGGAATAAAAATATCCGCATATTTGTATCATAATTTCTATTTACTAATTCCCCTATGATATAATATCTTCTTTAACAGCAAATTGTGACTTCAACTTGTCCGCATAGGAGAGAAGATAACTTTTGATTTCTTCCATTGCCTTGTTATATTTGTTTTGGTCTTTAATAAGCACAGGATCGGGTATAGGCTTGTAACGACCGCTCGCAAGCACGCTGAGCAAAGCAAACTTCTTGTAAAATCTAAGCGGTAAAAACCACTTGTTGGATCTTGTCATACCTATGATGATATCCGCGTCTTTGAAATACTGCCTGCCCTTGCCCCACTTAAACGTAGGCTTATGCGATAGTACGTACTCTCTGTCAAATCCCTCGTCAGTCAGCACTTTTTCCGACTTTGGATTTATTCTAAAAGACTTATTGAATACCGCAGAACTCTTGACCCACTCAATATTTTTTGACAAAACTTCGTCTTCTTGAACGATTCTTCTAAACACGTATTCGCAATAAGGCGACCTGCAAATGTTAGACATACAAATAAATAAAATCTTCATATAGCAATTATAGCATATATAAAAGCATTTTTCAATATGCTTTTAAAAATATAACCAAAGAAAATTGTGGAAACGAATAATTAATTTTTGTTAATAATTTTTAACGTATTTTCTTAACACTTCAAATAATTCAGGAGTTATAACGTGTTCGATACGGCAGGCGTTATCTTCTGCAATTTCTCTGTCCGCTCCTATCTTTACCAGTAATTTTGTAATGACAGTATGTCGCTCATATATATCCTCGGCTTTTACTTTTCCCTCTGCAGTAAAACTTATCTTCCCATCTGGAGCAATCAAGATGTATCCTTTTTTTACAAGTAAGTTAACTCCGCGCGAAACGCTTGCGCGAGAATATCCAAGTTCTTCCGCTACGTTGACGGCGTGAACGTTAGCGCTCTTTTGTTTAAGCAAAAGTATCGTCTCAAGATACATTTCTTCAGATTCTTGATATTTAATCATAGTATACCTTCCGCCAACTTCCGTTTATGCTTTTATTATACCTGATTAATTTTGATTTGTAAAGCAGACACTACTTTTACAGTTTGAATATATAAGAGGAGGGCGATAATTCGCCCGCCTCTTATATATTACAAGTTTGACGTTTGAAGCGCAAGCATCTTTGCGTACGCTCCGCCAATTGCTTTGAGTTCTTCAGGGCTGCCTTGTTCGACGACTTTTCCGCCTTGAAGTACAACAATCTTTTCTGCTCCGTCGACGGTACGCATACGGTGCGCGATAATTAGCACAGTCTTATCCTTTATTAACGCAGACAACGCCGTCTGTACTTCAGTCTCGTTTTCTGCGTCAAGCGACGCTGTCGCTTCATCCATAATTACGATTGGAGCGTCTTTTAGCATAGCGCGGGCAATGGATATCCTCTGCCGTTCGCCGCCTGAAAGCATAGAGCCGTTTTCGCCGATTACGGTATGGTATCCTTCTGGCAACTTACTTACGAATTCGTCGCACTGCGCTTCTTTCGCTACGCGCAACACTTCTTCGTCAGTCGCGCCTTTTCTGCCGATACGGATATTCTCCATAACGGTATTATTGAACAGCGTTACGTCCTGGAATACTATCGAATACGCCTTTAACAATACTTCGGGGTCGACGTTCTTGACGTTTACGCCTCCGACTGTTACGGCGCCATTGTTGACGTCCCAGAATCTAGCGGCAAGTTTGGCTGCCGTTGATTTACCCCCGCCGCTCTCTCCTATGAGCGCAGTAACTTCGCCTTGCTTTGCAGTAAACGACACTCCATCCAAAACCGTCTCACTATTGTTATATGCAAAACCTACGTTCTTAAACTCTATGTCGTAGCCTTTTGGAGCAAACTCAGTATATCCGCCTAGTTCAGGAGTATTATCCATTTCGTTTATTCTATCGATATTTACCTGCAATGAGTTCATCGCCGCCAAGTTTTGAAGTGTACCAGTCATAGGCTCGTAAATTCTCGACACTACCAGCAAGAACGTAAAGAATGTTATCAAAGACAGCGTTCCTTTCATAAGCAACATTCCGCCAACGAGCGCGACCGTAGCAATACCAAGTTTCAATATCATAGACGACGGCACTACGAAGGCTGCTGAGCCAAGTTCGCTCTTAATATGTCTGACTTCCAAGCAATCGATTTTTTTATCCAAACCTTTAAGATAGTTCTTTTCGGCATTATTGCTCTTTAAGTCACGTACGGTATCCAGACATTCCTGTATGCCGTCCTCAACTGATACTTGGGCTTGAGTCTGCTTAAGCGTAAAGTAAGTCTGCGCTTTTTTAGACACTGCGACGATTACGAGAGTTATAGGCAATACCCAAAGCGCCGCCAACGCAAGTCTCCAATCGAATACGAACATACTGATAGCGATTAGGCAAGTCGATATGATAGATCCCCAGAACTGCGGGACGTAGTGCGACATCATCTGTTCGGTGGTAGCGCAATCGCCCATAACGGTATTGGTAAGATCCGCCAAATCTTTTTTGCCAAAGAATGACAGCGGAAGTTTTCTCAACTTCTCTGCAAGACGGATGCGGCGAACGCCCGATTCTTTATACGTTGAGAAGTAAGTCGCATTGTACTTCCACCACGCCGTAAAGAATATGAGAAGCAATGCGCCAAGTGCGCCAAAACCATATAGATAGTAATGCGACGTTGGTATTGGATTGCCGCTTAAAAAATCATTGACAAGAAAATACAGCAAACTTACTGGCAGCATAAACGCAATGTCCTGTACGACACACGCAACGACCGCCCAAATAAATCCCTTTGCGCCTTCGCGCGAGAGCGCAAATTTTTTCATAACTGCTTTTATCATTGTACGCCTCCTTTTACTTTACTTTTGACGTTTTTTGCTGAAACCTTCCAACTGATGGAAGTCTGATAATCCTTCCACATCTTTGCATAGAGCGAATTACTCTCTACTAGTTGATCGTGCGTGCCTGACTCTTCTATCCGACCGTCCTTAAGTACGAATATCCTGTCTGCGTTTTTCACAGTTGTCAATCTGTGCGCTATCATAATTACCGTCTTATCTTTGCTGAGTTCAGCAAAGGCTTTCTGCACGAGCGCCTCATTCTCAGGGTCGGCAAACGCCGTCGCTTCATCCAGCACGACGATAGGAGCGTTTTTGAGCATTACGCGCGCTATGGCGATTCGCTGCTGTTCTCCGCCCGAAAGGTATACGCCCTTAGTTCCAATAACTGTGTGTATACCGTCAGGCAATTTTGCGATAATATCGTTGCACTGCGCTTTGTGGAGAGCGTTTAATACCTGCGATTCGCTTGCGCTTGGATTGCCAAGTCTTACGTTGTCCAAAATAGACGTCTTTAAAAGTCTACTGTCTTGAAAAACGTATGATACGTTATTCATAAGATCTTCGTGCCTGATATCTTTGACGTTGATCCCGCCAATTTTGACAGAGCCCTCGCGAGTATCCCAAAACCTTGATATGAGACCGGCGACCGTAGTTTTTCCGCCGCCGCTAGGTCCTACGAAAGCGACTGTTTCGCCCGCGCCGACACTGAAATTTACGCCTTTAAGCGCGTCAGTTTGAGCATTGGAATAACGGAAAGAGACGTCCTCAAATTGCACTGAATTATCTTTCGGTTGCATACTCTTCTCAACTTCAGGTAGCGGCTTCAAGTCAAGTATAGAATGGATACGCTCAAGCGCGTCGGCAACTATCATACCGTTTTCGCTCATATACATTACCTTGGTGAGCGCCGTCGTTATAATAGGCGTAAATATCACGTAGAAGATAAAGTTGAGAAGTACGTTCTGAGCAATAGACTGGCCACCTGCAAGAATCAGCACAAGCGCAATCAAAAATGCAAACGCGCTGTTGATAAGCGTCGTAAACCAAAGCATAGGTCCGCGACACTTTTTGCAATACGACACACAAAATTTGTAATAATTGTCTATTGAACCTTTGAATTTCTTAAAAGAATGTACCGTCTGTCCAAAAGTCTTTACTACAGGTACACCGCGGACATACTCCACCGCTTGATTATTCATATCCTCAAGCGCGCTGTTGTATTTCTTCATATCTTCAGCCATACTTGGTCCCGCCATCTTAAACATACATAAGAAGCCTACGATAACCGGCACGAGACTGATAAGTCCAAATCTCCAATCGAACAAAAACAGCATAACTATCATACCGATAGGGGTTGCGACTGCGCCCGCCATATCAGGCAATTGATGCGCGAGGAAGGTCTCTGTTGCCCTACTGCTTTCGTTGACGATACGTCGCACCTTACCGCTGCCCGCTTCTCCGATAAATCCCAGCGGAAGTTGGGTAATGTGCTTCATAGTCTTTTTTCTAATATTACCGGCAATGCGGAACGCCGACAAGTGCGAACACATCAACGCGCCGAAATAAACTATTATCGACGCAATTGCAAACGCTACCGCCATCCAACCGTTGAATACGATATGCGTGGCTTGCGAAAAATCGGGAGCCACTTCTATAACTTCCTTGATTATGAAGAAGATATAGACGAACGGCACGAGCGCAAGCGCGGCGCTGATTACTGACAGTACCCACGACGAATTAGTTAGGTACTTGTGCTTGCCTGCGAACTGCATAAGTTCAGACAAGTTGCTATTTTTCTTTTTCATTGTTACTACCTCCTGTTTGGATTAGTTTCATATAAACCTCCTAATAATTTTTTCTTATTTTTTTTGTTAGCAATTGCTAACATACATCTGTTAAAAAAGAGATTTATAATCTCTATCTTAACTTATTTTAACGAACTCTTCCAATTGGACGGCAATCCAAGAAGTCTATCCCATCCGGCGTTGAAGAAGTCTTGCACTTGTTTGATATACCCTCTCGCTTCTTCTCTAGGCAGATCGTGCGCCACTACTTCAAAAATACCGTTAAACATTGCGCTCGACAGCATATGACTTAAATCTGCTCTAACCTCGTTCAACTTGATTCCAGCAGCATTCAAAGCGTCTATAAATCGCACGGTATTCGCCGTCTCAATTTCTATCATTTTATCTATATAATACTCGTAGCCACTACCTGCGCTCTTGCACACAATGAGTTTAAAAGCGTCAAAGTTGTCATAAATAATATCTATCATCTCGTCTACTTTGGATTCAACATAAGTATGCATTTCGTTATATTGATTTTGCGGCGGCAACTGCGCAAATTCATCCTCCGAGTTGGAAAAGTAATTAAAGAGTTTGTCAGCCGATTCTTCTACCAGTTCTTTAAAAAGTTGACTTTTGTCAGCAAATCTTGCATATACCATTCCGGTAGTATACCCTGCGCGTTCAGCAATGGTACGCATAGACGCGCCCTCAAAGCCTTTTTCCATAAACTCTTCTTTAGCGCATTCCAATATTTTATCTACGGCAAGTTCGTTCTTTCTACGCAATTTCTTTACTCCTATTTTGATAACAAGGTTATTATAACAGTGTTATTTTATATTGTCAACCGTTTTTAATGATTTACAACAAAAAATAACAGCGCCGAATTCTGACGCCGTTATTAACGATTTAATTACGCTACTGCATATTTAAGAAATCATTGAGTTCAACTTCAATCGCGTCCAACAATTCACGAATCCTTCGCTCGTCTTCATCACTGCACTTTTGGGCAATGCAAAGCGTCGTGACGCCTTTGAACGTAGTGCTGGTAAGTTGAATATACGGTTTGAACTTGGTTGCTCCGGTCATAAAAGTATCAATGCACGTAAGTCCGTCTAGTTCTACGTACTCTTCGGGTATCACGCCGATATTTGACATACCGATAAGCGGATTTTCATAGCCTAACTTTATTGCAAATTCTGCAATTGAATAAGGGAATATTTTAAACGCCAATGCCAACAAAGGTATGCCGTAAAGTCCGCAAAACTTATCCTCTTTGGACTCATTGTTTTTTTGTGAAACCATACGCAACGTATCGCAGAACGTCTCTCCAACTTCGTCAAGAACGCAAGGCATAAATCCGGTAAGATTAGTTATGCTCTCAGAATTTTTTGATTCTATATGGTCGCGCAAATTTTTCATACTTGTGACGACAAGTCTTTTGTCTTCACTTGGCGCAAGGCGCGTGGATATTGCCCTTGCGTATGCTGTCATAAACACGTCGTTGAGCGTGGCGCCGTATTCTTTCCCCTTTGCCTTGAGAGCCTGAACGGTTTGGCTTGATAATTTCTTAAAGTTGAATCTCGTAGTGCAATCTTTATCGTCAGTAAAATCAAACTTATTTTTGACGCCTGTATGCGACACGTTTTTATACAACTTCCTAGCCTCTTCTGCCTCTTCCTCGCTCATATCCTTGTATAATTGCGAATAATCGCGAGAGCCGTCTTTCAATTGAAGGTCTGCAACGTCTCCGCCCTTTGCCATCAAATTGTAACCTTCAATAATCTTGCAAATAAAATATTTGAAGTCTGCTCCGTCCAAACACATATGATTGACTAGCACGGATATGGCGCTTCTTCCGCCTGAATAATGCGCGACTATCTCAAATTGTAATTTTTCTTTGTAACTTATCTCTTTTGAGAGTGAAGAAAGAATGCTGGACTGAAGATCGTCGCAAATAACTTTGCTCGCCATCTCTTCGACTGTATAATCTTCGTTGACTTCCCAATGGGGATTTAAAACACTGCTATGAAAAGTCGAACGCAATATTGGAAAGTGCGTCACAACGCAATAAATCGACTTTCGCAAAATATCCAAATCAATATTGCCGTCATATACTATCGACGCGTGAATCATTCTGTCATAATAATTTCTAAAAATGTATTGAACCTTGTCCCAAAGTTCTGCTTTTAATTTTTCCATCCACTTCCTTATAAACGGTAATTTATTTTACTGTCAAGTTTACCGTATTTTTCCTTAAACAAATTATAAAAAATATAAGAGAATTTTTCAATAAATTTATTATGTAAATTTTGCAATATTTATGTTAAATTTGTGTATTAAAATACTTTTTAGAATAAATATAAATAAATCTATGCGACATCTGTTATTAGCAAAGAGTTTTTGGTACTATAAAACGCAAAGCGCCTTTTAAGATATTTACTTCAAAACTATCGCCGGCAACAACTTCTCCGTCAAGACTGATTATAAAGTTTTTCTGTCCGCCGATAATCTCTACCTTTTGACATCTCTTGTAAGTAAGATAAGAAGCAAGTTCTGGCATATCAAGATAATCTCCTGCCTTATAATGCTTCATAAACTTCAAAAATTTAAAAATTGACACTGGCTTTATACAGCAAACTTCCATATACCCATCATCATTGAGCGATCTAGGCGCGCACTTATAAGATCCGCCGACGTACTTTCCATTGACGCAAGTGCAAATAAGAATCTTATCGTCGTTGAGAGGCTCTCCGTCGCCTATTACTCTACACTTAGTCTTAAGAGCGGTAAAAAGCGCGTATAACACGCCGGTATTGTAGGCATTTTTGCCACCAATGATCTTTTTGTGCTTGACCTCAATCATCTTCTTTGCGACTGCGCTGTCCAAACCGAAGTGGCAGGCGTTGACGGCATATCTGTCTCCGACTTGTATCAAATCTATCCTAGTCTCTTTGCCTTCAATGAGATTGTCAATATTGAGAAACTCCTGCTTGTCGCCGTAATACTTAACGTAATCGTTGCCGCTGCCGCTGGGATATATAGCCAATATGGCATTGTCGTGCCCTACCATACCGCTTGCGACTTCGTTGAGAGTGCCGTCTCCTCCGCAAGAATAAAAAGTAATATCTTCATCACATTCACGACACTTCTGCGAAACGTATCTCGTTGCGTCGCCCTTTGATTGAGTAACATAAATCTCATAATCAAACCCTTGTCTTTCCTTGAGTTTGGATTCTATGTCGGCAAATGGATTTTTAATTCCTGCCGTAGGATTTACTATAAAAACATTCTTCATATTCTTTCACATCTCATTGTTTTGAGGAGTATTTGACGGCAACGCCACCGAATATCCGATAATATTATGACTTAATATAGATATTTATGTCAACGATATAAAGTCAAAAATACGAATTATACTTAAATATATAACAAATATTGATAAGTTGATAAAATTTTTATAACCACGTAATTTTGGCAATAAGAACGATATTCTATCTCCAAGTTACTATATCGCTATACACGTCGACCAAGCGGCAAGGAAAAGACAACCGCAAAAAAATGCATCTACTAGTATTCACACTGATACCCGATAAAGGCTCTATGGGGCGCAATTTCTTAAAAGGAAAAGACAGCCGTAGGACGCATTTAGATGCGCCCCATAGTGCCTTTAGCGGGTACAGCACATCAATGCCCTTCTTTTTCTGCGTCGATTGCCAATACAATCATCAGCACCAAAAGCGCGTCTTTTGGATCAACGATATTGAGCACGTATTGGTCAGTCATATGCCACAACTTCTTTTCCATTGACGCAACCAAAGCATTGTTGGCGTCTACAATCGAATAGTCCCAACCGATAATATTGCCGTCTATCTTCCAACCGTTGCAATCAACATTGAACTTTTGCGCAAAGAAAGCAAATTTTTTCTTTACTCTGCCCACTTCTTGATCGCCAATGAAAAGTCTGAATTGAGGCATAATATCAAAGTACTTTGACTTAAGCGCCGCAATCTTTTCGCCTTGCGCATTGTAGATGTCATATCTCTTAGGTATACGAACTCTGCCTTGAATCTTGTAGGCTACCTGCCCCTCTTCGTCATACACCTCATACTTGCCTGCAAAAGACATCATTTTTTGTTTGAATGTAAGTATCATAATCTTGTTCTCCCTTATAATATATTTTAAAGCGTTATTGCTTTATTGCCTTATACCAAGTTTGGAAGCAGTATATCCGTCTAATCTGTATTCCACACTGCCCAACTCTATATTTCTGTTGCCGCCGTGATAGTCAGTTCCACCAGTGGCAATAAGCCTATTTCGTTTTGCTATAGATAAAATTGTCTTGCTCATCATCTCGTCGTGCGTCGGATAATACGCTTCTACTCCGGCAAGCCCAAATGCCTTCAATCCCTCAACAAGCGGCTCCAACTTGCGCTGCTGAACAAATCTCAACGGATGCGCAATGACAGCAAAACCTCCCGCTTTGCTGATAAGTTCCACTCCCTGAATGGGAGTGATTCTCTTTGACGGATAATACGCCTTTCCATTTGCGCCGAGATATTTGTCAAAGGCTTCGGGGATACTCGACACGTACCCTGCCGACACCATAAGTTTTGCTATATGCAGTCTTCCAACGCTTGCGCTGTCAGTCGGCAATGCATCTCTGTCTATCTTAATACCCAAACTATATAGCCTATCTAGGATAAGCCCAGCCCTCTCCTTTCGCTTGTTCTCAAAATAATCCAGTTTCTCCAAAAGCATAGCGTCGTTTTCGTCAAAGGCGTAACCCAAAATATGTATTTCTTGCGTGGAAAACGTCGACAACTCAACGCCGTTGATATATTGTATGCCCTTGGACTCGGCATATTCTTTGGCGGTCGCATTTGCCTTAATGCAATCGTGATCCGTGATAGACAGACACTTTATGCCAAGACTTTGAGCCTTGTCAACTATTGCCTCCGGCGTGTCTGTGCCGTCACTCAATACGCTATGTACGTGCAAATCTATCTTCATCATTCTCCTATATCGTCCACGTCGCTCGCAATCAACTTTTCTTCTTCCTCTTGCGGCAATTCTCCGCCTGCTTTTGCAAGCCTTTTGTTGATTAATTCGTTACGTTTTTCCATTTCGCTTATATTTTTGACTACCGTCTCAGCCTGTCCTTTTACCTTAGAGACAAGTTCTGTATACTTTCTGAAATCCTTCTGGAACTGTTGCAACGTCTTTGCGATCTCGCCGCTTTGCTTTTGTATCTTGAGCGTGGTGAAACCAACTTGCAAACTATTGAGAAGCGCCGTTACGGTAGTAGGTCCGCATATCGTCACGTGATAATCATTCTGTATTTGCGCAGTCAGCGCGCTGTCCTTTGCAATCTCAGCATATAAGCCTTCGCTAGGCAAATACATCACCGCAAAAGGCGTCGTAGCGTTGATCCTTATATACTTTTGCGATATGCTCTTAGCCTCTTTCTTAATTTGAGCAACGAGTTCTTTTCTGGCATTTTCTATACTCAACGGATCTCCGCTCTCACTTGCATTGACGAGTTCGACGTAACGGTCAAGCGGGAATTTGCAGTCTATCGGCAAATACAAAACCTCTCCGCTTTGTCCCGGCATAACAATGACAAAGTCAACCATTTCTTGAGAATTTCTGTCAAGTCTAAACTGCCTTTGATATTGCTCTGGCGACAAGATCTGGTCAAGAAGGCTCTCAAGCGCAACTTCGCCCCAACCGCCCCTCGTCTTGACGTTGGAAAACATCTTGTTGAGATTGCCAACCTTGCCAGTCAACTCTTTCATTTCGCCAAAGCCTTGTTGCACGCTGTCGATAGACTTTTGAACTACTTCAAAAGCGCTCGTGATTCTACTGTTGAGAGTAGAAGTGAGTTTTTCGTCGACAGTCTCTCGCATCTTCTCGAGTTGAGCGGCATTGTTGTCGCGCACTCTCTCAAGTTGACTTCTGTTGTCGTCTCGCACCTCCTTGAGCGACTGCTTGAGGTCGTCGCCAATTCTGTCAAGAGACTTTTCTATAGTCTTGCTCATTTTATCAAGCGCGTCTTGCATCTCGCTTTTGAGTAAATTGAGAGATTCTGCCGTCCCTTTGCTCATATCTGCCGTCGCGCTCTTCATCTCTCTGCGTATCTCTTCCAACGTCTCTTTAGTCGTGGTAAGATTGTCTTTTAACGTGTCCTTAAAACCGTTCATATAAAAGTCCAACATTGACGCCATAGAAGTGTTTGAAGTATTTATCACGTTGGTAAGATTGGAAGACAAATTTTCTTTTTCTTTTGTGGTATGCTCGTTGATAAGATTTTTTACTTCGTTGAGATTGTTGTTGAGCGTATCAATTTCGCCCATAACGTCTTCTCCACCCCTTGCACCATTATTCTTTTTCTTAGACGACAAAAGATTGACGATGCCCAAAACAACGCTCACACCAAGCAATATTATCGCTACAATCAATAATGCCTTTTCCATTTATTTCACCTGTTTTATTTTTCTTTCCGCAATGCCCATAAGAGCATCTTTTCTGTTGACTATACCGCCTCTCAAAGCAATATCCCATATCTCGTTGAGCGTCTGACCTATCTCTCTGCCGTCATAGCCAAGCGATTGCAGATCTTTGCCGTTGATAGCAAGTTCTTTGATACTCATAGGAACCTTTTCGTCAAGCATCTTGGCGTATATTTTTCTCAACTTTTCCGCAGTCCTCGAACTTTGAAAATATCCTGTACCTATACAATCTGCTTCAAAAAGGTCAAGCATATCGTCAAATATGTCAAGATTGTTTGCAATGAATCTTCTGCACTTGCTCTCCTTTGTATTGCCGTTGATGTCAAACATATGCAACTTGACCATTCGCGTTGTACGCTCTATCTGGCGGTTGGAATATTGGAGCCTCGTCATAATCTCCCCCGTCATTTCTGCGCCGACCAAATTATGAAAATACATATTTCCGTCTTTTGCCTGACATACTCCCTTTGCTATATCGTGGAACAATCCCGCCAGTCTCACTTGCGGAGGACACGCCTCAACGACTTTGAAAGTATGCTCAAGCACGTCATATTTGTGATATTCAGCCTTTTGCGGTACGCCATCATTTGCCGCGAGTTCTGGCAATATGATTTTAAACGCCCCGATATCACGCAAAAGACACAATGCTTTATAGCAATGCTCGCCTGACAAAATTCTGTTGAGTTCTTCTCTTATTCTCTCTACGCTTATCTCGTTGAGCCTACATACAAGCCTCTTGGCGCTATCGTAAGTTTGCTCTTCGATCTCATATCCCAAAGTAGATACGAATCGCGCAAGCCTCAATATTCTCAAGCCGTCCTGAGACAATACCGTGTCAGGCTCGACTGTCGTAGACAATACGCTATGCTCAATGTCCTTTATTCCGCCCAACGGATCTATGATTTGAGCGTCTTTGATATTGTAATATATCGCGTTACACTTGAAGTCGCGCCTCTTTGCGTCTGTTGTCAAATCGTCAGTAAATTCCACTTGGGTAGGCGTATGAACTCCGCTTCCCGAAGGATAACTGTCAATGCGGAAAGTCGTATATTCATAGGTACTTTTTCCCTTTATAACGACCGTCCCCAATCTCGGAGACGCGCTCACCACTCCAAAGGAAGATTTACTTAATATCTCAATAAGTTCTTCTGGCTTAACTCCGCCCGCAAGATCGATATCATAACAACCTTTTCCCCTTAAATGATCCCTTACGCAGCCGCCTACGGCATAGAGCGGCTTATCTATAGGAAAATAACTTGCAAGTTCTTGGAGTTCAACTCTCGTCTTTTCGTCAAACAATCTTAATCCTCGTCAATCTGTTATTTCTAGTACGCCGACGTACGGAAGATTGCGGTACTTCTCGTCGTAATCCAATCCGTAGCCTATGACAAATTCGTCGGGTATGGAATATCCAACGTAGTCTGCCTCAAAATCCGCAGTCCTACGGCTGGGCTTGTCCAAAAATGAACACACCTTGATACTCTTTGCGCCACGATGCTCTAGCAAAGCCGTGAGCGCTTTCATAGTGTTACCGCTGTCTATTATGTCTTCTATCAACAACACGTCTTCGCCGTTGATATCTTTTGACAAATCCTTTTTTATCTTGACGTTGCCGCTAGACACCGTGCCGGAGCCGTAACTAGACACTGCCATCGTATCAAATCTCATAGGCAGATTTATCTTACGTACCAAATCTCCGTAAAAAATTATAGATCCTTTTAGTATTGCGACTACGACAGGACATTTTCCTGCATAGTCCTGCTCGATTTGCTTGCCAAGTTCTGCAACTCTCTTAGCGATTTTTTCTTCGTCTATCAATACGCGACTTATCCTTTCCATACCGTCATCCTTCGTCGTTTATTTTAATTAACGTCAATTATTTTTCTTTATAATCGTCATATACGCTACGTTTTTAGTACTCTCGTCTATCTTTACTGCGTCCGCTATCTCGTATTGCGGAAGCGCGTACACGACATTTTCTTTTGCAAGTACGACAATACTGTCCCTAATTCGTTTGGGCGCTTTTATATCCGTAAGATAATCCCCAAGATTTTTGGTTGCGCCTTTGTATCTCTTGAATATATCTCCCGCCCTTCTGTTGCGTATTTCGCAACCGCAAAGTTTGTCAAGGTCGCAACGCAACTTGCCAACTTGCTCCTTGGACAATCTCAAAATCTCTTCGCCCAAATTGTAATCGCCGTATCCGTCTATGCGTCCGCTGTAAATCTTCTCTTGCAATTTAGCAAGCACGACGAATTCCCGCTCTCTATGCGCCGTGAGCGCAAAAGGAAGATTTACGCTCGCGCCTGTCGACTTGTCCTTAAGCGAGATTATCGCGTTGATATGCTTTTGGCTCAAATCCACTCTCGTGGTGATGCTATCGACGGCATTTATTACAGTATTAGCCGCAATAACTTTCTCTCCTTGCAATACTTCAATAGGTATATACGCCTCGTCTTGTTTGACGGTAAAATTGCCGCTCCGCTCGTCCAAAAACTCGCATATCTCGGCAGCTCTTTCGGACAATCTCAAGATATTGTTGTCTGCTCCGCCGTATGCCTCTCTTATCAAAGGCAATATCTGCAATCGCAATTTATTGCGAGTATAATCCCCGCTGTCATTAGAAGAGTCGTCTACGTAAGGAATATCGTTTGCGAGAATATACTCCTCGACTTGCTCTCTCGACACTTTCAACATAGGACGCAAAAGCAATCCGTCGTCAAGGCTCATACCCATAAGACCTTTGATACCGCTGCCGCGGAATATGTGCATAAGCACGCTTTCTACTTGGTCTTGCGCGTGATGCGCCGTAATTACTCTTTGCGCCAGTCCGCTTTCAACTACGTCGGCAAATATCTGACGGCGTCTTATTCTCGCACCCTGCTCAACGGTATAACCGCCTGCCTTGCAAAACGTGGGAATATCTTCTTCATATACTCTGCATTCTACGCCGCGCGATTTGCAATAATCAATGACAAAATCCCTGTCTCTTCTGCCCTCGTCGCCACGTAAGTTGTGATGCACTGTTATGACAAAAAATCTATCTTTTGAGAAGTTGAGGCAAAACCAATGCAGCAGCGCCATAGAATCTCTGCCGCCGCTGATTGCCAACGCCAACTTATCAAAGGAGTTCAAATAGTCTGTCATAAACTCATCAAACATAACTATATTATAATATAAAATATAAAATAAAGCAATATCTTTGGCTTTATGTTTGGGGTTTTAAGACAAATATAATGAGGCTTTCCAATTGGAAAGCCTGTGAAAACCATTTTTTGAGGATTGTCTTCAATGCAACTTCTAGGACAAAAGCATACGGTCATTGGCAAATTCGCCGTCGCTGTTTTGCTCAAACTTGAGAAGTAAGTCTTGCACTGTGAGGTTTTTCTTTTCTTCTCCGCTTACGTCATAAATTATATTGCCATTCATCATCATTACAAGTCTGTTGCCATACGTTATGGCGTCTTTCATATTGTGAGTTATCATAACGGTGGTTATCTTATCCTTGCTTGTAATTTCGTCAGTAAGACTCAATACCTTGCTTGCGGTCTTGGGGTCAAGCGCCGCCGTATGCTCGTCAAGCAACAATACTTTCGGCTTAATAAGCGATGCCATAAGCAAAGTCAATGCCTGTCTCTGACCGCCCGAAAGCAATCCGACCTTTGTCGTCATTCTATCCTCAAGATTGAGATCAAGCATCTTGAGTTTTTCTCTAAAGATTTCTCTCTCTTCTTTTGTTATGTTCCAACGAAGTCCGCGTCTTTTACCACGTCTGTTGGCAAGCGCCAAATTCTCCTCTATGCTCATATTTGCGGCGGTACCTACCATAGGGTCTTGAAACACTCTGCCTATCATAGCGGCGCGCTTGTACTCAGGCATCTTGGTGATGTCAACAATGCCGTTGTTGTCGATAGTGATTTTACCTTCTTCAGGAGTAAATACGCCTGCAATAATATTGAGCATTGTTGACTTACCCGCTCCGTTGCCGCCTATGACAGTGATAAAGTCTCCGTCATTGATCTTGAGATTGAGATCTGCAAGCGCCTTCTTCTCATTGACGGTGCCTATATTGAAAGTCTTGTGTATTCCTTGAAGTTCCAACATATCACACCTCCCCGACGAGATTTGACTCTTCGCCCGCAACGGTCTGCTCCGCTTGCTTATCTTGCGTCGCCGTCGCCTCGCTCAATTCTTCGCTGACGTCCGCGTCTGTTGCAATCTTTTCTTCTTTTGCAGTATCTACATCGCCAGACGGCGTATTGCCGTCGCCTTTCTTGGATTTGCGAGACACTTTGCTTACTTTTTCTTTGATAAGAGGTATTGACAACGCAACGACTACGAGTATTGCCGTCAAAAGTTTTACGTATTCAGAACTGATGTTTGTCAAATAAATATAAGCGATAATAATACGGTATATTATACTTCCAAGCGCAACGCTAATAAGTCTGACCCAGAATGGAAATTTGCCTGACAAAATTCCCTCGCCTATGATTATTGCCGCCAATCCTGCAACGATAGACCCGACGCCCATCGTGTTGGACGAACTGCTCTGTTGAAACGTAATCAATGCGCCGGACAATGCGACAAGCGCATTTGAGATGACCAAACCAAGTATTTTTGAACTCTGAGTATTGATACCCTGCGCCTTTGCCATCTTCTCGTTATTACCGGTTGCACGCATTGCGCTACCTGTCTCAGTGCCAAAGAACCAGTAAATAATACCTATAACTATTGCAACCGCTAAAAAGCCTACAATAAAGATTACCCAGTTGCGTCCAATCGGCATAAAATCTTCGATTTTCGTAAACAGCGTACCTACTGGACCAAGTCCAATGTTGGGCATAGCATTACCGGTTCCTATTCCCATAATCAACATATTTATGGAATAAAGTCCGGTCATTGTAAGAATACCTGCCAAAATAGGCGCAATCTTGAGTTTTGTATTCAAAAGTCCTGTGACAAGTCCTGCCAAACCGCCTAAGACCATTGCCACCAAAAGCGCAATTATTGCCATAAAAGTGCCTTGACCGGCTCCCTTTGCAACAAAATCCTTGCTCAAAGTCATTATTATTGCGGCAGTTGCGCCACCTGTGGCAAAACTACCCTCAACTGTCAAGTCGGCAAAATCAAGAATACGATAGGATATGTATACTCCTATCGCCATAATTGCCCATAGCAATCCTTGATTTACACCTGTCAATAGTGTGTCAAAAAATACCATAATTCACCTTAATCTGCGGATGATAAGACATCCGCAGAAATTGTCGTTGCGTAATTTACTTCGCTAACTTATCCAATACAGATTGCGGAATTGTAAAACCTATTTCGCTTGCAACCGTTTGGTTGATAGAAAGTTCAAAGTTTTGAGGATCTTCATATCCTATTTCCTTTGGAGTCTTCTTACCTGTAAGAATATCGT
>JAIDRT010000039.1:4197-29956 GCA_029061605.1 Clostridia bacterium | reverse complement strand
CCCCCCCCCCCCACCCCCATTCTATCTTCCAGCACTAGACGGTCTTCTTCCTCGAGAGTATCATCCTCGACTAGTGGCTCTTCCTCGACGATTGGCTCTTCCTCGACGATAGGCTCTTCTTCGACGATTGGCTCCTCTACCTCTTCTGCGGTGATCTCGTCATCAGCAATTTGTTCTTCAACAGGCTCTTCGACCTCTTCAACAATAGGTTGAGGCTCTTCTTGCGCAGTTTCCTCAACAGCAGGCTCTTGAGCAGGTTGTTCTGCCGGCTCTTCTTTAGGAGCCTTTGTCAAAGACTTAGAAAAGATAACTGCCGTAGCAAGCACAGCGGCTGCAAGCACAACCGATACGCCAATCAACGCGTACAAAAGATATCTCAAAGATGTTGCTTGCGCTGTCGCAGACAGCAACATAAGGGGAGCAAATGCAAACGCCGACCACTTGTTGTCGCTTGACTGAGCAACTTCTTCCTCTTGCTTGACCTCTTCTTGAGTTTCTGCTGTCTCTTGACTTTCTTCTGCGACTTCCGCGTCTTTACTTTCTTCAACAACTTCTGCACTTTCAGTCTCAGTGACGTTCTCAACTTGAGAGTCCTCTATAGAGCCAAGTGGCTCATTTTCTGCAGGAGTATCTTCTGTGATCGCTTCTTGCGCTTCTGCAGGAGCAATCTCTTCGTCTTTGCCTTCTTGAGGCTGTTCCTCTAAGGCTTCTTCGCGTACGGTCTGAGGAATTTCCTCAGTCGCATTTTGCACATTGCTCGTCTCTTTGACTGCAACAGCAGATTTATAATTCTTTTTCCACTTTACTAGCATAACCAATGCAAGTATTTCTGCGACAATCAACACTGCAAACACTGCAATGCAAATGCCGAGTTTTGCCGTAAGGGTAAGTGCGCTTATCAAATTTATCATACAGCGCCTCCTTGTTGTTTTTTCTTATTAGTTAATTTTACTACTACAAATGCGCTCACGAGCAATGCAAGTGAAAGGATAGCGCCGACAATGACGATCACGATATTAAGACCGCCTTCAAGCACAACCTCAAAGGTTTGGCTGATTTGGTCATAGTTGTTAGTACCTGCAACAGAGACTACTACCCAATAGGTGCCTTCGCCTGCGCTGCTTATATCCGTAACTTCTTGCGTGCAAGCCGCGTCAGTGTAATACTTGACAACTACTTCGCCCCACTTAGATTGCGGTTTGTCACTTCCGCTCCAAGGCAATTTGTCAACCGTCTTATCAGGCGCGGTAAGAACTGTAAATTCATTCGTGCCCTTGACAATTGTGTAACTCGTCGACATACTCGTCTGATTTACGCTATCAACGACATAGTTAGGATTAGCCTTGACGCCTGTTACGACAGCGGTATATTCGCCGACGTTGATACCGTCGTTTTCGTTGCCGACAGTGATCTCAAACTCAACTACGTCGCCTTCAACTGCGCCGACTGCAACTGCGGTCGGAACTTGTTGTTGACCGGTATACGTGAGATTCTTTGTCTGCTCCATCCAAGTAAACGTGATGGCCTTAGCGGCAATTGCAAACGTCTTCTTATCATTTTCAACAATAATATAGTTGGAGTTGTCAACCGCAGCCGTAGCCGTATAATTTTGTCCTGCGTTTGTTTCAGCACCGGTTACAACAACGTTGCACTTATCGTCATTAAAGAGTTGTCCTGCATTGATTATTGCCGTAGGCGCTTGCGCAGTACCGTTGTAAGTCAATGCCGTTTCGTCCCAAGTAATAGTTATTGGAGCGGGATTGATAACGAAGTTAGAAGTATTATTCTTTACTACGTAGTTACGATTGGTGCTTTCTGCCGTAACGGTATGCTCTGCTGCATTGACTCTATCTTGAGCATTAACAATAATCTCGCAACTGTCGTTGCCGATCAATTGATTTGCTTTAATAGTTGGTATGCTAAGTTCGTGAGCCTCGCCGTTATAGGTGAAGACGTCTTCAGCCCATTCTACTTCTATAGCCTTTGGCTCAATCTTCCACTCAAGCGTAGCGGCTTTGCCAAGCGTGTAGTTGTGGTTGGTCAAACCTGCGGCAATTGCTGTATAAGTGCCAGCGTTGACGCCGCTGTTGCCTTGATAGTTGCCCACTTCTACGCTATCGCCTGAGAGCACGCCGTCGAGCGTAGCCGTAACGATATGTCCTATGCCGTTGTACTCAAACGCTTCTGTGTAATTCCACGTCACAGTCAATTGTCTTGAAGTGACTTCGTAAGCGTCAACTGCTCCAACAAGTTCTATCGCATACAACGAATTGAATTGAGGCAACAATTGATATTCTATATTATAAAGTCCTGCATTTACAGCGCCGCTTGCGTCTACCTTAAGCGTAAGTATAGATTTGATATCAACGTCAATCGTCGATTCTTCTCTATCCAAAGTAGCCTTGGTCATCTCAAACAACTTGTCTGAAGAGAGCAAGTCGTCTCCGTATACGCTTGTTGCGCCCTTGGAAATATTGATAACTACTCTTGCCGGACGAACTTCTATAGTCAATGTGCCGGTTTGTTCAGTATGGTTGGCAAGTTGAACTTTGTATTCAACGTTATAACCTGTGCTGCCAGTCACTCCATCAATAGTAGGAATGACGCCTGTATAACTTCCGTCGGCTTGCTTATAAGTGACGATTGCGTCGTTCCAAGACACATCACCTGCAATGGTGTATGCCTTTTCACTTGCCAAAATACTCTTTACGTCAGCGCTGAAGACTTTGCCGTCGTAACTTACAGGATATCTTGAAGCGTTGATTTCGATAGTTGCGCCTGTTACTTCAAAGATAGCGTATTCTTCATTGCTACCCTCGCCCTTGAACTCAACTGCATAATTACCTGATGTATTCTTACCAATGATATGATATTCGCCCACGCCGTAATATGCTTTGTCCGTAGTTGCTTCAACTGTCAATTCGATAGGCTGACCGACGAATTCAACGTCGCTCGTATATCCTATATAATTCTTCCAATTGCCGACTTTAGTTGCCTCTGCGCCGTATACGAAAGATTGATTCTTGATGGTTACAGTTGCTTTTTTCTTAACGATCTCAAAGTCAAACGTATCATTTGTGAAGTAGTAGTTGCTCAATTCTGCGTAAAGCGCAAACGATCCGTCTACTTCGACCTTTTCTGTATACAAACCTACGTTGATAGCAGTTGCTCTCTCTTTATCAGAGTAACTTCCTCTTGCAAGGCTCGTCGTCGGAACGCTCGTCTTTCCAATCTCGCCCACAAGCGTGATATAAGCCTTGATATCAGGAGCGCTGTTGGAGTATTCAAATTTGTGATTGTCTACGTCGATAGCGCCATTGAACTCCCAATTCACTTTGGCTTCTCTTCTTGTGATCTCATAAGCCTCTGCGTTACACTTAGCCTCGGCGCCCGGCTCTTGATAATAATCTATAATATACTTTGTATCCTCAAGCGTTTCATTGTCGCAGTGATATACTCTATACGTACCTATAGGATTCTTTCCTACTGCAAGCGCGTCGCCATTGCCCTGTCCCTTTTGGATAACTTTAAATACAAAGTCGTCCTCAAGCCCTGCCACGGTTATCTCATTGCCCTTTTCGTCATAAGCCTTGATGTCGATACCGCAATGCTTCTTAAGCCAATCGCTGAAATTATCCACTTCGCCGTCTTGAGCAAACAACTCATCCTCGGTGTCGCCGTAGGTCTTGGTCGTGGAATGCATCTTGATCACTACGCGCGCTCTCTCAACGATAAAACTTACGGTAAATACAGTTATCTCGTGGTTTGGAGCGTCGACCTTAATATTGACTGAGTACGCGCCTCTGAGCGCAGATTCTATTGCGTAATCTGCACTGTACTTGCTATCGTCGTCGTCAGCCAACTTATACTCTACTTTAACTCCGCTATTGAGCGCAGCGCCGTCACCTGCCAACATAATGTTGTTCAATACGTTTTCGGGAGCGACTTTGATATCTCCGCCGTTGTAAATCTTAGAGTCAATTTGTTGTTGACCGTATGTCACTCTATTAGACTTCTTGACTGTCAAGACGCCTGCTTTTACGTAATTTATCTCATAGTTTTCATTGATACTTTCTGCCAAAATGTCATAGGTATCTGCAGAAAGATAATTAAGTCCGTCAGCCAACGTATAGTCGCCAATCTTAAATCTAAAGATATTAGCGGCGTCTTCTCTGTAAGCAAAACTGTCGTATTCGCTGCTTGAAGCAATTGAATAGAAAGTCTGACCTTCGATTGCTCTGTTGAGGAAGCCATTGACACCTCCGCGCGTAGCGTTGTCTGACAAGCCGTATACGAGTTCGCGCGCTGCAATCTCAAGCGTAATAGGTCTTGCCGTAACTTGGAAGACTATTTCAAGCGTCTTTTCAGGGAGTTGGTAATCGTTATGCGTCACGCCCTCAACGACTGCTTTATAAGTACCGACGTTTCTTACGTGTTCACCGACAGGTTGCCAATCATTCTCGCCTACAAGCATATAATATGCAATATTAACGTCAACTTTGTCGCTACCGTAAAGATTTTTAAGAGTATAAGTATGACTGTTGGAAGTATCGCCGTGCTCGCCGTATACTTCGTTCATTTCTCCCCAATCGATATCAATATATCTCTTGCCTACCTTATAAGCGTTGATATTGGAGGTATGAACGTCTCCTGAATTCTTTGGCAAGAAACGGAAATTCTGATACTCAAAGCCATCTTTAACTTCAATATATATCGAATAATCGCCGTAAGAACGGTTGTCTGTCATCTTGTCGGCCGTATTGCCCACGCCTACGAAGAAAGTCACGTTGCCGTCGGCAACAAACTTCTTCAAATCAGCAAGCGCGGACTCAAGATCTTTGTAATCGCCATCCAATCCAGAGCCGGTAGGTATACCGTCGATTTTTGAGAAAGTCAATTCATCAACCAATTTCTGCGAAGAGTGAGTTTTCTCGCCGTATTCAGCATTCTTGATACCCTCGCTGATGATAATAGATATCCAACCTGTCAAAATATTGACTTCTACCTTTGCGGTAAACACATTGTAGTTGCTGTTACCGTTGGCATTTTGATGTTTAATTTCTACCCATACGTAGTATCTGCCGACTGATTCCGGCACGCTAGTTTGCGATACAAAATTAAGACTTTCGCTAAACTCAACGTCTTCAGTACCGTCATTCTTATAAAGATCAGTCATACGAACGCTAAATTCGTCTATTGGAGTGCCATAACTTGTGGATATTCTCTCTCTTACTTGCGCTGTCGTAATAAACTTATTTTCTTGAGAATTGTCACTGTCAATATTGAACTGTCTGCCCATATAGTGAATGTCTACAGGCGTGATCTCAAAGATTGCCTGCATATTCTCAGGAGCGCCTTCTGTAACTACAGATACCTCATAGTTCTTAATGATATCAGCGTTGGCGTTTGCAAGAGGCTCAACTCTAATTTCGTGCTTTCCTGCATCTACGAGCGGCTCGCCTTCGGCGCGTCTAGCGTCTGACGTGAGACAGAAACTTGAATAATGGTCGCCAATGAAATGTGTGTTCTCTTCAGCGCTTGCATAATCCCACATTGCATTTGCGTTGGTAGGCGCTACCAAAGCCCTGCCCAACGGCACGGTATATGCATTGCCGTAAGTCGCAGTCTGATTTTGGACGTAGATCTCTACTCTTCTTGCAACCACCTCAAAGTTTTCGCTAGCATTTACAAGAGTATAGTTTGCTGCATTTTGCGAATTTGTCAAAGACGTCGTTGCTGTATAAACGCCCTTGATAGAATCTGTAAGCGTAATTGGAGACAACGATATATTATCACGATTGCCATCGTCAATGACGACAACGTTCTCTTTACCGTCATACGTATCAGGCGCAACCGGTCTTACAACAGGAGTATTGCCGTCATATGTATACTTCTTGCCATCCTCTGACCAATTGTCACCCGATTGTGACCAATCTATATACAAAGTTTTAGGATTGATCGTGTATACTCCTACGTTGACAGATTCTCTTACGTAATCAATAATATAGTTGTCACGGTATTTCTCGTCTTTAAAAGCATAAGTCACGCTGTAATTATCTACGTTTGCTCTGCGATCAGTCACACCAAAAAGCACAAATTCCATTTCATTTGAGAAATCAAACTTGTTGGCTTCATTAGACCACGTAAAGGTGATACCTAGATTTTCGATAAGCCATTCTGACGAAGGCAATTCGTCGCCATACGTTGCGCTGACCTTCTTTGTCACGTCAACGTAGATATGAGCCTTGGTGATTTGCGCGGTGAAGTGTCCGGTATTTTCTTGGTGGTTGTCAGCGGTAACTTTGTACCATACTTCCATTGAGCCAAAATCCTTCATTGTCAAAGGAGTACTGGAATATGTACCGCCTTGATCAGCGCTGTACAATATCTCAACGCTCTCTCTGTGAATTGCCTCATATCCGCGAAGCGTAACAACGGTATTATTGTTGGGCATCACGAGGTCTTGCTCTGCGCCGTTGTAAACCTTGCTTGCAATAGTCTGCAAATCCAAGTCTATAGGAGCAGGCGTAACATAGAATTTTGCGCCCTTGCTTGCGTCTGTAAGAACATAGTTCTTATCGATACAATTCAACGTCAAGTCATAGCCGGCTTCATTTACTTTATAGTACTTCTCAGCATCGTTTTGAGAAGTGTAATCAGCGTCAGTAATATCAAGTCCTATCTCAAATACGCTTGGAGCAGCATCAATAAGCGCATTGCCACTGGCAACGGATGACACCGAATATACTGCGTTGTTGAGATTTGCAGGGAAAAGATTCTCAATATAATTCTTCCATACGTTGGGAGCAGTCATCTCTTTTGCATATTCTCTCTCACGGTCTTTCAATTCGACAGTGATAGGACGCTGCAAAATCTTAAATTTTTGTGTGGTATCGCACGAAGCGTCCACCATATAGTTGGGGTTGGTACACGTAACTTTAGCCGTATATTCGCCCGCATTTATTGCCTCGTATCCAACAAGCGGAACCGTAGTGCCGTCGGGATGTATTCCTTGACCTTCAATACTCACTTCAAGCGCCGTCGAAGAGTTGCCGACGAAATTGCCGTCGCCGCCGACAAGCGCAACGTCAGGACGCTTGCCACCTGAGCCATTATAGTACATCTGGCTCTCGGACTTTGGATTCCACTGAATCATAACAGGCTTTGGATTGACGTGATAAGCGCTGCGGTTGGAATTCTCCGCTACAACTGCAGTATTGATATTTTCAGCATAAGGATTGCCTGCTTTCATTGCATAATTGACGGTATAGTGTTCGTTTCTTACAATAACAAATCCGTCGCTGTCTATAAATCCTGCGGGTATATCAACAGTAAAGTTAAATATTGCCTTAAGGTAATTCTTTGCGTCTTCTCCCCAAGTCGTAGCATTGAAGATCTTGGTATTTGACAACATATTGTCAACAATTTGGTCAGAAGTCAAAACCGTGTCGCCGTAAGTGTGATTGTATACGTCAAATTGCAAAGTTATCGTCGCCTTGGTTATTTCTGTCACAAAACTTGCTAAATAATCCTTATGATTTGGCGCAGTGACCTTATAATATATCGTATACGTGCCCACGTCCTTATTAACGGACACAGTGCTAGACGATCCTGTCCAATCTATTGTAGAAACATCTTTGCCAGCCTCATCTATGACGAGATAAATACTCTTTGCATTTTGGTTTGGCAAAACAAATCCTGGGAAATTACTATCGTTTAGCGCTCCGGTCGTACTTGCCGACGCGAGTGTAATATCGTAATTTTCATTCTTATATTGCTGCTCGATCTTTTGTAATCCTGTCACTTGGAATTCTGCGGGATTGACGGTAAACGAGCCTATGCTCTTATATCCATTGCGATCATTTGTGTCGCTCCAACGGAATCTCAACGTAACTTCGTTGCTGGCTCCGAGATTAAGCGTAACAGATTGCAACGGAGCCACCCTGAGATTGTAAGTCTTAGGTTGGTTGTTGTCTGCGTCTTTGATTTCTACGCCGCTCGTAGCGCCGTTTATCTCAAGATTAAAAAATCTATAGTCATATCTAGACCAATAATTGCCTATATCTACAGCGCTTCCGTTGTAAAAATCTTGAAGCGTAAGTTCTTCAAAATCTGACAGTTCAAAAGTATAATTGTTAAGACCTTTAGCATAATTATCTATTTCCGTTTGATCAGAACTTTCTCTTGTCTTAAGATACGCTTCTGCCTTGTCAAAATAATCTTTTGCAGCATTGTAAGCGTCGTCGCTTCCTGTAATTTTGTTGAGAATTGACTTGTTTGTAGCGGTAAGTACGTTTCTGAATTTGTTTACGGCAGTGTTCAACTCCGACTTGTCATAAACAACTATGTCCCAAGCAACGTTGTCAAGACTTGCAACATCACCGTCATTTAAAAGTCCAGTTATTTTAGTGGTACTACCCTTTTCGAAGTTCCATTTACGAGTTTTATCAATATCACGCCAATCTTCACTTTGAAATGCGGGCTTTCCATACCATCTGAGATATCCAACTACTGTTTGCTTATATTCATTAGGAAAAACGTAGTGAAACGTGCCTGTTTCTTTCGCCTTGCCTACCAAATATGACTTGACAGTCGTATTGACGTTCTTACCTCTAATTTCAACACCTGTATTCTGAACTGCGCCTTGTATGCTAATAACGTCGTCGTTTCGATTTACTTTCTCCCAGCCATTTACGCCATAACCAGTAAAATCCGTCATCATTGTTTTAGTGTACGTGCCTTGCGGATTGTGGTCTATACCATCCGGGAAATAACCGTAAATGCTGTCCATCATTACTACAGCAGCATCGCTACCACTGCCAGGATTAGACCATACGTCGTAAGCAATATAATATCCTGCGTCCATCAAACTTTCGCTCTTGTCAAGATAAATCTTGGTGGGGAACAAGACTCTTGCGTCACCACTATCGCCATTTGTAAAAAGACAGTAAGTCACGCCTGCATTTTCTTTGTTATATGTGACTTGATTCATTCCATAAGCCGCAGTATTAGTCGGCACGACGTCTCCCCCCCCCTGATACGTATTGTTAGGGATAGCCAAAATGCACGCCGTTGCTACTGCCGCAACAAGCACAACTGACAGCGTGATTATTGCCGTAAGTTTGCGTCTCTTTGTCAAATTCATAATCTTCCCTCCTACACTCTTGTGTACACTTAATATATAAAGTTATTTAAGAAAAATTTAATATTCCAAAATTAGTTTAGCACTCCTAATATATGCTTGTCAATAAATTAACTAATATAAATATGTCAAAATATGCCAATTTGTTCAAAAATTCATTAAAGATTGATAATTTTTTAACGAAGGAGATTTCTCCATTTCGCTTCGTATTGGTAGATATAACCACAAAAAAAAGACCCCTCGACTTCGCTCAAAATGACAATGACATATATTCTTGCCGTCCACTCAAGGGGTAGCCAAGTAATAGGATTAGATTTCTCCATTTCGCTTCGCTACAGTCGAAATGACATAATTATTTAGCGAGCGTCAATGACAAAATATAATGTCACCTCGAGCGTAGTCGAGAGGTCTAATCCTTTTTATACAGAATTCCTTATTATTTCCGCTATATTTTGAGCAAATACTCTACTTCCCTTTGCATTGGGATGAACGCCATCTGCAAAAAGTTCTTTCTTATCCGCAAAATAACTGCGCAACGTCTCAATATATTCTACGCCAATCGTCGCCGCAACGGATTTGACGCTTGGGCACACCTCGTCTTCTATAACGTCCTTTCGCAATTTGTACAACACCTTCTCTCCCGATTCAAACACTGGAGTGGGCACAACCGCATAAACTTTGGGCGAAGACTTAAGCGATAAATAACTATCAATAATTTCGCCGTAATCAGCGACAAACGCCGATTTGTCCCAATTGTTTTCTTTGGAATCATTGGTGCCAAGCAACAAAATGACGATATCAGGCAAGAAGTCAAGACTTTGCTTATATACCTTTTCGTCAACAAGCGGATAATCTGCGTTCTTGATAGCCGTCCTGTTGGTGTAGCCAAAATTGTTGACGCAATAATTCTCCCCCAGTAAGTCGCCAAGAAGGGTCGGATAATTGTTCTTGCGCCAATTTGCTATCATACAGCCGTACGTAATACTATCTCCCACGCAAGCCACTTTGATTTGATTATCTTTTGCCTTCTTCATTGGGTGATAAAAACTCAACAGTCCAAAATAATATAATATCAATACTATTATGCCAGCGCACGCCAAAAGCGCAAAGATTGCAATCGCAATTATTATTCCTACCATAATGCTCTCCATATATTTTATTATGTGCTAATTAATGAAAGAGATTTCTCCACTTCGCTACGCTACGGTCGAAATGACGTTTTATATTGTGTCACCTCGAGCGTAGTCGAAGAATCTAATTGTTACCTCAAGCAAAAGAAAAATAGCGTGAATGTCTCACGCTATAACACCTTTGACAGGAAGTCTTTTAACCTTTCGTTCTTTGGATTATTAAAAAGTTCTTCAGGGGTATTCTCCTCTACGATATTACCGCCGTCAAGGAAAAGCACTCTGTTTGCGACTTCTTTTGCAAAGCCCATTTCGTGCGTGACGATTACCATTGTCATCCCCTCGTCTGCAAGGTCTTTGATCAGAGAAAGCACTTCGCCCACCATCTCGGGATCAAGCGCAGAAGTAGGCTCGTCAAAGAGCATTACTTCAGGCTCCATTACTAGCGCTCTTGCAATGGCAACTCTTTGTTTTTGACCGCCCGAAAGTTTGGACGGATATTCGTCCTTTTTGTCAAGAAGACCTATTCTCTCAAGCAACTTCAACGCCTTGTTGGTCGCGTCCTCTTTGCTCTTGAGTTTTAATTGCACAGGAGAAAGTATCATATTCTGCAATATCGTCAAATTGTTGAAAAGATTGAAATGCTGGAATACCATACCCACACGCTGTCTAGCCTTGTTGATATTGACGCCGTATCTGTCTTTGTAGGCTTTGACTGCCTTAACAAATTCTATGCCCTCGCGCTTTTTGAGTTTGTCACCCGACTTTATTTGAGCCAAAACTTTGTTGGACAAATTCTCAAGCGTATCACCGTCGACGAGTTGGATCGCATCGTCATATTTGAGTTTGTCTTTTTCGCCCTTGCCAAGCATCGACTTGATTTCTTCAACGATAAGTCTTTTGTACGTGTTGGACTTGACGAGTATATTCTTGTGAAGATATGGGTCCACTGGGGTCATAATACTTGCGTCAAGCCATACTTCGCCGTAAGTCGGCTCTTCAAGCAAATTCATACATCTGAGCAACGTGCTTTTACCGCTGCCCGACGGACCAATAATCGCTACCTTTTCTCCTTTCTTGATTGCGCAGGATATGCCATTCAACACCTTGAGTTCACCAAAGTATTTGTATATATTCTGCACGTCGATTACCACGCCTATGCCGGTATTGACGATATCGTCAGATACGTAGACGAGTTTTTTGGTCGCAACTTCTTCTTTTGCGATTGAGGATACGTTATCTTCTGTCACTTGCTCTCATCCTCCTCTCGATCAATTTTACTATAAGCGTAATGATATATACTATTACCAAATAGCACAACGCAAGCACTATGTAAGGTATGAAATAATCGTAGGTCGCCGAGCCGATTTGCTGAAATGCTTTTGTCAAATCAATTACCGTAATAAACGACGCGACAGACGTCTCTTTGACAAGGGATATAAATTCGTTGCCGAGCGTAGGCAAGATATTCTTTACGGCTTGCGGTATGATAATTTTGACCATTGTCCTACCGTAGCCCATTCCTAGCGCTCTGCCCGCTTCCATCTGCCCTTTGTCGACTGACAGAATACCGCTTCGCATTATCTCGCAAACGTACGCCCCGCTGTTCATACCAAAAGCAATGATTGCAACTACAAGAGCAGGCACCTTTGCAAGTCCAATGAGCGGGAACAAAACGTAATACATAAGAAGAAGTTGAACTACCATAGGCGTACCTCTGAATAGTCCAACGTATACGTCAGTCAACTTGGAAAATATCTTTGCTCCTTTGGTGTTTTGCGGAACTACTTTGGTCACGGCAAGCAAAGTGCCTAGCACAATGCCGATAATAAGTCCCAAAACGGCAATGATGAGGGTATGTTCCAAGCCGGTCAATACCCTCGTGTATCCGCGATTGACTACAAATTCATTGTGGAAGATTTCCCACGATGCCTTTAAATCTATTGACATTATTGTCCGCTAACTGCCTCGCCGCTGGCTTCGCTTTTCTTTGTTGCGAGTTCTGCCAATATCTTTTCAACGTCAGCCTTGGTCTTGCAGTCGTTGAAAGTCGTGTCATTTGACAAGCAGATGACTACTTGAGTTGCGTCATAGTAAGAATCAGAGAATTTTACGCTCTTTGCGCGATCTTCGCTCCAAGTCAAAGCGGCTGCGCCAATATCGGACTGTCCGTTGCCTACGTTGAGTACAATTGAATCAAAGTCCATATTGTTGATGACAAGATCGTATCCATTCGCTGCGCAGAACATTGACATTACTTCAAGATCGTATCCCTCGTAGCCGTCTCCGCTGACGTTCTCAAACGGAGGGAAATCTGCGCTGGTAGCAACCGTCAAAGGATTCTTAGGATTGGTTGCAGAATAGATCACCTTTTTCTCATTGGTGCCTTGTATATATTTGTTTTGAAGATCCTTCAATTCAGCGGCATTATCACTCAAAAACTTGTTGAGTTTATCCATAATACCCTTGGTATCATTGGGGTTGACTGCAAAACAATATTTCTCTTCAGTCAAATTGATATCAACTACTTTCACTCTCTTACCAATCTTTGCCGCAATGGATTTTGCAGGAGCAATATCAGTGATGACGTAATCTACTCTGCCGTTGAGCATATCTTGCACTGCAAGCATTGCGTTGGTGTAAGATACCGGCGTGAGATTTGCGTAGTCTTCCGTATAAAATTGTCCGGTGGTGCCGGATTGAAAACCTACTTTGATTTCCGACTTGTCAAAATTGTTGAAATCATCACTATTGGTGTCGCAAGCGGCGAATGCCATACAACTTACGCCCACAATTGCAATTACCAAAAGAGTTATCAAAACTTTCTTTTTCATAATGCGTTACCTCTTATAAATTTATTGTATTTTAATTCTAACACCGTTTTTTTGAGTATGCAAGCATTTTTATACACAAATTTTTAATTTTTTTGCATATTTCACGGTTTATATTAATAATTTATGCATAAATTTTCATTTTTGTGTATATTTATGCAGAATATGCATTTTGAAGCGTGATTTTGAATATTTATTCGTATAAAATGGATAATATGCAAAAACTGATATTAGATTCTTTGATATTTAATTTTGTCACCTTAACAACATTATAATGTCACCTCGAGCGAAGTCGAGAGGTCTCTATCTGATTGAGATTTCTCCACTCCGCTTCGCTTCAGTCGAAATGACATAAATTCTACTTAAAAATAATTAGTAATAATTAAATAATTTTAATGATAAGATAATCTCCACCCTTTCGTTCGATGAGAAGGGAGATAGGCAAATAATAAAATAGCGGATTTTTTGTCAAGATTGTCTTTGACGAGCGTCGTCGTACTTGCTGTACGTCGGCGTGAGCCAAAGGCTGTATTGGCGGAAAAGACGCATTTTAGTTTTGCCTAGCCTCTCTTTGAGTCGAACACCATCACATAATCGTGCACACTGTAACCGTTGCCCACGTCTCTTTGATATTCGTCAATCACTTCAAAGCCAAAGCGCTTGTATACTTCCACCGTATTGCAATTGTCGGCATTGACGTTGAGTTTGATTTTGTTAAGCCCACGAGATTTGGCGTAGTCTTTTACAAAAGCCATCATTCCGCTTGCGTAGCCTTTGCCCCTGTAATTCAAATCAAGATAAAACTTGCTCAAATACAGATAATCTTCCTTTGGGTCAACGGCAACAAAACCTATATTCTCTCCGTCGAGATCGACAAAATAGTACTCCGCGCCGCCGTTGATTTCTTTAGTAATACCGCGTACCGACTGATACTTCTCAAGCATATGATCGTTGGTTGCGCTTCCTACTATAGGGTCGTAATGCTTCTTCATTATTCTTGTGGCAAGGCTAGACATTTGCTCTATATCTTGGCTCGTATTTACTTTATTTAATTTTATCATATCAATAATTATCTCTCCACTCAGCCTTTTATCGACAACTCTTCGCCATCAATATCTATGTCGTTTTTAATGAGCGCCAACGCCTCGTCAAATCTCCTGACCATAGCGTCGCCCAACTTGGAAAATCCCAGCAACTTGGCAAGCATACGGTAAAGTCCCATTCTGTCGACGGTGATATTCTTGCATATCACTTTGTACATACCTCTAGCAAGTTCTGCAGGCGCAATGTACTTTATCTCGCGAACAAAGCCGTCGCTTGGCGCGCGGAAATCTATAGGTTTGTTTTTGAGATACATAAAACCGTCTTTGCGTATTATGCCCTCGCTTTGACATCTCGAAGTAAGTCTGTCAAACCTTTCCCATACCGCGTCAGTGAGTTTCTCTCTGTCAAAATCTCTTATCGTTCTCTTCAAGAATAGTTCTTCTGACAACGGCGCTTCCTTTTCAAGCACCAACCTCAGATATCTGAGATAGTCGCCTTTGCCAGCCTTTTTTGCATACTCAAAATCTGCCGTCACGTATTCGTCAAACTTAAAGTCCGCGCTTATGCGTTGCTCTTCGAATTCGTCAAAGTTATCCGCCTGTTGCGGAGCGTCGTTGATAGGCATATTTTGGGCCTCCTCGATCGCTTTGAGCAGTCTATCCTTTTCGTCCTTGGGATTTTGAATCCAATCTATCGCCCATACTCTGTGATAATGCCAACCCATACGTTGCAACACGCTTGAGCGAAGCCTGTCTCTATCTCTCGTATTCTTTGCCCTCTTATACGACCTGCCGTCGCATTCTATCGCCAATATATAGTCCTCTCCGCCAGGCATCTTGACTCCCATATCCACGCTACCCGCCGACGCGCCTATCTTGACGTCAACTTCAAAGCCTTTGTTTCGCAAAAACTGCGCAACCTGCATTTCAAAATCAAAAGCATCCTCAAATTGCTCTCCAACCGTTGTTGCGCCTGCGGATCCACTTTGTCCGTTTTGAGCAAATTCAAGGTAATCCCTGAGCATTCTTGCTCCTGTCGAGCCGGCGTTCTTGAGGTTGATATCATATCCGTGAATTGACGCCACAAGTTGAACATTGAGTTTTGCTCTCGTAAAGGCTACGTTGAGTCGGCGCTCTCCGCCCATCTTATTTATAGGTCCGAAATTCTGCGACAACTTGCCGTCCTTATCCTTGGCATACGCAACGCTGAAAATAATTGTATCTCTCTCATCACCCTGCACAGTCTCCAAATTCTTGACGAAGAAAGGCTCAGCTTTATCTCCTGCAAAATACTCTTCTCGTGAAGAATCTTGCAATCTTCTCTTTGCCAATAGTCTCTCTATCAAATCTTGCTGAGATATGCTGAAGGCAACGACACCAAGACTTCTTTCTGGATACTTGTCAATATTCTCAAAGATAAGATCAACGATATACTCCGCCTCCGCTCTGTTGGTGCGCGTCTTGTGATCAAAGACACCGCCCTCAACATACTTAAAGTCTACGCCTATGCCCTCTCTGTCTATCTTTGACGATGGGAAAGTCACCAAGTCGCCTTCGTAGAAATTCTTGTTGGAAAACTCAATGAGCCTCTCGTATCTGCTGCGATAGTGCCATTTGAGCCTCAACTGCGGCAAGACGGTAGAACACAAGTCAAGCACAGACTCAAAGTCCTTGACGTCTTCGTCATCTTCATAATCCTCTACGTCCACCACAGAAGTGAAGAAGTTGCTGGGCGGCATCTGCTTGCTGTCGCCCACGACGATAAGTTGTTTACCTCTGTATATTGCGCCTATAGCGTCTTGAGGAAAGATCTGCGACGCCTCGTCGAATACCACGACGTCGAACTTGACATCGGGCGTCAGGAAAGTGCTCACGCTGAGCGGTGACATCAAAAAGCAAGGCTTGAGATTTTGCGCAAGTTCTCTTATCTGCGAGAGCAAAGTCCTAATCGGCTTTTGTCTGCGTTTTTTTCCGCCCTCGTTAAGAAGATTGGCAACAGCGCTTCCCGGCGCGACCAAACTCAGATCAGGACGCAATGCCGACAGCGTCGCCCTTACTTTTGCCTTGCTTATCTCAAATCCACGCACGTCTTTTTCACAGAAGATGTTGACTGTCTTGTCGTGAACAACTCGCGGCAAGACTTTGAGAAACTCTTCTTTTTGAATAATCAAGTCTATCCATTGACTGTAAAAACTCTTTTTGAATACCACGCTAAAATCTTGAGGCAATATCTCTTCTTTGACGGCAACGTCTATAAACGCCGTCAAGTCATTTTTCTCCATTGCCTTGAGTACGCCTATAAATCTCGTCCAACTGTCTAGCATATCAAAGTTGGAGAGACAGCCGTTCAATTTTTTATCTATATCTTCATATCTAGCGGTATATATATCAAATACTTGCTTATTGAAATATCCAATCGTTTCCTCGCTCTCAACGCTTGCAACCAGTCCTTCAATGTCTTTTGCAAGTATACTCAACTCGTCTCTGTCATAGGCGTATTCGCCGTCGCAAGAGCACGTTAGATTGCCAAAATCGCTTATCTTCGCAATCAAATCTTTGAGCGCGCCAAGTTCTTTATCAAGCCTATCCCAATCGGAATTTACGCCGTCGTATTGAGAAGATAACTTTTGTCTTAAGCCCTCTTCCAACTTTGCAAAATCGGCAGATTTAGCGTTGTGTTCCAGCAAAAGTTGAATCAATGCCAACGCGTCTTTATAACTTGCTTTGCCGCTTTTATTACATCTTTTGATCTCGCTCAAAAGCGCCTTATAATCTTTTGAGAAAAGTCTGGAAAACGCCCCGCTGTTTTTCTTCAAAATTCCGTCTGCCTGCGTTGCGTCAAGTTTGAAAATATCTTGATTATAATCAACTTTTACCGTCTCTTCGACAATCTTTATTTCATTGGCTATAGGACGCAATTTGATTACCTTTTCGGCAATAACTCTAAATACCTTTTTGTCAAGCAAAGCGCCTGTGACGTATTGCGAACTTCCCAGCAATGCAAACAACTTTGAATATAATCCAAGTTGTTCAACGGTATTCGCGCTGTTTATGCCGTATTCTATAGTAAGTTTATTTGCAAGTATACTCGCATTCTTTATTTTTTCAACAAGGCTCTCAAAAGACGATTTTGTCTTGAACTTTTGTTGATAAGATGCGTCTTCGTTGACGTAGCCGTACCACGGATTTGTCTTGTAATCATAACCTATTGACGAAGTGTACTCTGCGTAATTTTCTATTAAATCGACAGCGGTCTTTACGTATTCGTCCCCCTTGCCCTCAATGCCGTCGACAAAAAATTCAAGTCTTGTTGAGTTTTGGCAGGCGCAGACTTCTTCAACCAGTTCATACAACGTCTTGCCTATCACGTCGTTGGGACGGTGCAAAACGTCTACGTAGTTGTCGAGAATAATATGCGACTTATTGAGCCTATCTTCTTCCTCTGAAGCCTTTGAGGATACTCCGCTCTTATTGAGGCGCATAGTGCGACACAACTCTTGAATGAAATCGCGCTTGTTTGCCTTGTGCGAATGCAACTGCAAACAAAAATCTTCAAGCCCCGCTTGCTTGAGTTTGTTGTATACCACGTCAAGCGCGGCAAGTTTTTCTGATACGAAAAGCACCTTTTTGCCGTCGCCCATACACTCGGCTATGATGTTGGTGATGGTCTGGCTTTTGCCTGTTCCAGGCGGTCCTTGCAGAACAAAACTCTCACCTGCTTTTGCCATTTCTATCGCCTTGATTTGAGAGGAATCGGCGTCAACTACGTTGAACTGCGCCTCTTGAAGTTTTTGCTCAAAAGCAACGCGACCGCCACCCAGAAGAGCGCGTACGTTAGAGTTCTGCAATACGGTATCTGCGTTGTCCTTAAGATCCATATACATATTGATTTTAAGAAAAGAAAATAATCCTATCTTGCAAACCTTGGATACTTGCCAATTGAGTTTTGTCACAAGTTCCTCGATTTTTTGAAGATATGCGTTGATACCTTCGTCGTCATACTCAGGCAAATCAATTTTGTAATCACTTTGCAATTTATATGCAAAAGTTGGATTGAGAATTATGTCGTCACCTGTCACTTTGATGCGGTAAGGGTCTACGCTAGACGACTTTGAAAGACTGATGGGCGCAAGCAATATTGGCGCGTCATAAAGCGTATTGGGATCGTTATCCTCGTGCCAAGTGATAAAGCCAAACGCCATATACGCAATGTTGACACCAGTCTCTTCGATAGCGATTCTTGCTCTCTTCTCAACGCCGCGCAATGCCTTGATTGGCGTAATATCCTTGTTGTAGACGAGGATTTGATTGGATTTCTTTATCTTCTTGGAATAATTGTCTATGTATTTTGACTTGTCTTTTAGTTTTTCTTTGAGTTTTGACTCGCTTATTCTGTCTTCAAACTCGTCTACGTCGATTTGCGGATCGAATACTTCAAAGACAGCGTTGCCGTCGGCTTTGTGAAAAAGCGTATCAAAATCGGGGCACACGACCTCTAAGGTATTGCTCTTATTGTCCCTAAAATTTATAAGATTGTTGCGTTTGCCTGTGTCAAGCAACAATTCCGTCAATTTTGCTAGTTTTTCTTTCATAATTCATCCTTGATATATCTTAAAACTGTCATATATAATTTTAACACCCGCATAATACGTTGTCAAGTTTCTTATTTTAGTTGCAACAACTAAACAAGCGTATCCAAAATGGAATACGCTTGTTTATATAATCGATTTAGATTTCTCCATTGCGCTATCGCTTCAGTCAAAATGACAAATTAATATATGAGTGTCAATGACATTACATCATATTACTCTTGAGAAAAGTCGTCTTTTCCCACTCCGCAAAGCGGACAAGAAAAACCGTCTTCAATGTCTTCCCACTTGGTGCCGGGAGCAATGCCAAGTTCTTCGCTGCCCAATTCCTCGTCATATTCCCATCCGCAAACGCTGCAAACGTATTTCATATCGCTACCTCCTGTTTGGTTGATAATATAATTCTATCCAATTTTTTACAATTTGTAAATACAATTCTTAAATTTATTTTGACTAAACTAATATTAATATTGTAAAATTAATATATGGACGCCTTAAGACTTGACGATTTGCAATGCAATGGACTGAAAATCTTGCAATATACCGACGGATATTGCTTTACTTCCGACGCCGTACTTCTTGCAAACACAGTGAGATGTAATCAGGGAGATACCATCGTGGATTTTGGATGCGGCAACGGCGTTATTTCACTTTTGCTTACCGCTAAAACGCCTTGCAAAAAGGTGATAGGTATAGAACTACAGAAAGACGTGGCAGACCTAGCCGTCAAAAACGTAGAACTCAATAATTTGCAAGATAAAATTACTATACTCAACGACGATATTGTCAACGCTCCCGACATACTTGGCAAAGAGAGCGTGCAAGTAGTCGTATGCAATCCGCCCTACTTCTCTGCAAATAGCGGAGAAAAGAGAGAAAGCGCTCAAGTCGCGCTATCACGGCACGAGAGCACCTGTGATCTCCAAGGCATAATACAAAGCGCGTCAAAGATACTCAAATTTGGCGGAGCATTCTATATAATCCATAAGACGAGCCGTATGGCAGAAGTCATAACGTATTGCTCGCAAAACAAACTCATACCAAAGACTTTGACTTTGATATATCCCAAAATTTCCAAAAAAGCAGATACCTTTGTGCTTACTTGCAAAAAACAAGGCAAGCATTCCCTCAACGTCGAAAAACTCGTCGTCTATGACGAAAACGGCAAAATGACGCAAGAGGCAATGGCAATGTATAACAAGTTGTGCGAAAATTCCTAAATACTATTTTACCATTTTGACCATATATACTGTTGAGACCTCTCAACTTCGCTCGAGGTGACAAAAAAGCCACTTACGTTCTGTGAGTTGGAAGTGGCATAAGGTTTTCACGAATAAGAATAACTAGTCCCTAAACTTCATAAAAGTATAATAAACTTTGCTATAATTTTGTAGCGAAAGATAAGAGATAGGTAAATACTTAATATTAAAAAGCCACTTCCATTCTGCGAGTTGGAAGTGGCATAAGGTTTTCACGAGTAAGAATGTTTTCTATACGATGAAAACGAGTGTAGGCGTACTATATGTACGTCAAGCGAGTTTGAAGATGTATAGGTAGCATTATTGCCGCGAAAACTTATGACACCTTCCTACTCGCAGAATACTGTCACATATTGCTGCTGTCGTCGTCTTTGAGACCCAACATATAATCAGTCGTCTTTCCAAACAAGTTGCTGAGATCTATCAACGCTTGGTAACTTGGTTCCTTTACGCCTCTCTCCCAGTTGCTGATAGAAACTTGAGATACCTGCATATACTTAGCCAAGTATTCTTGATTGTAACCGTTGATAAGTCTTTGCTCCTTCAATCTCTCTGCGAATTTCATTATACATACCTCCTAAAATTTAAATATTAGATCAACTTTCGCCAATCTACACCTTTCTTATCAAAATTGACAAGTCCGTCGACAAGCATCTCTATGTCGATATCGTTCCACGCTCCAACTTGACTTGCCCGCTGTTTTAATCTTGCTTTGACCTCGTTGATGACGTCCATCATCTCTAGTTTGAAACAAGACAACAACTTATATACGAATGGATAACAATCATAATACTGTCCGGCGCTGTTCATCAACGCAAAGGCTATTGCGCTTGCAACGTCCTCGTACGGCATACCTTCATCCACTTTTGAGAAGTCCACTCCAACTACTCTTCCGTCCTTAACGACGTAATTATTGAAGTCTATCTCTTTCATAACCTTGTCAGTAAATGAATATATGATTTGCAAAAATATTGATAGTCTGGTCGCCAAAAGTTCCATAGATTCGACATCGTCAGTCATTGTTGCCTGTCTGAATATGTCAAAAAAGTTTTCGCCCTCAATATATTCATACAACACCAAACTGTCTTGATGCTCTATTACCTCGGGCGCATAACCCGTCAAGGCTACTTGTTTGGCAATTTGCATTTCTTTCTCTGCATCCTCGGCGCTTGCGTATTCTTTGAGTACATATACAGAATTCTCGCTTTCCACCTTATATACTTTTTTAAGTTTTGAGGACAACTCGGAAATTATTTTATAACTTCTCATATATTTCGGGTACATTATACCCTATACAAATACTTATAGTCAACACATATTCAATAATTTTAAGAAATTCTGTCGCAAAGAGCATATTTTTTTCAAAATCTTTACTCACTTTTGACACATTTATTTACGTTTATTCCAATCATAACAGTTTGATTTTGGCAATTATTCCACACAGAATGAGGAATTCTACCGTCAACCAAAAAACTTTCGCCCTTTTTTATTACGACAACCTCTTTGCCCAGCAATATCTTTGCCTCGCCCTCTATCACTGCAAATAAATGGTCGTGCGCGTGGGTATGCAACTCTGTCGGCCCGCCGCCGCTTGGTTGGATATAGGCAAGCGAGCCGTCAATGATCTTTCCGTTTTCTCCAAACAACTTAAGCGCTTCAAATCCAATATGGTTTGGCGGTGTAAACGTCTGCATATACTCTCCTTTAAAACAACGGCGGTTGTTGCCAACCGCCGTCAAAATGATTATTTATTGATTTTGGGCAATGTATCAAAGCCTCTTTGCAAGTCTGCGTCAGTAGGGATATAATCCGTCATATTACCTGCAAGATACTCCGAATACGCTTTCATATCAAAGTAGCCGGTACCGGTCAAACCAAAGAGTATCGTCTTTGCCTCTCCGCTTTCTTTGCACTTCAAAGCCTCGTCGATTGCGCCTCTAATAGCGTGCGCAGATTCTGGAGCCGGCAATATCGTCTCGCACTTTGCAAACTGCACTGCCGCTTCAAAGACCTTGGTCTGCTCATATGATACAGCCTCCATATAGCCGTCGTGATAGAGTTTTGACAAAATAGGAGACATTCCGTGATATCTCAAACCGCCTGCGTGATTTGCTGAAGGAATAAATCCGCTGCCAAGAGTATACATCTTTGCAAGAGGCGTGATCTTTCCGGTATCGCAGAAGTCGTAAGCATATTTACCTCTCGTAAACGATGGGCAGGAAGCCGGCTCTACTGCGACAAATCTCGTATTCTTTTTGCCAAGAAGTTTGTCTTGCATAAAAGGCGCGATAAGTCCGCCGAGGTTTGATCCGCCGCCTGCGCAGCCAACCACTACGTCAGGATACTCTCCAAGTATCTCCATTGCTTTTTTACTCTCGAGTCCTATGATAGATTGGTGAAGCAATACTTGATTAAGTACGCTGCCAAGCACGTATCTGCATCCTGGGGTGCTTACTGCCTTTTCCACAGCCTCGGATATTGCGCAACCAAGCGAGCCTGTGGTATTGGGATTGTCAGCCAAAATCTTCTTTCCTACTTGCGTAGTCGTTGACGGAGAAGGAATTACGTTGCCGTCAAATACCTGCATAACAGCCTTACGGAAAGGCTTTTGCTCATAAGATACTTTTACCATAAATATATCAAGCGGAAGTCCGAAGTATGCGCACGCTTCAGACAAAGCCGTACCCCATTGACCTGCTCCAGTCTCAGTCGTGAGTGAAGTCAAACCTTGCTCTTTTGCATAATATGCCTGAGCGATAGCAGAGTTAAGTTTGTGACTTCCCGACGTGTTATTGCCTTCAAATTTGTAATATATCTTCGCAGGAGTGCCAAGAGCCTTTTCAAGATTGTACGCTCTGCAAAGCGGTGACGGTCTGTATATCTTATACATATCCAATATCTCTTCAGGTATGTCTACATATCTCGTCTCTTTGTCCATCTCTTGATGAGCAAGTTTTTCGCAGAATATGGGATACAGATCCTTTTCTTCGACAGGCTCTCCTGTAGCGGGATTGAGCAAAGGCTCCGGCTGTTCTTTCATATCTGCTCTGAGGTTATACCATTGCGTAGGCATCTGATCCTCTGTTAGGTAAAATCTGTGCGGTATTTTTGTCATTTTTGTGTCCTCCTATATACTTTATACAAAAATAAAAGTCCTGTCCCTGATAATTGGGACAAGACTGTTGTGTCTTGTTTTTATGCCACCCTAATGCGCCATCACGCATCTTCCCACTAACGAGGGGATTCCGTCAGACATTACTCTGCCCTCAAAAGTCCATTCGCTATCCGACAACCTGCTGCATCTCACCATTTGCAACTCTCTGTAAAGTTCTCTCCCGATAGGTACTCTTCTTTCTCAACGGTTTGTGTTTGCTTATTAAGTTATCTATATATTACGCCATACTTTTTAGTTTGTCAACGGTTTTTTCAAAAATTTTTTTAACTTTTTTCAAGTACTTTACTTACTTTGAGCTGCCTATATAAATATATTTTTATACTTAGTTTAAATATAAATAGCAAACTATAAAAAGAGCGAACCGTTGGGTTCGCGTCTTTTCTATTATTTCTTGACAATTATAACTCCGCTAGACAGTTGGATGGTGATTTCGTTATTCTTGTAAGTACACGTTATCACGTCGTCCAAGTAATATTTTCCGTTTGAATATTTCCACTTACCGCTAGTAGTTTCTCCATATATCGTCAAACTATAGGTATAGTTGCTATTTAGCCTCAAAGTAACGTCGTTGCGCTTGCTTGCGGAGACGTAACCGCTATCAGTAGTATAATATAACGTATAATACCCTATTACGCCAGCGTCATAATTTGAACTACCCGTGCTGTCGGTGTTGCCGCTATTGACTGTGTTGCCGTTGCTACCTGTATTGCCGGTGTTCCCGCTATTAACATTGCCACTGCTGCCCAAATTATTAGGGGCGTTGGTCTTATAGAATATATCATACGTCGCATTTACTATTAAGTAATACTCGTTGGTGTCATCTTTGTTCAACCATAAAATTATAGCTTGATTTTTACCTACATCAATTTGCAAAGCTCCTTTTCCGTCAAACATTTCATCAAACTCATATGTTCCCTTTAATTTCTTGGAAGTCGTATAAATATAAATATACGACTTGGTATCATTACCGTCTTTGGTAGTAATTACGGCGTTTTTATCTTTGTCAATCGTCAAGTAGCAATATTCGCCGCCTATCGAGCCGTAATACGTACCGTAATAGTCTTTTGGGTCTTTGCCTACTCCTACCTGTGAGTCTATTGCAAAGTTGCCAAAAGATATCAAAGATGCCAAAAGCAAAATTGCCGTGATAACGCCGATTATTATTTTACTTTTTTTCGTTGGCGATTTAGTCAAGGATTTTTGAGTATACCATTTTTCAAGAGCCTGCTCAGTATCTACGGTTTCCACTGCGCCGTCCCAGTATTCTTTGCCTGCCAAAACGGTTTTTGTATACTCGCGAGTGTGATTGCAATTATGGCAATGACATTGAACGCGAAATTTGTATTTAAGTTTGGCGCTTACCACGTGCATGTTCTCGCCCTTGCCTCTGTAAGGATATGTTTTTGTTACCGTATCTGTCAAATCGTATGCTACATCATCCTCATAATCGTATTGCTCCTTGCACTTTGGGCAAATAAGTTGATGTTTATCTTTTATATATGAATAGATATAAAATCCGGATGCCCATATACTAAACAGAAGTATAGCGATTCCAAAAAATTTCGCTACGCCACTAATCTGAATTATTAGGCTGATTGCTAATATAATACCGGCAAACGAAGTCATAAGTAGTAGCAAAAGACCGGCGTATAACTTTCTCTTTTTTGCAGGTGCAGGCTTGTCGGTCTCATCGCCTTTCTTGCCGTTATTCAAACCCGAAGATTGCGTAGGTGTGCTCTTTAACTTTTTAAGTTCCTCTTCCATATAACGGGCAAAGTCCTCGTCATTTTCAAGAGCCGCAAGTTCCTCGTCGCTAAGTTCTTCAAAATTATCGTCTAACTCGTCGTCGGAATTAGATTTGGAATGTTGAGCAGAGTTCATTTGAGTTTGCATCTCGGCTTTCATATACCACTCTGCCGCAGCCTCGCGATTTTGCTCGACTCCTATGCCATAGTAATATCGCATACCGATTTCTTTTTGCGCTTCGGCATCGCCGTTTTTAGCGCGTTGTAAAAGTTCTTCAAAACTTTCTTGCATATAATTCTCCTTCTTTTGAATTTTACTAATATTTTAGTATATACTTATGATATATGATAAATATTGGTTTGTCAACTTTTTGCACTAAAAAAATAGTAAAATAAATGAAGATATGAAAAATATTACTCAAAACAGAATCAAGAGTTTACGAGAAGATCGCGATTTGAGACAAATCGACGTTGCCATTGCAACGGGTATCGATCAACGCTCATTATCCAATTATGAGACTGGAAAAACCAAGCCCGACAGCGAGGCTATCGTAAGGCTAGCCGAGTTTTTTGGCGTATCTTGCGATTATCTATTAGGCGTCAGCGACACAGATCTATCCTCCAAAGACGATATAATTGCCGAAATCGAAAATATTGAAAAGAGACTACAATCTTTGCGTAGATATTTGACAAGAAAATAAAATTAATAAAAGATTTTTTACAGTTGCAATCGTAAAAAACGATTGCAATTTTTTATTTAATAGTTTGCATATACCTTGGCGACCGAGACAAAGCGGAGTTTACTTACTATAAATTATTCCTCGGCGGCTAGAAGCGAGCAAGACGAG
>JAIDRT010000039.1:0-4097 GCA_029061605.1 Clostridia bacterium | reverse complement strand
TTCCTCGGCGGCTAGAAGCGAGCAAGACGAGAAAAACGAGCATTAGACGACGGGAGCGTACTTTCCGTACGTGACGGAGTTTGACGAAGTATTGCGACGCTTATAGCCGTCGACGCAGTCACAGCAATACAAATTCCTTCATATAGTGAATTGACAAACTTTAGGAGGTAAAAATGAAAAAAACTATTTGCATTATACTTACCTTGGCTGTCATCGTGGTGATGTGCCTTGGATGTATGGCAGGTTGCAATCAAGACGATGGCAACACTATCAAACTTATTGAAGTAACTCATTCCGTATTCTACGCTCCGCTTTACGTGGCAATAGACGGCGGATATTTCAAAGAGGAAGGACTTGAAATCAAACTTTCCAACGGCGGCGGCGCAGACAAGTGTATGACTTCCATTATCGCAGGACAGTCGGACATAGGTCTTATGGGCCCCGAGGCGGCAATATATATTGCCAACGAAGGCAGAGCCGACTACCCTGTTATATTTGCTCAACTTACCAAAAAAGACGGCTCATTCTTAATGGCTAGACAACCCGACGCAAACTTCTCTTGGACTGACCTTGCCGGCAAGAACGTCATCGGCGGTAGAAAAGGCGGCGTGCCGGCTATGGCGCTTGAATATGCAATCAAAAAGGCGGGACTTGTCGACGGCAAGGACTACACTCTCAACTTTGACGTACAGTTCGACTTAATCGGACCGGCTTTTGAAGGTGGCACAGGAGATTATTGCACTATGTTTGAGCCTTCGGCGTCTGCAATGCAGGACGCAGGCAAAGGATATATCGTGGCTTCAGTGGGAGAACAAGCCGGAGATATGCCGTTTACTGCATTTATGGCGACAAAGAGTTATATGGAAAAACACTCTGACAAAGTTGAGAAGTTTACCAGAGCCATAATCAAGGCAATGGACTTCGTAAATACGCATACCGCGCAAGAAGTCGCAAAGGTACTGGCTCCGTCATTTGTGGGCACAAGCCAAGAAGCGCTTGCTACGGCAATCCAAGCGTATAAAGATATTGACGCGTATTCTACTACGCCAATAATGAAGGAAGAAGATTTCAATTTGTTGCAAGACGTGATAATCGAAGCGGGAGTAATGACCAAAAAGGCTGACTTTGCAAAACTCTTCGACGGTAGCGTTGCGCAAAAAATACTCAATAAATAGAGGTAAAGATGAAAGCAATCTTACAAATGCAAAACGTCTGCTTGACGTACCATACACCCAAGAACGAAACGCTTGCCGTCAAAGACTTGTCTTTTGAGTGCTACGACGGCGAACTGCTGGGGATAGTAGGTCCAAGCGGATGCGGAAAAACCACTATCCTGTCTCTTATGTCGGGCATACTCACTCCAACTCGGGGTGAGGTGCTTATCGAAGGACAAAAAGCAAACTCCCGCTCAGGTATGACGGGATATATGTTGCAAAAAGACGAACTTTTGCCCTGGAGAACTATTTTGAGCAACGTTACTCTTGGGCTGGAAATCAAAAAGCAAAAGACGCCCGAAAAGGTGGAATATGCAAAAGAGTTGCTGCAAAAATACAATCTATACGACTTCAAAGACTTCTACCCCAACCAACTTTCGGGAGGTATGAAGCAAAGAGTTGCTTTGATACGCACGTTGGTACTTGAGCCCAAGTTGATGTTGCTAGACGAGCCTTTTTCTGCGCTTGACTTTCAGACGAGACTCAACGTCGTCGAAGACGTATACTCAATACTTAAAAGCGAAAACAAGAGCGCAGTCTTCGTCACTCACGACATAAACGAAGCCATATCGCTGTGCGATCGGGTGATAGTGCTCACCCCAAGACCAAGTCGAATAAAAGAGATAATAGACATCTCTCCGCTCAACGAACTCTCGCCGTTAAGGCGGCGTGAAAATGCAAGTTTCAGCAGTTATTTCGACAGGATATGGAGCAACTTACAAATTACAACGGAGAAAAGTAATGAAACACTTATCACGCAAAAATAGTTCCCCTATCGAGTATACGCCCGAGCATATCTCGTACGTAAAAAATCTGCGCAAAAAAAATGCGTTGATTACTCTGTCAAGGGTGGGACTTCTCTTGATTTTTCTATTGCTGTGGGAACTTCTTGCAAAGTTCAACGTAATAGATAGTTTTATTTCGTCAAGTCCGTCGCGAATGTGGGACTGCTTTGTCGAACTTGTCAAAAACGGCGAACTTGGCGAACACGTTGGCATAACTCTGCTCGAAACCGTCATAAGTTTTTTCCTTGCGACGACTTTGGGCACGCTTATTGCAATCATTCTGTGGTGGTTTGAGGGCGTCAGAAGGGTCTTGGAGCCTTACGTCGTCGTCCTCAACGCGCTACCTAAAATCGCGCTGGGCCCTATCATAATCATCTGGATGGGCACCGATATGTCGTCAATAATAACTATGGCGCTGGCAATATCCCTCTTTGTGACGATACTCAACACTTTGAGCGGATTTTTGAGCGTGGAAAAAAGCAAACTAATGCTGATGCAGACGCTGGGAGCAACCAAGTGGCAGACTTTGACCAAGTTGGTACTTCCGTCCAATATACCCAACATAATCGACGCCCTCAAAATCAACGTGGGTATGTGCTGGGTTGGTACGATTATGGGAGAATACCTCGTCTCGCACGCGGGACTTGGCTATCTCATTATCTACGGCGGACAGATATTCAAACTAGACTTAGTTATGACAAGTACCGTAATACTCTGCTTCCTCGCAGGCGGTATGTACTATCTCGTAGCGCTACTCCAAAAAATAGTCAGCAAAAAACTCAATATTGAAAAATAATATACAATTTATAAATATATAAATAAAAGTCCCGAGCGATCGGGACTTTATTGTTAAAAAATCTTCGACTTTACTCCGTAGGCATAGATTGACTTGTTGAACATCTAAGTTGCGAATTAATAGCGTCACCTTGAGCGCAGTCAAAAGGTCTTCCCTTTTTGCGCAAAAAAATTCTTGTGACAATAGGTAAAACCAACATAAAGCAAGTGTAGATAATACCTACGTAACCAATGATAGGATAGCAATACCCCACTATTGTCGAAAAGTCGAATTTGAGAGCAATCAACGCAAAAATTATTAAAAAGGCTACGCTAAATATACGAGGAATCTTTATAGAAGAGTTTTCTTGACAGATAAGTTTTGCGCAACTGATTAGCGTAGAAAATATCGCGAGATATATTATCAATCCGCTCAAGTATGACATTCCGCGCGCTTTTGCAAATTCCCATATAGGCATTGACGCGTCGGCGTATTGAATAGAGATGGCATAAACCATTGCAATACAAAGCGCAAATATGATTCCGCTGACGGCGCTGATAAATATCATTTGCTTTGCCGAAAAACTCTCCTCTTGCTCGGCTATGATATATCCGCCCATCATTATGTTCATACCGCAATAGCCAAGTACGCTTTTTGTGTTGAATTGCATATCTGCTACTCTCTCGCCTTGACAAAATAAGACTACCAAAAGCAAGACTATCATTGGCACGATTACAGTATTGAGTTTGCGCGTTACGCTCATTTCGCAAATGCCCAAAAACGATACCAATATCCCAGTCCATAAACCTACGTTGGCAATGCCGTAAGTCTTGGCGATTATCTCCTCACAACCGCTGACCATACATACGAAACTTGCCAAAGTACATACCCAAAGCGCAATCTTGATTACGATACATAACGCCCTCAAAAAGCCGTTGCGGCTTGACTTAAGTCTTGCAAAACTTTTTGCCGACCACAAGAATAAGCCGCACAGTATTCCCATAACAACGCCTGCCACAACACCGCTCAAAAAGCCGTTGCCTCCAAAGTATAGCATTATCTCCCGCCCCGTAGCAAAGCCCGCTCCAATTATCGAGCCTATATAGATAAAGCAAATCTGAAGACACTTGAACACTTTCATACTATATGAATATTTTTTCAACGGCATACTTATGACATTAAAGATATTTTTCACAAGGGATATTTTAATGGCAAAAGCAACAGTAGCGAAGAGGTCTAATCCGCTTTCTTGCCGTCCCCTTGAGGGGAAGGTGTCACGCAGTGACGGAAGGGGTGTAGCCTATTCTATAGGCGTTATTTTTA
>JAIDRT010000038.1 GCA_029061605.1 Clostridia bacterium | reverse complement strand
ATATAAATGCTAATTAAAATTTTAATAGTTTTAAAGGAGATAGGTATGTTAAAAGTAAAGCCGTTGAGCCCTCTTGTCAAAGTCTTTTCTGACGAAGAGCCAAAAGCCAAAACATTTGAGAGACTGAGTATTTTTCGCAACGAGAAGGCGTCTTTGCAGATTGCTTTGACGAGCGATTGCGACAGCAAAGTTTCGGTTGAGATCAAGTCGCCGTTTGCTCAAGCACTCAAGCCTTTTGTCGTAGAGGAGATATATTCGGCAATGCCGGTAGCAAAGATGCAGGACGATTACACTTTGAGAAAAGATGCCGGCAAGTTTCCTGAATTATTGCGACCGCTGGAGGGAGAGATAAATTTGACTGCGGGCAAGTGGACGAGCCTTTGGCTGTCGATAGACCCAGATCCCGAGTTGCCTGCAGGAGAGCAAAAAGTCCAAGTGAATTTCAACAGCGGCGCAGAGCAGTCGCAAGCGGAGTTTATCATTGACGTAATAGATTGCGATTTGCCAAAGCAGTCGCTTTTGTATACCAACTGGTTTCATACCGACTGCCTTGCGACTTATTACAATGCCGAAGTATTTTCCGACAGATATTGGAGTATTGTCGAGACTTATCTCAAGACGGCTAGAGAGTATGGAATGAACGTCGTGCTTACTCCAATATTCACGCCTCCGCTTGATACCAAGAAAGGCGGAGAGAGACTGACCGTCCAACTTGTCGGCGTGAGCGTAGATGACGGCAAATATTCTTTTGATTTTTCTAATCTTGACAAGTGGATAAATATGTGTCATAGAGTAGGCATAGAGTATTTTGAAATGGCTCACTTCTTTACGCAATGGGGCGCAAAGAAATGTCCCAAGATTGTCGCAAACGTAGACGGACAAGTCAAAAAGATTTTTGGTTGGAATACTCGCGGAGCGGGCAGGAAGTACAAGGCGTTCCTCGCGGCGCTTGCTCCTCGCCTAAAAGAATATCTGATACAAAAGGGCGTTGCCGACAAGGTATTTTTCCACGTGTCCGACGAGCCTTTTGCTGGAGTTATACGTCAGTACCGCAAGGCAAGTGAGATTGTCAAACAACTTTTCGGCGACTTCAAGATAATAGATGCGTTGAGCGATTACAAGTTTTATCAAAAGGGATTGGTGGAATTGCCTATACCTGCCAACGACCATATAGGCGCTTTTATTGGTAACGTCAAGGAACTTTGGACGTATTACTGCTGCGCTCAGGTTGACAGGGTCGCCAATAGATTTTTCTCTATGCCGTCGCAACGAAACAGAGTACTGGGTTGTCAGATGTATAAATATGACGTCAAGGGATTTTTGCATTGGGGATTCAACTTCTGGTACAAGCGTCTTTCGGTGGGCGAAGTCGATCCTTATCAAGAAACGGACGCAGGCGGATTCTTTCCGTCGGGAGACTCCTTTGTCGTCTATCCCGGCAAAGACGAAAAGCCGTTGATTTCGTTGAGGTTGAGAGTATTCTACGACGGCTTGCAAGATATGAGAGCATTGCAACTTGCCGAAAGTCTTATCGGCAGAGAAAAGACGCTCAAATTGTTGGAGCAAGGCGCAGACAAGCCTATCACTTTTGCAGATTATCCGCATAGCGACGAATGGCAATTGCAGATGCGAGAGCGAATAAACGACGCAATAAGACAAGAGTTGAAGAAAAAATAATTTTATTTGTTAGATACAAGGAGAAAAATGGAAGAGAATAATACCTCTGCGGATATGCAGGACAATCAATCGCTTGACGAACAAAACAGCCAAGAGTTGCAGACCAAGAAAAAACGCGGAGGCTTTACCAGCAAAATAGGTTTTGTGCTTGCGGCGGCAGGATCTGCCGTAGGGCTTGGCAATATATGGCGATTTCCATATCTTGCGGCAAAATACGGCGGTGGAATTTTTTTGCTCACCTACATAGTATTGGCGGTAACCTTTGGATTTGTATTGATGATTGCGGAGATAGCGCTGGGACGAAAGACAGGTATGAGCGCTATCAATGCATTTAAAAAACTCAACAAGAAGTGGGCGTTTTTGGGAGTGCTGTGCGCAATAATCCCAATTATCATTTTGCCTTATTATTCCGTCATTGGCGGTTGGGTAGGCAAATATTTCTTCACGTATATTACAGGCGGAGGCGCATCTGCCGCAGGGGATAATTTCTTCAACGCATTTATCACTTCGCCTTGGCAACCTTTGCTGTTCTTTTTTATATTCGTCAGCATAGTTTTCGTAGTCGTGCTTTTCGGCGTTGAGAAGGGTGTGGAAAAGGTAAGCAAGTTTTTGATGCCTGCGCTTGTGCTGTTGACCATTGGCGTGACGATTTACGCATTGACAATGCCCGGCTCAGCAGAGGGCATCAAGTATTATCTGTTGCCGGATTTCAAAAAGTTTTCTGTCAAAACCGTGCTTGCCGCATTGGGGCAGTTGTTTTATTCAATGTCGCTTGCAATGGGTATTATGATTACATACGGCTCGTATATGAAAAAGCAAGACAAGATAGAATCGTCAGTTCATCAAATCGAAGTATTTGATACAGGTATCGCATTGCTATCGGGACTTATGATAATACCTGCGGCGTATGCTTTTTCCGGCGGTAATCCCGAGACTTTGGGGCAGGGACCGGGACTTATGTTTGTGGCGTTGCCAAAAGTATTTGCAAATTTTGGAAACGTAGGCGGCGGGATATTGGGAGCGCTGTTTTTTGCTCTTGTGCTGTTTGCCGCGCTGACTTCGGCTATATCTCTTATGGAGACTGTTGTGTCTATTGTCATTGATAAATTCCATTTGTCGCGCAAAAAGTCAAGCGTGATAGTTTACGTAGGTACGCTGTTGCTTGGCATACCGTCTTCGCTGGGCTTTGGAGTGTGGAGCGCAGTTTCAGTAGGCGGAATGACGATACTCGATATGTTTGACTTCTTGAGCAACTCAATTCTTATGCCAATCGCTGCGCTTTTGACTTGCGTATTCATAGGTTACGTGGTGGGTTGTCAAAATCTTACCGACGAGATAGAACTCAACGGACCTTTTAAGTTTAAGAAATTTTTTAACGTGATGATCAAATACGTCTGTCCGATATGTATTGCGGCAATACTCGTCACGTCTATACTGGACGCATTTGGCGTATTCAATATCTGACGGCGTAAGACGGGGGATTTATTATGATAAGATTGGCAACACCTCTTGACGCTCAGCAACTCCTTTTGCTCAACGAAGAGTTCAACGGCAAAGGCGTCGTGACTTTGGATATTATCAAAGAGCGTCTTGAGAATAACAAATGCGAAATTATCGTTGTCAGCGAAGAGAACGGAGTAGTCGTTGGCTTTGTTTGCGCTCAAGTTATGATATCATTTTGCTATTCAAAGACTTATGCGGGGATTACTGAAGTGTTTGTGACAAAAGAGCATAGACGAAAAGGATATGCAAGCAAGATGATAGAATTTATGCACGCATATTGCAAAGAGAATTTTTGCGTTGAGAATTTTCAGTTGTTTACTGGGCGCAATAACAGAAAAGCAAAAAGACTTTATAAATCTTTGGGGTATCGCCGAGACAGCGCAACGCTGATGCGAAAGAGTAAATAAATTTAGGCGTTGACAAAACAGAGTTGGCGCCGTATAATCGTATCGTAATAAAATTAAAGGAGTGTATTATGTTAAAAGATTTGGGAGTAAAACCGTATGTGTTTCCAATGCCTGTGCTTATGATCGCTACCTACAACGAGGACGGCAGCGTAGACGTTATGAATATGGCTTGGGGAGGAATTTGCGCAGAGAATATGGTTGCGCTGAATATTGACGAGGACCATAAGACTGCAGAAAATATCAAACGCAATGGCGCGTTTACTTTGAGCGTAGCCGACGTTGAGCATATCGAAGAGGCGGACTTTTTTGGCATTGCCACAGCCAATAAGATGAAAGACAAATTCCAGCGTTCAGGCTTGCGCGCAGTCAAGAGCGCAAGAGTAGACGCTCCTATTGTCGAAGACTTTCCGTTGACGCTTGAGTGCAAGGTGGTCGAGTGTCAGAATACTGTATACGGCTTTAGAGTGCTTGGCGAGATACTCAACGTACTTGCCGACGAAAAAGTGCTTGACGAAAGAGGTAGAGTAAATCCCAAAAAACTCAACGCTTTCGTATTCGATCAGTTCCAAAGCGGTTATTATGCGATAGGCGAAAAGGTCGGACAGGCTTGGAACGCAGGCGCAAAGTTGATGAAGAAATAAATTTAACGCATAAACAAAATGACGGCAAAAGCCGTCATTTTGTATTATCAAATATCATATAATGTTTTTATATTCCGTTCCCCAATTCCACATTGCGTCAAGAATAGGCTTAAGAGATTTACCAAGTTGCGAGAGAGAATACACCACGCGCGGAGGCACTTCCGCAAAAACCTCTCTTTCGACAAGTCCGTCTTCTTCAAGCGCGCGCAGATTATCAGTCAAAACTTTTTTACTTATTCCCGGTATAGTCTTGAAAAACTCCGTAAACCGTTGAGGTCTGTCAAGAAGATTGCGGATAATAAGTAATTTCCATTTGTTGCCAATTAGTTGAACGGTTGTTGCAACTGGACATTCAGGTAATTCTTCTTTTGTTAGCATATTTTTACTTCCTTTTATATTTATAAACATTATATCAAATTGTGAGTGTCAAGTCAATAGTTTAAAAAAGAGACTAGGTTACAAAATTATTACTATGTAATAGAATTGTAACGGTCTTGTATTGCTTTTTTTCTTTTGCTATACTGTGAGCGTAATCGAAAGGTTGCAAAAAATAAATTTTTAGGAGATATTTTATGAACAATTTTAAAAAAGTCAGCATTGCAGAAGAAAGTCGTATCGAACTTCACGATACGCTCAATCTTACAGGAGCGGAAGTCAGCGTCAATACGTTGCCAGCAGGGGTAGGAGTGCCATTTGTACATTCCCACAAGCAAAATGAAGAGATTTATGCAATTCTTGACGGACAGGGAATTGCTGTTATTGACGGCGAAAGCGTCAGTCTGAAAGCAGGAGATTGGGTACGTATTTCTCCGTCTGCAAAAAGACAGTTTTTTGCGTCGGCAGACACGGCGTTGAAATACGTATGTATACAAGTGAAAGAAGGCTCGTTAGAGGGCTTTACTATGACTGACGCAGTAGTATTATGACACAAGAAGGCAGAAGAAAGTTTTTGATCGAGCATTTGCTTTTGGAAAATCATTCAAAAGCAAAAATGCCGCGCGAAGTGATTTCTCAAAAAAGATTGCTTCGCGCGCTCTTAAATATGAGAATGCCAAAAACCGCAAGCGAAGAATTTTTGCAAATTCAAGACGAATATTTGCAAGAGGAATTACGTATTAAAGGCGTGACGGATATTGCGGATTTAAGACCCATCGCTCCCGATACGTATCTTTGGCAGGGGGATACAACTACTCTGAAATGCGACGCAATAGTCAATGCGGCAAATTCGCAGATGCTGGGTTGTTTTTGTCCCAATCACGGTTGTATTGACAATGCCATCCATACTTTTGCGGGGGCTCAGTTGCGCTTGGAGTGCGCACAAATTATGAGCAAGCAAGGAACGTACGAGCCTACCGGCAGAGCAAAAATTACAGGCGCTTATAACTTGCCGTGTAAATACGTCTTGCATACAGTCGGACCTATTGTACGCGGAGCGCTCACGCAAAAGAATGAGGATGAACTCGCAAGTTGTTATAATTCCTGTCTTGCAATTGCCGATAAATATAGATTGCAGAGCATTGCATTTTGTTGCATATCCACCGGCGAATTTGCTTTCCCAAACGAGAGGGCGGCGCAAATTGCAGTCAATTCAGTATTAAAATACAAGACGGATACTAAAAGCAATATCAAAGTTGTTTTCAACGTATTCAAGGATTTGGACTATGAAATATACTCAAGATTACTTGGAGCAAATAAATAAGTTAAAGACGACGTTAAAAAACGCAGACGCAATTTTGATTGGCGCTGGAGCGGGACTTTCAACTTCCGCAGGTTTTGAATATTCTGGCAATCGATTCAAGGACAACTTTAGTGATTTTGAAGAGAAGTACGGCTTTCACGATATGTATTCGGGCGGATTTTATCCCTATTCGTCATTGGAAGAGTATTGGGCGTATTGGTCAAGGTATGTCTTTATCAATAGATATACTCAGCCGCCTAAGCCTGTTTATGACGATCTGTTTAGACTTGTCGAAGACAAAAATTATTTCGTAATTACCACCAACGTAGATCATTGTTTTCAAAAGGCAGGGTTTGACAAGCAGAGGCTCTTTTATACGCAGGGCGATTACGGACTTTTTCAATGTTCCGTTCCTTGTCATAGCCAAACGTACGACAACGAAGAGATCATTCGGCGTATGGTAAAAGAGCAAAAAGATATGAAAGTACCGTCCCAACTAATTCCGCGTTGTCCTTTGTGCGGAATGCCTATGACTATGAATTTGCGCGCTGACGATAAATTTGCGCAGGACGAAGGTTGGGATATCGCGTGCAAGAGATATGAGAACTTTTTAAAACGAAACAGGGATAGCAAAGTTCTATATCTTGAACTCGGAGTGGGCAATAATACTCCTGTAATTATCAAATATCCGTTTTGGAGACTTACTGCTCAAAATCCCAATGCGGCTTACGCTTGCGTCAACTACGGCGAGGCTATATGCCCGCCGCAAATCCAAAGCCAGTCTGTGTGTATCAATGAAGATATAGGAGAGGTATTGAAAGATCTAGGTAAGAAATGACGGCAGTCCCTTGCGGGTCTGCCGTATATTTTTGGTGTGTCAGTTGCCACATCCGTTGCATTGCCATTGACAGTTGCAGTTGCAAGAGCAATTGCACGGCGGACAGGGAGCCATTCGCGGAACAAACGGCGGTTGGTTGGGTTGATTCACAATTGTAGTAACCGGATTGCTGTAAGTCGTTATGGGTGTCTCGCCTGAGTAATCCGTTACGTTGGATAAGTTTGTTATCGTTGCCATATTAGTTCACCGTCACGTCAAATTCTACTGTCACTGCGTTTCCGACGGCAAGGTCGGGCAGATCAAATCCTGTCTGAGGATTATAAGTTGGGTATGCTACGTTGTTTATCTTCACGCTGCCGGGTACAAAAGTCGTTCCTGCGGGGATAGGGTCAGAGAATACGAGGTCAGTCTTTTCAAGCGTACCGGTATTGGTAATAATTGAAGTGTAATGCAAGTTGTCTCCTTTGACAGCGTATGCCTTGTCTACGCTCTTGACGTTGGTCAATCTGTTGGAAATGATTTGCACTGACACCGTATTGGTGTTTTCTGAGAAATTCACGTTGCCTCTGTTGGGGTCGTTGACGGTATAGTTGAGTGTAGCAAAGTCAGTCACAGGCGTTTGCGTCATAGGATTATTTGCCTGCACGGTATATGCGACTGTCGTTGCCTGTCCTGCATTGAGCGCTGGCAATGCAAATCCTGCGACAGGGTCATATGTCGGCTGCGATACGCCGTTGACCTCAACGCTGCCGGGCACGTAAGTTGCGCCGTTGCTCATTGCGTCTTTGAAGACGAGATTGAACAGTTGCGTTTGCGAATTATTGGTTATCACGACAGAGTGCTTAGAAGTTTCGCCTTCTTGCAAAAACGTCTTGTCGCCGCTCTTTACCTTAGGCACGGAATAGGTCAGCACTTCGGTATTGACTATATTGCTGTCGAGGTTTGCCGCAACCGTCTGTCCGTCTGGCAAAACGTAGTTGAATGCAATATTGGATTGATTGGGTATTATCATAGTTTATCTCCTTAGTTTATTTGTACCTGAAAGGTTATAGTTGCGCTTGCCTGCGGCGTCAGGTTCGCCACAAAGAATCCTGTCTCGGGGTTATAAGCGGGGTAACTTACGCCGTCTATCGTAACAGAGCCGTTGACAAAAGTTGTACCCGCAGGTATTTCGTCTTTGAACATCACGTCGGTTACAGGAACGCTGCCTGTATTTTTAACTACCGAAGTATAGGTGAGGATATCGCCTTTGAGGGCAAAAGCCTTGTCGACGCTTTTTACGTTGGTCATTTGACGAGATATAATATACACGGCTACAGGATTGGAGTTGGAAAAACTCATAGCGGGATAGCCTGTGAATGGGAAGAATTGATAGTCAACTCTGGCAATATTGAATATCGGGTTGACGGCAGGTAGGGAATTGACAGTCACTTTGAAAGATACTGTCACGGTTTGGTTGGGCGTTATCGTAGGAATGACCACTGGCAAAGCGCCTGCGTATGGAACTCCGTCTACCGTCACAGAGTTTGCAACCAAAGCAGTCTCGGGCGGCAACATATCATTGACAGTGGAATTTACTGCGTCCACAGATCCTATATTTTTGATTTCAAGTGTATAGGTTATTTCTTCGCCCACGTCGGCGTAAGTTTTGTCTGCAGATTTGGTCACGGTCATATTTGCTACCTTTCTGTCGATTTGCAATGCGAGAGCGTTTGGCACGTATAGATCTCCGTCGGTCGTAAATCTGATGACGGCGCTCGTTTGGCTTGCCGCCAATTTGTCTGATACGTCCACAGCGGTTATGTCCCAGCCTTGACGGCAGGCGGAAGTGTTAGTGCCTGCGGCTGCGTTGGCGTTACGCGTGCCGAATGTGCCGCTTGTGTCAAGCATTCCGTTTTCGTCATTGATTTGCGACGCAAAGAAATTGTCGGCAGGATTGTTGGGACCTGACAGAACTTGCAGGTCGGCTACGCTTTGACCGAAGAGCATCTGATCTCCTTCAAGCACAGCGTCGCCTTCTTGCGCTGACACAAAGATTTTGCCTGTGACAGGCAGGACGTCAGGCGTAAGGAAGTTGGATATCGTGATCGTAGTACTTCCGGTATTGGGCGATACCACGTCGCCGCCGCTGTAAATCGTGAGATTTCTCAAAGGTTGATTTGCGTTTTCGTACGCGACTGCAAGGGTCCAACCCGCGTGATTGGTGTCGGCTGTTCGATCGTCAAGCGCCTCCACGAGAGCAAGCACGCCTTGAACGGAATAAGTTCCGCTTAGCGCAGCCTGAACTTGAGAGGTTACGTTGGCGCTACGTACGTAAAATCCTATCGTGATACCGTCTACCGGTATATTGAAAGTTTGAGACGTCGCAGGGTCAGGCGCTATACTGAAGTCGCCCAATGGTGTGGCAAGCACTATGCTGTTGTAAGTCAACGGAGTAATGTCGTTATATGACGAGCGGCACAGTCCGCCCCATATGAGTTCCGCATATAATACAGTCGAGCCGGCAGGCAGGTTGAGAATTGCCTCAGAGCCGTTTTGCGAATAGTCTACCGAAGTTCCCGGTGGAAAGGTTCCCACTTGAAGAGCAGTGTTAAGACTTGTAAAGGCGCCTATCGAGCCTTCCGTGCCGGGAGCGTTTTGATTGGGCGCTTTGCTCAGTCCCAGCGTGTTGCCTGTGAATATTATTCCGCCTTTTTTGACGTCTGAATATCGTTGAATGAAAGGCATATTGATCTCCTTATAAAAAATTACTACATATCCGCTCCGGTGTGGAGCAAGGGAATATGTAGCAAAATGATCTCTTATATGTCTTTCTGCTTTATTATATGACTGCAGAATGCATAGCGTTACACTCACAAGAATATCTGTGGCGCAATCGCCGTAAGTCATTTAATATAAAAAGTTAGTGTAAAATTTAGGGGACTGGATAACCAGTCCTCTTTAGTTATGATTTTAGCCTTTCGAAAGAGAGGTTGACAAAAAAGCGTTATAGTAGAGGGACTGGTTACCTGTCACTCCTTATTTTTTATAGGGAGTTAATAAAGGGAGTGACAAGTCTTATAGTTTGTATTCAAAAGAGCACTGGGCTATTTGGCTTGCAGTGCTCTTTATGGTTATTAGTAGCAATGGGGGTGTTTAGTCCAAGGGGGCTTGCCCCATAAGGACAATTAGAAGGAGTTGCAAAATGATAGTGGATCGCTACACAAAGGAACGCTATATTGTCGTTCAAGAATTTATGGTAAGAGATTTGCATTTGAAAGGGAATGATCTTCTTGTTTATGCAATCATTTACGGCTTCTCTCAAGACGGGGAACAAGCATTCTCGGGTTCTCTTGGGTATTTGGCTGAGTGGACAAGTTCAACGAAACAAGGCATTATGAAAAATCTCAACAACCTAATAGAGCGCAACCTAATCAAGAAAACCGAAGAAAACAAAAACGGAGTAAGGAATTGCAAATATACCACTAACATTGATAACGGTATGTAACTAAGTTTAACGGTATGTAACTAAGTTTAATGGTATGCAACTGAGTTTAATGGTATGCAACTGAGTTTAATGGTATGCAACTGAGTTTAATGGTATGCAACTGAGTTTAATGGTATGCAACTGAGTTTACCGAGGTGGTCAACTGAGTTTAATGGGGTGGTCAACTGAGTTTACCCAATAACCTAGATATAATAAAGAGAAAATCTAGGTTAGTAAACACAAATAGAAGTATAAGCAAGTTACCTAGAAAACTTAGTTTAAGTAAATATTTAAGACAACACAAGAAAAAATTAGAGGAGATAATATGCTCCATAGGTTTGGTAAATAGAGCACATTGTCCATTTTTCTCTTGTGTCTACAAAATACAAAAAGAGCGTCAGTCGGCATAGCCGAACGCAAATACAAAAATCTTAGGAGGCAAAAAATGTTAAAAGCGTATGTAATCGGTAGGTTAGTGAAAAAACCAGAATTACAAAAAACAAAAAACGACAAGTCAATCTGTGAGTTTGACATTGCCGCAACAAATCGAGGCAACGATGACCAAGTCAACTATTTGGCGGTGGTAGTATCGGGCGTTATGGCTGAGAACGTGGTCAAGTATCTTGACAAGGGCAGTAAGGTTGCTGTATCTGGCGACTTGCTCATAGAAAGGTATGAACGTCAAGATAAGAGCAAGGGAACAAGTGTAAAAATTCAATTCCCCGAGAACGTTGAATTTTTGGACGGAAAGAAAGGTGCAGCAAATGACGCAGCAGATTCCGCCGACGACGGTGCAACAGCCGATGAATCGTTGCCGTATTAGGAGGTTGAAATGAACGTTATAAAAATAAACCTTGAGTCTGACAACGAAATATCCGTTGAAGTACCGCAAGGAACAGTAAATATTGCCGACGTTCTATCGGATGAAAAAACGGAGGCTTAACGATATGAGTACAAGAAGTTATATATGCGCTAAGCAACCAGATGGAACGTATAAAGGGGTATATTGTCATTATGACGGATATCTCGAATACAACGGAGCAATGTTGCTTGATTTTTATCCAACGAAAGAAGATGCAGATAAAATCTTGCAACTTGGCAGTTTATCAACGTTAAAAGAAAAATTGGAGCCGGATCCGGGAACGGAACACTCGTTTGAAAATAGACAATCAGACGTAACCGTTGCCTATGGCCGAGATAGAGGTGAAACTGACGTTGAGGCAGTAACAGTAGATTTCAAGGAGTTAAATAAGCCAGAAAGTTGGATTGATTATATCTATATTCACGATGGTGAAAAGTGGAAATATTTTGAGAATGGCAAATTTGACAACGGCTTTAGAGACGTTGACGAGGATCTTCAGTATATTTGGCAGGATCACGGTTTTGATGAGCGCCACAAAGGCTTCTACGGTGCAGTAACCGATGACGAGTATGATTCAGTTAGAAGGACGTTAGCACAAGAAAAAATAGAAGAGAGGAAGGTGGACGAAGCCAAGAAGGAAGAACCGAAGAAAGTAGACAAGAAAGAAACAACGTCGAGTTGGCAAAAAGTTCAAGAGAATAGACAAAAACTCATAGACCAGATTCGTGCCGAAATATCCAAAGGCAATTTGGAGTGGCATCACTATTTAAGTGGAAAAGCATTACCCCATAACGGTGAGACGTCGAGACCTTATCAAGGTGCTAATCGACTTTATTTGGCATTGAGCGCAGCCGTGCAAGGCTTCGATGATCCAAGATGGTATACATTTAATCAAGTCGAGAAAATGGGATTGAAGATTGAAAAGGGTCAAAAGGGAACACGCATCGAAAAGTTTACCGTGTGGGATAAACTTGCAAAAAAGGAAATCCGCACAAGAAAAGACCTTGACGAGATAACGGCGGGCTTGAGCGAAGAAGAACGTAAGCAATACGAGAAAGATAACTTGACCGTTTACATAAATCAATACGTTGTATTTAACGGACAACAAGTCAAAGGACTTGAAAAGTTTGTTGCGCCGACGTTGGATGAGAGCCAAAAAGACGAACGTTGCGAGAGAATATTGGAGCAAAGTTTTGTGCCGATTGAATATTCTCAATCGAGAACAACCGCATCGTATGATTTAATCGAAGATAAAATCAATATGCCATTGAGGGATAAATTCATCTCAACGGACGAATTGTACGGCACGGCCTTCCACGAAATGTCGCACGCGACCGGGGCAAAGACCAGATTAAACCGTAACTTTGAAAACTTTGACGGTTTCGGTTCGGAGTCTTATGCAAGAGAAGAAGTCGTAGCCGAATTGAGTTCATTGTTTTTGCAACAGGATTTAGGCGTAGACCTAAAGAGAGCAGCAATCCAGAATAGCGCAGCGTATATCCAAGCGTGGGAAAAAGTATTGGCAAAGCCAGACGAATTTTTTAGAGCCGTTGCCGCAGCGGACAAGGCGTCTAAATATATTATAGAAAATTGCTCTCAAGCGCAAAAACAAGAACAAGAAACTTCTCAGATTCAAGGCTCCGATAAAGACTTGCATAAGAATACGCTCGTCGTAAATTTCTACGCCGGTCCCGGAGCCGGGAAAACTACGGCCGCACTAGAAGTTACGGCGGCGCTTAAAAAAGCCGGCTACGACGTAGAGTACGTTCCGGAGTATGCAAAGGAACTTGTAAGAGAAGGAAAGTTGGATATGCTCGACGATCAAAAAATTGTAATCGACGAGCAGTATAAACGTCTTCATAATATGGCAGTCAGTGGCGTTCAAATAGTAGTCACCGATTCACCGGTGTTACTTGGCCAAGTATATGGACAAGGTAAAATCGACGAAGCATACCATAACAAAATACGTGAGTATTACGACAGTTTTGACAACTTTAATCTCCGTGTTGTCCGGGCGGAAGGTCCGTATCAACAAGAGGGCAGAGTTGAGAACGAAGCGCAAGCCAAAGAACTTGACGATCGTATCAAAGCAATGCTCAAAGAAAACAAAGTTTTCTATGGCAATTATCAAAGAGATGAGATAGAGAAGACTGTAGAACGTATCTCGCAAACGTACAATCGTCTGTATGGTGAACACAAAGAAAAAAAAGAAGAAGACACAAAAGCCTTTAATAGAGATGAACATATAGACGAAGCAGTTGCAGGCTATATGTTGGAGAATCCTAATAAATCTTTACGAGATAGTATGTACGACGTGGTACAAATGTCTGACGACACCGTTGAAGAATATGCGGACAAATATCGTGCTGAGAAACAGCCGATAATGGTCCCCAGTCAACTCGAAGGTTGGTCAGATTGGTCAACCGAGGAAATAAAAAATAAGGAGGCGAGAGAAGCGGCTGAATGGCTTTTAAAGAACCATTTAGAGAATGAAAAAGACGTTAAGAATGCATTTTATTGTAGGCAAACGTCATCTATGTCCGACGACCCGAGAGCCGAAGAAAATGACGAACAAACAATCTTAAGAGTGGCTAACTATTACAAAGGCAAAATCGGTGGAGCCCAAGAGCAAGTTTCAAAGCAGGCAAATCAAACTGAAAAGTCCAATAAAGAAAACCTTTTATCGCCACGTGAATATTACGCACAGAAGAACGCAAAACGTCTTGATGACCTTAATGCTAACGTTCCTCAAGAGATGAAGGATCTCAAAAATTGGTGCGCTTTCAAAACTTACTATGACGGAGCCACTGGCAAGAAGAAAAAAATTATCCTTTCGCCAGAAACGGGCGAGTGGGCGAAATGCAACGAGCCGGCAACGTGGTCAACTTACGAGAAGGCAATGCAGTTCGCAAAGGAGCGGAACTGTGAAGGACTTAGTTTTGCTTTGGATCCACAAAACCGTATTGCGTGCGTTGACTTAGATCATTGCATTGGAGACAAGGGAATGCGTTCGAATCTTTGTTGGAATATTTTGAATGCAGCGCCAAATACTTACGCCGAGAAAAGTGTGTCTGGCAAAGGCGTACACGTATTTTTTAAGGCAGATAACGTCACTCTAGGTTGCAATGTGAAAGACGACGTCAAGGGCATAGAATGTTACGACAGAAGTAAATTCATATCAATGACAGGTAACGTCATCAGTAAAACAACCGCGCTCGAGGATAAACCCCAAAAGCTTATAGACCTTGTACGTGCGGAATTGGGACCAAGTAAGCGCAGCGAGACGTCGACTGATCAAACCATACGAAAATCGAGTGGATCGCCGTTTATGTTTGAGTCGGAAGTCATTGAAGCCATTAAGAGAAGTAAAGTCGGCGATGTCTTTGAAAGATTGTATCAAGGAGAGGATCTTTGTGGAGATAAATCTAAGAGCGATGCAAAGTTAATGAGTATGCTGGCATTCTTTACCAATTGCAATCCAAGTCAGATGAAATCAATATTTGAATCGTCCGGATTGTATCGAGAACGAAAGGGCGAGAAGTACGTAGATCGTACAATTGATTTTGCTATAAGGTCGTTAAAGAACCGTCCTTCGAATTTGGGGAAAAGCAATACAAAGCAACAACAAAAAGCAAGTGGCAGTCAAAAAACAAAATAACCCAAAGTTTTTCTTGTGCTCACTTGCCCGCTATGCGGGCCAACCGCCGTCATTCGGTTATTGCCGGGTGACGGCGCGGTCGGGTGGACACAGGTAGAAGGAGGATATGAATGCCAAATGATGAAAAGAAATGCGGAAATTGCCTATATTGGTATCCTTGGAAATCATTTGCGGTGAAGGGCGTTTTGTCAGAACGGCGGGCCGTCCAAAAGGGCGAGGAAACCGGTTTTGATGGAAAATGCTGTTGCTACGAGAATGGAATGGTTGTTGGGCCTATGGCAAGTTGGGATACATTAGCCGCATCATATTGCAAATACTATACGCCAAAGAATACCTAAAAACGGATAATGCGCCAAACGGCGCAACTGAATGAATGCAAACACAGGAACACCTCAAGCGAGGTGTAAAAAAAGGCTGTAAACACAGGAAGCAGGATAAGCGGGTGTGACACTTTTGCGAATTTTCGCCACATTATTACACAGTAATAAAAAGGTGTCACAGCCCTTGAAGAAACTGTCACTACGAGTGACAGTAAAAAAACAACTTGGAAACCAAGTTTTTTAGGGAGTGAACACAATGGAAAATAGGACTGTCCAAAAGCGAATTAGAATTTACGAAGAAAGTCTTTGGCAGTATATAGACAAACTGCTTAGGGTAGAGCCTTTCGATGGAAATTTTAACGAAGTGATAAATCAAGCATTAAAAATTGGACTTCCAAGGCTTTACGAATTGACGTTCGACCCGAAGGAATACTACAAGCGGTTAAGCCAAGAAGAAGTCGAAACCGAGGTAACTAGGGAAATAAAAGATTTGTCTTTAACTGTTGACGAGGTGAGTGTCCAAGTTGGAATCATAAAATATTTGCTCTCGATTTTATTCAACGTAGAGGGACACAAACTAGAGGGCAAGGTCTTGACCGTGGATATGCTTGAGAGCGGAATATTCGCCTCGTTACCAAAGAACTTGCAAGAGATTGAAAACACGATGATAGAGAACACAAGGAAAAATAGGAGTAGTAAGAAATGAGCGTAGTTTTTAATATATCATACACACCAGCACAACCGAAGAAAAATGCGACGGAGTTCCAGGCGGTAGAGTGGAAGAACGAAAGGGCTTTTTATGACCTATCGGCTGACTATAACTACGTTACCTATTCTCTCAATGGTCAAAAGACGGCAAAACACAAGGATTATTTGGACTATATGGAGAAGGATACTGGGGCGTTTAATCTTGATAGACCGTTGACGCCAGAGAACGTTAAGGATATCAAAGAACGTCTCAAGAAGTCGAAGTCGATAATTTGGCACGGTTTTATATCTTTTGACAAAGAGACAAGCGCTGCATTTACTACGCCGGAACAAGCACGTAAATTTTTAAAACAAACGATGGGCGCTTTGTTCGAAAATTCGCATCTTGACAAAGACAACATAGAAATAATGGCGAGTTTGCACGTTGACCGTTCCCATCATCACCATATACACTTTGAGTTTTGGGAAAAGGATCCAAAGCGTCTTGATAAGAAGAACGGTGAGAAAAAATTCACGCAAAAGGGGTGTTTTAATCAAAGGTGCATAGATAATTACTTGATAGCGTCAAGTTTGGCGCTCGAGGACAACAAGAATGATTTTCACATTGCTCGAGACAATGCATTGGCAAGGCTCAAGGAACTTATGCCACAGCATAAGAATAAGCAAAGTGAAATTGGCGCTAAATTGGCAGAAGTTGCAAGCATTTTGCCACGTAGCGGAAGGCTTGGATATAATAGCGATAATATGTCAGCCTTGAGAGAGCAGGTAGACAAGGCAGTAGATTATATAGTTGCTAGAGACGATAAATTGAAACAATTTGTACGTGAAACGTATGGAGAGATAATAAAGAGAGAGAATCGAGCGCAAGAATTGGCGAAAGCAAACAAGATACTTTGGACTCAAGGTGGAAGATTTAAGCCAGAGGAAATCGAAGGCAAGTTGACTGAAGAGCAAATGAAGAAGTTTGCATTGAGTAATAAATTTGCTTGCGTAGATAAACTGCGTCCAGAGTTTAGGGCAAGGCTTGGACAGATTGTAATAAACGCTGCAAAATGGATTAAAGAGAAGAAAGTGGCAAATGCGAAGAATTGCCGAAACGCTGGCAAGAATGCTATGAGAATTGCCGCTAGAAGAGATGCAATGATGATAAAGCGAGATGTCAAAAAATTCATTTATGGACTTGAGCAAACGCTGTGTAATATCCGTACTGATTTTACACCGTTGTTGCATCAAGCAGAATTTGAGATAGCGCAATCACAAAGAAAATACAAATAGGGAGTATATAAAGCAATGGGTGAGTATAAGAGAATAACAAAGCAAGACTGTGATGGAGATTGGTATGTAGAGTATGAGAATGGTGACATCACACTAGCACCAAGTAGAGCTTCGCAAGACGTATTTAAATATCTTGCTGAACTAGAGAACAAGATTGAGATGCTATGGCGATATTTTAAAGTATCCAAATAAATGATGAATAATTAGGAGAATAAATTATGAAGAATGTAAATTGGAAATTTAAATTGACTTTTGCGGCAGTCCTTGGAACAATGGTAGCCGTTATTATCGGGGTCATAATGACCTTAATAAGGTTTAAAGGAAAGATTTCTATGCAAGCGTATTTTTCGACGCTCGGCAAAGGAAGTTATTGGCTTTTGTTGTTTGTAGTATTTGTTGCTATTGGAACTTGGTTTTTGGCGGAGCACCGCATAAGAGCCGATAAAGATGTTGTGAAAGATAACGAAGGCGAAACCAGTGAACTTATGAGCATTAGTGATATAAAGAAAAGTAAGGATTTTGTTGTCGCAGATTTTTCCGATCTTCCAAATATCAAGGATGGGATTGTGCTACAAGCTAGAAAGGCTAAAAATAATATAAAGGTTGTTATGTCGAGCAAGCCTAATCACGTTCTAGTAATAGGAACAACCGGTGCAGGTAAGACGCAAGGCTTTATAAATCCTACGATTCAAGTATTGATGCAGACAAAGACAAAACCGTCAGTCGTCATTACTGATCCAAAAGGAGAGTTGTTTGATACACACGCTGCAGCATTTCTACAAAAAGGCTATAAGGTTTTGGAGTTAGACTTGGATCAACCATATTATTCAAGCAAGTGGAATCCGTTTGACGTGCTTAGGGAGAGAATAGATAAAATCAATAAATTAAACGTTGACGTAGATTCAGAAGAAACGAAGGTCAAAATTCAAATTTTGCGTGATGAAATATACGAGTTGGCAAAAGACTTGACGGATGCAATCTGTCCGCTTGAGAAATCTTCAGATATGGGATGGCAGTTAGGCGCTAGGTCTTTAGTCAACGCTATTGTCCTTGCATTGTGTGAAGACTATGAGGATGGATTGTTTGAGAGCAAGCAATTTGGCTTTGCGACGTTGTATCACATAGTATTTGATTATCTTTCTGCGGATGACACGATATTGAAAGATTACTTATATGAGAGTAGAGATCTAAACTCAAAGGTTAAGGGATTGGCGAAACAAGTATTGGAGACACAAGAAAAGACTTTGACGAGTTATCTATCTGAAGTATATAAGCACGTCGAATGGTTGAGTGACTCTGGCATTTTGTCGATGACATCAGGCTCAGATATAGATTTATATTCAATGGACGAGCAACCAACAGCGCTATTCTTAAAAATACCAGATGAGAAAAAAACTCGACATAGACTTGTAACGCTTTTGATCACTCAAATGTACAAGACTCTTGTAGATAAGACCAAGCGTAATAAGGCGAGTGGTGAGACTGAAGAATTGGAGTTGAAGAGGACAGTATATTTCTTGTTGGACGAGTTTGGCAACTTGCCGGCATTTAATGACCTTGCTGGAATGATTACTGTCGGCCGTAGTAGAAGGATGTTCTTTGAGATGGTAGTACAGAATTATGCGCAGTTGGCAAATAAATACGGCAAAGAAGTAGCAGATATAGTCAAGTCGCAGTGTGGTACTAAAATCTTTCTTGGCTCTGACGATGCCAATACTATCAATGAGTTTAGTTCAATTTGCGGTAAAAAGATTGTCGCGAATTCTAATATTACAACGTCGTATCAGCAAAATTCGGCGTCGACAGGCACAGGCGTAAAAGAAATACCGCTTATTTATCCAACGGAATTAAAAAATCTTAATTCAGGAGATAGTTTTGGTAACGCAGTCGTTTTGCCGTTTGGACATTTTGCGTTCAAGAGTAAATATACACCGTCGTATCAGTGTTCAAAAATTTATACAATGAAAGCGCCACCGCAGAGTTTAAAGCAAGCGCACTATTATGATGAGATGGATCACGTCTTTGACATCACAAGCAAAATAGCAAGAGACAATGCTATTCGTGAAGAGATGAAGAAAATGGAAGATGAGTTGAGGGCAATGCAAGAACAGCAACAAGCCAAGAAACCTAGCGCGACGTCGTCAGCAAACAATTCCGACATTTTGCTTGAGCAGGTCAATGTGTTAAAGCAATTCTTGCCAGAAGAGATGGCGGACTTTGAGACATTGGATTTGGACACTCAATTGGCAAAATTAGCTGAATTAAAAAGTAAGGCAGGGAGTATGGAATTGATTTTTAAAATAACTGATTTAGAAATAAGACTTAAAAATAGTGAGGTGAAGACAAATGACAAATAGAAAAATTAAAGTAGTTATTGGTATGGCGTTACTGTGTGTGGTGCTTTGTCTGGTGGGAGTTATTTCTCAGCAGTTCGGGCAACTGCAGATTGCCTTTGCTGAACAAACAAAATCAATGAATATTACAACTACGCTGACAGGAATAAACTCGTCTTCATATTTTAAATTCAATGATCGTTATAATGCAAACGGTTACAATAACGTAGGAAACTATTTCAGCGGAAGTTTAGTTCAAAAAAATTCAGGAGTGTTTATAGATTATACTTTGACGATTACGTGCAGTGACACGAAGGCTATCTCAAGCGCCAACAATGGAGATTATTATTACAGTTCTGACTATAAAGTATCCGCAGATTCTAAGGATGAAAAAGCGTTGATCTTAGTCTTTGGCAGTAACAAAGAAAGCGATTATCAAGGTTTATTGTCATATGCAGATAAATCTTCGACGGAGTTGAAGGGCACAGTTATTAAATCGGATAAGACTATTACGAGAGATGGCGTGTCGTCGGTCACATTAGAATTTAATACCGGATATGACTATATATGGTATCAAATTGTATATCAGTGGTGTACTTGGTCCGCTCACAATAACTCATATCTCGTTGCCGGACAAAGCGAAATAATTGCTGCAGACAGAACTGCCCCGACGGGTACTCTTATAGGAGTGAACGATGGCGGTATAACAAACTCTGACGTAAGATTTATATGGAGCGAAGAAAATTGCAGCGCGACTTTAAACGGCAATTCGTATTCTTCAAATAGCAGCATAAGTGCAGAGGGAAGACATAGAGTAGTATTGTCCGATGCAGTTGGTAATACTAGTTCATATTCATTTACAATAGACAAAACAAAGCCGACAATATCTTGCTCTGATGGTGTAGCATTGTCGTCTTATACAAATAAGTTGGCAACGGTATCGGCAAGTGACACGCACTTTTTAAAATTGTATTATAAACAACCTGATTTGACAGGATGGAGTTCTGTAACGTCGAAAAGTTTTAAAATCAGTGCAGTAAACGGTTTATGGCAGTTTTATGCAACTGACACTGCGGGCAATCAATCGGACATTTTTTCATTTACATACGATAATGTGGCGCCGGAAGTAGGTATGCGTAAAGCGGACGGAACGGCGTTTGCTGATGGAGCGTGGGTAAACCAGGGCGTATATTTTGACGTTAAAGACAGTGTTGGAATGAGGTCGACTAGACTCTATGAGCAAGTCGGCGGTAATTGGCAGGTCATCAATGGTGATTATATTAGCGGATCGATATTTTTCGACAACAGAAATCCTGGCGTCTTATATGGAAGCCGTCAATTGGCGCTTAACGCTATAATCGACGCGGAGAACAACCGATTGAAGTCAAAGACTAATTGGGAAACGATAGCGAATGATAATAGGATAATTGCTCCTGGACAAATTGATTACGTTATGAATGGAGCAGATTATTGGGAGTATACGACTAGCAACGACGAAATTTACGTATTTTTTATTCAGTCAGATATAAATCCGTTTATCAAATCACGCGCTACAAAATATTTAGGTAGTTCGGCGAGAGATATGTTTCAAAAAGAAGGATATTTTAAGATCGAAGGCGAGGATATTGCAGGAAACTTAACGAGCAAGACGTTCAGAATTAAGTTGACGGCGCCGACGTTGGAAATTGAACCGTCAGGATACGCAAATAAAATCCGTTATAAGGTAACGGATGAAAGTGGTTTGACTACTTACGTCAAAGTTGACAACGGAGAATGGATCTGTCAGAGCGGTAATGATTTGACGTTTGGGGCAGAGCATTCTGACGGCACGTATTATTTTAAGACTATTGACGCGGCGGGGAACACTGTGACAGCGTCGGTAGTATTAGATACGACAGCACCTAAATTAAGTTTGAAAAAGAACGGAAACGACGTTATTTATGATTTATATGTAAATGCTCGCGATACAATCGTATTTTTAATTGAGGACAAAAACAGCGCTGGTCGAGTGGAACTAGACGGCATTGAGTATTCGTCGTTGCCAGCAATGTCAACGCTTTCTGACGGATCGCACGAAATTTTCGCTTTGGATAAAGCCGGAAATAAAAGCGCAGCGCTTAGATTTATAGTAGACAATGTCGCGCCGACATTGAGTATAGAAGAGTTAGATGGAACTGCGATTGCTCAAGATGAGACAAGTCTTGGATATTACACCAATGCAGCAGTAAGATTTGCATCAGAAGATCCAAACTTTGCTTTTCTTTGTGTTTACCTTAACGACTCGCTTATTTTTAAAGAGAACGTCTATAGCATTGATTATCCTGCTATAGAGGCAAATTTTGGTACGTATAGAATATATGCCGAAGATCTTGCAGGTAATCGTTCGGAAGAAAAATTGTTGATAATGCAAATTATTACTGATTTTGGTAATCTCCAAGACGCATATAGGAGTTTCAAACTCAATGCTTGGTATGAAGTCACATTGCCTGCGTACATTTTTGGGACAAGCCCAACAGAAACAGACATATCCGGTCGATATTCATTTGAAAAATATGACGATGCTTATGAGTGGAGTTTGGCAATGGAAGAGCGTTATCGTGTTCAGAAGGTGACTAACGGTTGGATATACGTATCGGCAACAAATGAAGGCGTGTCGCAAGTCTATACGTCACGTGATGATCTTAATAAGGTTTTGACTAAGTATGCAAGTCGATACGTAAGCGCAAGAAAAGTTGCGTCGTCATCAGGAAACGACAACTATTACACTATAAAAGACGAGGATGGACGCAGTGATGAATATGCTTTTGTGCGACAGTCTTTGACTTTACCCGGATATTTGTCAGAGTATAAAGATTATGAATTGTTGCAGATTCGCAGCGTTTTTACGTATAAGCGCGCGGCAGTGGCATTGGCGCCAACGTTCACTACGTTGACATATTTGGCGGACGATTATTCATTACAAGAAAATAAGTCAATTAAAATTGCTTTGGGATCAACGATCAAGGCTGCGCTTGAGAGTGCAAATATGTATAAGCAGGGATATTATCTCGTAAATGAACAGGACTTATGCGGTAACTCGCAGAAGTACGTTGTTTATATTGATATTGAAGCGCCGAAGATTCGCGCAGAGATTGAGCAAGGTGACAACACAAAGAAAGAAGTGGTATTTGATAAAGATTTTGCAGAAGAAAATGCTAACGTCTTTTATTACTTGTCTTTTAGATTCGACAGCATCTTTGACAACGTTGATAAGTTTACTACTGTAAAAATTGAGGGAAGAGGATTGACGTCTGCAATATTTGTACAGGGAGATGAGTTGCCGGTGCTGGACGCATCTCTTGGCGGCGGACAGTATACTATTACAGTTTATGATCGCTCTTGCAACGTATTCCAATTTAAAGTCAATATAGCAAATAAAGAGCCGACGATGGAATACAACAGTTTGAGACCCACAAACCGTCAGTTGACGTTATATTTTGCAACAAACGATAATCTCAATCAGATTGTCCGTCTTGAGATATACAAAATAAACGGAGCGGGCGAGCGTATCTTGATAGAGCAAGACGATTTGGGCAAGCAGATAGATTTTACGTCATTGGAGTATAACTTTACAACCGGTGGAAAGTTCTTTGCAGTGATTACGGACCGATATGGAAGAGTAATTGAGACTGAGCCGATATTCTACGAACGCGGTTTGCCAAACGGCAATCTTACTACTACGGCAGGCAGCATAACAAACAAAGACGTGTATTTTACTTATGCTGTTGGCAATGGCGTAGTTGTATATACATACGACGAGACAGGAAAAGAAGTTATTTATACTGATTACATTATTGAGTACGACAATCTGAATAAAGAGTATTCTTTGGGATTCTTAGCAGGCGAAGGCGTTGAACGACAGTTTATGATCCACCTTTACAACGAATCTGACGATAATCTTTATATGGAATATAAATTTGGCATTGATACTGTAATCGCTGTGGTTAATGTAGTGGATTCAAACAATGTTGTCTTAGAGAAAGGCGGCTATACAAATCAATCATTCTCGTTAAACTGGACAGAGGCGAACGTCAGAGTTAAATATACAGTTGGATCCAGCGCTATCAGCGCTACGTACGCTCGAGGTGACGTGCTTAGTGGCAACGGAATGTATACGTTCACTGTAACAGACAGAGTGGGCAATACTGAGACATTTACAATATATCTTGACAACGTGGTAGATTATACGCTTGACGGCGGTAAGATCGTCAACGTAGGAGGAAGGTATTTGACGAATTCGCCAGTTGCGCTGACGATCAATGAGATGATCTCTGAATGGAAAGTCGCAGACGGCAAAGAGGTTATCAACGGTGTTCCAATAACCGAAGAGGGGATTTATTCCGTTACCGTGTCCGATAGATACGGTAATACAATAACTATTGTGATTGAGTTGGATATTACACCGCCAGAAATGGCGTTGAATGGCGTTATAGAAAGCGGAGCAACAAAGGACGAGGTAATTGTAACATTTGAAGATGGGGCTAAAGGATATCTAATGAAAGGCAATACCGTTATTAGAGAAATTAAAAGCGGAGAGATATTTACTGATCACGGCAATTATGCTGTTCGCGCAGAGGATCTCGCTGGCAATATTGTCAATATGAAATTTACTATTGACCGCAAAGTCGACTTTGCGTCTAATATTATCAACCGGCAGATAACGACAGAAAGCGTTGTTTTTGCGCTATCAGAAGAAGGAAGTATTGAGATTATAAAAGACGGACAAGCCGCCGACATCGCAAAAAATTATTCAGAGTCGGGAAGATATGTTCTTACTGCAACGGATGCTGTTGGCAACGCTCTTGTATTTACATTTACAATCTTGCCTAAGAACGCACAATCTTTGAATATAGAGTTAGATGCCAAGCAAATTGTATCCTTATCGAAGTTTAACGGTGAGGACGTGAAACTTGATTATTCTGATGACACAAAGAAAAATATAGTTTTGGATAAGACTGGCAGATATACTTTGACTATTAGCGACATTGAGCAAAATCAAAGTTATACAGTTTATTTGAATATTGATAACGTCGCGCCGAACGTGGAGTTGATTTGGTCGAAGAACACTGTATCGTTCTCAAGATTGAACAAAGACGGAGTAACTGCTAAATTTACAAAAGATGGAGAAGAAATTGCTTGGTCGCAATCAAGCGTCGCGAAAGATCCAGGTCACTACGTACTTGAACTTTCGGACGAGTTTGGCAATGTCAATGTCATTGAGTGGGATATTAAATATAAACTCAATGGGCTGTCCATTGCATTGATAGTCGTAGGTTGCATTGCCGTCATAGGTGTAGTTGTACTGATAATTGCTAAGCGTTTAAAGGTAAAAGTCAGTTAAACAATAATGCGGGAAACCGCTGAATATAAAAAATAAAATTAGGAGGATATACATATGAAAATGAAAGTTTTTTCAATGTTTTCAATGCTCGCTGCTGCGGGCGACACCGGAACGCTAGAGAATAATCTCACAGATTTCGGCTCACAACTAAATAGCCTTATTGGAGTTATTTGGCCGTGGCTTCTTGGTCTTGGTTTAGTGTTTATAGGCTTATGGGGTGCCTTTATAGGAGTAAAGATAATCAAGGCAAAAAAAGCGGAAGAGAAACAAGAGGCTAAAGCATATATAAAGCAACTTATTTTGGGTATCCTGGTTATTTTTATAATAGCAGCAGGATTGCCTTTAGTTGTTTCGGGTATCGCGGCTTGGGCAGGTACGCCTATAACCAAACTCGGATGAGCATCTAGCAGTTATTGGGCGTCCTTAAAATAGGACGCTCAAGATACTGCGTTTATTGCGAGCACAAGAAAAAAAATAGAGCCTTTGGGAAAGGAGATAAATTATGCAGGAATGGTTTAATTCTATCATAGAAAAAGAGCAAGCCACCTTTATAAAAGGATATAAGAATAAGTATGAGATTAGAATTCCCGATAACTGTAAATATGCGGGATATAAAATCGAAGTCGGTGAAGGTTTGGTAAATGTGCTTGATACGGCGTTTTGCATATTAAGTTATCCAGAAGACTATGAATTTACTTTGATTAAGATTTTGGATAGAGAAGAAGGCAAACGGTATCAACGTCCAAAGTTAAGCGGTAAAGAGATGTCAGATATGCTTTTTAATAGCCATTTATACGGATTGGTCTATTACAACGAGTATGACTACAGGCACGGACTTGAGTATGATAGGAAAGGAGACTATAGACTGGGCGTGATGCATTCGGGCGGTAAGTGGTTTATAGATTTGGATAATTTTGATGTAAAGCGTATTAGTGCAAAGAATTTCGAATTGTTAGCGCAATCTCTTTCTCCGGACGAATCAAAGAAACGGCTTAAAGACTTGAATGATATGAAAGCGAAAAGAGATAAATTAAAGAAGTTAGAATGGATAAATAGTCATTTAACAGATTCTTCAAGCCACTTTTTTGACCGTATCAATGATGCTTTTAGCGAAATTGATTTTGGAAGATACACGCCAGAAAGACGGCGTACAAAGGAAATAGAGGGGGATGTAGAATCTCTCAAAACAACTATTATGGAAGGCGTTGCAAAACTGGCAAATAATATCGAAGAAAAAATAAAAACACATAAACAAGAATATGAAAGACTATCCAAGCCGTTCGAGGATCTTAGAAACGTAACAAGGTTACAAAAGTTGCAAAATGGAGATTTACAAGAGAAAGTTAAAGATAAAAATAAAACGACAAAAAAGCCGGAAAAGAAAACGAGTGGTCGTAAATTCATCTTTATATCTAAATAGGAAATACAATTATGAGCAAGGTAAAAGGAAAGTGGGTTTTGAGTGCAGAGTATCTCGAGGGTAAGCAATTAGTTTTCGACATAACGTTTGTTAGAGAAGATGTTCTTGAGAGGTATCAAGCACTACATCAAAGTACCAAACATATACTTGGAGAAACAAGATATGAGTACATTGATGAATATTCGGAAGTGTGTGAGATATTAGATGATATAGCAAAGAAGTATTTGAGTAGGTAAAGACAAATGGTAAAGACGATTTGTAAAGACAACTATATTTTTTCTTGTGCTCACTGCATAGAAAAAGCCGTCCCTGATTAAGGAACGGCGGAAGCACTTGTGATTATTTTAAGATCTCGGGCCACTCGGAGTCTGATATGCGGTGACCATAAGAGCCTGAATAGTTTGAATTTGCTCTTTTAAGAGTATTGTCAACTAAGATAAATTCATCTGCCTCTTGATATCGACCCAAAACATCTTTAAAAGTATAAATATGAGTGTTTTCATCGTATGTCCAAGTATATTCAAGAGTGCTTCCAATTTGCATATTATTATAAGCATTAACGAAAATAGAATAACTTGTGGCAGTACCATTTGCACGAATATCCCAATATGATTTTGAGTCGGTATCTATTGTTGGAGCAGTCCATTCATATTTGCCGACAACAGGATCGATAGGATCGGAGCAAGCGACGAAAGAGAAAACACAAGAAAGAATTAAAATAAGTAGCAAACAAGTAGCAATAGTTTTTTTCATAAAACAAACCTCCTAAGATATAATTATTCTAACACGCTTGGGAGCAAAAATCAAGAGGAGAGAATTAAATGGTAAAGATGATTTGTAAAGACGCTTAATTCTTGGGGATATAGTCAGGCCATTCGGAATCAGAAATGCGATGGAATATATGTTGTTCGATTTCAGGATTTTGTAAATTTCCATCTACAAGCATCCATTTGTCAGGATTTGATTGACCGCGTCGGCCATTAAAGAAATAGATATTAGATTCCTCATCAAGTATCCAAGATGTATAATCGTCTCTTTCTCCGATTTCTGTATTGGCTTGCTTGCACCAATAAGTAGTTGCCGTTCCATCACTACGTACAATTAAGTAAGCAGAATCGTACACTGAGTTACTTATACTACGGTAATACTTGCCAACAATAGGATCAACGGAATCTTTGCAGGCGACGAAAGAGAAAACACAAGAAAGAATTAAAATAAGTAGCAAACAAGTAGCAATAGTTTTTTTCATAAAACAAACCTCCTAAGATATAATTATTCTAACACGCTTGGGAGCAAAAATCAAGAGGAGAGAGGATATATGAAAATATTTTTTCTAAAAATTTTAATGTGGTTGCAAATTGGTTTATCTCGGCTTGTGGATATGGTGATGCAACTTTTTTCGGTATTCTCGGGTATCGAAACAATAAAAGTCGATGGTAAGGAAGAGTCATTGTTGCTCTATTTTCTAGGGAACAAGACTGTAACGAGCGTTTTCTGGGCTATATTGGTCATTGGCGTATTTTGTTTGTTCATCTTTACTACTATTGCAATAATCAAGAATATGGTAGTGATCAAAAAGACAGTTGCGCAGATTGTTGGCAAGATGTTCATTTCAATGTTATCTATGATAATTGTAGTCATCTGCCTATTTGGCTTTATATTCGGCGCAAACTGTGTGCTTGCGGAAGTCAACGTCGCCTTTAATCAAGGCTCCAATTTAACTATTGGACAACAACTTTTTGCGGCGTCTATTCCGGATGATGCTTGGTCAGAGAATACCGATTATGCGCACGAAGACGAAGACGGCGTAATGAGAGGTATGAAAGAAATTTTTGGTACAAATGAAGATGGTAGTATAAAAAACAGTTGGAACGGTGTAACGCCAGATAAAGTTTTTGGAACTTATGATACTGATTGGATGTTTGAAAATATTAAGAAACCAAATGGCGACCAAATAGTCAATATAGATAAATACGATTTCTTTATCGGCTTACCGGCGGCAGTAATTATTACCATCACAATGTTTATGGCGATAATGGGACTTGTTACTAGACTATATGACCTTGTGTTTATCTTCCTGACGTCTCCACTTATAATGTCCACGTTACCGCTTGATGACGGCGCCAAATTTAAGTTATGGCGAGAGACGGCGATATCTAAGACGTTAGTCGCATACGGTTCGGTATTTGCTGTCAATATATACGTTATCCTATTGCCGCATATAAGTAAGTTGAGCATACCGGGCAATGCTTTCTTAACAGCATTGATGCAAGTATTACTCATAATCTGCGGCGCGTTGACCATATCCAACGGACAGGTATTCTTTGCCAGATTGCTTGGAACGGATGCGCAAGAGAGTAGACAGGCAGCGCACGGATTTAGGACGATGTTTGCCGGTATTATGGGAACTAGCAGAGCCGTCAAAGGCGCGGCGCGTATGACTTTTGGACAATACAATGCTTATACCGGGAAAAGGGAACGCGGACTTATTCAAGGTGCAGGAAAACTAGGCGGAGCAGTGGGAACGATGCTTACCGGCGGATTCAAGGATAAGGATGGCAATGCGATTGGATTTGGTAAAGGCGTAAGCAACAAAATGGGCGCTATGAAAGATAAGTTAAGGACAAGTTGGCAAAATAACAAGGGCTTGGCCGGCACTAGTGTCAAAACCGCAAAAGCAGGCGGCAAAGCCTTAAAAGGGTTGCGTAACTTGCGAAATATAAAAAAACACGGATTTGATATGGATCTGTAAAGGAGTGAGATATGTTGAAATACATACCTAAAAAGACAAAGATAAAAAGTACGATATGGAAATCATATTCATTAAAAGACGTGCTTATAGTAGGTATAATGTTTGCAGTTGTAGTTGCGTTGTTAATGAGCAATTTAAAAGGTAAGTGGTTTATAGGGATAGGAACGGCAATCGTTTGTATGTTTGTAATGTTGCCATCGTCTAAGGATACTTTAATATATGAAGAAATATTAAATCTTATAAAGTATATTTTTAGTAAAAAAAAGTACGTTGGCGCGCAAGTGGACAAACTAGTACCATATATGGGCTTTGAAGAAGATGGAACTATTAGATACCCAGACTATTACGGACGAGTTATCCGTATAGGCTGTAAGACGTTTGCGCTTGAGACTGAGTATGCGCAAGAGAGAGATATAGAGAGCCTTGCTAAAGCGCTTTCTTGTCTTGATACAGGCAAGGTAATGGATATTGTAAAGATAGATAGACCAATAATATTTGATAGTTATATAAAAGAACTAGAAGATAAGTTGAGTTTACTTGGCAAATCAAGAACCAAGGCAACTAGAATTCGACGTGCAATACTTGAATCAAGAATTGCTCAACTCAAATATATGAACTCACAGGATCCTGTATATAAGTCCGAATACTATATCGTGATCTATGACGGAATACTCAAAGAACTCAATCGCGTTGCAGATCAAATAAGCGCATATTTGAGGGGAGCAGAGTTGGATTGCGAAATATTGAACAATGCTAAAGACGTTGCTATCTTTTTAAAATATTGCAATGTGCGCAACTTCGATGAGCGCGAGTCAGAAGGCAAGACACCTCAAGAGTTGCTTGCTTGGGTAAAACCGACTGAAATTAAATTCCATAGTAGCGGATATACGATAAACGGTGTAAAGGCATTTAATTATGCGATCGCTGATTATCCGTTGACTGTTGATGCGGCGTGGGGCGCTGAGTTGTTTGATATGGATAAGACTAAGGTTGTAATGCACCTTGTTCCTGTGGATCAGAACAAGGCAATATCAAGAGTGGATAAGGTTTGTCGAGAACTTTTAGCAAGAGAAGAAGCATACAAGGCTAGTGAGGTTCTTGAGCAAGAAACTCACTTAGATAGTATGTCTGCGCTGTTGACGTCGTTGCAGAATGGCGGAGAAAACCTTTACGACGTAACTACCGTCGTGACAGGCTTTTGCTATGAAGACAACGAAAGAGCCTTTAAGAAAAGTATCAATAGCCGTATTCGAGTACGTGGCTTTTCTACAGATAATTTATACGTTCGTCAATTGAACGGATTTGTGACGTCGAATATCTCAAGACGTTCGTCGTTGAGGAATATAGAGCGTGGCATCAATGGCGGAAGTATCGCATCTGTTTTTCCATTTGTGCATACAACTATGCTAGAGTCAGGTGGCGTACTTTACGGCACCGGCGCATACCCAGTCATTTGGAATATGTGGAAGAAAGATGGCACGCACCGTAACGCAAATACGATTATATTCGGTCGTCCTGGTTCAGGTAAAAGTTATTTCTTGAAATCACTTTTGTCGCAATCACTTGGAGACGGTTGTTTATGTTTTATCATAGATCCGGAGAATGAGTATGGAGATCTTGTCCGCAACGTAGGCGGAGAAATGATTGACGTTGGATCGGCAAGCAAAGGTTGTCTAAATCCGTTCCATATCTATCAGATATTGACAGAAGATGGCAATGTTGCGCCGCCGAGCCAAGTCTACTATTCGCATCTAAAGACGCTTGAAAGTTTCTTTAAAGTCATACTCGAAGGCTGTGATGCAGATACTCTTGAGTTAATAAACAATGTTGTCAATGACGTTTATGAAGCAAAAGGAATTAAGCCTGAAACTGACGTGTCTCAATATACTGCTGAGCAATTTCCGGTTTTTGATGATTTGTTTACAATGTTGACACAAAAAGAACAAGACCAAATTAGTGATAAAGTAATCGATACTTACATAAAGGCTCAAAACTATGTCAAGAAGTTTACCACAGGCGGACGATACAGTGACCTTTGGGGCAAGCCATCTACGTTGACGTCTGATAACGTAATGACGGTATTCAACTTCCAAAGCCTTTTTGCCAACAAGAATAACCTTGTTGCAAATGCTCAAATGCTTTTGGTATTTAGATTTTTGGAGCAACAAGTAATCAATATAAGAGAGAAAAATCGTAGCGCGAAGAAACCGCATAGAATTGTAATCGTTGCTGACGAGGCTCACTTGTTTATTGATCCAAAATATCCTATAGCCGTAGATTTTTTCTATCAGATGACTAAACGTATTCGTAAATATGACGGCACGTTTATTCCAGCAACTCAAAACGTCGCAGACTGGTTGGCAAATGATGAACTTAAATCCAAGACGTCGGCTGTAATAAAAAATACGCAATACACGTTCGTATTTGCGCTTAATCCGTCCGACGTAGAGGATTTAGCGGAGTTATACAAAAATAATCCTATCAATGAAGAAGAGCAGAATCTAATAATATCTGCAGGTATGGGAGATTGCTTCTATATTGGTGCGTACAATGAAAGATTTACGTTTAGCATAGTCACAAACGAACTTGTCGAGGCAGTATTTAGTGATAAGAATTTTGTGCGGAATTGGCTTGATAAAAAGGTCATAGCGCAAAACGGCAACGGCGCAACTGCACAAGAGGCAGAGAACGCCGACGCCGAGACGCCTCAAGAAGAAGTGCCGCAAAATGTAGATGTGCAGCCACAAAACGTGGAGGCACAACCGCAAGGTGCAGAAGATAATCAACAATCACAAGAACGAGAATATGAGGAGGGAAACGACAATGAGAGTAATAGGATTGGTTAATCAAAAAGGCGGAGTGGCAAAGACCACTACCGCCAGCGCCCTAGCGTATGGTTTGGCGCGAAACGGCAAAAGGACACTTTTAGTGGACTTTGACCCACAAGGCAATTTGACAGTTGCGTGCGGCATTGTTACCAATGAAGGTAATCCACCAGCGCTTAAATTGATAGATTTAAAGACAAGCGCTGAGATTGAGAATTTAGAGCCGGGTTTGGACTTTGTTGCGTCTGGTATTGGTCTCGAGACCGCGAATATGATACTTGCCGGTAAGCCGTGCCGGGAATTGTATCTCAAGCGAGCGCTCAAGAAGTTTGAAAACGAATACGACTACGTAGTTATTGATAGCAATCCGTCTTTGTCAATTATAACGTTGAACGTGCTTTCGGCTTGTGACGAGATAATCGTGCCTTTCAAGCCGGAATTTAATTCAGAGAAAGGTGTAAATCTCTTGATTGAGACTGTCGAAGAGATTCGCCAAATCAATGAGAATTTAAGAATTAGAGGATTTCTTGTGACAATGGCGGATCGTCGTCGACGTTCAACAAATGAGAGCGTAGAGTATGTCAAGGAGCAAGCGCAAGGTTGCCAAAGTAAAGTCTACACGAGTTGGATCCGTCAATCGGTCGTTGCTGCAGATGCACCAAAAATCGGCAAGAGTGTCTATGACTACCGCCCGGGCAGTCCGCTTGTTGCAGACTATGAGGCGTTCGTTCAAGAATTTTTAAAGGAGGAAGAAGATGCAGACACAAGAAAAAAATAGCAGCAGTAGTGGAACTGTATTGAGTTTACTTTCTATACATAGAGTGGTAGACATCCCGCAAAAAGATAAGATGAAAATGGTTAATTTTAGGATGAAAGAGAGCGAAATTGAAGCATTTGATTTATATTGCGAGGCAAACGGTATTAAAAATAAGAGTGAACTAATACGCGCGTTAATTTGCAACCTAATTAAGTAAGTAAAGACAATTTGTCTTTACAAATGTAAAATCATAGTTATTTTGTTAAAACGTATTGACAAGATAAATAGATAGGCGTATAATAACAATATACAAGTCAGCGATGCCCCGCTAGAGAGGGCCTTTTATAATCGGTGATGCCCAACCAACTTAATAGGGCCTAGACTTGTAGAGTACAGACGCCATAAAACAGATGCCGTCTGTTTTTATTTTAGGAGAACTTTAAGATGAAAGAAAAAATGAATATATATTATCTTGATAAGGCATATCAAGATTACATAAAACCGCAGACAAGAAACAGTCAAGCAGCAGAAAAAGAAGAAAGCAAAAGACGCACGTCGGGAGTGGTGTTGTTTGGCTTTGGCGGAACAAAGAACTATTTTGTGCCATTGAGAGTTGGCGAACAGGAACAGAAGAAGTCTGAAATGGGATTGACGCACGGTCTCAATAAAGGCAAGAATGGTTATCTAGATTTTAGTGAGATGGTTCCGGTACAAAATAAAGATCTTCAATTGTTGGACATTTCTAACTTGCCAACGTGCAATCTCAAGAGGAACTTGCAACGACAAGCAAGGTATATACAGAGAGAACAAAAGAAGATAATGGAATGCGCAGCGGAAGTATACTTGAATTGCGTCCATTATCCAGAGAGGAAGATTGCATCAGAATGTAACGACATTCTTATGCTCGAAGAGAAAGAACGCTTGTGGAGAGAAGGAAAAGTCCAAAAGGTCGAGAAAAAAGTGGTAAAGCCAGCCGAAGAAAAAAAGACTGAAGAACCGGCGGACAAGCCAACGAAAAAGACTTACAAAGAGACAAACACCTATAAATTAGCCGTAGAAAAATACGGACAAAAAGTAGCGGATAAGATGATCGCTGACGCTCTTAAGCAAGCGATGACACAAGAGAAAGAAGACAAGAAGACGGAGAAAAAACAAACTACATCAACTTCATCGACAAGCAAAAAGACGGTAAAGAAAGTAGTTGCATCGTCTTCAAAGAAATCGACGTCGGCTGAAAAAGGAACAGTTACAACCGTAACAATCCAAAGTTCGCCTGCAAAAGGAAAGTAAATATGTAAAGACGATTTGTCTTTACAAACAAAATAAATCATATAGAATAGGAGAAAAATATGCAAAAAATGCTAATTCAATTAGATGTAGAAAAAATTGAGAGAGATAATAAGTACGACATTAAAGATATGTGGAAAGCCATAGATGAGATCTTTGCTAAACAAAAATGTGTAAAAGAAGTCAATGAAGACGGCTCGGCAATGTATTTGGGTAATCCAAATACTGATAATTATTTGGCAGACTTTGGAATAGCTTATATTACATTAAAGTCTAGTTCTTGGTTTCTTGAGTATGCATTAAAATGGATATGGTATGATAACGATGAAGATGAAAATGGCTCCTTTGAAGAAAGTGACACTCTATATAGAGTTAAGAAAAAATTAGGAATGATTTAGGCGAATTTTATTATGGAAAAGGGAAAGATAAAAGCATTAAATTTTGATTTAGATACAAATGTTATGAAATCATTAGGAGTGTATCCAGATGGATATAGACAATTAGGCAAGGCTCTTCACGAGGCAGGTTTTTTGCATAGACAAGGCTCTGGATATGTATCAAAGGGAAAACTTCTGAACGATGACGTCAATGATATAGTTGAGAGTTTAACAGTAAAAAATCCGTGGCTGGTTAAATGTGTAAACAAGTTAGACGTTACAGACGTTGGAAAACAACACGACTTAACAAAAGTAGTTCTTGCAGCATTGTCATCAAAAGCAGGTGTAAAACTCAAAGAAAAAGATGATAACTCTTTAGTTCAACAGTACAAGCAAACTTCTGCGTATAAATCTAACGTTGAGAAGTTCGGACAGAAAACCGCAGATAAGATGCTTGCCGAGTCAATTAAGAATTTGACAGCACAAGAGAAAAAAGGAAGATGGACGTCGCCTAAAAAACAAACAATTAAAGCCCCTCAAGGCAAAGCGGAGAAGAATAATTCTGGAAAAGGAAAGTGAACTGTCTTTACAAATCGTCTTTACAATTTGCCTTTACCAACAGAAAATTTTTTACGTCATATTGAAGAGATATGGCGTTTTTTATTGAAAAATTTTTACTAATTATGCTAAAATCTACTAAAACTAATTAGGCATTTATAGGCCATAAGGGAGATAATCTTGAATACACAAGAAAAATTAAAAGATTTAGTAGAGCAATGCGTAAGTTCAATCATTTCAATGTTTAGCGAGGCGATAAGCAAAGGCTCGTTTACATTGGCCGTACAAGAGACAAAATCTTTGACGGACAATCTAGGTGTCAATATTTTAGAAACACTATGTAGAAAAGCCGACAAGATTTATAATGACACTCGAGATAAGCATCAAGTGACGATAAAGGATAAATCCAAGACAAGACATCTAATAACAGAGTTAGGAGAAGTTACGCTTGAGCGCATTTGTTATTATGACAAACGAAGTGGCAAGCGCTTTTTTGCTGTTGACGAGATGTTGGGACTAGAGAAGCGCAGTCGAGTTGAGCAAGGATTGCAAGCCAAACTTATTGAGCAGGCTACGCTTACGAGTTTTGGAAAGTCTAGTGCAGCGGTAAATAATGCAGTATCTCGACAGACCGTTTATAATCTCACAAAGAAGTTGAAGACAATAGAGGCCAAAATGATTGCAGAACGTCGGGATGTCAGCGATATTTATATTGAGGCAGACGAGGATCATATCCATCTGCAGAATGGTAAGAGCGCCGAAGTCAAATTAGTCTATGTCCACGATGGGGTAAAGACGATTTGTAAAGACAGAACGCAACTTCAAAATGTTCGATACTTCGTATCGGTTGATGACGACCCTGACAAGATATGGAACGACGTTGCGCATTACGTTTATCAGAAGTATTCTATGCTCAATGCTAAGGTGCATATATCTGGTGACGGTGCGTATTGGATTAAATATGGTCAACATATTTTTCACAAAGCGCAGTATCACATAGACAAATTCCATATTCAAAAATCCGCAACGGCCGTTGCAAAGGGCAATCGACAAGTACGTAGCAAAATATTGGCCGCAATGAGAAAGAGGGATTACAAAAGTCTGAAGACGGTTTTTCAAGAACAGTATCTCAAGTATACCGAGCGTACGGAACGTCGCACCATCGCAGAGCAATATTTTTATTTGCTAAATAATATGGAGACATACGGAATCAAAAACCGGTGCAGCGCAGAGGGGCACGTCTCTCACGTTCTGTCCGACCGTATGAGTTCTCGGCCAATGGGTTGGTCAAGAGCCGGAGCAGAGCAAATGGCGAAGCTTCGCGCATTTTACTTTAATGGCGGCAATTTCTTAGATTTAATCCGATATGGAAAAATAGCAGAGGATGATATGCAAGAAATTTATACGACTAGATACAATTCGCACGTCAACGCCGTCAAACTTGGCGTCGCGCCATCACCGGCGAAAGTATACTCAGTAGCCAGCATTGCGGGGCAAAATACACGAATTTCAAAGCTTTTACGCAGTTTAATAAAAATAAAATAAAAAATATGCCTAAAAAACTTGACACCGTCATATAAAAATTCAATCTTGACAAATTGCCAAAATTGTAATACTATAAAACTATCTTAATTAAAGGTGGAAGAGGGTATTATGAATACGATTATTTCAATTGGTCGCGAACTTGGCAGCGGCGGACGCACGATTGGCAGGACGGTTGCGACGAAATTCGGAATACCTTATTATGACAGAGAAATCATCGACAAGACGGCGGAAGAGTCGGGCTTTGCCATTGATTTTGTCAAGTCGCAAGAACAAAAAGTCAGCGCTTATTACAAATTGTGTATGGGAATGAGTTATGGCTACGGCAATCAAATGCTGTCGCTCTCAAGTCAGATATATCAAGCGCAAGTCAAAGTAATAAAAGAACTTGCCGAAAAAGGTCCGTGCGTGATAGTCGGGCGTTGCGCAGATTATATTCTCAGAGACCGTGACGACCTCTTGAGAGTATTTGTCTATTCTGATATCGAGCATCGCATAAGGCGCGCCGTAAATTCTTATGGAATGAATGAGCAGACGGCAAGAAAAGAAATCCTCAAGTCGGATAAAGAACGCGCAAGACATTATAATCTCTTTACTGATAATACTTGGGGCTCAAGAGAAAATTACGATTTGATGCTTGACAGCGGATATCTGGGCTTGGAGAAGTGCGCAGACTTGATTTATGAAGTGGCAAGCCAACGGAAGTAGTCTAGAAGGGAATGTAATATCCGTTTGGTTCTGCTGACTCAATGTCAGAACGCAAATTGAGTATGTATACCGCACGCAGTATATTTTCTCGGCTTGTGTCGGAGACTTCAATGGAAAGGATTTGTTTTCCTATCTTTTTTACGGATACGGCGTCGATTTGAGAGAAATCGTCGGGAGTGTATTCGTCTATATCATAGGTTGCTTTGCTCGTCAATACGATTATAATAATGCCGTCGTATAACTTATTGGCGTCGTCATAGTTTGCTATAAATTCCGACATTTCTTTTTCGTCATATTTGACGATTTCATCGTAAGGCGATAGGGTATCGCCCGATGGGGTATTGTCTACACAGCCTGCGAATATGCAAACGAGCGCAAAGCACAAAATCAAAGTCGTAATAAGTTTTGATATTTTTTTCATAGTTTCCCTCTTATCTGTTGTATTTTTATTATAACACATAGGTGTGTAAAAATCAATATCCAATTTAAATTTCTATGCGTTTTATTTCAAATTGTCAACAAGCGTCACAAATTTGGACAGTCATAGGGGAGCGCATTTTTGTCAAAAGGCGAAATAAAAAAAGAGAAGTGTGTAACTTCTCTTAATCATATAGCCGATTTGACTTGTTGGTACGGTCACTGGGACTTGAAAAGTGCGCGGACTTGATTTGCGAGGTGGCAAGCCAACGTAAATAAATAGGCTCGTCACATTGATAGCATTTAGTGAATAGTGAAGAAGTAATAGGGAATAAGTAAAAAAGGTAAATCTTTAAGAGATTTACCTTTTTTGATAATAGAAATCTTGGAATTCAAATGCGTTTTACATCTTGTCCAAATATTGAATAACAACTTACATATTGCTACCGTAAATTTCCATATAAGCGTCTCCGCCGTAGCCGCCTTGCGTTGCGCCTTTACCTGCGCCGCCGCCACCTGCTCCCATAGTTCCATCAGAGCCGTTTTTGAACATTACGCCGCCGTCTCCGCCTCTGTGGTATACTGATGCGCCGCCGCCTTTACCGGATGGATTTGCTCCTGTAGGACGATATATAAAATGTTCTGTCCTAAATCCCAAATCAACGCTGAAAGAGTGAGATGCTTGTCCGCCATCAACGCCGTTTTGATAATATATAATATTTGCGATTGAGCCAGACATTTTACTTATTGTACCACCTTTTCCTGGTGTTGTAGTATCGCCAACCTTTCCGCCAATGCAAACTGCTCCCTCCATTGCGAATGGTTTATAATCTGTTTTATTTCTCAGCGCTAAAATAGATGATGGGTGTCCGTCTCCATAATTATATTCGTCGTTCGGTCCATATTCAAATTTACCACCGCCTTTTCCTAATACTATAATTAAATTATCTGTTTCTGCAAGGTTGATCTTGGTAACAACAAAAGATCCACTACCACCGCCGTAACCCGGTTTTGCATCAGAAGATGAACCTCCCATTCCTCCCGCTCCACTCATAAATACATATAAATATTTATAATTACGAAGTAATGAATTTTCTTTGACTAGACAACCATATGTATCTCCCGCCTCAGTGATTTCTTTTACAAAACAATTTTCATAGTCTACTTTTTCCCAAACAACAGAGTCTGCGTGAGCGATTTGAATAGGAGCGATACAAAATATCAATGCTATAAGTAAGACAAGTCCCACTGATGTTGCTACAAGTTTTTTAGTTAATTTTTGTTGCATAAATTTTACCCCTTTTTTCTTAATTATAGCATACTTTAGACTAGCCGTCAATATTGTTAATGAAAATAATTAAATAAAAATTTTCTATTATTTCTCGTCAGATTTTTCTAAACGCCGTTCAGATATTGACTAAATCAATACTTGAATATCCTAATGCTATATTTAAGCAGGTACCTTTGTAAAGTAAAATAGGGGGAGCATAAGTATGTCTTAAATTGTGCGCTTCAATGACGTTTCGCCCAATGGATCTGTTTACATAGGCGCGAATAAATTTGCGTAATGTGTTGTTGAGTAATTATTTCGTCATTTTCATTGGCAAATTAAACTTATTTTGACTTATATTTTCGTCGTTAAACTTGCGCTTGGATGTCATCCTTAAGGACGACAAGTATTAAATATTTTGAATAAACTGTCATTATTTTCTCATTTTAATTATCGTCTCTCGTACAATTTTCTGTAAGTCGTACTACTTTTTGCCAATAAGTACACCAACAAATAAAAAAGTTTGCTGTTCGTTGACAATATGGGCAGTTGCTACAAATGTAATTTGCCATAATTAAATCTCCTTTCACTTCTCCTAAACACTAGCATAGATATGTTATAGTTCAAGCGTGTTTGTATTTGCACTTCTGCAAGCGAAATAAAAAAGAGAAGTGGGGAACTTCTCATTTTTACAGCCGATTCGACTTATTGGTGCGGTCACCGGGACTTGAACCCGGACGGTCTCCCATACGCCCCTCAAACGTACGCGTCTGCCTATTCCGCCATGACCGCAAATCATTGCATAAGTAATGATATATTAAATATCTTAAGTTGTCAAACGTTTTTGAATATTTTCTTAAAATTGATTTTGGAGAAAGCGTCATTGCTTTTTAGAAGACTTTTAGAAATGTTGGAGTATTGACATAAATATATAATATGGATATAATATAAATAATAATATACAATTATATAATATGTGTATTATAGGGGGATTATGGAAACTATTCAAAAAATGCAGATTCGTGAGAGGGCGAGCGGCACGTTGTTACGGCTTGGGTGGTTGGCAAGTATCGCAACTTTTGTTCCCACGCTTATGTATCTGATGTACGGAGCCATAGAGATAGGCAGAGTTTTGTATCTTGCAATGCTTGCGCTTGTCGCTCTTTTGACGCTATTTTTGATTTTGGCAAGCGAGGATTTTCGCAACGCTTTCAATGCAGAGGGGGCAGACGTTCTGCCAATGGTGCAAAAGGTTTATCAAAGTTATTCTACACTTATCTATATACTTTTGGCGTTGGGAATAGTACTGGCTGTGTTGACGATACTTTTTGCGATAAAGGAAAACAATGGCAAGTCGTCTCGCCGTAAGATAATCTCAAGCGGTTGTATGACGTGCGTATTGATTCTCGGAAGTATAGTGTATTTTGTCACTAAGTCAAAGGTAATGGGGGTGTAATATGAAGATATTTTTACACAACCGCAAGGATATCAAGGTATTTCAGGACGCTAAACCGCTCAAGATTTATTGCCAAAACGGCAAAGAATACGTGCTTCCGCAAGTGGACGACAACGGATATTTTCAAGTGGAATTTATAAAAAAATCTGAATTTTCAGGCGCGCTGTGGCTTTTTAGAGCCTTGTTCTTTTGGATAATAGGAATTATGGGCTTTTTTACGCCAAGATACTCCAAGTGCAATCATTCTCTCAACTGCCAAGTAAGCGGTATTGACTGCGGTATGCCGCTCAACGTCAGTTTTATTCACCCCAATTCAAAGTATGGCGCAGGAGTTGGCGTAAAGTTGAGGGAAGAAGGTTTTAACGTTGACGGAGCAGAGTATATCGTAGACAACAAAGCGCAAAAAAGAAAGAAATTGTATTCTTTCCTATCTTCCGTCCTTCGGCTTGCGTTAATAGCATTGATAATCGTAGTGATAATAAAAGCAATGATTGGGTAGTTTTAGATGTCATCTCGACTTTATATTTATGTCATTTCGACCGTAGTGGAGAAATCTCATCAGTATAAAAAAGTAATTGCTAAACTTACGGTTGGACTTCGCCCTACCGACCAAGCGAAAATGTCGCAAGGCTCCATTTTGTCGGTATTATTAAGCGGATTAGATTTCTCGACTACGCTCAAAATGACAGATAAAGTTGTCGAAGTGACAAAATAATAAACATTCTAGTCGCTTTCGCCTAAAAGATAATCACTCGTAACTTCAAAAAAGCGGGCAAGTGCAACAATTGCTGTTGCAGTTGGGATGCTTTTGCCAATTTCCCAATTGCCTATTGCAGATTGAGATAGACCTGTTTTATTGGATAAAGTATCTTGGGAGATTTTCTTTTTTAATCGCAATTCTTTCAATCTTTTGACAAACGTAGACATATCTACTTCAAAATCGTCTATGCGGTGTAACATAGTATTGTCATCAGTCATTTTTAATATATAATCAGTACTTACTTGAAAATAGCGTGATAAAATTATTATTGCGTCTGCGCACGGTATACGCGCGCCAATTTCCCAAAGACTTATTGTATTTTTGCTATATCTTATCTCTTTTGCAAGTTGTGGCTGTGATACATTAAATTCTTTTCTTAATTTTCTGATATTTGAAGTAAACTTTTCTTTCATAATTAAATAACCTTAGTCGCTTTCGCCTAAAAGGTAGTCAGTTGTTACATCAAAATAGCGGGCGAGAGCAACGATTGCATTTGCATTGGGTTGACATTTGCCGTTTTCCCAGTGATTGATAGAAGTTTGGGTAAGCCCTGTTCTTTTAGCAAGTTGGTCTTGAGATAAATTTTTACTTATTCTCAATTTTTTTAGTCTTTTGTTAAATATGGATATATCTACGTCAAAGTCATCAATACGGTGCAACATAGTATTGTCGTTGGTTACGTTAAGTATATAATCCACGCTTACTTGAAAATATCTTGACAAAATTATTATCGCTTTTGCGCTTGGAATTTGGGTACCAATTTCCCAAGAACTAATTACACTTTTTCCATATCCTATTTCTTTCGCAAGTTGCGGTTGAGACACGTTAAATTCTTTTCTTAGTTTTCGGATATTTGATGTAAACTTTTTTTCCATAATTAAATTTTCCCGCTATTTTAATCAAATTTCAATTGACTTTCCGTTATATGCATTATATAATAATATCAAAATAATGGGAAACTAAAGGAGATTATTATGTCGCAATCAAAAATAATACAAATTCTATACGACGTGATAGAGGAACACGATACAAATAAAGATAGCGAGTATATAGAGCAATTTGACGAAGTGATAAAGTGGGAAAAAATTCTGGGAAAGTATATGGAAGAGGATAAGAAATTCAAAGAAATACTATTTAACTACAATTTGGAGTATGGATCTCTTTGCAGTATGATAAGCAGACAATGCTTTCAAGACGGTTTTTTATGCGGAGCAAGACTTGCGCTTGAGATATGCGGCTTTGAAAGAGCAGAGAAGTTGTAATATCTATTGCAAAGTCCAATAGACTACTTCTTAAATGGCAAAAAGTCGCTGTCTTCTAGTCCGTCTGTGACGAAGGGATGTTCAAGGAGAGAAGCAGACTTGAGGGCGTTGTAGCCGTACTTTTGTCTTATTTCGTCAAGGGATTTGTCAAGTCGGCGAAGTTTTTGCGTTCTTTCGTCGTCAAACAATGACATTTGCATAACTTCGTCGCCCTTTGATAAGTCAAAAGCCGTCACGGACAACAAGCGAATGGGATTGGGGTGCTTTATTGAGTCGTAGATATCCATTGCTATATCGCATAGGCAACTTGCCGAATTGATTTTTAAAGCAAGTTTTGTTTGTTTTCCCATATACGTCAAGTCGTTGTATCTCACGCCGAGATGTATTCCGCCTGCCACAAATCCGTATTTTCTCAATCTCACCGCGACCATTTCGCTCAGCGCCATTACCACGGCTTTGATTTCGTCTCGTGAAGTCACGTCCTTTGGCATAGTGGTGGAATTTCCCACGCTCTTGGGAATGTGCTTGTCATAATACAGTCTTACTTCTTCGTCGTTTATGCCGTTGGCGTTGTCGTACATTTTTTGTCCGTTGATGCCAAATTTATCCACCAAAATTTTGGGATTGGTATTTGCAAGGTCGCCTATGGTGACAATGCCCAGACCCTTTAATTTGTCAGTCGTCTTTCTGCCTATCATCAACATCTCGCCCACGTCCAATCCCCAGACTTTCTTCTTGAAGTTGTCAGGGGAGATCACAGTTGTGGCGTCAGGCTTTTTCATATCGGAGCCAAGTTTGGCAAAGACTTTGTTGAAAGACACGCCCACAGATATGGTTATGCCTATTTCTTTTTTAATACGTTCGCGCAGTTCGTCGGCAATGGCTGTCGCGCTCTTGAACAGTCGCATAGAGCCTGTGACGTCAAGCCAACATTCGTCGATTCCAAACGGCTCAACACGGTCGGTGTATTGACAGTATATATCAAATATCTTGTCGGAGTAGTACACGTATTTGTCATATTGTGGCGGGACAAGCACGAGTTGGGGACATTTGCGTTTTGCTTCCCAGATTACTTCGCCGGTCTTGATTCCGCACTCTTTGGCTTTTTGATTTTTTGCCAAAATAATACCGTGCCGTTTATCAGGATTGCCTGATACGGCAACGTATTTGTCTTTCAGGCTTGGATCAAGCATACACTCGACTGAAGCGTAAAAATTATTGGCGTCACAGTGCAGAATTTTTTTCATAACTATATTTTAACGCTTTTAGCGCAATAATGCAAACATTTGTTTGTATTATTTTAAATTTTTGCTGGAAAATTTTGGATTACACAGTGTCAAAATCCACTTTATATGTATACATATAAATAATAGTAGATAATAGTCCGATATTACGCTTGCAAAAATTTTTTAATATGCTAAAATATATGTGGATAAAATTTTTATACCATTAAGGAGGACTTAGTTGTGGCAGAGAAGAAAAACCCTGCAAAAACCTCGGCAACAGCAAAGAAAGCCGAGCCTGTAAAGAAAACAACGACAGCAAAGAAAGCAGAGCCAGCAAAGAGCGCAACTACGGCAAAGAAGACTGAGCCTGCAAAGAGCGCAACTACGGCAAAGAAGACTGAGCCTGCAAAGAGCGCAACTACGGCAAAGAAGACTGAGCCTGCAAAGAGCGCAACTACGGCAAAGAAGACTGAGCCTGCAAA
>JAIDRT010000037.1 GCA_029061605.1 Clostridia bacterium | reverse complement strand
GAAGACAATAAGGGCGGAAGCGGAATTGATTTGGATAGTATACTTGATGCGATTAAGGAGTATTGGCAGGCGATAATCAGCGGAGTATGTATAATATTGATAATAATATTTACGACCAAAGGCATAGGCTATGCAAATAAGAAAAAACAAGCAAAGAATACCATCAAGGATAGGTATACTCCATATTACGCAGGCGCGACAGGCTTGTTTGGCTTGGCAATGACGAGTTGGACGGCGATAGCGTGCGTATTGATGGGCTTGGCGGTTGTAAGTTTTGCATTTATGCTTATTGAGAAGAGAGGTTACAACAAAGCAGAAAGACAACTAGAAAACGCAAGAGACGAGTTTGAACGCAACAGAGAAGAAAACTTCAGAGCCGAAGAAATGCGTCGCCGAGAAGAAGACAATATGCGCAGAGATGAGGAAATGCGCCGTCGCGACGAGGATATGCAAATGTTGCTTATGCGTATTATGGGAGGCGGAGCAGGCGGAAATATGAACGCAGGCGGACAGCAAGGCGGATTTAACGGCGGCACGGTCAGCCTAGACAGCGCAAGCATAAAAGGATTGATGACAGAAGTCGTTGCAGGACTGTTGCCTGGTATACAGCAAGCATTGCCGCAGCAGGCTTCGGTCAATGACGACGCAATCAAGAGCCTGATTGAAGGGCAAAAAGCCATAATGGAAAAACTCGCTGAGCCTAACGAAAAAATCGTTGAAAGAGAAGTCGCAGTCAATAACAATGACGAAACTATAAAGCAGATGATGAAAAATCAAGAAATGCTTATGGAAAAAATATTGGAACTGTCTGCCAATCAGCCTCAATCGCAAGTCGTGGAGAAGGTAATCGAGAAAGAAGTACCTGTTGAGAAGATAGTGGAAAAAGTCGTTGAGGTACCGGTAGAAGTAGAGAAGATAGTAGAGAAAGAAGTAAAAGTCGAAGTTCCTGTCGAGGTCGAGAAGATTGTCGAAAAGGAAGTTGTCAAGGAAGTGCCGATAGAGAAGATAGTCGAAGTGCCTGTGGAGAAAGTGGTAGAAAAGGTAATTGAGAAAGAAGTCAAAGTGACCGCACCAGCAAAGCCAAAAGTAGAAAAGGCGCCAAGACTTACACTTGACGAAGCGTACGCATTGCTTAGCAAAGAACAAAAGAAATACTTCGACGGCTTAAGAGACTATGCGCTCACAAAGTATAAGTGTAAAGAGAAGAAGTCGACATACTTCGTAGTATACGGACTAACAAGTACAAATCCGTTGTTGAAGTTGACGATAAAGAAAGACACGACAGTGGCGCTTCTCAAGATGGAAGACGAGTATATGAAAGACATCAGAAGAGACGCAACAGGAGATGGAACAAAAGTCAAAGTCAAAGAGACGGAAGTAGTAGTAAGCGACGCTCAAGCGTATGCAACAGCGAAGAAGATGGTAGACTTGAGAGACGACCAGATAGAGCGTTACCAAGATTTGCTGAGAGAGCAACGCGCTATGAGAAACAAGAAGTAAGAGCAAAAGGTAACAAAGGCGGGAATAATTCTCGCCTTTTGTCATTACATAATTTTTTTTAACTTACGCATAATGGTAGTATGCTGATAGTTTTTACAAGATCTATATTGATCTATTTATTCTTATTGATAGTAATGCGATTGATGGGTAAAAAGCAATTGGGTGAATTGCAACCTTTTGAATTTACCATTACGTTGATTGCCGCAGAACTTGCGTGTATTCCTATGTCGGATACGCAGGTGCCTATACTTTACGGTCTCGTGCCGATATTTACGTTGTTTGTCGTAGAGTTTGTGCTGACTAAGATAGTCAAGCATTCTATCAAGATGCGCAGAATCATCAACGGCAAGCCTGTAATCGTCATTACGCCTGACGGCATAGACTTTGACGCAATCAACAGACTTGATATGACTGTTCACGACATTATGGAATCTATCCGCGCCAAAGACTATACGACGCCGGAAGAGATCGAGTGGGCGATCATTGAGACCAACGGCGATATGTCCGTCGTGCCTAAATCGGCAAACAAAGCCGTCACAGTCGGCGATATGGCGCTTCAAGTTGAGCAAACTCAACTGCCTTATTCTGTCATTTGCGAAGGCAAGAGAATGGGACGTAATATTCAAAGATGCAATCTTGACGAAAACAAAGTCCAGTCGCTAATTGACAAGTTGGGCTACAAACAAGATGAAATTTTGCTCTTACTTGTGACCGGCGGAGATAGTTTTTATCTTCAACCAAGGTCTGGTAAGTTTGTCACAGGTAAGATAAGCGAGGAGGTAGGCTGATATGGGAAAGATAATTTTTACTATCGTATTGGTGACAATAATACTTGCTTTGGGTATTGGCGAGCAAGTCTTTATGCAAAAGGCGTTTGATGATCTCGTTGAGCGTTGCGAAGAGATTCAGCAATTGCTAATTGACAAGGATTATTCCGCAGCGCGCAAAGCCGTTTTGCAAACAAAAGAGTGGTGGGCTGGCAAGCGAAATATTTTGGAGTTCACTTGCCCTAATAATGATATCAAGGATATCTATAAAGAGATAGGCGAGTTGGAAGGAACTCTATACTCGGAGATGTACGACGACTCTATCACACGTACCAACGTAATCAAGTCAATGGCGGAGAATTCCAAGAACTTGTTGGCGTATCGTATCAAAAATATCCTTTAATTATCACCGACTGCGTATATCTGCGTGCCTTCCGTCCTAACGTCGGGACTCAAGAAGTCGACGTGTATGGCAAGTACACTTGATGACTTCATTTCGCCCTAGCACGAACGAAAATCGCACAAATCTCCGCAGTCGAGATAAGTATTTTAGCAATATGTCGTCATTGACGCTTGCACAGGACGCACCTGCTTGCTCGCTATGCCGTCGCTACGCTCCTTACGACTGGAGCGTAGCGAAATGGAGAAATCTCTATCAAATTTAATATAGCAATTGTCGAAAATTTGCCTTAATTGGCAAATTTTTTTTAATCGTTGCATATTATAGAATATGTTTGGTTTTAATAGGATTCATTTTATAGGCATAGGCGGAATAAGTATGTCCGCTTTGGCAATGTTGACGAGCGAGGCAGGCGTATGGGTAAGCGGCTCTGATAGGTGCGACAGCGAGACGCTTCAAAAACTCAAAGAATATGGTATCAACGCCTACGTCGGTAGCAACAACAGCGTTGTATCGGGCAGCGATTTGGTGATATATACGTCCGCCGTTGGTGGAGATGATTCGGAACTCAAATTTGCCCGCGCCAACAAGATAAGGTGTATGGAGCGCAAAGCCTATCTTGCGCTTATGGCAAAGAGTTGCAAGAGCGTTATTGCGGTTGCTGGCTCGCACGGAAAGACGAGCGTCAGCGCAATGCTGTGTCATATCTTTGATAAAATGGCTTTGCCGTTCAAGGGACACGTGGGCGGAATAATTAAGTCTGTCGGCGCAAATTATATTGACACTGGCAATGATTATTTCATTACGGAGGCTTGCGAATACAATCGCAGTTTTTTGTCGCTTGAGCCTGATATTGGAGTAATTCTCAACTGCGATTATGATCATCCTGACACTTATCCAACAAAGGAGAGTATGTTTGAGGCATTTGTCAAGTTTGCCGATCAGTCAAAGACTGTCATAGTTGGAGAAGAGGCGTTTGACACTCTTAATCTTCACGGCGTAGACAAAGACAAGGTCTATACGTTTGGCTTTGACAAAGACGCATACTTTAGAGCGGTGAATATCCAAAATGACGAAGGCAAGTTTTCATTTGACGCGCTTTGCGACGGCAAGTCAATAGGAAAATTCTCTCTTGATATTTATGGCAGACACAATGTGCTCAATGCATTAGCAGTAATTGCGGTATGTCATCTCAATTGGTTGGATATGCTTGAAGTAGCCCATTGTATAGGCGAGTTTGACGGTGTAGACAGGCGTTTTACGGACTGCGGAAATACGCCGAGCGGCGCGCGCGTCATTGTTGATTACGCTCATCACCCCAAGGAAATTGCCGCCACGATAGACACTGTTAGGCTTATGACAAAAGGCAGAATAATTGCAGTATTTGAGCCGCATACTTATTCTCGCACCAAAGCGTTGCTCAACGAATTTGCTGAAAGTTTTTATTGGACGGATGATTTGATAATATTGCCAACTTACGGCGCAAGGGAAAGCCAAGAGGAAGGACTTGGCGGAGACGGACTTGCAAGATATATCAACAAAAACGGTGAAGGAGCGCTTTATCTTCAAGACTACGAAAGCGCCAAAGAGTATATCCAAAGCAATTCCACGTCAAGAGACGTGATAGTTGTGCTGGGCGCAGGAAGTATAAATCTTTTAGGAAAAATGCTTATAGAGTAAGCAAGCGCTTATCAAATCTGTCACTTTGAACAAAGTAGAGAAATCTCAAAATAAAAGCGGATATACTTTTTGTACGTCCGCTTTGATATTTTGGATTAGCATTTAAATATCGTTTTTAAATAATTATGTTTTTTAGCCAAATCGCTGAAGACTTGTTTTGCTTCGCTTATGTCGACTTCCTGTTCGATCAGGCAATCAACTTTGACGACTTCTGTTGCAAGCATATTGATAGCAGTTTCTATTTCGCCAAAGCCGTCGCTAATGCCGTATACCGTCAAATTGTTGGTGATGATAGGAGAGAGGTCGCCTTTGAGCGGAGGTATCGCAGTATTGTAACCCACGATTGCGACTTTGCCGTTTTTGCGCAGATAGTGCAACATTTTGCCAACTTCGTCGCAAACGTCACTGCTCAATATTAGATATTCAACGAGTTTTCCGCTTGTTATCTCTTTGAGTTTTTGCAAGACGTCTTCTTCAACAAAATTGATTGCGTAATACACGCCCAGATCTCTTGCCAAATCAAGGCGGGAAGAATCGTTGTCAATTACGATAGGTATTGCTTGATAATATATACAAAGTTGCGCAATGATAAGATTGATGGAAGTGCAACCGTAGAGCATAACGTACTTGGTCTTTTCAATGTCCAATTTCTCCACGATATTAATTGCAATGGCAATGTCTTCAATAAAGGTGAAAGCGCTGTCGCTTATTCCGATAGGCACTGTATAGATGTTGTGCAAAGGCGCATAGACGTAATCTGCAAGATAGCCGTCGTTTTTAAGACCGTTGACGACGTGCTTTCCGTTTTCCAAACGAGTGTAGGGGGAAAGCATAACTCTTTGTCCTTTTCTCAGCGTAATATCTTCGCTTTCGCTGACAAGTCCGATTGCAGTTCTCGTCGGGCAGAGGGGCAAGTTTACGTTGGTGATCTTTCCTGCAAACACGGCAACGTCGCTTTCGCATACTCCTGCTCTGATAATTTTGATTTTTGCGTACTCTTTGAGGCTTAAAGAACTTTCTTCGCTTTCTTCTTCGATAGTGAAATTTTTTGTTATTTTAAAAGATTTCATACATTCCTTCTTATTTTAGACGCAATTTTACGCCTTTGAGCCGTCTCTAACGGCTTAATCCACCATTTAACTATGCCAATTATATCATATTTTTATTTACTTGGCAAGTATGACGTTTGCGTTTGACTTAAAAAAGCGATAATATAGCAAAAATCGACACATAACGCATATTTTTTTACTGAAGAATGTATGATATTTGACATTATTCAATTATTTATGGCAGATAAAATATCTTAAAATAATAAAAACAGCGATATTCTGTATGCAAAAACGGCAAAGCAGAGAGCAAATATTAAAGTTTTCAGGGTAAGAAAAGTTGAGAAAAGGCGGCGTGAGTAAAAAAAATGAAAAACCCTTGAATTATGCTTGACTTCTATAATTATTATATGTATAATCATTGAGTAAAGAATTTTGCAAAGGTAGGTAATAATATGAACGAGAATATCCAACCTAATTATCACGATGTTACAGTCGTTTGCGCTTGCGGAGCCAGTTTTGTATGTGGCACGACTAAGGACGGCGACACGATTAAGGTAGAAGTTTGTAGCAAATGCCATCCTTACTATACCGGCAAACAAAAGTTGGTAGATACGGGCGGTAGAGTAGACAAGTTCAAAAAGCGTTACAGCCTCTAAGAACTTGCTAAGAATGAATTTATGCGGAGTACTCAAGTGCTCCGCTTTTCTTTTTTATTTAAAATCGTATATTAAATCATTTTTATGATATTTCTACAAAAATGAAGAAGAGTGCATATATCCAAATCCATATTTAGCCCTATTGAATTATTCAATTTATAATGATATAATTGAAATATCAAGATAAAAACGGAGAAGATTATGTGTTTCAACAAAAAGAAGATAGAATATCCCCGCGAATATCCCATTATGCAACAGTCTTCGCTTGAGCCTTCTGCCGCTCAAGTAGTCAAGTCGCAAAACTGGTTTGGTATGTTTATACATTTTGGACCCAACACGTTCAACAATCTTGAATGGTCCAACGGTAAGTTGCCTTTGAGCAGTTATGCGCCCACAGACGTAGATACTGATCAGTGGGCAAAAGTCGCATACGACGCAGGTATGCATTACGTCATTTTGATCACCAAGCATCACGACGGTTTTTGTCTTTGGGATACCGACACCACGGATTATTGCGTCAATAATACACCCAACAAGACTGACGTCGTTGCGGAAATGGCAAAGTCGTGCAAAAAGTACGGCATAAAGTTGGGGCTATATTATTCGCTTTGGGATAGGCACGAAAAATGCTATAAAAAGCACGATAAATACGTTGAGTATATGGAAAGGCATTTGACAGAACTTTTTGGCGGAAAGTATGGAGAAATATTTGAACTTTGGTTTGACGGCGGTTGGGACAAGGCGTGCGAAAAATGGCAACTCGACAGACTGTACAACCACGTCAAGTCTATGCAGCCAAATTGTCAGATTGGCGTAAATCTGACGATAGGGGATTTCAATGGCAAAAAAGGCTTTGTGCAAGAGCGATACAAGCCATATAATCAACAAGAGGGGGACGGAATGCGAATGTTTCCATCTGATTTTAGGTTGTGGGATCCGCAAATGTGTAGGCAAGACGATCCCAAGATATTTACTTTTAAAGGGAAAAAGTATTATCTGCCTTTTGAGCATACGGTATGTTCGCGCAAAGAGGGGAAGTGGTTTTTCAGTGATGAATATGAGGAAAAGACTACGCTTATGGACGTCAACGACGCCGTGGAGCGTATAAAAACAATACGAGATTCGTCTAATTCTATGGTGATCAATCTTCCGCCGGATAAAAACGGTCGTCTAGTTAAAGGTGACGTAGAAAATCTCTACGCCATATCCAAGAAGGCTGGAATTTATCGAGGCGAATAAAGACAATATTAAATTTAACGTATAAAAGCGTATTTGTTGGCAATAATTGCTATATCAACTTTTGAGGTGAGAAATTGAAAGCGGTAGCAATAGTGATAATGTGTTTGGTGCTAATAATCGCCAGCATATATGCAGTAAAAGTCAGCGGAAAGTCAAGCGACGAATCAACTTATTTAAGAATACATATCAGAGCCAACAGCAACGACACGGCGGATCAAAGCGTAAAATACAAAGTCAAAGAGAGTATTGTGGATTTTATGACGCCAGCGCTGGAGGGAGCAAAGACCAAAGCCGAAGCAATGGAGATATTGCAAAATAATATCGTTGCAATGAAGAGCGTAGCAGACGCAACGCTGGCTCAAAACGGTTATGATTACAAGTCAAGAGTGAGCCTTCGCAAAGAAGAATTTCCGGCGAGGACGTATGGAGATTTGACTCTTGACAGCGGAGTGTATGACGCCTTGATCATAGAACTTGGCAGCGGTGACGGCGACAATTGGTGGTGCGTGGTATTTCCGCCGCTGTGTTTTGTCAGTCAAGATAAAGACAACGTGGAGTATAAATCTTTTTTTGCCGAGTTGTATCATAAGATTGCTAAATAATTGCGCATAAATTGCCATTATACTTTCAAATTAACGCGATTAGTATAACAATTTACGCCATTTTATATAATAATTCGCATTTTTATAATCCCAAAGGTAATAAATGTTTCGACTTTCTCTGCATTTGCAAGAAAGTCGATCTTTGATTAAAGTGTGTAACAAAACTTCACGTATAGGCATAAAATATATGGAGTTTACCAAAATTTTAAAAAATTTATTGACATTACACCTATGTGTGATATAATATAATCAATAAAAATTTTAAAAGGAGTGTTTCATTATGGCAAAGAAATCAGATTACTTTGGTCTTTCTTACCTTGTAAGTTTAATCTTGGCTATCATTCCCTTTACCGCTTGGATCTGCGGAGTGATTACAAGATTTACTGAAGGTAAGATTGTTGCAGGTATCATCCGTATCTTCTTGGGCGGATGGATTATGTGGATTCTTGATCTCATCTTTATGATTATGAAGAAGAGCATTTGCAGAATTATCAATATCTAATTAAAAAGCAACAATGAAAAACACTCGTATTCAAGCGGGTGTTTTTTTTGCGCCTTGCGCCTTTTTCGTTTGGTCGGTAGGGCGAAGTCCAACCTTTTATGTCACCTCGAGCGAAGTCGAGAGGTTTCTATCTGATTATAAAATACTGTAGAGATTTCTCCACGGCGCTGCGCTCTGGTCGAAATGACAGAAGATCTTTATCCGTCATTATTATCTATTACTTATTATCTATTATTTAATTATATTATTATCCATATTATATATGCGTTTTGTAATTCGCAGATAAGATTTAAGTATATTTATATTTTGCAATGTCAATAATGTCCTTAGCATATACAGCAAAGCAAGGCGCTTGGTATTGTTTTGCTAAAGGAGAATTTATGGACAAAAAAGTAATCATAAAGTCGTCTATCACCGTAGTGTTGCTATTGGCTACGTTGGTAGTCGGCATACTTTGTTTTTATTCTTTGCGACCTGCCGAAGAAGTAGCCGTACTCAAAATGGGATCGAGCGGATCGCAAGTAAAGACTTTGCAGACAAAACTCAACAACTGGGGTTACAATGCCGGCAAAGTAGACGGAATATTCGGATCGAATACGAGAGAGGCAGTCAAGCGGTTTCAGAAAAAGAACGGTCTTGCCGTAGACGGAATAGTTGGCGCGAAGACTGCGGCTGCGCTTGGAATGACCTTATCGTCAGGCAGTAGTAGCAACAGCAGTTACAATTCGTCGGATACCTATCTGTTGGCGAAGTGTATCTATGCCGAGTCGAGAGGCGAGCCGTACTTGGGACAGGTTGCGGTTGGCGCGGTCGTACTCAACAGAGTGCGCAGTTCGTCTTTTCCCAACTCTATATCGGGAGTAATCTACCAGCCGTATGCATTTACGGCAGTGGCTGACGGACAAATCAACTTGGAGCCCAACGAAACGGCATATTCTGCGGCAAGAGACGCGCTCAACGGTTGGGATCCAACCAACGGTTGTTTGTATTATTTCAATCCTGCGACGGCGACGAGTTCTTGGATATGGTCGAGACAAGTCAAGTTGACGATAGGAAAACACAAATTTGCAGTGTAGGAGGGAATTATGTTAAGAGACGCATCTGGAAGACTTGTGATGACAAAAGGCTGGAAAACCTTTTTTATATTGATGGCTATCGCAATGCTTGTAGCAATCACTTTGCTGTCGGTATTTTTGGGAATAGCCAAGGCTAATGAAGGCAAATGGAAGACTAACACAGAGTATAATTATGAAAATGCATATTATACGTTGACAGACAGTCTGCTGAATATGGAAAACAATCTGTCAAAGTTGAGAGTGACGAGAAGCGAGAATCTTGTCAACGAAATGCTCATTGACGTGGCTATGAATTCGCAGACGGCAGTAGCAAATTTGACGACCTTGTCTTATGGTGGTTACGATTTGTCTAGCGCGATAAAGTATTGCAATCAAGTGGGAGACTATAGCAAATACCTTGCGCAAAAGATAAGCGCCGGCGGAGAGTTGAGCGAAGAGGACAGAAATACGCTTGACGGACTTTATCAATCGACGTTTAAGTTGGGCAAGAGTTTGGGACAGGTGAAAGAAAGTCTTGTTGCGGGCGGCAAGATTGTAGACGGACTTGGCAAACTCAACGGCGACTTTGTCAGCATAGCAGAGGGACTTGTCGACGGCAGTATTGAGTATCCTTCTTTGATTTACGACGGCGCGTTCAGCGATTCTCTCACCGACAGAGAAGTCAAAGGGCTTTCTGGCGAAGATATTGAGAGCAGTGGGCAAGAGGATAGAATCAAGAAAATTCTCAGCGACTATGACGTCAGCAGCGTCAACTTTATTGGCGAAAACTCCAACGGCTTTGACAGTTTTCTCTATCAAGTCAATCTTGCGGGCGGTCAAATTGCAAGCGTTCAACTTGCAAAGAAAGGTGGAACGGTAGTAATGTGGGATACGTCTTTTGACGCTCAAGAGCCAAAACTTACAGTCGAAGAAGGTACGCTTCTTGCCGAGCAATATATCGCAAAGCAAGGCATAGAGAATATGAAAGGCGTGTACGCCACCGTAAGCGACGGAATCTTATACGTCAATATGTGTTATACTGAGAATGATATAATTTATTATCCGGATATGATAAAAGTCAAGGTATCTTTGGATGACGGCAAAATCGTTGGCTTTGAAGGGCTCAATTATATCCACAATCACACACAAAGGACGCTTAATTCTCCCAGTGTCACAGAGGGAGAAGTCTCCAATATGGATTTTGGCGGATTATCCGTCAAGTCAATTAGACTTGCTTTGATACCCATCACAGGAGGCAAGGAAATTTTGACCTATGAAGTCTTTGGCAATATGGACGAATATAATTTCTATATCTTCGTTGACGCTGAGACTGGCAAAGAAGTCAAGGTAATGCAAGTTATCGACTCTGACGAAGGCGAACTCTTGATGTAATATAGTGTCATTGACGCTCGCTACGCCGTCACTTCGTTCCTTACGACTGGAACGAAGTGGAATGGAGAAATCTCAACCGCTTAAATAATAACTATTAAAATTACAAAAATCGCAACGCAAAAATAAAGGCGTTGCGATTTTTTATTCAACTAAAATACTAATTTAATTAAAAATTTTCACTTTTCCAAAAAAAGTATACTTTTCCTGACTGCCTGCGAAAAGGCGTATTTTTTCACTTACATTATACTTCGCGCATAATAATTTTGCAATATTTTTGGGTCAGGAAAAGTATACCTTTTTTGGAATTTCGTACGCAAATCAAAGTTTGATATATCTTGAAAAAATATACAAATTTTGGTTTAGAAGACTCTTGTGTATAGAAAATTCTATAACTACTGCGAAATGAGCAATAGAAAAGTATAATTCACAGTGAGAGAGTGCTTTCTTTTCTTGTCAAGAAAAGAAACAAAAGAGTTGGGGGGTTACGATTCCCCCCCAAGCCCCCACAAACGCTTTCGTCAAATTGATATTTCAAAATGTCATTTTGACTGAAGCAAAGCGAAATGGAGAAATCTCAAACGGATTAGACCTCTCGACTGCGCTCGAGGTGACAAAATACAAAAATGTCATTTCGACCAAGCGAAGCGCGTGGAGAAATCTAATCCAATCAAAACGTACTAAAGAGAGGAAGAACAATGATTTTAGCAAACAAAAAACGTATTTCCTTAATTATTGTCAGTATAGTAATTATATTGGCAATGACGTTGGGTATTTTTATAGGAAGTGTACAAGAACAAACTACTCAAGCGGCGGTAATAAGTAATGCTGACACAATATCTACGGATTTATTATTGCCAACAAGAGTTGATACCAATGTAGGCGGTAAAGTTTTCAATACGTTAGCGTTGCAAGAGTTGTATGCAAAATTAGCAGGAGCGGATGCAGACTTCAATGCAGTTGCGGACAATGCAAGAGAGAAAAAGGGTGATTATTCAAACGAAACTGTAATATCTATTCATAGTGGTATGGATTCACGAGATATAAGAGATGTTAATGGTAAAAATATAATTGTCAAAATAGATGGTAAAGAATGGATAGTTGCGGCATTGACCACAAAAGATTTATCAGAAAATAGCGACATAATAATCACTCTTTTGCTTAAGGATGTTGAATACAACAGCAAGTGGGGCGATTGGGTGCCTTCAAATACGACAGATTTTTCAGCAGATTATCCTGCGTCAATGTATAGTACTAGTTATATTCGGGCTGGACTTCTCAATGGAGGCGCGCAGTATACGACCAACGGAAGCAATTTAGACGATTTTACAGACACAAGCATATACGGCTCAAGCGGATATCCATTTGGAATATATACAGATACTACAGATACAGCAAATATAACTAATTTTTTGGTAAAGCCTAATGAAGTATTGTATCAACAAAATGAAAATTTATATGACTTGGCACAAAAAGTTGGTATTAATTATTATCGCAACGCCCCAAACGATGCATCAAAAAATGATGTTCCAAGTAATAAATGGTCTAATAATGGTGTAATAGCAATGCAAGGTAAGAGTGGCTATTACGATTGGGGAAACGATCTTTTGTGGTTACCCAGTCTTTGCGAGACTGGATGGGAACAGCGTTATGAAGTTAATAGTTGTGGTGGATTGTGGATGTTGGATGCTGCCCAAAGAGGATGTAGTATAGGAAAATGTTCTTGGCTACGTACAAGTTGGTATGGAAATTCTCACGGAGCAGATTTTATTACTCCAGATGGCGTTCAAAATGGCGTACCAGTTACATCAACAAAAGATGCAAATGGAAATGATTTAGCAGTACGCCCTGCAATTAACTTAAATCTTTCGGCAGCGGAAGAAAGTTCTGCTATTCCTTTAAAAACACCTACTGACGTTACTTCTACATATAATGGAGAGCAACAAGATTGCTTCACTGCAAATGGCGCAAGCAGTTGGTATGACGCTACGTCGTTTGCCGCAGATAAAGCCAACGTCAATGTGGAGTATTCAACATCTAGCGGCGGAGCGCTTTCTACGCCCAAGCCAATAGAACAAGGCACTTACAAAGTACGCCTTACTATCCAAAGCGACGAATATGTTTGGGCAAATGGAAAGACATCGCAAGAAATAGACTTTACCATAAATCAAAAGGTACTCAACGTCAACTTTGACCCAAGTACGACACCGCCAAAGGTTA
>JAIDRT010000036.1 GCA_029061605.1 Clostridia bacterium | reverse complement strand
AGTGAAGCGCAGGCCGAACCGCTAACGAGCCGCCAAGCACGCCGCTGACGGCACTAACAGAGGTGGAGGGGACAGTAGCATTGTTGTGGGTGCCGACAGCGTCCAGGTATTTTGCATTCGTGGAATTATTATTATTGCCGGAACGCAGCCAGGAAAGTTGCTAGTGCTCTACCAGTAAACTTACGCCCTATTAGAAGTATTATATCATATAGAAGTTTTTGTATCAAGCGAAATTGTGCTAAATGAAAAAAGTTTTCTGGAAGAAATGTGAGAGTATGTTCGTCATTGACGCTCACTTAGTATTCTGTCATTTCGACTGAAGCGAAGCGGAATGGAGAAATCTCGACAGTAAAAAAAATCCGACTGCCGAAAGGCGAGTAGTGCAAAAGCGTGAAGCCGTTGCAATACAGTCGGACTAGATTTGCCGTGGGGAAGCACGGCAGGACGCAAGTCCCTTCATACTCGATACATCAGTCCGACGATCCTTGGATAGGTCGGAAGCAGGAAACTTGCCACAAAGTGCAAGTGAGTGAAGCGCAGGCCGAACCGCTAACGAGCCGCCAAGCACGCCTGCGGCGTCCAGGTAAACGCCTACAAAGTCGTAGAGCCGGAACGCAGCCAGGAAAGCGACAGCAGTAACGAGAAAACTTACGCCCAATACATTCCATAGTATCATAGTGAAAAATGGCAAAACCACACATATAGAAAATTCGATACGGTAAATTTTCAATATTTTTTAGAGAATTTGAGCATATTATATTCTTTATTAGGATGAGATTTCTCGACTGCGCTCGAAATGACAGGTAAAATTATCAAAGTCGCAGATATTTATTAGTATTCAAGATACTAAGGCAACGAGATAATTGTCTAAAATTGGTAAAAAATATCTTAAAATTGGAAAAATTTGAAAAAAGTAACTCTTTAACCTTGAAATCTCATAATCATTGATATATAATGGAAGCGTGAAATTGTCTTAAATTTTCTAAAGCAGGAAATCTTTGATAAATTTTTGACAATCACGCAAGACGTCATTTCGACTGAAGCGAAGCGAAATGGAGAAATCTCAACAGTATATATAAGCGGATGGAGACCTCTCCACTGCGGTCGAGGTGACATTGAATAGTTACTCGAGGTGACAAAAGGAAACGGATTAGATTTCTCGACTGCGCTCGTAAGGAGCGAAGCGACGGCATAGCGAGCAAGCAGATGCGTCTCGTGCGAGCGTCAATGACATTGAAAAGTAGGTCGAGGTGACAAACATAAAACGTCATTTCGACTGAAGCGAAGCGAAATGGAGAAATCTCTACAGTATAAAAGGAGAAAGCGGTGCAGAAGACATACTACGTATATATGTTGACCAACAAAACGCATTCGACTTTATACATAGGGGTGACAAGCGACATATACCGCCGGACAAATGAACACAATGACAAGGTTGTGGATGGATTTGCGGAAAGATATAATGCAAATATCTTGGTGTACGCGGAAGAATATGCAAGTATTAATGACGCGTTGACAAGAGAAAAACAACTCAAGAAGTGGAGAAGAGAAAAGAAAGAAGAGTTGATAAACAAAGTCAATCCAGAGTGGATAGATTTGTTGAGAGTGTAAAAAGGATAGAGACCTCTCCACTACGGTCGAGGTGACATTGAAAAGTAGGTCAAGGTGACAATACAATATATATAGACAATAAGGCAGTCTAAAAGACAAAACATATAGCAAATGCCATTGAAAAAGTTGGGCGGGGGTGTTGCGGAAGCGACAAAAAAATGCCTGACAAGAGAGGAAAAGAATATGGTAATAAAGAGACAAAAATTGATATGTATTAGTATAAGCGTAATACTGACGGCGCTTATAATGTTGAGTTTTGCAATCACATTGATTGGCGGCGGCAACGAAGTTGCAGACGGCGCGGTGATAGGCAATGCAGACACGATAAGCACGGACTTGTTGATGGACAAGGCGAAGCGCGGAACGTCGGTCAACTCGACGGTCTTCAACGGCAATGCGTTGAACGAACTATACGAAAAACTTGCCGGCGCAGGCGCGGACTTTAACACTGTGGCTACAAAGGCGAGGACGCCAAAGACTTCGACTTATTCCAACAGTTCGGTCAGATCAATGCACGCAGGAATGGATTCGGGTGAGATACGTTCAGCCAACGGCGGCAACAATATCATAGTCAAGTTGGACGGCAAAGAATGGATAGTCACCGCATTGACGACAAAAGACACGTCCTCAAGCAGCGACGTAATACTCACGCTTATGCTCAAGGACATTGCGTACACCAGCAAGTGGGGCGATTGGTCTTCATTGCCGGGCGTAAAGGACTTCTCGTCGGCATATCCGCCGTCAATGTACAGCACGAGTTATATCAGAGCAGGGCTTCTCAACGGCGGCTCGCAATATACGACCAACGGAAGCAATCTTATGAACTTTACCGCGACGAGCATATACGGCTCGGGCGGATATCCGTTCAGTATATATACTGATAATACGGAGCCGGGCAATATCACCAACTTTTTGGTCAAGCCCAACGAAGTCTTGTATCAACAATACGAGAACTTGTACGACATTGCTCACGTAGTGAGCAACAATTGGTACAATGCGCCAAACGATTCTTCATTGAATGCAATACCGGACAGCAAGTGGTACTCTAAAGTAGTAGACACATCTTATGGCACGCATCAAATACAGAGCAAGACAGGATATTACGACTGGGGCAACGACCTTATTTGGTTGCCGTCTCTATCAGAGACGGGACAGAATTCGCGTAGCGGAGTCAACGCAAGCGGAGGTTTGTGGAATCTCGATGCGGGGCAAAGAGGAGTATCCGCAGGATACTGTTCCTGGCTGCGTTCCGGCTCTGCCTCTACTGCTCAGCGCGCTGCTTACCTGGACGCCGCTGGCAGTTACTATGATGCGACTGTCCCCTCCACCTCTGTTAGTGCCGTCAGCGGCGTGCTTGGCGGCTCGTTAGCGGTTCGGCCTGCGCTTCACTT
>JAIDRT010000035.1 GCA_029061605.1 Clostridia bacterium | reverse complement strand
ATATGATATAGTTTATAATTAAAACAAATAAAATAATTAGCATTTAAAAGATTTTTGTCATTTCAAGAAAAGTATACTTTTTTTGGAATACATAAGACAAAGATATTTTAAAAGGAGTGGAAAATGAAGAAGATAAGTATTGCAATAATTGCTATATTATGCATAATGAGTATGCTAATTGCATTTGGCGCTTGTCAAAAGGGCGGAGATGAGGATACGCCAAGCGGACAGCCGAGCGGCAATGCTCCAAGTGGAAGCGTGGATAGCGGAGAAATACCTAGCGGCAGCATTGATAGTGGGGATATAGACAGCGGAGACACTATCCTAAGTGGAAGCGTAGATAGTGGAGACGCTCCAAGCGGAGATCAACAGCCTGAATTGCCGTCTGGCTCGATATCAAGCGGAGACATAGGAAGTGGAGAAAATCCGCCAGAAGAAGAGAAGCCTAAGTATGTTGAAAGCATAAGAGATTTAATAGAGAATTATTCAGAAATAGTGTATTCTGCTCTTAATGATTATTATCTTGAGAGTATAGGTCGAGAGTGCATAGGTAGAACATTTAATACAAGCAAAGTTTTAAGTGTATCTTGGGATATTGGTAACAGTGATAAAATATCTAAAATTGATTTAATTATGATATATGAAAATGTAAATAATTATGAAAATATAATTGTGAGCTCTGCAGATTTTGATTCTCAAATTAACGTAAAAGAGTTAAAAGTTGAGGACATAGCAAATGTACTTCAAAATAAGATTGATTCAACTTTATATACGTCACAATATTTTTTTACATACAATACCACAATTCAATTTGACCGAGCAAATTTAACAAAAGCAATATGCGACAAGGTGTTTGGAGAAAATGCAAGCGCTACTAGATATATTGTGGATAATGGATACAAGGTAGATAATACATTGAATGAAGCAAGAGAATTTAAAGTGGTTGAGATTACAAACACTGGTATTCAAGAAATAAGCATAAGAATTAAAGATGCATCTACTGACGAAGGATATATCGCAAATCTTGAAAATCCGTCTTATTACAGGACTTTTGACGAAAAATCTTACACCTTAAGTGGCAATAAAATTACTCAATAAATAAAAATTTAAAGGAGAAAACAAATGAAATACAATAACAAACAAAAACTAAAGAGAAATATTGTTATTATTTCAACAGTGGTGATGGCGATAGTTTTGTTAATATTCTCAATAATATTGATAAAAGAATCTGTAAACAATAACCATAGTTCTCTATCTAATTTGTCAGGTGTATTCGTAGGAGTGTCAGTCAGCATACTTTGTGTGTTGATTCCATTTGCGATAAAACTTTCAAAAAAAGTTACATTCGTATTTTATATTCATTCTGGCAGAACTAAATTGACAAGCGATAATTTTGATAAATACAGGAAAGAATACAGAACTTTTTATAAAAATGAGTGTGTAGATACGTTAAGAAAGTGGTACATATTGCCGTCCGGACAAAAATTTAAGGTAAAAGTTATTCAAAAAGAAACTAATCAAGAATTAGAAACTTTCTCAACAGCAGTTGAGTGCTTTTTAAATGAAATGAAGAACGAAACGGAAATATCTGCTTATGCAAAACGATATATACTTCTGAATGAGCAAATCGCAAAAGACGTAAGCGTAGACGAAAGAGCCAAAGAAAGTAATGAGGTTGAAAATATGTATAGGTTATTGTATTTTTGTTTCTACACAATGTCAAATATTGTCATACCTCCGTCAATCTTGGATGGCAACAATACTATTATAGTAAAATCGATATCTGTCAAAGAATCTAGATTTTTTGTTTACTTTAATGAAGTGGAGTTAGAAAAATTTAACAAAATAAGTAGGTTAACGGTTTCTGATATTTCAAAAAATACTAAATGTTTAGGCTGTTATATAATGGAACTTTGGGATGAGATAATTTTTGAAAAGATTATTCCTCAATTCTTTGTGCATTTGGGAGAAAATATTGATAAAGAACTAATAGCGCAAAAGCCAGAAATACTCAAATTGCAAGATTATGTTTTAACTCAACAACAATGAGTTGACACAATAGATTTCTCAACTATGCTCAAAATGACATAGTATTTTGACAATACTTAAATGACGCATCTAAAGCAATTCGCTTATTAGGTGCGTCAATTTTTACTTGGACACACTTATTGACTTATTAAAGAAATAATGATACAATAACTTTATGTACGGAATCTACGGCGATGTGATCAGCGCGGCGGAAAGAGCCATTGATTGTTTGGACGAAACTGAAGAACTTTTGGAATATCCCGAAGTGCAGGCTGATAAGGCGTATTATTTGTCTGTTTTATCAAAGTACAACAATCTCAAATCTTTAAATGACAAACTTTGCGCTCTCAAATCCGTGCTTGAAGAGGAAAAGACTTGTTACGAATTGCTTTCTGACGCTAATTCTAATGAAGAACGAACGTCTATTTATGAAGAAATTTATTCTTTAAAACGAAAGGCTTCGCAACTGTCTTCGTCACTTGCGGACGCTTTGGGGTGCGCGCATACTCAAGAGCGAGCGTATTGCAGATTTAAATTTAAAGAAGGCTCGTATAAATTGGGAGTGGCGCTGTATGATCTTATCAAGTCCGACTTGTTTTCGCGCGGAGCCAAGATAGATGACGAAAATATTGTGAGAGCAAAGGGCGGATACGTTGAGGAAATATCTTTCGTTGCAGAAGGCGTCGACGTGATCACACGGCTTACGCCTCTTACCGGAGCGCATAAGGTCTATAAGCAGTTGGGAAGCGAGGAGTTGTGTTTTGCTGTGACGCCCTCTGCGAGTGTAGAAAAGATTGCGGAGAAAGATTTAAAGATAGACGTCTTTCACTCCAGCGGAGCAGGCGGTCAGAACGTCAACAAGGTGGAGACTGCTATACGCGTGACGCACTTGCCGACAGGTCTTGTTGTCGTTTGTCAGGACGAGCGGTCACAACTCAAAAATAAACGGCGCGCTTTGGAAAATATCCAAAAGCGTTTAAAAGAAATCAACGAGCAGTCAGAGAAAAAGCGTATTGAAGCGGACGTTTTTGCTCAATATTCTAAAAAGAATACGCCAATATCCTTTGATTTGGCGAGCAACACTATGACGGATATGAGACTTAAAGCCTTTTCTAAGGTTGCCTTTCCGTTTACAGACGAGCAGTTCAATTCGTATATAAACGGACTAATAGCATTATGATACAACAAATTACGGCAGACACAAGAAAGATAGCGCTCTCATCAATTCGGTCGGTATACAAGACCGAAGGATTTATCACGTTGACGCGCAGGATAATTGCTATTGACGCCTTTATATCGCGTGTTGCGGAGAGTATATTCAGAGAGAACGTAGCGCTTGCCGACGGTTGTTTTACAGCGCAGACGGATGATGGGCTTTATACTCTTTTCTTTCGCAAAAAGGGCGGAGACAATAGGCTGTCTGACGGCGATATCGTATTCTATAAATTCTTAAGCGCAAATTCTATCGAGGGCGGAACTGACAGGCGGCTTAATGAGTATATCTCTTCGCATAGCAAGGTTGCGCTTATTTTGCGCGATACTCGCGACGCTGTCACTGAAGAGGATTTGACGAGACTTTATCTCGTGTCGGGCTCAGACGGTATCGTCAACTTTCCTTTTCTCAATTCAACACAACGCAAAATCGTCGAGACCGAAGACGCCAATATGCTTGTGCAAGGCGTTGCCGGCAGCGGCAAGACCAACGTTTGCGTAGAAAAAATCGTATATTGCGCTTGCCGAAATTATCGCGGAGCGGTGTTGTATACCACGTTTTCACGCGGTCTGTTGAGCGAAACGCGCGAGCGTGTGCAATTGTTTTCAAAGAATATCGACGGCTTTATCTCGGCGTATGAAAGCGGCAACGTAATATTCCTTGACAGAGACCACAAAAAAGCGGTGGAGAACAAACTCGGCATACTCTTTTCTGTCGACGAGGACGGAGAGATAATATCCGCATTAAAGCGTGTCGCGACTTTTTTGAAAGAAAAGGTAGAGTATCTTTTGATAGAGGACATCTACGGCAATATGTTTGACACGAAGCGCGTGGCAGGCGAAAGCGTATTCCTCAAAGAATATTTAGGATCGGGAAAGAACTATCGTCTTTCAGGCGCGCTGGAAAAGATAAAGCATATATCTTCCGAGATAATTTACAAAGAGATTTACGGAATGATTTTCGGCAAGTACGAACTTGACGCGCCTCGCGATATGATGGGGAGAGGAGAGTATATAGAGGCGAGAAAAGACAGTTTTACGCAGCGCGAATGCGACGTCATTTATTCAATAGCCGTTGACTATTTGGAGTTTTTGAAAAAACGCGGTTACACCGACAACAACTTTATGAGCCGAGAAATTTTGAGCAAAGTTTCGGCGCCCAAGTACTCCGTGGGCGTGATCGACGAGGTGCAGGACTTTACGCAGGTAAATCTATGTCTTATGAAGCAGTTGTGCCGCAAATTGTTCTGCGTAGGCGACGCGTTGCAAATGATCAATCCGTCGTATTTTAATTTTGGATATCTAAAGCGACTTATGTACGGTGACGTTACTGGAGTAAACCAACTTACGCACAATTATCGCAGTACTCAAAGAATAGAAAGAATCGCTCAAAAACTTGGCGAAATGAATATGCAGAGATTCGGCACGCACAGTTTTGTCCTTAAGGGGGAAAGCGTTGCGTCGCCATTGCCGTCTGCGGCAGTATTGGTAAAAGATAAAAATTTCGTTTATTCTTTCGGAGATAAGAGGTTTGAAAATATTACCGTCGTCGTGGCTTCGCAAAAGAAAAAAGAAGAACTCAAAAAAGTATTGGGCAAGATAGAGATTCTTACGGTAGCGGAAGCAAAGGGCTTGGAGCGCAATACCGTCATCCTTGCCGACGTATTGAGCGACAACGCCGATAAGTGGCGGTATCTTCACAATATGTCGCTCAATAGAAAGACTGCCGACGAAAATTCCGTCTTTAGATATTACTTCAATTTGTTTTACGTGGGCATATCGCGCGCAAGACAGTATCTTTTCGTTGTGGAATCCGACTATCCCGAATCTTTCAATGCGCTTTTCAACGAATGTTTTGAGCGAAAGAACAAGGACAGCGCGCTTGCGTATCTAAAAGATATCGCAGGCAGAATAGAGATTGACGACGACGAATTTATCGCGAGAATACAAAAGTTTTGTTCGCTTGAACAATACGAAAACGCGCGGAATACTGCGGACAGGCTGTCTTCAGACGAATTGCGTAAAAAACAACTTGTATATATTTCCGTCCACGAGCAATATTTGCGTTACGGCAAGATACGCGATGCAGGCATAGAATACTGGCGACAGGGTATGGACACGGAAGCGCGCGAGATGTTTACTCGCTCGGGCGACGAGCAGTTGTTCCCTTTGATGGACGCTTGCGCAAAGGGCGGAGGCGCGCTGGACCCCGATATAGTGAGGTTTTATACCTTGGTCGAGGACAACGACGTAGCAAAGAAAATAATAATTGACACACTCAATAACGATTGCAGTGAAATAGCGGCAAACTTAAAAGCCGCAAACATTAATTTGAAGAGGAAAAGACAATGAGCGAAAAAATCAGCGAAAATTCTATTAAAGAACTTATAGACAGTTTTGTTGCGTACCGCAACTTGCTTGCGCCTTTGCAGGAGAGTTTACATTCTGTGAGCAAGTCGTATGAAGAAATACGCAATGACCTTGACAACCTCACAAAGAGTTTTTCGGGCAATGCCGCAAATCAACTGGAAAAAGTTCACTCAACTATCAACGCGCAGGCGAAGAGCGGACAGGAACTTGGCAGAAGGATTGAAGAATACGCCGCTTCGAGTGAGAAATACGCTCAAGCGGTAAATGAGATGTCTTCGCGTTTTTCCGAAGTCGTCAACAGAATAGATTCGCTTGGCAAAATCGAGAAGAGCGCGCAAAGCCAACTTGCGCAGATAGATAATCTCATTACGGAAAAGAAGTCGTCTTACAATCTCAAAGAATTGCAAAAATCGCTTGACGGCTACAATAAGAACGTCGAAAGGATTAGCGACTTTATCAATAAAGATATTGCGTCCGTCCTAAAGCAAAACGCAGAAAAAATAGAGACAATACGCAAGGAAAACGAAGAACTGTCGACGGCTGTTGCCGAGCAAGGCAAGGATATTGCCACGCTTATATCGGAGTTTTCTCAAACGTCGGCGCTTTTGAAAAAGTTGGTAGAGGGCAGCAGCGTAAACGAGGAATATCTGTTCGACGCTTTTGACAAGTGGGCGGCAGACAGAAAGGTTAAAATCAAGAAGAAATAACGTTGATAAGGAATTATGGCGCAATTAAACGAAGAGAACTTGCTTAATGCAATAAAAAAAGATGATTTAAAAGCATTTGACGCTTTGATGGACACTACCCAATGCGGCTCATACCGCCTTGGTAGATTTCCCGTGCTTTCTTTATTGTATCTCTATAAGTCGCGCAAGATACTTTCCGCATACGAAGATAAGTTTTTGCAAATCACCACCTATAAAGCATTGCGTGAATCTGCTGACGTATCAAAGAGTTTGAACGTCAAAGATTTTGGAGAGCCTTTGGAAGTGTCAAAAAAGTTTTCCGCTAAGGCAGGCAAGTGCTTGAGATTATATTTCAACGAGGTTGTGTCTCCGCTTGAAATGCTTTTGATTTTGGATAAGACCAAGCATTTGAAGGACGTGTATCCTATGACCAACTTATCTTCAGAGATCAAGGAACGTCTAAAGTCTATTTATTACATCAAATATTCTCTTAATATAAAATTTGAAGTCGGCAAAATTGTTATTGACAGACGTCCTTTGAGTTACCGCGAAAAAAAGAGGATCGCCACGATATGTTTGAGCGTGGTATTAGTAATCGCAATAATCATAACTTCGTCGGTTATTTCCTCTGTTTTTGCGCCGGTGCGTCTTGATAAATATTATGATTTGACGGCATACGAGACGTATACTCTTGATCAAGATCTATACGTGCCGAAGAATTGCTCTATTGAAGAAGTCAACTGTACTTTAATAGGTAACGGACATAAATTGATTTTTCAAAAAGGAGCGACTATAAAAACGTTCAATGGGAATATGTCCGACTTGACTATAGAAAGTTCAGGAAAAGCAATTTTCACTTTGATTTCCGAAAGCGCTAAGATAGAGAACGTGACTTTCAACGTAAACGCCGATTTGTCGACGTCGGAGGCGACGGCTTTTGTTGCGTTGACTAATTACGGTGTGATAGAGAACGTCACCGTCAACGCTAGCGGAAAGATAAGCGCATTAGCAACGGCTACTGAAGTTGCGGAAGAACTTAACTTTGCAGGATTAGTGCTTCAAAATTACGTGAGAAATAGCAACTCTGCGGGAACTGTCAAGAATTGCGTTGTAAATTATTCTCAGTTTTCTCTTGTCGGCGAGGCAAGCGCCAATGCCGTATTCGGCGGCGTAGCGGGTATCAACAACGGATATTTGCAAGATTGCAAAGTGACAGGTCAAATTGTTGCCGATACTTTTGACATTGCCGGCGTATGTTCTCTCAATAGCGGTCTGCTCTCAGGCAACGTAAACCAAGCCGACTTATCGCAGACGTCAGCAGACGCAGGTTGGAATCCCATAGTATGCGGAATTGTTTCGCGTAACACTTACGTGGTGGAGGATTGCCATAATTTAGGTAGGCTTTCCGCGGTATCTAATTGTGATAAAATCGAGCAGGACAGCAAGTTGCCCACAGTTTCGGTGGCAGGCATAGCGTATTTGAACAACAACACTATCGGCGGTTGTAAAAACAGCGGCTCAATAACGGCTGTTGGCAAAGGCGAAGCGTACGTAGGCGGAATATCTGCTCATTCATACGCTAGAATAACCGACTGTCTTTCAAGCGGGGATATAACGGTTACTGCCGACAGTATTTACGCCGGCGGCATATTGGGATATAGCGAAATATACTATACGCTCACCTTGACAGGGTATAGTTTTGCCTGGGGTGATACCCTCAATTGCATAAGCCAAAATAAAATAAACGTAACCGCAATAGGCGACGGCGTCGCTTGCGTTGGAGGTATCGTCGGATACGTAGACGAAGTGGGGATTGAATTGCAAAGCGGTCAGTTATACTTCGGCGGAGGGGTCACAGGCAGTTATTTTGTCGGTGAGATTGCGTCAAATGTCAATTATTTTGGCAATATCGTTGGAGTATGCGCTAAAAATATTTACGAAAACAATTCTTATACTTTGAATAATGATATTGAATATCATAATTTTGACAGCAATTACTATTTGTCAAATTCATCAAGCGCGTTTGGCGCTGCGGTGACGGACGAGGGCGATTATTCTTCAGCAGAGGAGGATAAGGGCGCAACTTCCGCAACGATAGAAGTCATTCAAAATTTAGAGGCTTATAAATCAATTTTGAAAAAATTCAACTAAAAATTGACACACTATTTACATTAAATATATTGACAAAGTTGTTTCTCTTGCATATAATCTAACTAGGTTAGCAAAAGAAGAGGGAAAGTAAAATGGCAGACATTAAAGACGTTGAATATGTCTTTAAAAGACTCAGCGAATCTCAACCGACAGAATTCAACAACAAAATGAACGATACTCACGCAGGCATAGGAGCAGTGCTTAAAATTCTTGACGAAGCGGATGGGAGAATTACTTGCGGAGATATTGCCAAGAAGATGAACGTCAGTACGGCGCGAGTTGCGGTCCTGCTTAAAAAAATGGTTGCAAAGAATTTGATTGAGCGAAGCGTAGACAAAGACGACGCGAGAATAATATCGATTTCCCTCACTGATAATGGAAGAGAAACAATATCACAAATTCGCAACTTGATTATAGAACATCTATCTAAAGTTATTGACGTGTTGGGAATGGAGAAAATAAGAACGTATATCGAGTTGTCTGACGAAATTAAGAAAGTATTCGTTGAGATTCAACCGCCACCGCCTGATTTTCTCAAGATGAAAAAATAAATCGGACTGCGAAGTCTGTTTTATTTTGGCAAAATATCTAACCCAGTTAGTAAAATTTATGAAAAATAGATGCAAAGATTAGATTAAAAGAGCAAAAGTATGGAGGTTATGAATGTTAAAGTTGATTAAAAAATTTACAGTCGTAGAATGGATATTGGTCATTCTGGCTGTCGCATTTATTACGCTCACCGTGTGGTGCGAGATGACGATGCCCGAGTATATGTCGGAAATCACAAGACTTGTGCAGACGCCGGGAAGCGCAATGAAAGACGTATGGATAGCCGGCGCAAAAATGCTAGGCTTTGCGTTGGGAAGTTTGCTGTGTTCCGTAGCGGTTGCGCTGATAGCGTCGAGGATAGCCTCAAACTTTGGAGCAACTTTGAGAGCAAATTTGTTTAGCAAAGTCCAGAGTTTTTCAATGCGTGAAATAAACAAGTTTTCTACGGCAAGTCTTATCACAAGGTCGACCAACGACGTCACGCAAGTGCAGATGCTCATTACTCTTGGATTGCAGGTCATAGTAAAAGCGCCTATCACGGCGGTGTGGGCAATTTGCAAGATATCGGCGGGAAGCCCTCAATGGACTTTGGCTACCGGCATTGGAGTAATTGCATTGCTTGCAGTGGTGCTCTTATGTACTTCGCTTGCTCTTCCCAAGTTTAAGAAGATGCAGACTCTTACTGACGACGTAAACCGTGTGACGAGAGAAAATCTTACCGGCTTAAGGGTAGTCAGAGCGTATAATGCCGAGGAGTATCAAGAAGAGAAGTTCAAGAAAGCCAACGACGTATTGACAGGCACGTCGCTATTTACCGGACGCGTTATGTCATTCTTGATGCCTAGTATTCAGTTGATTTTGAGCGGTTTGTCGCTTTCTATATATTGGATAGGCGCAGTGATTATCAACAAAGCCGCAATGATGGACAGAATATCACTCTTTTCCGATATGGTAGTATTTTTGCAATACGCAGTGCAAGTGCTTATGGCGTTTATGATGCTAGTTATGATATTTATATTGATGCCAAGAGCGCAAGTTGCTGCAAAGCGTATCAATGAGGTGTTGAGCACCGATATAGCGATAACCGACGGAGAAGCAGAGCAGGGCGTAGAAGGCGCGTTTGGAGAAGTGGAATTTAAAGACGTAAGTTTTGCTTATCCTAATGCAGACTCCAACGCTGTTGAAGGCATATCGTTTAAGGCAAGCAAGGGCGAGACGGTTGCGCTGATAGGCGCGACAGGTTGCGGAAAAAGCAGTATTATCAATCTTGTGCCGAGATTTTACGACGTAAGCGGCGGAGAAGTGCTTGTTGACGGCAGAAACGTCAAGGAGTATAAGCAGGAGGCTTTGCGCAACAAGATAGGATATATTTCGCAAAAGGCAACGTTGTTTTCAGGTACGATAGCCTCCAACGTGGCTTTTGGAGACGGTATTACTCAAATCAATGACGAAGACGTGGAGAATGCGATAAAGACCGCGCAAGCGTGGGAATTTGTCAAAGATAAAGAAAGCGGCGTCAACTCTTACGTCGCTCAAGGCGGAGCCAATCTGTCAGGCGGCCAAAAGCAGAGGCTGTCTATTGCCAGAGCCATTGCCAGAAAACCTGAGATACTTATATTCGACGACTCGTTTTCCGCATTGGACTACAAGACTGACAAGATGCTACGCGACGCGCTAGATAAGGAGTGCAAAGACTCCACGAGAATTATAGTTGCGCAGAGAATAGGAACTATACGCGACGCTGACAGGATTATCGTACTTGACGAGGGCAAGATAGTCGGGCAAGGCAAGCACGACGAACTTATGCAAAATTGCGACGTATACCGTCAGATAGCCTATTCGCAATTGTCAAAGGAGGAACTTGAATAATGCCGGGACCTAGAAAAAATTTTGAAAAAGCCAAGGACTTTAAGGGCACTTGGGGAAAGATAATCAGATATTGCAAAAAGTATTATGGCTTGTTGGCGGTGGCTATCATATGCGCTATTGCAGGTACAGTATTGACGTTGATAGGACCCAATAAGATGTCTGACTTGACGGACGTCTTGCAAAAGGGACTTGTTGGGCAGATAGATATGGACGCCGTCGCGCAAATAGGAGTGACTTTGATCATAATGTACTCCGTCAGTTTGGCGCTGTCGTGTGTGCAAGGCTGGATAATGGCAACTACTACGCAGAGGATCACGCAAGGATTGCGCAGTGATATATCGCGTAAGATAAACAGACTTCCAATGTGGTATTACAACAAGACGAGCACCGGTGATGTATTGTCGAGAGTGACCAACGACGTTGACACAGTGGGACAGTCTCTCAATCAAAGCATAAGCACGCTCGTATCGGCGGTGACGTTGTTCCTAGGCTCGTTGTTGATGATGTTTATCACCAATTGGATATTGGCGTTGACGGCGATAGGCGCAACGGTAATAGGCTTTGTGCTTATGAGCCTTATAGCAGGCAAGTCGCAAAAGTATTTTGCTCGCCAGCAAAAGCGACTTGGCGAAATCAACGGACATATTGAAGAGATATACGCAGGTCATACGGTAGTCAAGGCGTACAACGGCGAAGCAAAGTCGCAGGCGGCTTTTGACGAGATGAACGCCAATCTCAAGGACAGCGCGTTCAAGGCGCAATGTATGTCAGGTATGATGATGCCAATAATGACTTTTATAGGCAACTTCGGATACGTTGCAGTCTGCGTAGTCGGCGCGGCGTTGGCGCTAAAAGGCAAGATAAGTTTTGGTACGATAATAGCATTTACGATGTACGTGCGTTACTTTACTCAACCTTTGTCGCAGATGGCACAGGCATTGCAATCTCTTCAATCCGCAGCGGCGGCAGGCGAGAGAGTCTTTGAATTCCTCGAAGCCGAAGAGATGGAAGACGAAAAAGGCAAGATATTTGAGTTCTACAAGATAAAGGGCGAAGTTGAGTTTGATCACGTCAAGTTCGGATACGAAGACAGTGACAGGATTATTATCAACGACTTTTCCGCTGTGGCAAAGCCGGGACAAAAGGTGGCGATCGTTGGACCTACAGGCGCAGGCAAGACGACTATGGTCAATCTGCTTATGAGATTCAATGAGATAAAAGACGGCGATATTCGCATAGACGGAGTGTCTATCAAGAATATGTCAAGGCAAGAAGTACACAAGCAATTTTGTATGGTTTTGCAAGACACCTGGCTCTTTGAGGGCTCTCTTCGTGAGAATCTCGTCTATAACACTCAAGGCATAAGCGACGAGAAGTTGGACGAGGCTTGCCAAGCCGTCGGACTTGACCACTTCGTGCATACGTTGCCTCACGGATACGACACGGTTTTGGGTGATCAAATAAGTTTGTCGCAGGGGCAGAAGCAACAACTTACGATTGCAAGAGCAATGATTGCCGACAAGCCTATGCTTATTCTTGACGAGGCTACCAGTTCTGTAGATACGCGCACGGAGCAAAAAATCCAAAGCGCAATGGATGAACTTATGAAAGACCGCACGTCTTTCGTCATTGCCCATAGACTTTCTACGATAAAGAATGCCGATTTGATACTCGTAATGAAAGACGGAGATATTATCGAGAGCGGAAATCACAAGCAATTGCTAGACAAGCAAGGTTTCTATGCAGACCTCTACAATAGTCAGTTTAGTAATGTTCAGTGAGAAGAGAGGCTAGGCAAATCTAAAACCTATCTTTTCCGCCAATATAGCATTTGCCTCAAGTCGACGTACATCAAGTACGACGGCTTTCGCCAAAAACTATCTTGACAAAAAATCTACTATTTTATTTTTTGCCTATCTCTCTTTTCACTGAACAAGTAATTTAGTAGTAGACAATTCTTTGACAAGTTACAATGCCTTTATCCTTTCGGTATTATAATACCGATGTTCCCCTTATAATGCAAGAAGGAGTTGAGAAATCGACTCCTTCTTGTTATACGAGTGCGTATATCGGCGCGCTTTTTGCCCTAACTATAGGTCTCAGAAAGTCGACGTATACATATATACACTTTACGACTTTACCTCGCCTTTGAGCGGACAAAAATCACACCAATCTCCGCACTCATATCGGCGCCTACGTCATCTTGAGCGAAGTCGAGGGGTCTCTACAATTGCTAAAAGGATTGAGATTTCTCTACTCCGCTTTGCTTTGGTCGAAATGACGTCACAATTATAGAAGATTTTCATTTCGCTTCGCTTTGGTCAAAATTACATAGAATCTTAACAAGTCTTTTGCAGTATTGCATATAATACATTGTGAAAGACTTGTATTTTTTATCTAATATATGTGAAGTGGGATTAGACGTGCCGTCTTTTTCCACGTTTGGTAGCGGTGGTAATTTGGCTTGCGTGGCATATCCCAAGACGGCGGAAGAACTCCTCAAAGCAACTAGTATTTTGGACGCAGAGGGAGTAGAATATATCACTTTGGGAGCGTGTTCCAACACGCTTATTAGTGACGACGGCGTAGACAGCGTGGTCATATCCACCCGACGGCTTAAGGGCAAGACGCTTGAGGGCGATAATTTATATTTGCTTGCAGGCGAAAGAATGAGCAGTATTTGCAAGTTGGCTTGCGAGAACTCTTTGAGCGGAATAGAGGGGTTATGTTCTATTCCCGGAAGTATAGGCGGAGGACTTGTGATGAACTGCGGAGCCTTTGGCAGAGAACTTGGCGACGTAGTAGAGTATGCCGACTTGCTGATAGACGGCAAGATAGAAAGGCTTAAGGCAGAGGACTTAGACTTTGCCTACCGCCATTCCAAGGTCAAGGATTTAGGCATAGCAGTGGGCGTGTGTCTGCGACTTGTCGAGGGAGACAAACGCCGAATTATAAAGGATATGAAGGGGTACGCCATTGCAAGAGGAAAGTCGCAACCTAAGGGCAAGTCTCTTGGCAGTGTGTTCAAAAAGGCTGGAGAAACTTCCGCTGGATATTATATCGACAAGGCAGGACTGAAAGGATATAAAATAGGCGGAGCGCAGATATCAGATATGCACGCCAATTTCATTCTCAACTCAGGCGAAGCCAATTCAATGGATTTTTTAAGGCTTGCCGATTATGCAAGGCAAGAAGTTGACAAACAGTTTGGAGTTAAGTTAAAATATGAAATAGAATATTTACCCGCTATGTCATCTATAGAACACATCTAAACTGCGGACTTCGGTTGCCTTCCGCACGGTACTCGGTCGACGTACATATATACGCCTTGACCTCGATACCATACGAAATCCAACTCAAATTACGCAGTTTATACGCAAGCGATTTTATAAATAAAATTGTGTTCTGTCGACGACACAGCGGGTAGGCGTGTAAATTTAAGTAAATATTTCTAAGTTAGAGGTATCAGGGTGGACTTAAGAATTACTGCGGACTATCATTCGCATACTACGTATTCTCACGGCAAGGGAAGTATTGCCGACAATGCGCTTGTCGCAAGCCAAAAGGGGCTTGAGATACTTGCCATTACCGACCACGCAGTACGCCACCCATTCATTGGGGTGAGTCCCAAAAAATATGACGCAATTCGCAAAGACTTGCAAGAAGCGCAAAGCCATTATCCTGACCTCACTTTGCTTATGGGCATAGAGGCAAATATATTGGGGACGGACGGCGAAATAGACGTGTCTGAAGAAGACGCGAAGAAGTTGGACATACTTATTGCGGGCTATCACTTGACGTCATTTCCTTATAAGTTTGCAGATTATTTTAAGATAACTTGGAATGCGCTCACAAAGTATACTATGAAGTCCACAAAGGGGCAGATAGCGCGCAATACTGCAATGTACGTCAACGCTGTCAAGAAACACAAGATAGACATTCTCACGCATCCCGGCTTTAGACTTGACATAGATTACAAAGAGATAGGCAAGGTATGCGCTGATTACGGCACGTACGTGGAACTCTCTTCAAGACACCGCACACCCAACGATGGCAATATTGAATGTTTGCTTGCGACGGACTGTCAATTCGTACTTGATTCCGACGCGCACAAAAGCGCAGACGTGGGCAGTTGCGAGTTTGCAAAGTCGCTTGTCGAAAGGTTTAATATACCCAAAGAGCGTATAGCAAATATCGACGGCAAAAAACTTGCGTTGCGCTCCAAATCTTGATAGGGCGGACAAGCAATACAAAGGCGTATAATGAATTTTACTTTAGAGTTAAAAAACGATTTGTTGAGATCAATATCTCAAGATCCCGAGGCAAGGCAAGATAGGTTTGCTTTTTTGCGCGCTCTTATCAAGATGAGAGGGGGTATTGACGTATACAAAAAGTCAATCAGTCTGACCTTGGAACTCGACAGTTATGAAGACGTCTCAGATATTGCGGCAATGCTCAAGGAGTTTACAGACGGCGAGACTTTCTTTGTCGTAGACGGCAGAAAGGGCGAGAAGACGCCCAAGTTGCAGATAAAGGACAGATATGCCAACGATTTGCTTAAGGCAATGTCGCTGTCGCATTTTGAGGGAGAAAAGTTCGTCTTTGACGATGGCAACAGATATCTTCAAAGCATACTTGACAAAGACGAATTTCAGGCGTATTTCAAGGGTATTCTTTACGGCGGCGCAAAGTTGCAGTTTCCCAACGCCGATTATCCCAATTACTGCTTGCAGATTTTCTTTTCGGACGTAGCGTTTTGCGAAAGTATCGTCAAGGCGCTGGAGAAGATGGGAATATCCGTCAAGGTATACGAGCGCAAGAGCGTCAATATATTGCAATCGCGCAGCGGTAACGACATCGCGGATATACTTGCTTTGGCAGGAGCGGTGGACAGCGTACTTCAACTCAACAACGTTATGGCGGAGAGAGAAAAAGAAAACGATTTTAATCGCCAGAGCAATCTATATATGGCGCATTACAAAAAAGCCGTCGACAGCGCACAGAAGTATTTGCAGGCAATAGAGGTTTTGCAGCAGAGCGGAGAACTTGATAAGGTCGACGACAAACTCAAGGCGGTTGCGCTCGCAAGAGTAGAGAATTATGACGCAAGTATGCAAGAACTTGCAGATATTTTAGGCACGAGTAAGACGAGTTTGTCGAGGTATCTCAACAAACTTTTGGACATTGCAAAGAGGATAGAGAATGGAAGAAAATAAAGACAGCATTAGCAGAGGACTTTTAGACAGCATTGAAGATATGCTTGCGGACAAGCCTACAAAAGAGGCTGCGTCAATTATTGACGCGCAAAAAATTGCCAAGTCTGCCAATCCCCCAAAAGAGGACAAGAAGAGAGACAGCGTATACGACAAGTACGAAAAGCCTTTCGTGCATTTGCATCTCCACTCGGAGTATTCGCTTTTGGACGGTCTTGCGAGAATTACTAAGGGTAAGAAGTCCCCGCTTTTGGATGCGTGTAAAGAATTAGGTATGCCCGGTTGCGCCCTTACCGATCACGGCAATATGTTTGGCGCATATACATTCTATAAGTCAGCCAACGCACGTAACCTCAAGCCTATAATTGGTTGTGAATTCTACACTTGCGAAGATATGAAAAGCAATAACAGCGCGGAGCGTAATCACTTGGTGCTTATCGCAAAAAACAACGAGGGATACAAAAACCTCGTCAAGATGGATTCGCTTGCTTATATTGACGGATATTATTACAAACCGAGAATAGACCTTGATTTGCTAGAAAAGCACAGCGAAGGCGTGATATGTCTTTCAGCGTGTCTGTCGGGTCGTATACCCAGACTTCTGTCGTCGGGAGATTACGCAGGCGCTAAGGCTTACGCATTGCGACTGAAGAATATGTTTGCCGAAGGAGATTTTTATATCGAACTCCAAGATCACGGCTTGCCAGAACAAAGGGCTATTCGCAACGATTTGGTGCGTCTTGCTGACGAAATAGGCGTCAAGTTGGTCGCTACCAATGACGTGCATTACGTCAATCGAGAAGATTACATAGCGCAGGATATCCTCGTGCGTATCAACACGGGCAAGACTATCAACGATGCGACTGGTATGGAAATGGGCAACGACCAATTCTATCTCAAGAGTTATGAAGAGATGATGGAGATATTCAGTTGGTGTCCTGAGGCGGTTACCAACACCGTTGAGGTAATGGAAAAGTGCAACGTGCGTATAGAAAAAGAAGACCTATATCCGCCTTATAAGCCTGACGACGGCTCAAAGCCCGAAGAATATTTGCGCAAACTTGCCTACGAGGGCTTGGAGCGCAGATATCATACGATAACTGACGAAATTAGGGAGAGAGCGGAGTATGAACTAGGCATTATTATCCGCACTGGTTTTGCAGAGTATTATCTCATAGTGTGGGACTTTATCAACTACGCTCGCACGCAGAGCATACCGGTAGGACCGGGACGAGGCAGCGGCGTAGGCTCAATCATTGCTTATGCGATTGGCATAACCAATCTCGATCCGCTCAAGTACCAACTGTTCTTTGAGCGTTTTCTCAATCCGGAAAGAGTATCGGCGCCTGACTTTGACATAGACTTTTGTATGGACAGACGCGGCGAAGTAATTGATTACGTCATACGCAAATATGGCAAAGACAAAGTCTGCCAGATACTTGCGCTTGGCACAATGAAAGCCAAAGGAGCGATAAAGGACGTTGCGAGAGTATATAACGTGCCTTTGGACATAGTCAATTCCACGACCAAACTTATTCCCAACGCGCCGGGTGTAACGCTTGACAAAGTTCTTGGCAGAGACCCAAGCACCAAAGAAGACGACCTTAAACTTCGCAATCCCGAAGTCATTGAGATATACGAAAACAATCCCGAGATGCACAGGGTAATAGATATGGCGCTCAAGATAGAGGGCTTGCCGCGAAATTGCTCAAAGCACGCCGCCGGCGTCGTAATATGCAAAGAAGTCATCAGCGACCACGTGCCTTTGCAACGCAACGGTCCGGATATAACCACGCAGTTCCAAAAAGAAGAGGTCGAGGAGTTGGGTATGCTCAAGATGGACTTCTTGGGACTTACGACTTTGACGGATATAGACAAGGCGCTTAAATACGTAGAGAAAAATCACGGCGTAAAGATAGACTTTGAAGAATTGGGATACGACGATCCCGAAGTATACAAACTGATTGGCACCGGCGAAACCGAAGCGGTGTTCCAACTTGAAAGCGCAGGTATGAAAGGCTTTTTGAAGAGTTATCAACCAAAGAACTTGGAAGAAGTTATTGCGGGTATCTCGCTTTACCGTCCGGGTCCTATGAGTTGTATTGACGATTATCTCAACGCAAGAGCCAACAGGGATTTGATAAAATATGATGCTCCGCAACTTGAGAGTATTCTCGACGTAACCTTTGGATTTTTTGTATACCAAGAGCAGGTTATGCAGGCGGTGCAGGCTTGCGCCGGATATACGCTTGGCAGAGCAGACAATTTGCGACGCGCAATGGGTAAAAAGAAAGTCGACGTAATGAACGCCGAGAAGACAGTCTTTGTCAACGGTTGCGACGCAGTGCCCGAAGTCGTCAACGATCAAGGTATCGTAATCAAAAAAGCCGCTCCGGCGGTGGACGGCGCAATCAAGAGAGGTATCTCTAAAGAAAACGCAGAAAAGATATTTGACGGAATGGCAGACTTTGCAAAATACGCCTTCAATAAATCGCACGCCGCAGCGTATGCGACGCTGACTTATCAGACGGCTTATCTCAAGCGCTATTATATGCTTGAACTTTTTGCCGCCGTAATCAACAACCGTATCACGAAGTCTGACGAAATCGCAAAGTATCTTGGGTATGTCAAGAACTATGATAAGAAGATATATCCGCCTCATATCAACAAGTCTGACGTAATCTTTACTGTAGAAAACAATGACGGATTGCGTTTTGGACTCGGCGGTATTAAGAACGTCGGCGAGGCGGCAATGAAAGCGCTTGTCGACGAGCGAAACGAAAACGGCGAATATAAGTCTATCAGCGAAATGCTAAGCAGACTTCCCGCAGGTACTATCAACAAGAAGATGATGGAGTGTCTTATCAAGGCGGGCGCATTCGATTGCTTTGGACATACCAGAGCAGCGCTGCTTGCAAGTTATGAGTCCATTATGCTTGTGAGTATGCACGACAAGAAAATGCAGTCCAATGGTCAGATGAGCCTCTTTGGATTGCTTGAAGACGACGATTCCACGCAAGAGGACAATATTTCATATCTCAAGGAGTATGGAGACAAACAACTCTTGGCGCTTGAGAAAGAAATGCTCAACGTATACGTCAGTGGACACCCGCTTGACGAATACAGAGAGGAGATAAAGAAGTTTGACTTCAATATCTCCAAGATTGCAGACTTGCTTTCCAAAAACCTTGACGAAGAAGAACTCGATGAAAGCGAAGAGCAACTCATTAAGCAATATGAAAATAAGACTGTCACAATGGGCTGTATGCTGTCCAAGATAGAAAAGAAGACTACCAAGAGCGGCGGTATTATGGCGTATGCCACTGTTGAAGACCTATACGGCGAAATGGAAGGCGTATTCTTCCCCAAGACTTATGAGAAGAACAGAGGTCTGCTTGTCAACGACAATATAGTCTTGATAAGAGCCGTAGTGAAACGCAACAATGGGCGTATCAATCTCAACGTGATTGACGTAGAGCCTTGGCGCAGAGAGGGCGGAGAAAGCGACGTCAAACTTCAAGAGGCCGAACAAAAGCCAAGCCTTGCGAGACATAAGGTATTTATCAAGATTGACGACAGACAGCAGTTCAGACAGGTTTTGGAGATATTGGAAGTATATCCCGGCAATGATACAGTCATATTCAAGATGTTTGATGCAGACAAGCCTATGCAGTACGGCAAAGGCGTAAACCCGAAAGGCAACTTCGTCAATCAAATCAAAGCAATCGTTGGCGCTAACAATATAGTCATAAGAGATCTATAATATTTTCTTGCAGATGTTGAAACATTGGGAGATTTGTTGCAATGTGACGTACTTGTAATTTGTGTATAAAATCGCAAAAACCCATATTGACACTGGTAAAATTATTTGTTATACTATAATTGCATATAAGTATCAGATAGGAGGATGCGTTATGAGTAAGTCAAAGTTGAGTAGTAAAATATGTTGGATAATAGTTTTGACAATTTTGTTGAGCTCTTTAATTTGTTGTTTTGCAGCGTGTAATTCTTCCGACTCTGGCGTTGTCAATGTTGAGGGGTGTCAAAAGCAACTTGACGACAGTGATTTTTCGGGAGTAAGCGCCATAATAACAGACTTGCAGACTGTTAAGCAAAATCAAAGTGTCTTTGAAAGCGCTTTGAATAATAGCAATATCTTAATTCCTGAAAGAGATAGCAATTCCAACGTGCTTGCTTGGCAATTGATTGGATTTACTCAAGACGGCGCAGTGTTGTATCCAATTTATCTTTTCAACGAAGTAGACAAGAGCCAAATTGACTATGCAGAACTGGTAAATGATTCCAGCGCTTTGCTTAATAATAAAGAAAAAGAGTATATCTATTCTTCTTGCTGCGCGGATAATCAAAACGTTATGTCGCTTAGCGTAAGTTATTGCGTCTTTGTCAAGAATTATCTTGGCAAATATCAAAGAGTTGGTATGATAAAGAGCAAAGTTGCATTTTATTATTTTCCTATTGACAATGCCACTTATGATCATTATATAGGTAGATTTGAGGCAAGCGTTATTCCAACTTCCAAATACACTTTTAAATCCTATGATATGACGGCAATGACCGTTAGAGAAAGTCGTATTGACGAGAACGGAACATATACTAATACTTGGGGCGAACAGTTGCCATACAATGGGGTTGCAATCAATACAGGTATTTTATATAGAGAAAGTTATGGAGAATGTGTAGATAAAGACGTTGTTGTTTCAAGTGGCAGCAATGGTTTTATGAAATTGACGTTTGATACGCCTTATTATGAGAAAAGAGGCGTAGCCAACGTGGCAGAAAGAGCTTTTATAGGTTACGAACGCGAAGGCTACGATGATTATTGGGGATTTATTTCGACAGTTTCTCGTCACAGCGTGGGAGACAAAATTACTCTTGCGGCAGACAGGGGAAAGGCGTATACTGGCGTACGTTATACGCACTATAGGGCATATAAAGACGTGGACAACGTGGGCGTCAATTATCTGATTGACAATTTGTCATTGTGGGGACAAGTGGGCGAGCCGTCATACAATGGAGGTTATGATAATTATATTTTGATAAGTTTGGCGAGTTCTCACGAATTGACCAGTAAGGGTATTTCTATGCAAAGCAGTACTAATAATAAATTAGGCGCGATTGCTACTTCAAGTTGTATTATTGCATAGAGTTTTAATCAAAAAAATCTCAAATTTTACCTTTAAAATTGTGGTAATATTTATTTGCCTTTGATATAATACAGTAGATAAAAATTTTTGAACTTGCGATATTGGGTATATTGCCGAGTTTTGCAAGGTTTATAAGAGGACATATGAAGAAAATCGGAGTTTTAACAAGCGGCGGAGATTCGCCGGGTATGAACGCCTGCGTAAGAGCAGTTGTTCGTTATGCAATTTACAATGGTTTGGACGTATACGGCATTGAGCGCGGATATACCGGACTTATCAACAACCATATCAAAGAGATGAACAAGCGCTCTGTCTCAGATATTATTCAGAGGGGCGGCACTATTCTCAAGACGGCGAGATGCCCCGAGTTTGTCGAGGACAAGTATATGCAGATCGCAGTAGAGAATATGGAGGCGTACGGCATTGACGGCTTGGTCGTAATCGGCGGAGACGGAAGTTTTAGAGGCGCGCAGGATTTGTATAAGAAGTTTGGCGTAAAGGTAGTTGGTATTCCGGGTACTATTGACAACGATTTGGCATATACGGATTATACGCTTGGCTTTGACACCAGCGTAAATACCGTCGTATCTGCTATCAATAATCTTCGTGACACTATGACGTCGCACGACAGAGTATGTATCATAGAAGTTATGGGCAGAAGGTGCGGAGATATTGCGCTATACGCAGGTATCTGCGGCGGCGCCGAAATCATACTCGTGCCGGAAGTTCAGCACGATCTTAAGCAAGTCGTCAAGAAGATTTGTCTCAATCAAAGAGTTGGCAAGACTTCAGATATTATCGTGCTTGCAGAAGGCGTTTGCAAAGCAGAAGACCTCAAGCAACATCTCAAAGACAACGGAGTGACAGGTTCTATCAAGACCACCACGCTGGGATATATCCAAAGAGGCGGAGCGCCTACGATGTCCGATCGTGTGCTTGCCGCAAGATGCGCAGTAAAGGCTGTGGATTTGCTTATGAAGGAAGAGGGCGGTAAAGTCGTAGGCGTAAGACAAAATCAAATTATCGACGTGGATATCGAAGAGGCACTTAAGATGCCGCGTAAGTTTGATGAGGAGTTGTACAATACCGCAATGATTTTGGGGCTGTAATGCTTTGAACATAGTCTGAGCAAATGCGTATATCAGCGCACCTTTTGCCTGATCAGCGAGTCGACTTCGGGGTCACGTACGGCAAGTACGCTCTCCCTCAGTCGCTCTTGCTAAGACAAAATCTGCACTAATCTCCGCATTTGTGCGTAACTAATGTTTTAATATGATTGAAGATAAAGCGAGAGGGAACTCTCGCTTTTGTCATTGACGCTTGCACGAGACAATCCAATGTCATTTAGACCGTAGTGGAGCAATCTCAATCAATATAAATACTTTTTGCCTACGCTCAAATGACGCACTCAAGGTGTAAATTTCGCTTTAAACAAGTCATTCTGATTGAAGTTAAGTCGAATAAACGCGCTATTGCTTTATTCTAAACCTAAGATATAATCAGCGGACTCATCAAGTATTTTGCATAGATTAGCAAAAACATCTAGCGTGGGCATTCTATCGCCTTTAATATAATGACTAATACAAGATTTTGAAACTCCTACAAGTTTTGCTATTTGCAAATGAGTCATTCCGCTATATTTAATAGCCATCGCTAAATTGGTTTGTATTTGATTTAATGTAATCATATTTTACTTCTTGAGTATATTATAAAAGCGTTGTAGTATTATTTCTGGAAGTATGATTATCAATCATATATTTTATGAACATATATTTTAGCCATATTATTTACTAAGTTGCACAATTTTAAAAAATTTACATAAATTTTACATTTTAATTCTAATCAAGTGTTTGACATATTTTTATATAATTTGTATACTCATTAGGCTTACGTCAAAAAGGGACGAGGCGGGAGGTTACCGCTTTTTAAGAGGAGAACTTCCGCTGACAAGAGTCCGACAATCGGGCGACTAACAAAAAGGCTAACTGCAGGCCTTTTTAAAAAGGACGGAGGCGGAACGCACGGAAGTGTATAGTAAAAAATAAGTTAGGTAAAAAGGAGAGTTAAAAATGGCAGGACAGACAATCAGAATCAAATTGAGAGCATACGATCACAACCTTATCGACGTTGCAGCAGAAAAAATCGTCGAGACGGCAAAGAGAAGCGGCGCGCAAGTATCGGGACCAATTCCGCTCCCTACGGAGAAAGAAGTAGTTACGATTATCAGAGCAGTCCACAAGTATAAGGACAGCAGAGAGCAATTCGAACTTCGCACCCACAAGAGATTGATTGATATCATCAATCCTACTTCTAAAGTGGTAGACGCTCTTATGAAACTTGATTTGCCGGCAGGCGTCGACATTCAAATCAAACTTTAATAAATCAGTCAAATAAAATTGCTTAAAGCGATTTTGCAAAATAAATAGGAGGATGAACTTTATTATGAATAAAGCAATCATTGGAAAAAAGTTGGCAATGAGTCAGATTTTTGCTCCGGACGGCACAGTTATTCCTGTAACGATAGTGCTTGCGGGACCTTGTCCGGTTGTGCAAAAGAAAACCCTTGACAATGACGGTTATGAGGCAGTTCAAATTGCCTTTGGCGACATCAAAGAGAAGAACGTCAATAAGCCGATAAAGGGTCATTACAAGAAAGCAGGTGTTACGCCTAGAAGAGTACTCCGCGAGTTTAAGACGGACGTCGCAAATTTCGAACTTGGACAAGAACTCAAGTGCGACCAGTTCGCTGAAGGTTCTTTGGTAGACGTAAGCGGAACTTCAAAGGGACACGGATTTACCGGTGCGGTCAAGAGATGGAATCATCACTGCGGACCTATGGCGCACGGCTCCGGTTACCACAGAGGCGTTGGTTCTATGGGCGCTTGTTCTACTCCTTCGAGAGTATTCAAGAACAAAAAGATGTCGGGACATTGGGGTAACGAAAAAGTTACGGTCAAGAATCTCACGGTGGCAAGAGTCGATGCCGAGCGTAATCTTCTTTTCATCAAGGGCGCTATCCCCGGTGCAAAGGGTAACATCGTTGTTGTAAAGCAAAACGGTTAAAGGAGTGAGCAAAAATGAAGGTTAATGTTTTAGATATAAAAGCCAAGAAAGTGGGCGAAATCGAACTTAGCGACAGCGTATTCGGCGTAGAATACAACGAGCCGCTTATCCACCAAGTAGTAGTTGCTCAATTGGCAAACAAGAGACAGGGCACCAAGTCCACTTTGACCCGCACGGAAGTCAGAGGCGGAGGCAAAAAGCCTTGGAGACAAAAGGGAACAGGCAGAGCAAGACAGGGTAGTATCCGCAGTCCGCAATGGACAGGCGGCGGCGTAGTTTTCGCTCCAAAGCCAAGAGATTTCTCTCAAAAAATCAACAAGAAAATGAAGGTAGCGGCTACTTTGTCGGCATTGAGCGCAAAGGTAAGCGACAATGATTTTATCGTACTCGACAAGTTGGTGCTTGAAGAGGCAAAGACAAAATATATCGCTCAAATGCTCAAGGCAATGGAGATTGATAAAAAAGTTTTGTTGGTAGTCGGCAACGATGACGAGGCAGTCAAGAGAGCGTGCGCAAACATTCAAAACTTGACGCTTATCAATGCAAGCCTTATAAATGTATATGATTTGGCAGCAAACACAAAGTGTATCTTCACTGTTGATGCAGTAAACAAAATAGAGGAGGCATACAAGAATGAATAAGTATGATGTAATTATTTCCCCTATCCTTACGGAAAAGAGTTATGACGGTATCGCAGATAAGAAATATACTTTCAAAGTAGCAAGCGATGCTACTAAGACTCAAATCAAAGTGGCTGTCGAAGATATATTCGGCGTTAAAGTAGCAAAAGTAAACACCGTCAACGTAAACGGCAAGAAGAAGAGAATGGGAAGATCAGAAGGTATGACTTCCGCTTACAAGAAAGCAATTGTGACGTTGACAGAAGATAGCAAGACAATCGAATTCTTTGAGAGTCTGGCATAATTAGGAGGTAAGATAAATGGCTATTAAGAGATTTAAACCTACTTCTCCTGCTCGTCGTTTTATGACGGTATCCAAATTTACCGAAATTACTACGACCACTCCTGAAAAGGGCTTGCTTGAGTCCAAGAGCAAGAGCGGCGGTAGAAATGCGACCGGTAGAATTACCGTAAGACATATCGGCGGCGGCAACAGGCAGAAATACAGAATAATTGACTTCAAGCGCAATAAGGATAACATTCCGGCAAAGGTCGCATCTATAGAATACGATCCAAACCGCAGCGCAAACATAGCACTCCTCAACTATGCGGACGGCGAAAAGAGATATATCATCGCTCCGCTTGGATTGCAGAAGGGCGACACGGTTATGAGCGGCGAAAATGCAGATATCAAGACTGGCAATACGCTCCCTCTTGAGAAAATTCCTGTAGGTACCGTTATCCATAATATAGAGATGCACCCTGGCAAGGGCGGACAAATCGCAAGATCGGCAGGAAACTCCGCTCAACTTATGGCTAAGGAAGGCAAGTATGCAACGTTGAGACTTCCCAGCGGCGAAATGAGATATATTCCTATCAAGTGCAGAGCAACGATTGGACAGGTCGGCAACCTCGAACACGAGATTATCTCTTTGGGTAAGGCAGGACGTAAGCGCCATATGGGCGTTAGACCTACGGTTCGCGGTGTTGTAATGAACCCTTGCGATCACCCGCACGGTGGTGGTGAAGGTAAGTCGCCGATAGGTATGCCAAGTCCTGTAACTCCTTGGGGTAAACCTGCTTTGGGTTACAAGACCAGAAAGAAGAACAAGAGCAATAAGTTCATCATCAAGCGTGTGAACTAGGAGGATTCGAAATGAGTAGATCAGTAAAGAAAGGACCTTTCGTCGAAGAAAGACTTATAAAGAGAATTATCGCAATGAACGATGCCAACGAAAAGAAGGTTGTCAAGACTTGGTCAAGATCTTCCACAATCTTCCCGGAGATGGTAGGACACACGATAGCCGTACACGACGGTAGAAAGCACGTGCCTGTATATATCACTGAAGATATGGTAGGCTGCAAACTCGGCGAGTTTGCTCCCACTCGTACGTTTAAGGGTCACGCAGGCGAAAAAACCACAGGTAAGAGATAAGGAGGCGTAAGATGGCAAAGAGATTAAGAGAAAAGAGCGCCGCTCGTAAAGAAAACGCAGACAAGCGTCCGAGCGCAACAGCCAAGTACGTCAGAATTTCTCCCGACAAGGTTAGAATCGTGCTTGACGTAATTAGAGGCAAGAATTACGAAGAGGCTTTGGCAATACTCAAATTTACCCGCAAGGCTGCTTGCGAACCGCTCATCAAGTTGTTGAATTCGGCGGCTGCAAATGCAGAAAACAATTTGAATATGGACAAGACCACGCTTTACGTAGCAGAGTGCTACGCCAACGCAGGCCCGATACTCAAGCGTATCAGAGCAAGAGCAAAGGGAAGCGCTGCAAGAATCAACAAACGCACCAGCCACATCACCATCATCTTGGATGAGGCTAAGGCAGAATAATCGAGGAGGTATCAAAAATGGGACAAAAAGTTAGTCCACACGGATTGAGAGTAGGCGTAATAAAAGATTGGAACGCTCAATGGTATGCTGACAAGAAGAACTTTTCTAAGAACCTCATTGAGGATCATAAGATCAGAACTTACTTGAAGAAGAAATATTATCAATGTTCTATCTCCAAGATTACAATCAGCAGAATACTTTCTTCGGCAAACGATATCGTAATAGTTACGATTTATACTGCAAAGCCGGGTATTATGATTGGTAAAGCAGGCGCAGGCGTTGAGCAAATCAAGAAAGAAGTTATGAAACTTGCTCCTAAAAAGAGCGTAAGCATCAATATTATGGAAGTTAAGAGACCTGACACGGACGCTCAACTTATCGCAGAGAACATCGCCGCTCAACTTGAAAAGCGTATCGCTTTCAGAAGAGCAATGAAAGGTTGTATCTCAAAGGCAATGAAAGGTGGCGTAAAAGGTATCAAGACTATGGTATCGGGTCGTCTTAACGGAGCAGAAATTGCAAATTCCGAGAGTTATCACGAGGGATCTATTCCTCTTCAAACCTTGAGAGCAGATATCGATTACGGTACGGCAGAAGCGCATACGACGTTTGGTATTATCGGCGTAAAAGTATGGGTATACAAGGGTGAAGTACTCGGAAAGAACGTAAAGGAAAACAAGGAAGGAGGTAATGCGTAATGTTAATGCCTAAAAGAGTTAAAAGACGTCGCGTACATCGCGGCAGATTGACGGGACAGGCTAACAAGGGCAACAAGGTTGCATACGGCGAGTACGGACTTGTAGCGCTTGAGCCAAGTTGGATTACCTCAAACCAGATTGAGGCAGCCCGTATAGCAATGACGCGTTATATAAAGAGAGGCGGTAAGGTATGGATCAATATATTCCCACACAAGCCTATCACAAAGAAACCGGCAGAAACCAGAATGGGTAGCGGTAAAGGTAGCGTAGAATACTGGGTAGCAGTAGTTAAGCCGGGTCGCGTAATGTTCGAAATGTCAGGCGTAAACGAGGAAGTCGCACGCGAAGCATTGAGACTTGCATCACACAAATTGCCAGTTAAGTGCAAGTTTGTAAAGAGAGAAGAGGTGAGCGCAGATGAAAGCAAGTAATTTTTTTGAAATGACAAACGAAGAACTTAATCTCAAATTGAATTCTTTGAAAGAAGAACTCTTCAATCTTCGCTTTAAGCACAAAGCAGGTCAACTTGAGAATGCTAATCAACTTGCAATTTGCAAAAAGGATATTGCAAGAGTAAAGACGATAATCCGTCAAAGAGAACTCGGAATTTCTCAAGAGCCAAACAAGGCTGTGAAGAAATCCGCTAAGAAGGCTAAATAAGGAGGATAACAGCATATGGAAGAAAGAAATCTCAGAAAAACCAGAGTTGGCGTTATTGTCAGCGACAAGATGGATAAGACCGTGGTTGTTGCTATCAAAGAGCGTGTTAAACATCCTCTTTACGGCAAGATTATCAATAGAACAAAGACGTTCAAGGCTCACGATGAGCAAAATGAATGTGGCATTGGCGATACCGTACGTGTCGTCGAAACAAGACCGCTTTCCAAGGATAAGCGTTGGAGAGTAGTCGAAATCGTCGAGAAGGCTAAGTAAGGAGGACCCCAAGAATGATACAACCAGAGACAAGATTGGTCGTTGCCGATAATTCAGGCGCAAAAGAGATCAAATGTATTAGAGTAATGGGCGGTTCGTTCCGTAGAAGCGGTAATATTGGCGACGTAATCGTGGCATCCGTGCAGACGGCTACCCCGGGCGGCGCAGTTAAGAAAGGCGACGTAGTCAAAGCAGTTATCGTAAGAACCAAGAAAGGTATCAGAAGAACTGACGGTTCTCACATAAGATTTGACGACAACGCTGCCGTTATTATCGACAATCAAAAGCAACCTAGGGGTACTCGTATCTTTGGACCAATTGCCAGAGAGTTGAGAGAAAAAGATTATATGAAGATCATTTCTCTTGCCCCAGAGGTAATCTAACGGAGGTAGACCAATATGAGTATGAATGTTAAGAAAGGCGATGCGGTTAAGGTTATCGCAGGCGTCGATAAAGGTAAGACAGGTCAAGTATTGGCGGTAGATACCAAGTCCCAAAGAGTAGTTTTGCAAGGCTCGGATTTAAGAACTGTAAAGTGTTTCGTTAAGCCTCGCAACGCTCAAGAGAAGGGCGGAATTATCGAAAGAGAGGCGTCTATAAACGTATCCAACGTAATGATCCTCTGCCCGAGTTGCAATAGCGCTACGAGAATTGCCCACAACATCAGCGTTGACGAAAACGGCAAGAAGATCAAGACGCGTATATGCAAGAAGTGCGGAGCGTCTTTGGACGTAAAACCGGCAAAAGCAGCAAAGACCGCTAAGAAGGCAACTAAGAAGACTGCCACCAAGGCAAAGAAGACCACTGACGTGGCAGAAAACTAATGGAGGACAACGACTGTGGAAAATAGAGAATACAGAATGCTTGAATACTATAAATCAACAGTAGTTCCTGCATTGATTAAAAAGTTTAACTATAAGAACGTCAACCAAGTTCCAAAACTCGAGAAAGTAGTTCTCAATATGGGTCTTGGCGACGTCAAAGATAACAGCAAGAGCCTTCAACAGGCTGTTGAAGAACTCAAGTTGATCGCAGGTCAGGCTCCCGCAGAGTGCAAGGCTAAGAAGAGCGTTGCAAACTTCAAGGTGAGAGAAGGTATGACGATTGGCGCAAAGGTAACTTTGAGAGGAAAGAAGATGTACGACTTTATGGATAAACTCATATCCGTCGCTCTTCCCCGAGTAAGAGACTTTAAGGGCGTGCCAAACGATTCGTTCGACGGACGCGGCAACTACGCAATGGGCGTTAAGGAACAAATCATCTTCCCAGAAATTCAATACGACAAGGTTGAGAAGGTAAGAGGTTTTGACATTATCGTCGTAACTACGGCAAACACAGACGAAGAGGCTAAGGAGTTGTTGACGCTCCTCGGTATGCCTTTTGTGAAATAGGAGATTAAATTATGGCAAAGAAAGCAATGATTAACAAACAACAAAAGACTCCAAAGTACTCCACAAGAGCATACACCAGATGCCAGATTTGTGGAAGACCGCACGCAGTTTTAAGAAAGTACGGAATTTGCAGAATTTGCTTCAGAGAACTCGCTTACAAGGGCGAGATCCCCGGAGTAAAGAAGGCAAGTTGGTAATAGGAGGGTATTTTTACTATGATGATAACTGATCCGATCGCAGATATGCTCACTCGTATCCGTAATGCTTTGGTAGCAAGACACGAAAGCGTCGAAGTACCTCTTTCCAAGATGAAGAAGGCAATCGCCGACATCTTGACTGAAGAAGGATTTATCAACGGATATGAAGTAGTTGAAGGCGAAGTTCAAAGTGTTATGAAGGTAAATTTGAAATATGGACCTAACAATGAGAAGGTCATTTCCGGAATCAAGCGTATTTCCAAGCCAGGCTTGAGAGTGTACGCAAACTCAGAGAAACTTCCTGTCGTTCTCAACGGTTTGGGAATAGCAATCATTTCCACTTCCAAGGGAATTATGACTGACAAGAAGGCTCGCGCAGCACATATCGGCGGCGAAGTACTCGCTTACGTTTGGTAATAGGGAGGTAGGAATATGTCAAGAATTGGTAGACTTCCTGTTGCTATCCCAGCAGGCGTAGAAGTAAGCGTATCGCCCGAAAATATTGTTACGGTTAAAGGCGCAAAGGGCACTTTGACACTCAAAGTAAACAGCATCATTACCGTAAAAGTAGAGGGCGCAGAAGTGCACGTAACAAGACCCAATGACGATAAGCCGGTCAAGGCAATGCACGGTCTTTACAGAAAACTTATTGCAAATATGGTTGAAGGCGTATCCAAGGGCTTTGAGAAATCTTTGATTCTCAACGGTGTAGGTTACAAGGCAACCAAGCAAGGTAAAAAACTCGTGCTCAACCTAGGTTATTCGCATCCGGTTGAGATAGAAGAGATACCGGGTATCACTTACGAGTGCGTTTCCGTTACGGAAGTAGTCGTAAAGGGTATTGACAAAGAGTTGGTTGGTCAAATGGCTGCCAACATAAGAAAAGTTCGTAACCCCGATCCTTACCACGTATACGGTATTCGTTATAAAGACGAAGTTATCGTACGTAAGGAAGGCAAGACAGGTAAGAAATAAGGAGTGAGATAAAATGATTAGTAAGATTGATAAGAATGCCATCAGGCAAAAAAGACATCAAAGAGTTAGATCTAAAATCAGTGGCACAGCCGAGAGACCTCGCTTCAACGTATACAGAAGTACCAACAATATCAACGTGCAGATTATCGACGATATCAAAGGTACGACGCTCGTTTCTTGCTCGACTCTTGATAAGGATATGATTAAGAAAGTCAAGGATATGACCAAGACTGAGGCCGCAGCCGAAGTAGGCAAGGCAGTTGCTAAAAAGGCTTTGCAAGCAGGTATCACCGAAGTAGTTTTCGACAGAGGCGGATATCTCTATACCGGACGCGTTAAGAGCGTTGCAGACGGCGCAAGAGAAGCCGGACTTAAATTCTAAGGAGATCCAAAATGGCTAGAAAAGAGAGATTTAACAATCAAGAAGAAGAATTGCTCAATAAACTCATTTGCGTCAACCGCGTAACCAAGGTTGTCAAGGGCGGTAGAACAATGAGATTTGCGGCTCTTATAGTAGTCGGCGACGGACAAGGTTCTATCGGTCTCGGAATGGGCAAAGCAGGCGAAGTTCCTGAGGCTATCCGCAAGGCAACGGCAGAAGCAAAGCGCAATATGATAAAGATTGCTAAGTTGGACACGTCTGTTCCGCACGAGGCAATCGGCAACTTCGGAAGTTCTAAGGTTATTATAATGCCGGCTAGCGCAGGTACCGGTGTTATCGCAGGCGGTCCTGTTCGTGCCGTACTTGAATGCGCAGGCATCAAGGATGTGAGAACAAAGTCTATGGGCAGCAACAACAAAATCAACTGTGTCAAGGCTACCTTTGACGGACTTGCAAAGATGAAGACGGCTGAGCAAATCGCCGCTTTGAGAGGCAAGAGCGTCGAAGATATTATAGGCTAATAGGAGGCGACTTATGGAAAAGATTAAAGTTACGCTCGTAAAGAGTACGATAGGTTGCTCGCAAAAGCAAAAAGATACAATCAAGGCTTTGGGTCTCAAGAAGATCGGAAGCAGCAACGTTATCACGTCTAACGCTTGTTCCGAGGGTATGCTCAAGGTAGTTTCGCATCTCGTAATGATTGAGCAGGCGTAAGGAGGATTAGATATGAAATTGAACAATATGGCTCCTGCAGAGGGAGCAAAGACGCAGTCAAAAAGACTCGGCAGAGGTATTGGCTCGGGTCTCGGCAAGACTTCCGGTAAAGGTCACAAGGGGCAATGGGCTCGTAGCGGCGGCGGAGTAAGACCGGGATTTGAAGGCGGACAAATGCCACTCGTAAGAAGAATTCCTAAGAGAGGATTCAACAACGTCTTCAAAAAAGTATATTCTATCGTCAACGTCAGCGATCTTGAAGTGTTCGACGACGGTACGGTAGTTACTGCAGAACTTCTCCTCGAGAAGGGTGTTCTTAGTAAGGTTGAGCCTTATGGTTTGAAGGTTCTTGGCAATGGTACATTGACAAAAAGGCTTGAGGTTAAAGCAAACAAATTTACTAAGTCATCTGTGCAAATAATTGAAAAAGCAGGTGGCAAAGCAGAGGTGCTATAATGTGGCAAACTATCAAAAACGCATTTAGTGATAAAAGCATCAGAAACAAAATATTCGCAACGTTCGGATTGCTTCTCGCATTCCGAATCGGTTGTTGGATACCGCTTCCAGGCATATCTGCTGATTTTTACGCAGGTCAGTTCGGAGGTACGGCTGAAAGCAACACGATATTTCAACTTTTGAGTATGATGAGCGGCGGCTCAATGCAATATCTCACGCTATTCGCGCTAGGTATTTTGCCGTTTATCAACAGTTTTATCATAATGCAGTTGCTCACACTTATCATTCCACCGCTTGAAAGACTTTCAAAACAAGGTGATGAGGGGCGTGAAAAAATCACAATAATCACCAGATACGTAGCAATAGCCTTGGCTGTTGTGCAGGCAATAGGTATCGTAGTCGCTTATAAAGACTATATTGAGCCTATGTTTGGCGAAAAGAACGGTTGGCTTACGGCTATTATGATTATCGCGTTGCTCGTTTCGGGCAGTACGGTAGTTATGTGGCTTGGCGAGAGAATTACTGAACTTGGTATTGGCAACGGTACTTCGCTGATAATCTTCAGCGGTATACTGTCATCTTTTGGATTAGCGCTCGTTAATACGATTCCGCAAATTCAAGCCGATCCTACAAAACTTTGGAATTTGTTTGGATATTTATTGGTAGTGTTGTTCCTGTTTGCGTTTATTGTATTTGTAGACGGCGGAGAGAGAAGAATCAAAGTCAACTATGCAAAGCAAGTCAAGGGCAATAAGATGTACGGCGGACAGTCGACGTTTATACCAATCAAAGTCAACAGTTCGGGCGTAATGCCTATCATCTTTGCGTCGTCCTTTATGACGATACCTATGATGATATTCCAATTTACAGGACAGGATAACCAGGCATTTGTCAACTATATGACCTTCTGCTATCCGGGGAGCATAAACTCGCAATGGCAATGGGTAGGCTGGGTATTCTACTATTTGGTAATGCTTGTTCTGATCATATTCTTCGCATACTTCTATGCGCAGATACAGTTCAACCCGCAGGACGTAGCAAGAAACTTGCAACAGTACGGCGGCTCAATACAGGGTATCAGAAGTGGTAAACCCACAAGCGATTACCTTCAAAAAATCAACAACAGAATAGTTTTGTTCGGCGCATTGTTCCTTGGCTTTATAGCCATAGTACCGGCAGTCCTCTTCCAACTTATAGGCGCTGGACTGGGAGTAAACAACGCAATATCATCTACTGGTATGCTCATTGCGGTAAGCGTTGCGCTTGAATTCAACAAACAACTTGAGGGACAACTTATGATGAAGCACTACAAGGGCTTCCTCAAGTAAAAGAGGATTTATGTACTTAGTATTTTTAGGAGCGCCGGGCGCCGGTAAAGGCACCCAAGCGACGAAAGTATGTGAAAAGTATAATATACCTCATATCTCCACCGGAGACATATTGAGGGCTAACATCAAGGCGGGCACGGCCTTGGGCGCAGAAGCCAAGGGCTATATCGACAAAGGCTTGCTCGTGCCTGACGAAGTCGTGATCGGGCTTGTCAAACAAAGACTTGCCGAGGCAGATTGCCAAAAGGGATTTTTGCTTGACGGCTTTCCAAGAACGATAGAACAGGCAAAGGCTTTGAATGATTTTGCAAAGATAACCTGCGCGATCAACTTAGCCGTAGACGAAAAACTTGTTGTAGACAGAATTGCAGGACGCAGAATGTGCAAGTGCGGAGAGAGTTATCACGTATCGTGGTATGGCAAAGACGTATGCGCAAAGTGCGGCGAGAAACTCTATCAAAGAGACGACGACAAAGAAGACACCGTAAAGGCAAGACTGGAAGTTTACAATGCTCAGACTGCTCCGCTCATAGAGTACTATAGCAATATGGGAATACTCAAGGACGTGGACGGAACGCAGGAAATGAACAAAGTCTTCGACGACATAGTGAGGATATTGAATGATAACCATTAAGTCGGACTATGAAATACAGTTGATGCGCAAGGCTAATCAAATCGTCAGAGATACGCTCAATCTACTCGAAGATAAAATCAAAGAGGGAATGACGACGGCTCAACTCAATAAGATAGCACACGATTATATAGTCAAGTGCGACGCCATACCGTCTTTTTTGGGATATAGCGGTTTTCCCGCGTCGATATGTACGTCGATAAATGAACAAGTCGTACACGGTATTCCGTCAGACAAAGTGGTGATCAAAGAGGGCGACATAGTCAGCGTAGACTGCGGAAGTATCTACAAAGGTTACAACGGCGACGCCGCAAGAACCTTTATGATAGGCAAAGTCAGCGAAGAAAAAGCAAAACTAGTCGAAGTCACCAAGCAGAGTTTTTTTGAAGGAGTCAAGATTCTCAAAGAGGGAGTTAGACTTGGAGACTTGGGACACGCGATACAGTCTTATGCAGAATCCCACGGTTACGGAGTTGTAAGGGCATTGGTAGGACACGGAATAGGCAAAGAAATGCACGAAGATCCCGAAGTGCCTAATTACGGCAGAGAAGGACACGGAATGCGATTGCGTAAAAATATGACGATTGCCATTGAGCCAATGATCAATATGGGAACGCACGAAGTGTATATGCTTAATGACGGTTGGACGGTAGTTACGGCAGACGGAATGCCTTCGGCGCATTACGAAAACACCGTGTGGATAAAAGAAGACGGCGTTGAGATATTGTCGCTGTGAGGTAAAGATGGCTTTTAAAGTTGGAGACATAGTGCAATCAAAGAGCGGACACGACGCAAAGAGATATTTCGTTGTCATAGCGACGCTCAATGAGAATTACATATTGATTGCCGACGGTAAGTCGAGAAGGCTGGAAAGTCCTAAACAAAAGAACGTCAAGCACGTCAAACTCATTGAAGAGGCAAGCGATATAAATTCGTACGTCGACGATAAGAGCATCGCGGATAGATTAGGTAAACTTGATACTGTTGAATAGGAGGTATATATGTCCAAAGAAGACGTAATCGAAGCAGAGGGAAAAGTAATAGAAGTATTGCCTGGTACCAATTTTAAAGTAGAGTTGTCAAACGGACACGTTATCGTAGCGTATCTGTCGGGAAAATTGAGAAAGAATTATATCAAAATTCTCGAAGGGGACGCAGTCAAAGTAGAATTAAGTCCATACGATCTCACCAAAGGTAGAATAGTATGGCGTAATAAGAATTAAGGTAGATTAACGGAGGATATAACAATGAAGGTCAGACCATCAGTAAAGCCGATGTGCGACAAATGCAAGGTAATAAAGAGAAACGGAGCAGTTATGATCATCTGCTCAAAATACAAAAAGCATAAGCAAAAGCAAGGCTAATAATTTCTCTTAATTATAAGAAATGAGCGTAAAACGCTTAAAAACGGCTAAAAAGGATTATGGCGTTATCCATAATTCCTTTATTGCGTAAAAAATAAAAAAATTGTATTATAACGCTTGCAAGATTTATTAAATCGTGTTATAATACCTAGGCTAAAAGACATTAATCGTTGGGGAGCGGCTAATAGGTTGTTTCATTCCAAATACAACAGACAATCTAACTTCTCGTAGCGTTTAATAATATAATAAAACATTTATTAAATTATTGGAGGTATTTTAATGGCTCGTATTAGTGGCGTTGATTTGCCAAATGAGAAAAGAGTTGAGATAGGTCTTACTTATATCTACGGTATAGGAAGAGTTACGTCCAACAAGATTCTCGCTGATACAGGTATAAATCCTGATACAAGAGTTAGGGATTTGACTGATGAAGAAGTAAACAAGATTCGTGAATATATCGACCGCAACAACATTATGGTTGAAGGCGATTTGAAGCGTGAAATCAAGATGAACATCAAAAGACTGCAGGAAATCGGTTGTTATCGCGGTGTGAGACACCGTAAGGGATTGCCGGTACGCGGTCAGAGTACAAAGCAAAACGCTCGTACAAGAAAAGGTCCAAAGAAGACCGTTAGCCGTAAGAAGAAATAAGGAGGATTGAATAATGGCAGTTGCTAAAAAAGTTGTAAAAAAACGTACTGTAAATAAGCGCCGCGGTGAAAACGGTTGCGCTCATATTCACGCCTCTTTCAACAATACCATTGTGACGATTACCGATACGCAAGGCAACGCAATCAGTTGGTCAAGTTCTGGTAAACTTCAACTTCGCGGTAGCAAGAAATCTACTCCGTTTGCCGCTCAGATGGTAAGTGAAGACGCTGGTAAAGTCGCATATGACGCAGGCGTAAGAAACGTAGAAGTATATGTCAAGGGACCGGGTAGCGGCAGAGAGTCTGCTATCAGAGCCTTGCAGAACGTAGGATTGAACGTTACGCTCATCAAAGACGTATCTCCGATCCCGCACAATGGCTGTCGCCCACCAAAGCGCAGAAGACTGTAATAGGAGGTTTGCAATAATATGGCTAGATATACAGGTCCTGATTGTCGTCAATGCAGACGCGAAGGCGAAAAATTATTTTTGAAAGGCGAAAAGTGTTATTCGGAAAAGTGTCCTTTTGCAAAGAACAGCACTCCTCCGGGACAACACGGCGCTGATCGTAAAAAGAACAGCGAATACGCTACACAGTTGAGAGAAAAACAAAAGACCAAGAGAATCTACGGACTTTGCGAGAAACAATTCAGAGGTTACTACGACAAAGCCGAAAAGATGAGAGGTATCACCGGTGAAAATATGCTTATCCTTTTGGAAAGACGTCTTGACAACACCGTTTACCGTCTTGGTTTGGCATCTTCTCGTTCAATGGCTAGACAAATCGTCAACCACGGTTTGATCACCGTTAACGGCAAGTGCGTAAATATTCCTTCATTCCTCGTGAAGAAGGGCGACGTAATAGGCGTCAAAGAAAACAAAGCCGACAAAAAGGTCTTCAGTGGTATCAAGGAGGCTAAGACACTCAATCTTCCTAAGTGGTTGACTTTTGACAATGCTACTATGACTGGCAACGTAATTGCTTTGCCAGAGAGAGCAGACGTCGAGCAAAAGATTGAAGAGCATATGATTGTCGAGTTGTATTCTAAATAATAATACGCTGTGACAGTCTCGGTCATTGAACATTGAATAGGAGGCTAACAATGATAGAAATTCAAAAACCAAATATCAATAAAGAAGATATGGAGCCGGGTAGAAAAACCAGATATTCCGTCGAGCCGTTGGAGCGCGGATTTGGTACTACTCTCGGCAACAGCCTTAGAAGAATTCTCTTGGGCGCTTTGCCGGGCGCTGCTCCAGTCGGTATTAGAATAAATGGAGTTCAACACGAGTTCACCGCTATCCCCGGTATCAAAGAAGACGTTACTGAAATAATTCTCAATATCAAGGGACTTGCAGTAAAGGCTCATACCGAAGATAAGAACTTCAAACAACTTTGTACTATCAACAAATATACGCCCGGCGTAGTTACCGCTGCAGATATATCTCACAGCGACGACATAGAGATCCTCAATCCCGAACTTGAGATTTGTACTCTTGAGGACGGCGCAAGCATTGAGATGGAGATCTATATCGGCGTAGGCAGAGGCTACGTAGGCGCAAGCGAAAACAAGGATGAGGAGCAAGGTATAGGATATATTCCGGTAGACGCTATCTTCACGCCTGTTATCGCAGCAAGTTATCAGGTAGAGAGCACCAGAAAAGGTCAAGACATCAATTTTGACAAACTCACCATTGACGTTGCGACCAACGGTACATCGACGCCAAATGAGGTCATCAGTTTGGCTGCCAAGATTATGAATGATCACCTTGGTATTTTTGTAAAACTTGTTGACAATATGGCAGAAAAAGAGATACTTATCTCTCAAGACAACGAATCACAGGCAAAGATTTACGAAATGGCAATCGAAGATTTGGATTTGTCAGTAAGATCTTACAACTGCTTGAGAAGAGCGGGTATCAACACTGTCAAGGATTTGACGGAAAAAACTGAAGACGATATGCTTAAAGTGAGAAATCTCGGTAAGAAGTCGCTCGAAGAAGTTATGAAGAAAATTGACGACCTTGGTCTTAAACTCAAGGACAAGGATGAATAATAGGAGGTAAAGGACAATGGCAAGAAAGTTGGGCAGAACAGCCGAAGAAAGAATGGCCATAATTAGAAATCAAGCCTCAGAACTATTGTGGTACGGATCTATCGAGACCACGGTTGATAGAGCAAAAGAGGTAAGAAGTTATGCCGAGAGTATGTTGACTCTCGCTATAAATACTTATGAAGATACCGTCAAGGTGCAAAAGACGGTTACCAACGACAAGGGCGAAAAAGTTGTAACGGAGTTTGTAAACGACGGTCCAAGAAAGTTGGCTGCAAGAAGAAAACTTATGGCAAGTCTTAGAGATCTTCAAGAAAACAAGGGCGAGGGCGAAAGCAAGTCCGCATATAAAGAGAGAACTAAAGACGTTAAGCACCCGCTTGTTGAGAAGATTTTCAGAGAGCACGCAGTATTCTATGCTGACAGAGCAAACAAACTTGGTCAAAGAGGCGGATATACTCGCATAATCAGACTTGGTCAAAGACGCGGCGACGGCGCGGAAATGGCAAAGTTGGAACTTGTAAGAAACACTGAAAAGAAAAAATAATTGATAATATGGTATCAATATTAAAGCGTTCTTGACGGAACGCTTTAATTTTTTGCGTCATATTATTTATTATGCAAATATTTAACTTTGTTATTGGCAATTATAAAAACCTATGCTATAATAATTATATGAAGAAGAATAACAGATTTTTGGAGTTTTTGATAATACTTATTTACGGAGTTTTTGCAGTAACTATCGTGTTGCCAATGATAGTTACCGCGATCATTTTTAAGTTTGTGTTTGGAAGGCGCGTTAACAAGACGATACATCATTTAACGCCTGAAGATTATCCAAATCTCAAGACTTATCCAGTCAAATTCAAGAGCGGTAAGAACAACTTGGCGGCATACTTTGTCGTTGACAAAGATATCACTGAGTATAAAGCAGTTTTGATAGTGGCGCACGGTATCGGTTGTTCAAGAGCGGGATATCTCAATAGATACGACTATTTTGCAAGAAAGGGATATTTGGTATTTGGCTTTGACTGCACTGGTACTTTTGAAAGCGAAGGTAAGGGATTGAAAGGTCTTACTCAATCCCAAGTCGATTTAGACAACGCCATCAAATATCTTGACGGAATTGAAGAACTTAAAAAATATAAATTGTTGGCTTATGGACACAGTTGGGGCGGTTATGGTCTTGCTAGCGAACTTAATAGCAAGACGGCGGAAAAACTTGCCGGAGCGGCAACCTTGTCAGGCTTTAATGACATTTGGGGTATTTGTAAATATCAGATGGCGAGATATGTCGGCAAAGCCGTCGTTTTGGTCAAACCGTGGACTTATCTGCATTACTTCTTATTGTACGGCAAAAGAGCGTTGTATAAGGGAATAGACGGCGTCAATAATTATAAGGGACCGGTGCTTGTTATGCACAGCACTGACGACAAGACTGTGCCGTATGACAGTTCAGTGGCTATCCATTATGAGAAGAATAAAAATCCGCAGGCAAAGTTTGTTATTTTGGACGATAGAGGACATACGTTGTCGCGTCCGCCGGAAGTGGAGAAGGAAATTAGAAGACTTCACAAGGGAAAGAAGACTCAACTTTCGCTTGGCAAGAGCAATATCTTTGAATACAACGTCAACGTGGGATATGAATATTGCGAGAGAATGACGGTATTTGCTATTGACGAAGAATTTATGGATCAGATTGATGCGTTCTTTATGAAGGTACTATGACTAAGTTCTCATTATAATCTTACTACCGATTTGTGTACTAAGTTCGTCTACAAATCTTGACGTACATCCAGTACGCCTGCAATCCGTATCCTTCTTATTATACAAATCGCTTACGCAATCTTTATAATGGTCACTCAGCCCTAGCGCCTTGAAGTCGGAGGAAAATCTTGATTAATATATATCTTATTAAATATGCTGACTTACAGCAAGCAAAAGAGAGCGTGTTGGACAAGTATTCCCAAGTCAAAGGCAAGGTATATACAATAGAGCATTTGCCAAACGGCGCTCCGCAATTGCTTTTGGGTGGCAAGCCTGAAGGATGCGTTTCGATAAGTCATACGGATGGTGTGCTTGTAATGGCGTTTTTTGACGATAAGGTGGGCGTAGATATCGAACGAGCAGACAGGGTTGTGTCTCCCAAGATATGCAAAAGCATTGAGCGCTGGACAGCAATAGAGGCGTATGCAAAATGGACAGGCAACGGTTTGTCAAAAGAGATTATTCATCAACAAATTCCTGAAGATATTATACATACGATCAAGCGCGGGGAATATGTGATCAGCATTTGCTCGCAGTGTCAGAACATTGAGATCACGCAACTAGCCTGAGTTGTCGGTATTCAATTGTGGTTGACATAATATATTTATAATGGTATAATTATAGACGGCCTGAATTATGGCAATCGGAGGACAATATGGTACTTGAAAAGTTGAGTAAAATCATAGCCGATCAACTCGGTATGGAACAAAGCAAAATTACGCAGACAACTTCGCTCAAAGAGGACTTGCTTGCAGATTCTCTTGACATAGTAGAGATAATTATGTCGATCGAAGAGGAATTTGGTATTCAAGTAGACGATGACGCTGCTCTTGCATTTAAGACGGTCGGAGACGTCGTTGAATATATAGAAAAAATGATGTAAATAATTTGAATTGCATTAAAAAAGACGAGAGTTTTGCGACTCCGTTTTTTTATTGCGTGTGACAGTTTAAAAAATTATGAAACAGTATATAGTTGACGTTTTTACAGACAGAGTTTTTTCTGGCAATCAGGCGGCAGTGTGCGTATTGGAGAACTGGCTGTCTGATGACCTTATGCAGAATATAGCAAAAGAAAATAATTTTTCTGAGACTGCATTTGCCGTCAAAAGTGGCGAAAAGTATCTACTAAGATGGTTTACGCCTAATGGTGAAATTGACTTTTGCGGACACGCAACTTTGGGAGCCGCCTATGTCATAAATAGATTTTACGATACAAATCACGAGACTATCATATTTGACACTTCATACGGCAATTTGACGTTGACAGTGACAGGCGGAATGGTGAATATGAAGACGAGAGCATATCCGTTAAATGAGATAGACATCACTTCAGATATGATAAAGGCAATAGGCGTAACGCCTAGAGCAGCATATAAAGCCAGAGATATAATGCTTGTGTTGGAATCACAGTATGAAGTAGAAAATCTCAAAGTCGATTCTCAACTGTTGAAGAAACTTGACGGTGTGAGCGTGGCAGTTACCGCTAAAGGGGATAAGTATGACTGCGTATCTCGGGTGTTTGCCCCTCAATTAGACGTCATTGAAGATCCTGTTACTGGATCTACGCATTGTATGATAGCGCCATATTGGGCAAAAGTGTTGAATAAGAATCAATTGATAGCCTATCAAGCGTCAAATAGAGGCGGTATAATATACGCCCAAGTTGACGGAAATACTGTGAATATAGCGGGCAGGGTTGTATTATATAGCGTCGCGGAGATATTGTCGGATTTAAAAAATCTTGATATTTAGTTGCGATTTATTTTTCTACGATTGCTTTTTTGACAGCGCTTTTGTAACTTATAAATATATGGCTTATCGCAAATAAAATAGAAAAAACAATTAAAGGAATATTTGCCAAAACTATACCGCAGAACAAAAAAATGCACGACGGAATTATAGATAGTGATAGCGCTCTTAAAATGCCTGTTTGATTCCAACATATACACCAAAAAATCAAATACGCAAGGCACAAAGCGCCGTTTACGGATAAATAAACTATAAGAGCATAATTAAACCAGAAATTGAAGTACGTATAGGGAATATTGAATATCATTAAGACAAAACAACAGTATCTGCCAATTTGCTCTGTCACTACGACTTTCTTATTTGCATAGGTGTTTGCAACGTCGTTTTTATGCTTCGCGGCATAAATTATATTAGGTATCATAATGACTGCCATAATGGCAAGTCCATAATAATTAAACCAATTCATAAAATAATTATAGCAAATAGCAAAGTGTTTTTCAAGCAAAACTAAAGGATATTTCGCTCGTGTTATGCAAGAAAAAGGCGCCGTTGAGAAGAACTCAACGGCGCTTGTGTATTTAGATATTTTTTATAATCAGATCGGTCATTTCTCTTGTGCCAAGCACTTCGTGCCCTTCTTCTCTGAGGTCTGCCGTTCTTGCTCCGCTGTTGAGAGTTTTCTCAACGGCGCTTTCTATTGCGTCGCCTTCTTCCATAAGGTTGAATGCATATTTAAGCATCATAGCGGCGGATAGAATAGTTGCGATTGGGTTTGCAATATTCTTGCCTGCTATAGTAGGGGCAGATCCGTGTATAGGCTCGTAGAGTCCTCGCGTAGTTTCGTTTATAGAGGCGGAGGGGAGTATTCCTATGCTGCCCACGCATTGCGACGCAAGGTCAGAGAGGATATCTCCAAAGAGGTTGCCTGTGACTACGACGTCGAATTGCGACGGCTCTCTTACGAGTTGCATTGCCATATTGTCTACGAGTACGTCCTCTAACTGTACGTCGGGGTAGTCTTCGTGTATTTCGTGTACTACCTTTCTCCATACGCCGGAGGTCTTGAGTACGTTTGCTTTATCTACCGAAGATACCTTGCCGCGTCTCTTTTGAGCAAGTTCAAATGCGGTACGGCAAATTCTTTCGATTTCCAATTCTCCGTATGCCATTACGTCGTATCCTTCGCGTCCCATCTTGCCGTCTCTCACACCCTTTTCGCCAAAGTAGATGCCGCCGATAAGTTCTCTTACCACCATAATATCTATATTCTTTGGATTTTTGAGTGGGCAAACGCTCTTGAGCGCTTCAAACATTTTTGCAGGACGGAGATTTGCATAAAGTTGCATAGCCTTTCTCACTCCGAGCAATGCTCTTTCGGGGCGAAGTTCATAGGGCAGATTGTCGTATTGCGGACCGCCTACTGCGCCAAGAAGTACGCTGTCGCTTGCAAGGCAAATGTCAAGACTTTCTTTGGGCAACGGCTCGCCGTACTTGTCGTAGGCGCAACCGCCGCATACGCTTTCAGTAAAGTTGAATTTGTGATTAAATCTTTCTCCGATTTTTGTCAATACGTTCATTGCAGACGCTGTAACTTCAGGGCCTATTCCGTCGCCCTTGATTACCGCTATATTAAAAGTACTCATATTGTATTTACTCCTAGATCTTTTTTGCTTTTATTGCGTTGATAAGTCCGCCGCATTCTATAATATTTTGAATGAACTTGGGGAATGGATGCGCTTGATAGGTCTTGCCGCTTGTCAAGTTGGTGATTACGCCGGTATCTACGTTGACGCTCACTTCGTCGCCTGCGTTTATGCCGTCGACCGCTTCTGGACATTCGAGGATATACAGACCGATATTGAGGGCGTTTCTATAAAAAATTCTTGCAAATGATTTGGCAATTACTATGGACACGCCACACCCCTTTATTGCTATCGGAGCGTGTTCTCTAGAGGAGCCGCAACCGAAATTTTTGCCTGCAACGACGATATCTCCCTCTTTTACTTCTTTGTAAAATTCAGGATTGGTATATTCCATACAGTGTTTTGCAAGTTCTTTTGGATCAAAAGTCGACAGATATGTAGCAGGGACTATTATGTCCGTATCAATATCGTCACCGAATTTAAAAACTTTTCCTTTCAACATAATTACACCTCCAAATTGCTTTCGCAGGTCAGTTTGCCGGCGATAGCGCTTGCCATTGCCGTAGCAGGAGAAGCGAGATAGATATAACTGTCTTTTGCTCCCATTCTGCCTATGAAATTGCGGTTGGTAGTCGTCACAGCCACTTCGCCGCTTGCTAATATCCCCATATGTCCGCCAAGGCAAGGACCGCAAGTCGGGGTAGATACGATTGCGCCGCCCTCGATAAACGTCTTGATATATCCCTTTTCCATAGCCTCGAGATAAATCTTGTTGGTGGCGGGAATTATTATAGTACGCACGTTGGGATTGACCTTTTTGCCTTTAAGCACTCTAGCGGCGGCTTCAAGGTCGGATATTCTGCCGTTGGTGCAAGAGCCTATTATAACTTGATCTATAGCAATATCTTCCTTTACGTCTTCCACGGCTTTTGTATTTGACGGCAAGTGCGGGAATGCAACAGTCGGTTTGATCTTTGACAAGTCAATATCTATCACTTGCTCGTACGCCTCGTCGTCGCCTGCTTGCATAGTTTCAAAAGTCTTTCCGCAAGAGACTTTGACGTACTCTTGAGTGATATCGTCAATAGGGAAGACTCCGTTCTTTGCTCCGCATTCAATAGCCATATTGCATATGGTAAATCTGTCGTCCATAGTCATATATTTAACGCCGTCGCCTGCAAATTCTATTGATTTATACAAAGCGCCGTCTACACCTATCATACCTATGATATGAAGTATTACGTCTTTACCCGAAATATATTTGCTTGGTTTTCCAGTCAAATTGAACTTGATTGCAGAAGGCACTTTGAGCCATACTTTGCCAGATAGCATAATACCTGCGATATCCGTGCTGCCAACGCCTGTTGAAAAAGCGCCGAGCGCTCCGTAAGTGCAAGTATGCGAATCTGCACCTATTACCACAGACCAAGGCTTTGCAATGCCTTTTTCGGGGAGCAAAGCGTGCTCAATGCCCATTGTTCCCACGTCAAAGAAGTTCTTGACGCCCTCGGCTCTTGCAAAGGCGCGTACGCACTTGCATTGCTCAGCAGATTGAATATCTCTGTTGGGAGTAAAGTGGTCAAGCACGAAGGTCACTTTATCTGCGTCGTATAGTTGTCCTCCCGCCTTGTTAAACACGTCGATAGCCACCGGCGCGGTGACGTCGTTGGAGAGAGCAGTGTCGACTTCCACTAGGGTAAGCGTACCGGCAGAAAGAGCAGTGATTGCCTCTTCAAAAGGCATACCGAGTTTTTTAGCCAGAATTTTTTGTGTCATTGTCAATTTCATAGCCAAACCTCCTATAAACTTTTAAACTATGTAAATTTAAATCATATTATAAATAAACGGAAGGGAAAAGTCAATTGACTTATTCCATTTTTGCGCTACATTACGCTAGGACTTATAAGCGAGTCTTTTATTTTTTGCGACTACTATCAAAACAACCGCTATTACTATGGCGACTACCACGCAGGGAATAGTTATTACCAAAGCAAGTTGCCAAGATGTAAGTCCCGACGCTTTTATATTTTCAGTTCTTACGTATGCCGTCTTGCCCTCGTAATATACTGCCGTCCATTCGCTTTTTTTGTTGAATTTTTCTTTGAGATACACTGAAGTGCCTTCGGGGAGTTGAGTTATCTCTATTGCGTCTTCCTCGCTTTCAAAAGGCAGGGCGTAGAGTGTGATATACTGTCCAAGTTTCTTTGAAGTCAACTTGACTGACTTAGAAAGCGACGGCGCAGTGAGTTGGGTATACGGCGAAAGATTTTGCGTCTTGACGTATCCGTACTGCGCTTTGCCGCTGTTGTCGACATAACCTACTTTATACCAGCCCCAAGTAAAGTTGCCGTCTTGTCCCACGTTGTCAATCACAGTCAGTTGCATAAATATCGACGCGTCAAGAATCTTTTCGCTTCCCGAGCCTTCAAATGGATATTTGTAAATTGGCGTATTTTCGTGCAACGGCTGGGCAAACGGTCCAAGTAAGCCTTCTTTCTCTGCCGGACACAAAGTTATTGCCGCTGATTTTTTGATATAGCCGTATTGAGTTTTGTCTTCGCTTGTGTCGTGATAATATACGTATATAAAGTCGTCTCTTTCGCTCAAAGCAATGAAGTATCTGTTTTGCGGAATTATTCCCATTCTCTGCAGATGTCTCGGCGAAGAATATAGCGTCACGTCTGCGCCTGTTTTATAAAGTTTGACAATATCAAACTCCGTCGGATGTGTATATACGTTGTTGTCAAAACAACCGTAGTACTCAAGATTGCCTGTGGTGTAGACATACATATTGACGGCGTTTAGATTAGATTTTGTGTAGACGTATCTTATATCGTTTTGGCTGTCGTAAGCCCAGCAGATCTTGCTGTTGCTATCAAGTCCGTCGACTACCAACGTTGAAATCGAGGAGTCTGCGCTGTTGTATTCATATACGCCGCTTGCGCTCAAAAGCAATATCCTGTCGTCTGCTACGCTCACGCCTATATAGTCTCCGCTGCGTTTGAGGAATTTCGACAGGTCGGGGTAGTGGAAATTCTGCTCTGAGATGGCATAGAAATCTCCGTCCAAAATACAATAGAGTATATTGTTGAGCACGGCAAAATCTTGAATGTCTATGTAAGCGGGATTTAAAGTCCAGTCAGTGTTTGAATTGAAGTATTGCGAAATCACTTCAGGAGGGTCAAGCGAAATATGTATCAACTTGTTGGTTTCTAAGGCATAGAATCCATCTTCGTTTGCATATATCCCCACGAGATATTCCACGTGCAGATCATTGAGAGCAAAGTTGATTTTTGCAATGCGCATATCGTTGTACTCGTATGCCCAGAGATACTTTTGTTCACCCTTTTGCGCGAGCGCAAGTATGTGAGTGGAATTCATTGCAATATCCAAAAAACCGTCGAAATCGCTCTTTTCTTCAAAACTCAACAATTTGTTGTCTTTGGCGAGATAAATGCCCTTTGAATTGGTGTATGCAAAATAATCGTCGTAGGCAGTCAGCAAACTGTCGTTTGTCAATGAGACGAGTACGTCGACGTTTTCCGCCTTTGCTACGTTGCGCATAGAAAATACGCTTGCAAAGCACAAGACGAGCACTAAACAAAATATTAAGGATAACCCAAAGATTTTTCGTTTCATAAGAGTATTATAACACACTATATTTAAAAATTAAAACAAAAAAATACAGCATAATCAAGAAATATAATTAAGAAAGATTGAAAATTATTTGTATTTATGCTAAAATATATGCAATAACTCGCTATCAACGGTGTTAGTATCGTTGTCAAGCGCGAAATAACGATACGTATTTTGAAGATAAGCATACTTAAAATTTAAGGAAGATATGTCAAAAAATAAATTTTATCACAAAAATAATAATAAAAAAAAGTTCGACGCTCAAGGCGCCGCTCAAAAGATCTTGGAGACCAACAAAGATAAGGGAAAAGATCTTACGCGTCCTATTGAAGATTTGGAATTGAGCGAAGCCACTTACAACGCTCTTAAAGCGGGCAGAATAAATATAGTGGCAGATCTTGCGTGCAGGACTTTTCAGCAAATGTACAAAATCCAGAATATAGGCAAAAAGAATTGCATAGAGATATCCAAGGCTATGGCAAAATTCGGTGTTAAGTTCGCTCAAGACGAAGCGCCTCAACCTCAACAACCTGCCAAGAACAATCAAAACGGCGGTGAGAAAAAGGATAAAAACGACGCTCGCAACGGCAAGAACGCTCAGCAGAATTTCTCTCGAGACAAGTCTCAAAACAATTTGGGCAAGCCAGAGCGCAGGGATAATAAAAACAAAAAGCAAAAGAGTGAGAATGATTCTCTCAACGAGTATCTTAGCAAGATGTACGCGGGTATGACCTGGGCAGAGATACTTATGGGAAAAAGACAGCGCCCTGTAGTCGAAAAAGTCGAGAGACCGCCGCTCACGGAAAAGAGCCTTATCAAGTTTTGTCGTAAAGGTAAATGGGGATACAAGGATTGGAAGGGCAACGTAATTGTTCCGCCGTCTTATGAAGAAGCGTTTGGATTTTTTGAAGAGCGGGCCTGTGTTGAAAAGGATGGCAAGTTGGGATATATCGACAGACAAAATAATCTCGTCATAGATTTTAAGTTTGACTGCGCGACGTCATTTAGCGAAGGGCTTGCGTCAGTCACTGTGGGAGAAAAGAGCGGATATATAGACCAAGACGGCAATCAAATCATTGATTTTGTTTATGACGTGGCTACGCCGTTTTCCGACGGAAAAGCAATCGTGAGACAAAACGAGCGTTGGGGAGTCTTGAGCAGAGAGGATCTCAGCGTATTTTGGAGATAAAGGAGGATTACCACTATGATGCAAAGACAGAGATTACTTGAGAATGCGTTGCTCGTAATGAAGAATGCGCACGCGCCGTATTCGGGATACAAGATAGGTTGCGCAGTTATGGGCGAAAGCGGAAAGATTTACGTAGGTTGCAATATCGAAAACGTCAGTTACGGCGCTACGATCTGCGCGGAGCAAGTCGCAATGGGCACGGCGATTGCAGGCAGTGAAAAAGGTTTTTTGGCAATGGCAATAGTCAGTTCGGGCGAGAGTATGCCTTATCCTTGCGGAATAGTTAGACAGTTTATCAAAGAGTTTTGCAACGACCTCGTGATATTTGTGTCCAACAACAATGGCGACGTCGTCACTACCAATATAAGCGAACTTTATCCCGACAGTTTTGATATGACGCCCAAGAAGTAAGAAAGAAAAATAAAATATATCGTGTCAACAATGCGTATGGTATTTTTTGATATCATACGCTTTTTGCATTTTTGGTCATAATTCGCAAGAAATATTAAACGTATGCTCTATATATTCCGTATTGACAGTTATATGTTCGAATGGTATAATTAAAAATAATAAGGAGGGAAAATATGAAAACTAAAATAACAAAAAGTATGATTGCGCTTGCATTGTTATCAGTGATGATAATTGCGCTGGTTGGTTGTTGCAATTGCACAAAGGATAATGACGACAGCAGTCAAAACGTAATGCCTCTATATGATACTATTTTTTCCAATGCAATAAGGCAATGTAGTATGAGCGAAGTAAAGAATTTGAATTATGATTTCAAAATAGAAATAGTCACGTCATTATCAGATTTAGAGAAATTTAATATCTTAGGCGAAGGATATACAGAAGAGTACTTTGAGTACAACGTTATTCTGTTGATCAACTTTATGTATGCGTCATCTGATACGAATATTGAATACAAAAATTTGGCTATTCAGAATCGTAAAATTTATCCTATCTTTGAGACAAACTCGCGTCTTCCGAATGAGCCTAGCACTGATGATGAAGGAGGTCATAGTATATTTGTCGTTACTGCCCCCAAATGGGTAAAAAATTATGAATTTGGAGATATATTGGTGATCAACAGAAGAGACGTCACTGCAGGCAGTCGTTATCACGATAGTATAACGACCGTGTTTAAATAATCTAATTTTGTTTTAGTTCACCATTTATAGAAATGCGTATGATATTTATTTTATATCATACGCATTTTGCATTTTTATCTAAAATAGCGCAAAATACGTTAAATAAATACATAAAATTTTTAATCAGTATTGACTGCTATAGATGTGAATGGTATAATTAAAAATGATAAGGAGGGGAAAATATGAAGAAAAATATTATAAAAAGTCTGACAGCAGTCATATTGTTGTCCATTATGATAAGCGCGTTGGTTGGTTGTTGCAATTGTCCAAAGGATAAGGACGACAGCAGTCAAAACGTAATGCCTCAGTATGATACAATTTTTTCCAATGCAATAAGGCAATGTGGTGAAGTAAAGAATTTGAATTATGATTTCAAAATCGAAATAGTTACGTCATTAGCAGATTTAGAGAAATTTAATATCTTAGGCGAAGGATATACAGAGGAGTATTTTGAATACAACGTCATTTTACTGATAAATTTTATGTTTGCGTCATCTGATGAGAATATCGAATACAAGAATTTGGCAATCAAGGATCATAAGTTCTATCCTATCTTTGAGACAAACTCGCCTATTCTAGATGAGCCTAACACTGATGATGTCTTACATAGAATATTTGTCGTTATTGCCCCCAAATGGGTAATGAATTATGAATTTGGAGAGACGTTAGTAATCAACAGAAGAGACGTCACACTTACTAGAGGCAGTTGCTATCACAATAGCATAACAAGCGTATTTAATTAGACTTTGCTTTATATGACCAAGTTAAATTAAAGACCTCCTTATTGGAGATCTTTAATTATACAGACTTGTGTTTATTTCATCAGAGCGTTTTTCAAATCTTCGCTTATATTCATTTTGTCAAGTTTTGATTTGTCGTAGGTAAACCATTGTTCGTAGTAGTTATCGCTTGATCCTTTGAGTCCCAGAATCATTGACGCATTCCACACGTTGGAATTGATATAAGTTCTGATAAGTCCGCAATCCCAAATCTCTATTGTCAAGTGCTTTTTGGCGTACACAAATTCTTTGATAGCGCCGTTGTCAAGCATATCTGCGACGGACAATTCCAAAGTGTTGTTTTGGGTGTTGATATCGCACTCGAGATAATATATACCTGTCGATTCGTCGTACTTCAAAAGTCCTGCCGTAATAGGCTTGTCATTGTCATAGTTGTCGGTGGTAAAGCCCTTATAATTTTCTCTTGAGTTGGTCATTTTCATATATTCGTCAAAAGTCATTTTTGTGGACTTAGGTCTTTTGTATGTGACGGCGTTTTGATCAGGGAAGTTGACGATACTGTCTTTGTCGGTTTCTCCTTTGTCGGAGTAATAGAAATCTTGATTATTGGGCGAATAGACTCTCTTTGTAAAGTTGAGAGCAGACGCGAGCACGCTCAAAAGACTGTCGTCGACTTTGCCGTGCGATCCGTCGCTCTTTACTGTGTAACCGTCGACGATAAGACCGTAGGAGTCAAAGTAATAAGTATCGTTGTCAAACACTCTTACTTCGCGCGTTTCCATTGAGCCTACTATACCTCCGCTGACAGTGGCAACGCCGTTGCCGTAAGCGGCTGCTGCAAAGAAATCCGTCTCAATTATATTTTTGTTGGCAAGTCTCAAAAGATATTCTATAGAATCAAGTACGGCTTGATCTTCCGTCATAGTGTCGCTCAAAGCAATTTTGCTCTTGTCTACCGGCTGGGCTTTTGCCTTTGCCTCTTGCGTAGGCGCCGAAGCCAATCCGTCAAAGTCAAGATTTGCATCTGATGGATTTGCTTTTCCGACACAGCCTGCAAATACGGCGGCAGTAATCGAAATAATGACTAATATAGCCGTAATAATTAACAATTTTGATTTTTTCATAGTTCTCTCCCACGACATACTTTATTGCGTATATCACTACTAAAGTATACATTATGGCGCAAGTCTATGTCAACCCTAAAACGTTTTTGTGAAATTTTGTATAGCGCGCGTTGAACCACGTGCAAAAGAAAAGTCTTCAAAAATGTCAAAAAATTCGCCCAAATTGCTCATTGTGGACAAAATTATACTCTCTATGCGTTTATTTACACTACTCAAAAAGTTGTACAAATTTATTATTTATGTTAAAATAATGGCAAAGAAATATTTTTGGAGAGACAACTACTTGGAAATTGTTTGGAAAATAGTCGCTGTCCTGGCTGCATATTTTGTCGGCGCGATCAATATGGCGACTATAATAGGGGCGATAAAAGGTAAAAATATCAAGAATCTCGGCAGTGGCAACCCCGGCACTATGAACGTAATGAGAAGTATCGGAAAGGGCTGGGGAGCGTTGACTTTTGCCTTTGATTGCGCCAAAGGAGCGGCGTTTGCGTTGATAGGCAGATTTGCTATTGACGGCGGATCAACGGATTGGATGTTCATACTTGGCGCAGTTGCCGTATTGGGACATATCTTGCCAGTGTATACCAAATTCAAAGGCGGAAAGGGCGTAGCCACGACGTTGGGTATGTTTTTGGTTGCAACTCCAATAGTAGGACCTTGCGTACTGCTTGGGCTTGTGATATATTTGTTGTTCTGCAAGATTGGCTTTATTGGCTCGTATCTTGCCGTAACAGCATTGACTATAGCCAATTGTATCAAATATAAAGACAGTATTATTGCAATCGTGTGCTGTCTTGTAATATGGTTGCTCGTAATTATAAGACACAAAGACAACGTCAAGAGATTTTTAAAAGGCAAGGAAAATACGCTTTCTATCGTCGGAAAGAACGAGGTTAAGGAAAATATCCTTACTCAGGACGAGGCGCAAGACACTCTTGAGAGTAGCGATAGCGACGACTTGCAAGATACGCAGAACGACGAGACAAAAGACAATTTGAACTAACAGAGGTGGATATGAAACTTGGAGTGGTAGGACTTCCCAACGTGGGAAAAAGCACGTTATTCAATGCAATTACGCAAGCGGGCGCAGAGAGCGCCAATTATCCTTTTTGCACGATAGAGCCCAACGTGGGCGTTGTTGCCGTGCCAGACGAGAGACTTGATCTTTTGGCGAAACTTTACAACAGCAAAAAGATTACGCCGACGGCGCTTGAGTTTGTTGACATAGCGGGACTTGTCAAGGGCGCGTCAAAGGGCGAGGGACTTGGCAACAAATTTCTTTCTCACATTAGAGAAGTTGACGCAATCGTGCACGTAGTCAGATGTTTTGACGACGCAAATATCACTCACGTTGACGGCAGCGTCGATCCATTGAGAGACATTGAGACTATAGAATTTGAGTTGATTTTTGCAGATATGGACAGCGTGCAAAAGCGCGCAAATAAGGCAAGGACTTCGGCAAAAGGCGGAGATAAAAAATATCTTGTCGAAGCAGACCTTATGGATAGGATATATGCTGAACTGGAAAAGGGCAAACCTGCAAGATTGATAGATATGACTGATGAAGAAAAGGAGATTGCAAGAGATTTGTTTTTGCTTACTTCCAAGCCTGTTATTTACGCGGCCAACGTGGGCGAAGACGACGTTGCAGGCGGCGGAAACCAATACGTTGAGAGGGTGAAAAAATTTGCCGAAACTCAAGGCGCAAAGACCGTTATGATATGCGCAAAACTTGAAGAAGAACTTGCCGGACTTGATGAGGACGACAAACAACTTTTCAGAGAGGAATACGGCATAAAGCAAAGCGGACTGGATCAACTAGTGTCGGCTTGCTATGACCTCTTGGGACTTATCAGTTATCTTACTGCGGGAGAGAAAGAGACGAGGGCTTGGACGATTACGAGAGGCACCAAGGCTCCTCAGGCGGCAGGTAAGATCCACAGCGATTTTGAGAGAGGTTTCATTAGAGCGGAGATTGTTGACTGGAAGGTGCTTTTGGAGTGCGGATCTTACGTTGCGGCAAAGGAAAAGGGCAAGGTAAGAAGCGAGGGAAAAGATTACGTGATTAAGGATGGCGACGTAGTGTTATTCCGTTTCAACGTATAATATACTTTTGAGGGATATATGGATTACAGACAACTTATTATTGACAGTATAAATATCGACGGTATAGACAAGCAGGATTTGCTTGCGCTCGTTACTGCGCCTAAAGACAGCGCTATGGGCGATCTTTGCATACCGTGCTTTAAACTTGCCAAGGAGATGAAAAAACCTCCTATGGTCATTGCAGAAGAGATTGCAACGTCAGTTGACAAGGGAGATATGATAGAGCAAGTGACAGCCGTCGCAGGATTTGTCAACTTCAAATTTAACAACGTGAAGTTTGCCAAGCAAGTGCTTGCGGACGTATTGGCAAAGGGTGACGATTACGGCAAGAGCAATGAGGGGAATGGCAAGACGATTTGCATAGACTATTCTTCCGTCAATATTGCCAAGCCTTTTCATATGGGGCATTTACTCAATACTGCGCTTGGCGGAGCGATATATAGAATATATTCCGCGCTTGGTTACAATGTTGTGGGCATCAATCACTTGGGGGATTGGGGTACGCAATTTGGCAAACTTATCGTGGCGTACAAACTGTGGGGAAACAAAAAAGATATCAATGAGCGCGGAGTAAGAGCGCTTGTGGAGATATATGTCAAATTCCACAAAGAAGAGGAAAAAAATCCCTCTTTGGGAGACGAGGCAAGGGCTTGGTTCAAAGCCATTGAGAATGGCAACAAAGAGGCGCTTGAGTTGTTTGAGTATTTCAAAGAAATCACACTCAAAGAAGTCAACAGAATTTATGAGAGATTGCATATCAAATTTGACAGTTACGCGGGCGAATCTTTTTACAATGACAAGATGCAGCCTGTGCTGGATGAATTGACGGAAAAGGGATTATTGCAGGAGAGCGAGGGCGCAAAAGTCGTCAAATTTGACGACGATATGTCGCCTTGCTTGCTACAGCGCTCTGACGGAGCGACGCTTTATGCCACGAGAGATATGGCGGCGGCTTTTTATAGGAAAAACACCTATGATTTTGACAAATGTCTTTACGTGGTAGCGTACCAGCAAAACCTGCACTTTCAGCAGATATTCAGAGTGCTTGAGATGATGGGATGCGAGTGGTCAAAAGATATGGTACACGTGGCGCACGGAATGGTGTCTTTGGAAAGCGGCGCAATGTCTACTAGAGAGGGCAACGTCGTATTCCTTGAAGACGTACTTAACAGTGTCGTTGCAAAGGCGAAGCAGGTCATTGAAGAAAAAAATCCCGACCTTGAAGACAAGGACAAGATTGCCGAGCAGATAGGCGTGGGCGCAACGCTTTTTGGCGTGCTTTACAACAGCAGAATAAAGGATATGGTATTCTCTTCAGATAAAGTTCTCAATTTTGAGGGCGAGACCGGACCGTACGTTCAATATACTTATGCAAGGTGCAATAGTTTGTTTGACAAGTGCGGGGAGATAGGGGAAGAGGTCGATTATTCAGGACTTGACAATGCTTCAAGTAAAGCAATCGTGGCGCTTCTTGACAAATATCCTCAAATACTTCAAGAGAGCGCAAAGAAGTACGAGCCTAGCGTAGTCACCAGATATGCTATAGATTTGGCGCAAGCCTTTAATAAATTCTATTTTGAATGCAAGATCAATACCGAAAGAGACGGTATCAAGAATGCGCGACTTTTACTAACTAAAGCCACCAGACAGGTGCTGGGCAATGCGTTGGCGCTGCTTGGTATTGATACTCCACAAAAGATGTAGTGTTCGGCTCAAAGCGAGGATAGGCAAAACTAAAATGCGTCTTTTCCGCCAATATCGCCTTTGACTCACGCCGACGTACGGCAAGTACGACGACGCTCGCCAAAGACAATCTTGACAAAATATCCGCTATTTTATCTATTGCCTATCTCCCTTTTCGCTGAACTGTGGGCGCATATATCGGCTGATATCGCTATTGAGCGGTCGAAAAAGTCCTATTCGGACAATTTCGCAAAGCGAAATGCACGCCAATCTCTGCGCTTGCTTGCGGTTTGGCATTTGTCATTTCGACTGAAGTGGAGAAATCTCATTCTACGCGTCATTAAGTATCAAAAAAATCTTTAAATTACCGTCACAATTTTGTTGACAATATTATTTTAAATGATATAATGTTTGTTAGAAGTCTAACAATTGGTGGCAAATGGAAAAGACGATAAGTTTTGAATTGCGTTTTATCAACAATCAAATCAAGAGAAGAATCAACTCAATTCCCATATTGCAAAGCAATGATATCAAGGGAATTTACGGTCACGTCATAGGTTTTTTGAGCGAAAACGCTCATAAAGACGTTTATCAAAAGGACATAGAAGAACATCTGTCGATCAGAAGGTCCAGTGTGACGAACTTGCTTAGTCAAATGGAGAAAGCGGGATTGATAGAGAGACATTCCGTAGACGGCGACGGCAGACTTAAAAGAGTTTCGTTGACGCAGAAATCGCTTGATATACACGACAGTATAGACTGCGAACTTGGAAAAATTGAAATCAAGTTGAGAGAGGGAATGAGCGAAGAAGAACTTGACACGCTTTTTCGTTTGCTTGACAAGGTGAAGAACAACGTAGAGAAAGAAAAAATTTAAAAAATAAAAAGAGAAGGAGATCAAGGTGAACACGATAAAGAAATTGATGAAAAGTATCAAGCAGTTCAAAGGCGTATCAATTTTATCGCCGGTGTGCGTGACTGTTGAAGTGGCTTTGGAATGTATTATACCTCTTTATATGATTGAAATGCTTGCAAAAATACAAGACGACAATTCCATAACAAATATATTGCTTTACGGCGGAATATTGTTGGCGCTTGCCGCGTTTTCGCTTGTATTTGGAGTGCTTGCTGGCAAATTTGCCGCAACTGCGTCGACTGGTTTTGCAAAGAACTTGAGACAGGATATGTATTACCGTATTCAAGGATTTGCGTTTTCCAATATAGACAAATTCTCTGCGCCAAGTTTGGTTACTAGAATGACTACGGATGTATCCAACGTGCAACTTGCTTATATGATGATAGTAAGAGTTGCGGTTAGGTCGCCAATAATGTTGATTTTCTCGTTGATTATGGCATTTGTCATCAACGTAAAGATTGCGTTTATATTCTTGGCGCTCGTACCGGTGTTGGGAGCAGGTCTCTTTATATTGTTTAGGCTCGTAGACCCTATATTTACAAGGGTATTCAAAAAATACGACGCTATGAATGAATCCATACAAGAAGATATAAAGGGCATTAGAGTTGTCAAGTCTTACGTAAGAGACGAGTATGAAAACGAAAAATTCCAGAAGACGTCCAACGACGTGCGCTATGACTTCCTCAAAGGTGAAAAGATAATCGCGCTTGCCAATCCGTTGATGCAATTCTGTATGTGGTTTTCAATATTGATGATATGTTTTTTGGTGCCAATGTTTGGCGTCAAAGAAGGCATAGACAAATCGTCGGAGATGTCTTCGCTCATAGTTTATGCGTCGCAGATACTTTCGTCGCTTATGATGCTCAATATGGTAATGATAATGATATCAATGGCAAATACTTCTGCAAAGCGTATAGTAGAAGTGTTGAGTGAAGAGAGCGACTTGCATAATCCAGAAAATCCTGTGTATGAGGTCAAAAACGGTGACGTGCGCTTTGAGGACGTAGATTTTAAGTATGACGTCAAGGCAGACAGACGCGCTCTCAAAGGCGTCAATCTCGACATTAAGTCGGGCGAAACGGTTGGCATACTCGGCGGTACTGGCAGCAGTAAGACTTCGCTTGTCAATTTGATACCCAGACTTTACGACGCGACGAGCGGTCACGTATACGTTGGCGGGCTCAACGTAAAAGAATACGATCTTGACACGCTGCGTAATCAAGTCGCTGTGGTATTGCAAAAAAACGTGCTCTTCTCAGGTACGATAAAGCAGAACTTGAGGTGGGGTAATCCCGACGCAAGCGACGAAGAACTTGAGAGAGTGTGCAAGTTGGCGCAGGCTCACGACTTTATAATGGGTTTTCCTGACAAGTACGATACGTATATTGAGCAGGGCGGCACAAACGTATCCGGCGGACAAAAGCAAAGACTTTGTATTGCAAGGGCATTGCTCAAAAAGCCTAAGATACTAATACTTGACGACTCGACGAGCGCGGTAGACACGAAGACGGACGCTTTAATTCGCAAGGCATTTGCGGAGGAGATACCTAATACTACCAAGTTTATAATAGCGCAAAGAGTTGCGTCAGTACAGGACGCTGACAAAATAATCGTAATGGATGGCGGAAGCATAGCGGATATCGGCTCGCACGAGGAGTTGCTTGCGCGCAACGCGATATATCAAGAGGTGTACTACTCTCAAAACAAGGCTAACAACGAAGGGGAGGTAAAGGTCAATGGCTCAAAGAATTAAAAGCAGTAAGGGCGTAATGTCCATACTCGGAAGACTTATCAAGTATATGTTTAAGTACTATAAATTGCCTTTGATAGTCGTGCTTATTTGCATTACGTTCAACTCTATGGCGGCAATAAGTTCGTCAATATTTATCGAGAGAATTGTCAACGACGTTATCACTCCCGGAATCGAAAACGGTTGGGACAGCGTCAAAGACAAGTTGCTGACGATTATAGGTATTATGATAGGTATATATATCGTTGGATTGATAGCCTCGTTTGTATACACCAGAATTATGGCGCACGTTACGCAGGGATTTTTGTACCACGTCCGCAACGATATGTTCAAGAAGATGCAGTCGCTTCCTATCAAGTTTTTTGATACTCATACGCACGGCGATATTATGAGTATTTACACCAACGACACAGATGCGATTCGTCAACTTATATCTCAAAGTATTCCGCAAGCGTATGCCGCATTTGTTGCGGTCATCACGTTGCTTGTCACTATGTTGGTATCTAGTATATGGCTTACTTTAGTGGTACTTGCAGGCGTAGGCGTAATGGTAATGGTCATAAGACTTATTGGCGGAAAGAGCGCAAAATACTTTATGCTTCAGCAGGGCGCGATAGGCAAGACGGAAGGCTTCATAGAAGAAATGATGCACGGACAAAAGGTCGTCAAGGTTTTCTGCCACGAAGAGCAATCCAAGTCTGACTTTGACGCTATCAATAATTCGCTTTTTAAAGCCAGCGAGAAAGCCAACAAATACGCTAATATTCTTATGCCTACGCTTGGCAATATAGGTCACGTGCTCTACGTGGTTGTTGCAATCGTAGGAGGCGCTCTCGTGCTTGCGGGCGCTCGCAACCTCACTTTGACAGGACTTGCCGTCGGCGGAATAGAGATGGGCGCAATAGTGGCATTTTTGAATATGAGTAGACAGTTTACGTTCAATATCTCTCAAGTCTCCACCCAACTTAACGCCGTTGTAATGGCTACTGCGGGCGCGGACAGAATATTCAATTTGCTTGACCAAACTTCTGAGTTGGACGAAGGCTACGTCACTCTCGTTAATGCCAAAGAAGAAAACGGAAAACTTGTCGAGTGTCAAGAACGTACTGGAATTTGGGCGTGGAAACATCCTCATAAGGCAGAGGGGACTATCACTTTTGAAAGACTTACCGGAGATATAGAACTCAACGAAGTTGACTTTGGCTACGTGCCTGACAAACTCGTATTGCACGACGTGACGATACACGCCAAGCCGGGACAAAAGTTTGCTTTCGTAGGCGCTACCGGCGCAGGAAAGACGACGATAACCAATCTTATCAACAGATTTTATGATATCGCAGACGGTAAGATACGCTATGACGGTATCAATATTAACAAGATCAAGAAAGGCGACTTGCGAAGATCTTTGGGTATAGTCTTGCAAGACACCAACCTGTTTACTGGTACTATAATGGATAATATCCGTTACGGCAGACTTGACGCAACTGATGAAGATTGTATTGCGGCGGCAAAACTTGCAAACGCTCACGACTTTATTACGCGTCTTCCCAGCGGCTACGAAACTATGCTCACAGGCGACGGCTCAAATCTTTCGCAAGGACAAAAGCAGTTGTTGTCAATAGCAAGAGCGGCGGTAGCCGACGCTCCAGTGATGATTTTGGACGAGGCGACGTCGTCAATAGATACTCGCACTGAGGCGCTTGTCCAACAAGGTATGGACAGACTTATGGAAGGCAGAACGGTATTTGTAATTGCGCATAGACTTTCCACAGTGCAGAACTCCGATATGATCATTGTGCTTGACCACGGTCGTATTATAGAAAGCGGTAATCACGAAGAACTTATTGCGCAAGGCGGTCAGTATTATCAATTGTATACCGGTGCCTTCGAATTAGAATGAGCGCATATATTAGTGCGCTCACGTTAAATTTTACAAAACAATCCTATGTCATTTCGACTGGAGCGTAGCGTAATGGAGAAATCTTAACTGATTAGAAAACGCAGTATATAAATTTGACATACTGCGTTTTTTTAATCTTATATAAACGTTTACAGTTTAATTATCAACTTTAGAAGAAGATTCGTCTTTTATTACTTCGTCTTGTTGAGTACTGCATACTTCTTTGACGGCAATATTAACTTGGCTTGCGACAGTTTGGTTTGCAAGCATTTTTGCTCTTTGCTTATATACTACTTCATTCATAAATGCTTTTGACGAGAAGAGAATCACGCCAAGCGCAAGCACAATTGCAATATCTGCGAATACAAAAGAATTGTATGCAAGGCTATATACGTATACGTTTTGTCCGGCATCAGCGGCGTATGCGCCAAAGGCAAATGCTCCTGAAAGGAAATGCGACAAAAATCTCAATACGCTGGCAAGTATACCGCCAAGCAAGAGAGAAACTTGAGGACATTTTTTGAATACTGAGAGTTTAGCAAACGCGCCACCAAGACCTATTGCGGAAAAGGCTATAGGATAGTCCAGCAAAAATTGAACTGGATGGATTATGTACGGATCTTGTATTGCTTGCAATACGCCGTATATTAAGCCTATAAGCAATCCCTTTTTTACTCCGAATATATATGAGAAAATCATAAGTGGGAGCAGAGAGGCAAGCGTAACGCTACCGCCTTGAGGCAACTTAAACAGACGTACGTAAGACAGCGCAAAACTCATTGCGATGCAAATTGCGCCAAAGGCAACGGAGCGCGAGTCGAATTTAAAGTTTTCGTTTTTGCCTAGTATAAATGTCAATCCCACGATTACAGCGACAAGCGCTATTGCGCTTATATACATTGGCGCGTCCTTGAAGTAAGGGGAGTAATAGCCGTCGTTTTTGATATTGTCAGCGTAATACTTGCCTATGAGCGCCATACAAATAATTGCGGCAGCGATGCAAAGCGCTATTGCGATATAGATAAGTATTCCAATAGTCTTTGGGGCGCGCTTACGCAAATACAGCAAAAACATAAATGCAAAAAGCGCAATGAATAATGCGAAGATAGGCCAGAAGAGAAGATCAGGCAATTCGTCGCCGTCTGACGTCTTGACAGCCATCAGCAAGAGTAGGTTGTTCATAGTTTGTCTCCTTTTTCGCCGACGAATGAAAATAAAAAGCGTCCAATTGTTAAATTGGGCGCCAATATACTTTACTTGCGTTTTACGCTCTTTCGTTCAAGTATTACCTTGTCCGATTCAGTGGTATAATCTCAGCAAATCCACAATGCCAGTCCCAAGAAGAGGTAATTTTATTGATCAATTTTCCATTATGCTTTGTTAAGCGCTCTTATTGTACTTTTTGTACAACTGCGATCTCTCGTCGAGCCTAATGACAAATTTCTCTAATAAAATTTATATCTTTTGGGGCTATCCTTGTGGTAGCACCCACGGCGAATATATTTATTTTTTATATATCAAATATATATTATATGCAATGTTTTGTCAAATGCTTTGCCACATATTTTGAAATAATTTATAAAAAAACGAGCCGCATTTAAGCGACTCGTCTTGATGTTTGTTTAAACCGAATTATTCAGTAGCGCAGTTGCCGTATTTGAACTCAGTCAACTTGAGTACCAAGTCGATCTTCATCTTAATACCGCTGCCAAAGTCGATTTCTGCAGCCGCATCACTGAGTTTAGCAGCCGACTTAGCCGTAATGGTGATGCCATTGCTGTTTACTTCTACTTTAGCGGATACGTTTGCTTTGCGTTCTTCTGCTTGATTAAGAATTATGTTGAGAAGTGAAGCGTCGATCGTAATACCGTTTTTGGTTGCTTCAGCCTTAACGTTGATGGTTGTGTCACCATAGTTTTTGTCGATTACTGGCTTGCCATCTTTGTCAACAACAACTACTTCGCCACTTTCACCAGTTTCTTCATCAATTTTTACTTCAGTCTTATATTTGAGGTTTTGATTAACAGTGTGATTTTGTACGTCAACGCTGATCTTACCGTCATTTGCGATCAAAGTCAAGTTCTTTACGAGAGCAGCAAGCGCATCCCAATCTACTTTATTTCCAGTGTTACCAGAAGGAGTTGAGCCAGAAGCGTCACCAGATACGTTGCCAGAAGCCTCGCCGGAAGCGTCGCCGCTACCTACTTCAGGATCTTCCTTATCTGGAGGAATAAGTCCAGGTATACCTTTAAGTGCGTCGATAACAGCAGAAATACTCATTCCGTCGCTACTAATAATACCGGATATCGATTCGCCAAGTTCGCCAATCAAAGAAAGATCTGTCAAATAAACATTACCGTCTTTGATGGAAACATCAATTTTCTTAGTCTCATCAGAGTTAACGATCTTAATGCTGAGGACATTGATTACTCTAGTTGCGATAGTCTCAACCAAGTTCAAGATTTCGCTTGTCTTATTTGCATTAAATTTTACGCCGATAAGTTGAGTAGGATCAAGGTCTGCAGCAAGTTCGATAGAATAGGTGCCTGCAGGTATCTCAAGCGTCATATCCTTATTGTTAAAGTTAATACTTACGCCGATCGCCTCATTGAGTGTGAGTTCACCTTTAGTGGTAAAGTTGATTGCGCTGATTTGCTTATAATCGTTGCCGTTCGCGAGTGGGCGAGGAGGATTGCTTGCGCTGTTACCGAATGCAAAGTCAAGACCAAGTCCGATTTCGCAATCTTTAGCGATATTTATGCGAACGAATTCTGTGTTGTCAGTTCTCGTGATCTTGATATCTTTGTTAGGTATGCCCAAATTTGCCTCAATGCCTGCAAATTCAGCATCTTCAAACTCGTCGTCTCCAGCGCCTATAAGTTTAATATGAAGATCTATTGTCAAAGCGGGGAGAAGAGTTTGAAGATCAGAAGACTTCAAAGTAAGACCAAGATTGCCAGCATATTCGTCAACAACGTCCAAAGCATTCAACAAATCACCTGCTTTCTCAAAGATGGAGTTGAGGTCAAGACGAAGAAGAACTTCGCTGTTGTCGTTGGATTGATAGAGACCGCCAAGAGATGCTACCGTATCAAAGATAGTGAATACGTCGTTGCCCAAAACAGTTTGGATCTTGTCGTCAATATCGCTTGCGTCTTTATCAGACACGTTTACATTTTCGCTTTCCAAGACAGTCTTGATGCTAAGACCTTTGATTGCAAAGTGTTGAGCGCTGTTGCCGCTGCCGAGATCGACGTAAAGGTCGCCGCTAGCGTCTGTTGTGGAAGTTGCAAGAGCCTCTTGGTAATAAACGTTAAGGATGTTAGCATTGTTAGCCTTTACATCAACAATTGACAAACCGAAAGTGGTCGTATTCTTGTCTTCAGTATTCAATGCTACGTTAGCGCCGAATTTAACAAGATATTCGTTTGTAGAATCACCGTACTTGGTGTTTACTTTCAATTGAGCGCTTGCCTTAAGGTTGTTAATCTTCTTTCCATTTGAGGAATTGAAGAGTGCGTCTCCCAACACTGATGATAAAGTTTTGGTCATATTCTTGTATCCGGCAGGCGGAGCATTGGGGTCTTCTTTTGGACCGCAACCGACAAGAGCCGTCAAAGCGAGAGAAAGAACCATAACTGCTATCAATAGGGAGATAACGATTTTTTTCTTTTTCATAATAACCTCCTAAGTTATTTATATTTTTATTAATTAAATTATAAAGTTAAAAAATCTTTATGTCAATAGAAATTGGAAAATTTTATACAGTTCTATGTCGAAATTTTTCAAAAAAGCCCGATGTATTCCTATGCGTTTTTGTCAGTCTACGTCAAAGACGAAAAATAATGTTCTTATCTAGCAAATACGATGATGTCTTCAAGCGTAACGTCGCAGAGTTGACAGTATACGTAAAGGTCTTCTATGGATATAATGGATCTTGCGTCCTCCCAATTGGCAATTTGAGAATCCGACCAGCCTACGACTGAGCGGGCGAGTTCGCTTCTTGAGATATGATTGTCCATCTCAAACGTACAGGTCGCGCATTTTGCTCCGCCTTCGCAATAAGTCTTGCTGTCATCTTGACTTCTGCAATAGGCGCATACTTTTTTGATCAGATTTACGTTGTGTCGTCTCAAATATTCAAGATTTTTTCCTGTTTTTATCCAATCAATAGTTCTTCCGCAAAATTGTTCCATTTTTTTACTCCAATGCTTTAATGATTTGATTATAACATATAAAACTTATCTTTTCAATGAATTTTAACAATTTTGTAAGCGGCAGATATTTCTCAACTATGCTCAAATGACTAATGTTTGACGTCACCTTATTATAGTATCACTTACCTTGACCACAGCGGAGTGGTCTATATCTTTTTATTTTTGATAGTTATTTATCTCGTTTAGCATAGGTAATTTTTCGCTGGCATCTTTTTTGAGCAGCACAAACGACGCGATTACAAATATTAGTGCAAATACGCTTGCAGTCGCGATACCGCCTTTAAGCCCAAAAGCAGATACGTCAGACACGTAGCCTACTATGCTTGGTCCCAGTGTACAGCCTATGTCGCCACCCAAGGCGAGCAGCGCAAACATTGCAGTTCCGCCTTGTGGGATGTTCTTAGACGCGGCGTCAAGCGTGCCCGGCCAAGTTATGCTGACGCAAAGTCCGCATAGCGCGCAGGCGATTAGGCAAAGCAGAGGAGAGTTGCTCGCTACGGCAATGATATAGCATATGAGGCAGCCCGCGCCTGCTATAGGCAGTATTCTTTTGATATGTATCTTATAACCAAAAAGTCCATAAAAAAGTCTTCCTAATCCCATTAGGAGAGCAAAACTGAAAGGCCCGACTAGATCGCCCATTGCCTTGTTGAGATTGAGCCCCTTCTCGGCAAAGTACGACACCCATTGGCTTATTGCCTGTTCCATAGCCCCTGCGCACAAAATTAAAATCAAAAAAAGCAAAAACATTTTGTTTTTTATAAGACCTTTGAGACCTATACTCTCGCCGCGTTGCTCATTGAGGGAAGAGCAGGGGACGAAACAAAAGAATATAGCGTTTATTATTGGTATAATGGCAAAACAAAACATTAAAAAACGCCATTGAGTTCTGTCAAACACTGTAAAATACAGCACCGTCACCAATACTATTGATAGATATCCAAAACTGTAAAATGAGTGCAAAAGAGACAGTTTTCCGCCTTTTTGATTGGGTATGGCTTCTACTATCGGAGAAGTGATCACTTCAAGCATTCCTCCGCCCATTGCCATAATTATTATCGCTATTATCAGACCTGTATAAGGAGAAATCAGGTATGGTAATATTCCCATCAAAGTGGCGCCCATAGCCACAAATGCGTGAGAAATTATCATTGTGGTGCGATAACCTATTTTGTCCATAATTTTTGCGCTTAAAGCGTCCATTAGGAGTTGTACTATAAAAGTCAGCGTAATGAGCGCTGTAAGTCCTGTGAGTGATATTGAAAATTCGTCTTGAAAACATACGAATAACAACGGCGGCAGATTAATTTCAATTGCCTGAATTGCGCTTGCGACACAGCAGGAATTAAAAGTATGTTTGTAGTTTTTCAGTCTTTTCATTTATATGTAGTTCTCTTTTTATCGCAATTAATGTAAATTTTGTGACTTATTGTCGTTTTATTTTATGAGAGAACTCTATGGATAAGTTACTTAAATTGTAAATATCAATATGGAGCCACTTCGACCTATACTATTGTCACCTCGAGCGCAGTTGAGAGGTCTAATCAATTTATATTGATTGAGATTTCTCCATTCCACTTCGTTTCAGTCGAAATGACATTAGGTTTTTGTCACCTCGACAATATATATGTCACATCGACCGAAGTGGAGAGGTCTCTGTCCTTTTACTTGACTTCCCCTTGAGAGGAAGGTGTCAGCCAAATCAAATAACAAGTCCGCCGTTGACGGCAATAACCTGTCCTGTAACGTAACTTGACTTGTCACTCGTCAGCCAAACTACGGCGTCAGCCACGTCCTGCGGTTTGCCTGCGCGCGTAAGCGGTATTTCTGCCACAATGGCATTTCTTTCTTCCTGTGTCAAATTGGAATTTATATCGGTGTCAATAAATCCCGGTGCAATGCAATTTACGCGTACGCCGCTTAAGGCAAGTTCTTTTGCAAGTGCTTTTGAGAATGCTATCACGCCGCCTTTAGTAGCGGAGTATACGCTTTCGCAACTTCCGCCCACCTGTCCCCACATAGACGACATCGTCACTATAGTACCGCTCTTTTGGGACAGCATAATTTTGCTTGCTTCTCTGCATAGGGTAATACAGCCAACGAGATTGGTATTTATCACGTTGGCTATAGTTTCGTCAGAGTGATCAATCAACATTCCGTATGCGCTAATACCTGCGTTTGCCACGACTGCGTCGACGGTGGAGTACTTGGTCTTGGTATATTCCACCATTGCCTTTACTTGACTTGGCAGGCTCACGTCGCATTGATATGCTTCGGCTATACCGCCGTTGTTGATTATCAAGTCGCAGACTTCCTGCGCCTTGACAGCGTTGCGACAATAGCCAACGATTACCGCATATCCCTCTTTTGCAAGAGATATCGCGATAGCGCGACCTATCCCTCTTGATGCTCCTGATATAATTGCCGTTTTCATACAACTATTATATCCAATCGGTTGGAGAAAATCAACTTTTGCTGTATAATTGAATTATGGAAAATAATAATCAAAATCAACTTGGCGGATTTCAAAGTTTTGAAGTCCAGCCTGAAATCATAAAAAGCCTTGACGAGCAAGGCATTGTGGCTCCCACTGATATTCAGAGGGAAGTAATACCTGTCGCGATCAAGGGGGGAGACGTTGTGGCTCAAGCGCCGACCGGTACTGGAAAGACGCTGGCTTTCGTATTGCCTATGCTTGCCAAGATAGACAGAGACGCTTCTTGCGTGCAAGCGTTGGTGCTATGTCCTACTAGAGAACTCGTCATTCAGATTTGCGAAGTCATTCAGAATGCTTGCAAGTATTATGAGCGAGTGCGCGTTGCAGGACTTTACGGCGGACAGAATATCCAAAGACAACTGTTTTGTCTGCGCAAAAAACCGCAAATCGTCGTGGGTACTCCAGGTAGACTTCTTGACCATATCGACAGACGCACGCTGAAACTTGGCGACGTCAACTATCTCGTGCTTGACGAGTGCGACGAAATGCTTGATATGGGATTTAGGGGGGACATAGAAAAGATAGACGGCAAGGTGGGGCAGGCGCAGAGACTTTGTTTTTCGGCTACCATACCGCAATCTATCAATACTCTTATTCAAAAACTTTTGCATAATCCCACTTTTGTCAAGACCTCAGTCGACGGCGAAGATACTCCCAAGATAGAGCAATACTATTGCGTTGTAAAGGACGCTCAGCGACTTGGCGCAATGCTTAAAATTATTGACGGAAATAAGTACGATTTCGTCATAGCATTTTGCAATACCAAGACGAGAGCAGACAAACTTTTTGGCGCGCTCAAATCCAAGGGACGAGAGGTTGCGCTTTTGCACGGTGACTTACGCCAGAGCGAGCGTACGCAGATACTCAAGAGATTTAAGGCAAAAGAGTTGAAAATTTTGGTTGCTACTGACGTGGCGTCGAGGGGCTTAGATATAGACGGCGTGCAGGCAATCATCAATTTTGATCCGCCTACAGATGAAGACTTTTACGTTCACCGTATTGGCAGAACTGCCAGAGCCAGCAAAGAGGGAGTGGCGTATACTTTGATAGACAGCGCTCAGGTGGGGTATATCCCCAGTTATCAACGCAAAGTTGACAATGCGCTCAAATATATGGATATTGGAGTGATCTCAGACAGTTTTACTATGCCTAAGGACGGCTCCAACAAACTCAAGGATTTCCACGACAACCAAAGCAGATTTTTCCTCAACGTTGGCAAGAGAGATTTGCTAGACAAAGACAGTCTTACCAAGTTGCTTTTGACTTATACGCCGTTGAAGATATACGAAATTGCCGACCTTAAGATACGCGATACCTATTCGTTTGTATCTGTAATCAAAGGGTGCGAGGGCAAACTTTTTAAACTCAAAGGCGTGGTACTTGGCAAACGCGAAGTGACTATCCAAGAGGCAAGAGAAGAAGAAAAACCGCAGAAGCAGAATTTGCCTACGCAAAAGAAGAGTGACGCAAAACCGGCAAAAGGCAAAAAAGATACTTCAAAGAATAACAAAACAAGCAAATATAATGACAAAAAGAGTAAACCAAAGCCGTCAAATAAGCAGTCAAAGAATAAGTCTAGCAATACCCAATCTAAAAAAAGCAAACTTACGCAGTTGTTTGAAGATGAGTTAAACTATACTATGAAGAAGTTTGGCAAAAAATGAAAATCCTGTTTGATTACGTTTCTTCAAACGTCATTTTGACCAAAGCGAAGCGACGTGGAGAAATCTAAATTAGTATAACATATTTAGTGGAAATAAATGAATAAAAAGGTAAAGAAAATATGACGAAGACGCACGTTATGCATTTAAGCGACGATATGTTTGACGCTATCAAGGCGGAAACGAAGATTATTGAGACAAGACTTTTTGACGAAAAGCGTCAACGTATAGCCATAGGTGACAGTATTGAATTTGTTAAAGAAAGCGATAAATCTCAGAGGGTGAAAAGACGCGTCGTAGATAGAGTGATAGGCAAATCGTTTGAAGAAGTATTTGGCATTATATTATTGAGGTTTACACCAGAGCAGTTGGGGTTTTCCAACGAGTTTTCACTCAAGTCATTGGTCGACGCTATGTATAGATATTACGACAGAGATAAAGAATTGCAACACGGCGTAATATCTTTTATCATAGATGTTGTATAATATCATTTTAGCGAAGTAAAAAATCTATATATAATTTTCGACCTAAATAAAAAAGTATGCTTGATTATGAGCATACTTTTTTTATTTAATCGTGTTGATAGTAACTATATAATTTCCATATAGTGAATTTATGCTTTTACGTTGCGCCACATTCTGTTCATATCGCGCGTTTTATCGCCGTAGTCTTTCATTACTGCGCATCTTTGCACGATTTCCAGAGTGGGGAACTGCGCTTCAAAGGCGTTGTAGTCCTCTTCTTCTACGTAGATGATTGTGTCAAACTCGCAGTCTTCGCCAAAGAAGTAAGTTAGATCTACAAAATAGTCGGTCTCTTCTTCGCTTGCCCAATTCTCAATTATATAGTCGTATACTTCTTGAGACACCACTCCCGAAGTATATCCGATATAATCCATATTTTGCACAGCAATATCGCCTTTGCACATAAAGTTTATCCAAAGATTTGCGGCTGTCGTATTGCGGCTGTACTTGGGAATACACCAAGCGTCGCAAAATATATTTGAGCCTTCATAAGGTACGAAGTAGGAGAGATCTCTTTCGCGAGACAGTTCTTCCTGCAAAGAACTCATTGCGTATACCGCGTCGCCTGCCCATTGCAAAGTCAAGTCTATATCTCCCTGAATTATTACTTCCTTTCCCTCGTCGTTTTCATATCCGCTGAGCAAAGCCTTTTGCTTGATGAGTTGTTTTTCTATCTTTTTTACGTTGTCGTCATCCGTAGCGTTGAGCGCAAGCGAAGGAGTCATTGTCGGCAGGACGATTTCTCCCGAGCGTTCGTTGAGCAGAGTATATATTGCGCCTATAGCATAGGTATCGCGCACGGAATTCTTCATCATTATTCTTTGATCAAACGCCTTGTCCCAAAGCACTGCCCAGCCATTGGTTTCGACGTACTCTTGCATTGACGAATACGTTCCGTAACTTGAGTTTTGATACGCCGTCGAGTCGTTTGCATACAGTATTCCCAGCGTGCCCATCGTATAAGGACGACTATATACGTTATATTCTCCGCTTTCGCTGTCATAGTCGTAATCAAAATAATATCCGTCCTCAACGTTGCCGCACACAAGCAAGGGAGAGATATCGTCTCTATAGTCCTCGATTTCGCCAAAGCCCAAATCGTCTAGATTTTTTTCAAGTCGTATCAGCAGGTTTTCCTTTGCCATTTTTTCTACCATATAGTCAGAAGGGCATATTACGTCGTAGTCGGCTTGCGTCGTCTTGATTTGAGAATACATAAGTTCGTTTTCGTCAAAGAGGTCGTATTTTACCGTAATTTTTTTGCCGGTTATCTCATAATAGTATTCCTCAAATTGGTCTATTACGTCTTCGCCGATATACTCCGACCAATTATATACCTTCAGCACTTCGTCGCGCGGAGTGCAGCCGGTCAATACGATAGGCAAGACCAGCGAGAGTATTAAGGTCAATAATATAGCCGTTACTGTCAATCTTTTTTTCATTTTTTCTCCTATGGATTAGCAAGATTTTAATTCTTTTCTTGCTTTTTCTTTGGCGTATAGAGTATCATCATCAACGCGAATACGATAAAGAAAATTATCGTAAACAACGCTCTTATGTCAGCAGGCAATGGGTGCTTGCCGTTTTTGAGACCGTAAAGCAAAGTTGAGAGGGTCTCAAATGAAGTCACGTTGACTTTTGTTATCACAAAGTCGTCTATTGACAGCGTGAAGGATAGCAACGCGCCCACTATTATGCCAGGCATAATGTCGGGTATCACGACTTTGAACATTGCTTTTGCAGGAGTGCAACCCAAGTCAAGAGCCGCTTCGTAAATCTTATTGTCTGACTTTTGCAGTCTTGGCAGTACGTTGAGCAGCACGTACGGAGCGCAGAAAGTCGTTTGCGCAAGTATCAGTTTCAGCGCGGTCATACCCCAACTGCCGTCATTTATCTTGAACATTGCGGCAAAGAGGTTGAATACCAACGCAAGCGCTATTGCAGTGACGATCTCGCTGTTTATCATAGGAATTTGATTTACAGTGTTATAGACAGTCTTTATGCGTTTGCTGTGTATTGCGTGCAGACCTATTGCGCCAAGCGTGCCCAGTACGGTAGACAGCAGACTTACAAAAAATCCTACGAAGAGCGTATTGAGCAGCGCTTCTTGGATTTTGTCCGCGTTTGGACCGTTGCCGCTGAAAAGGTTGATATAGTTGTTGAAAGAAAATCCGCTCCAGTCGCTGAATGAAGGAGTCTCAGTAAAGGAGAATACTATCATCCAAATGATGGGGAGATAGAGCATTATAAGCACTAAGCCTATAAACGTTCTGACAAGTATTTTTCTTACCATAATCCGCCTCCTTTACTTCCGCTGTCATTGCTATATTTGTTGGATATGATCATTGAAGCGCACATAAATATCAACAGTATGAAAGATATTGCCGCCGCCATATTCAGAGAGTCGGCTTTGAGCGAATATATGAAGTCGCCCAGCAACATCATCTTGCCGTTGCTCATAATTTCTGTTACGGCAAAAGTTGTGATAGAAGGTATCATTACCATTGTCAGTCCGCTCACTATACCTGGCATAGACAGAGGAACTGTGATCTTCCAAAACGCCCTTATAGGAGTTGCGCCCAAGTCGCTTGCGCCTTCTATGTAGCATTTGTCTATCTTGAGAAGGGTATTGTACAAAGGCATTATCATATATGGCAAAAATTCATAAGTCAAGCCAAATATTACCGCGCCCATACCCATTTTGAAACCTATTACGTTGAATACGGCTTTGGTCGCCATCATTCTCAAAAGAAAGTTGACCCACATTGGCGCGAGAAACAGTCCTATCATTACGCCCTTTTTGTTGAACTCTGTTTTTGTGAGATAGTACGCTATCGGATAGCCTATCAAAAGACATAGCGCGCTTGTCGAAAGTCCAGCGATAAGCGAATTGCCTATTACTTTGCCCAGCGCTTGTTCCTTTGCAAGTTCTTTGAAGTTGGTTATCATATCAAAGGAGCCGTCGCTTGCGTCAATAAAGGCGAATACCAATACCAATACGAGAGGCAACAGTACGAATATCGCCATAAAGAGCGCGTAGGGGATTGCTAAAGATTTTTTAAACATTACTCGCCCTCCTTGATTGATACAAGTTGGAACTTGTCAATTTTTATGCCAACCCTGTCGCCTTTGTCCCAAAGGTATTCAGTATCGGCGTAGATATGGTGATTGTCGTCGGTCTTTATATCAACAATGTAATTCTTACCCTTGTAGATCATACTGTCTACGTTTCCGGCAAGGGGAGCGGCGTACTCGTCGTCAGTCATATCTATATCAGTGAAAGCAAACCATACTTGCGCCTCTTGACCTTTGAGCGTCTTTTCTTCGCCGTCAATAGTCAACACGTCCTGCTCGCTGTCGTAATTGCAGTTTTCAAAGAGGACAGTCGGATCAAAGTCGTATTCGCCTCCATATAGGTCAAATGTCGTATTTGACGTAAACGTAACCGGTACGGTATTGTCCACGTGTTCTTTATTCATTATCTGAATATTTTCGGGGGAGACGTACAGTCCCACTTCTTTGCCTATCGGCGCTTCGACGGTGCTGTGGATTGTGAATTCATATCCATTACATTCGCATACCATTTCATAATGCACGCCTCTGAACATACTAGACTTTATCACGCCTGTAATGATGCCTTTTTCCTTGCTCCTGACTTCAATATCTTCAGGACGAATGACTATGTCTACGGGGGTATTCTGTCCAAAGCCTGCGTCTACGCACTTGAATTCTGCGCCTACGATATTTACTCTATAGTCGTCGATCATAACGCCGTCAAGTATGTTGGATTCGCCTATGAAGTCAGCGACGTACGCCGTCTTTGGCTCGTTGTAAATATCAATAGGGGTGCCTTCTTGCAATATCGTGCCGTCTTTCATTACGACTACGGTGTCGCTCATAGTCAAAGCCTCTTCTTGGTCGTGTGTGACGTAAATAAAGGTGATTCCAAGTTTTTTGTGCATCTCTTTCAACTCGATTTGCATTTCTTGGCGCATTTTGAGGTCGAGCGCGCCTAGCGGCTCGTCGAGCAGAAGTACCTTTGGTTCGTTGACGATAGCCCTTGCTATCGCAACTCTCTGTTGTTGACCGCCAGAGAGAGAGTCTACGTCTCTCGTCTCATAGTCGCTCAATCCAACGATCTTAAGCGCGCGACGCACTTTTTCGTCAATATAGTATTTATAGCCGTTGACTTCTTTTTTCACTCTGCCTTTCTTGGTCATCTTATTTACACTCTTTTTTACCTTGCAAAGTTTGACGTAACCTTTTTCCGCATAAGAGTAATAGTCTTCGCCTGCGATAGAGAAGTCAGGCTTTCCGGTGTTGGGATCTATCAAAAAGTTTTTGAGTTTGACTTGTTTCGTTGCTTTTTCACCGTTTTTCTTTACGTAAGACACTTCGATTTTTTTGAGTTTCAGCCCAAAAGCAATATTGTTGAAGACGTTGAGATGGGGGAAGAGCGCATACTTTTGGAATACAGTATTTACGTGACGCTTGTGTGGCGGAAACTTTGCTATATCTTCGCCGTCAAAAAGCACCTTGCCCTGCGTGGGTATTTCAAACCCTGCGATCATTCTCAAAGTAGTCGTCTTTCCGCAACCGCTAGGTCCCAAAAAAGTGACGAACTGTCCCTTTTCGATATTGAGATTGATATTATTTACTACGGTCTTATTGCCGTATTGTTTTGTTAGTCCTTGAAGTTGAATTATGTATTCTTTGTTGTTTTCCATTGTGTTCTCCCAATATCAAAAAGTTGGTGGGCTTGATACCCAAAGTATTTTTGCTGTCTCTTGACTTTTGTTTTCTATATAATGTCTTTTTTTGCTTGTGAAGTAAAAAGAATTTCCCGCTTTGATCTCATATTCTTTTTTGCCTAAATGCAATATTGCCTGACCTTGCAGGACGTAACCGAATTCTTCGCCCTCGTGCGGCATATCTTCCGTCGTACTTACGCCTGTTTGCAGAGTAAGCAAAATTGGCTCCATTTCGTTTTTGAGCGAGTTGGGCACAAGCCAAGTTATGAGTTCGCCGTCGTCTTCTTTCTCAAAGAAGTCTTGTTCTTTGAATACGATTTGCTCGTCGACTTCTTCGTTAAAGAATGACTTAAGGTCGCTGCCCAGCACCGCAAGTATGTCCATAAGCGTCGCAATAGACGGAGAAGTGAGATTGTTTTCCAATTGAGAAATATATCCCTTCGTCAACTCGCATCTGTCTGCCAATTCTTCTTGAGTAAGCCCGCATTGAAGTCTCAATCTCTTCAATTTTACTCCTAAGTCCATTTTATCCTCCTATGCCGTTTTTTTTTGATAAAATTTTCACTTTCAACGACGTCGCCTTGAGCAGAACGAAGTGGAGCCGTAAGGTCTTTGGGACAGTCACTTGCGTTATCTCAAAGTCAGTTTAGTAATTCTAAACAAAATTTTTAAAAGGTTTTGTTATGATAAACAAAAAGTTTAGAATTATTAAACAAATCGATTATAATTTACTCTATGCTATATGTCAACAATATTGATATATTTTTTATAATTTTATTGAAAATAAATACTCAAAGTTACGAATATGGCTTTTTGAGTAACTAATAGGGGCTTGTTAGCGGGCCCTTAATGCCTTTTATATCTATATGTTATTTAAAAAGTATGGACAAACAATTCAAACCGTGCTAAAATTAAACTGTATGGAAAAATCAATCGTGGATGAAAAAATCTATAAAGAAGAACATTCGAAGAATAAAAAGGATAAGTATAAGTTTTCCAGAAAGCGCGTTGCTTTGATCACGGTAGCAGGGCTGCTCATAGTTATTGCGATATTGGGCGGGGCATTCGGTTGTTACGCTTTGGGAGTAAACTTTGCAAAGACGGTCATTACGCTCAAAGTGGATGATACGTTTCAAGTTATGGAAGGCTTTGGCGCGTCGTCGGCGTGGGTATATCAATCGTTGGGTATATACGACAACGAAGAACTTAAAGAAGAGACCGTTGAGATGCTCTATGGCGACAGTGGGCTGGGGCTAAATACTTTTAGATACAATATCGGCGCGGGTGGAGCGGAACTTGATTTATACAAGGATAAATTACGCGGCGCGGAAAGTTTTTTTATTGCAGACAGATTTAACGGAGATTATGCGGTATTTTCCGACGTCAATAATTACGACTTCACAAGAGACAAAGGCGTAATTGATCTTTTTGAAAAGGCTTTGGCGCTGGGCAATATCAAAGAAGTTGTATTTTTTGCAAATTCACCTCATTATCTTATGACTCAAAACGGCAAAACGCACAGCGATGAGAAAAAACAAAACAATCTTAAGCCGGAGTGTTATGACGCCTATTGTCAATATCTTCTCGTTATCGTAGATTATCTTTATACAAACGTCGTCAGCAAGTATGATCCAAGTATTACAGTTCGTATTTCTCCTGTCAATGAGCCGCAGTGGGATTGGGGTGGAGAAGACGCGTCTCAAGAGGGATGTCATTTTGATCCCAAAGACCTTGCAAAGTTCTACGACGTTTTTAATAAGAAATTGACGGATTACAATGAAAGTAAGTCTTTAAATTTTGCAATGGATATATTTGAGAGCGGAAATTACAAGATGAGAGACGTCAAGGCAAAGGTGCAGACTTATATCCAAGAATTTGCAAAATACGATTGGTTTGACGAGTTGGACGGCATATCTGTACACTCTTACGGAGTTAATCTTGAAGATTTGGCGAGAGTAAGATTCCACAATTACGTAAAGAATATCTATGACGGACTAGACGTGAGAGTGAGCGAGTATTGCGTTATGCAAGGCGGCGTGGATAGCGGTATAGATATGGGAATTTATTCTGCAAAAGTTATTTTGAGAGACCTTGGAATCGTTAACGCTGTAAGTTGGAATTATTGGCTTTCGGTATCGACGTACGACTATGAAGACGGACTGGTATATTGGGACGGCGCCGACGGAATAAGCGTAACCAAGAGATATTACGCAATGGGACAGTTTTCAAGATATATTACGCAAGGTAGCGTGCGCATAAGAGCAGATTACAACGATTCTTTTGGCTTCAACGGCGTGGATTGTGTCGCATTCAAACGCCCTGACAGCAGTATTGTTTTAGTCGTTATAAATGACAGCAATAGGGATAAAGATATCAAGATCAAAGGCGGATATGAGAATATCAAAGAGATAGTTACCACTCAAGATAAAAATTGGGTGACGGCAGAGTATGTATACGACGGATATATCACAGCGCCTGCAAAGTCTATCGTTACTTATATTATGACCCAACCTATATCTGAGGAAGATTAAAGTATGGCAAAGAAGATATTGAGAATTACCGCAAGCGTTATAATTGCAATATTGGCAATATGTTTTGTATTTGGAATATACGCATTGGCGGTGACGTTTTCTACGACTACTATCGCACTTGACACTTCAGAGCGTTATCAGACAATGCAAGGCTTTGGCGCGTCGTCAGCGTGGATATATCAAGATTTGGGCGCGCAAGAAGACGTCAATCTCAAAAATGCCGCAATGGAAATGCTTTACGGCAACAGCGGACTTGCGTTAAATACTTTTAGATACAACATTGGAGCAGGCGGAGCAGAAGTGGACAGTTACGAAGATCCATTGAGAGGCGCGGAGAGTTTTTTTATTGCAGAGAACTTTGACGGTGATTACGGCGTTTTTGCCAATAAAAATAATTACGATTTTACAAGAGATAGTGCCACGCTTGACTTGTTTGACAGAGCGCTTGCGACAGGTAATATAGAGAGAATAGTTTTCTTCGCAAATTCTCCTCATTATCTTATGACAAAAAACGGTAAGACGCACGGCGAAAAGCATTACGACAACAATTTAAAGGAAGAGTGCTATGAAGCCTTTTCGCAGTATTTGCTAGTCATAGTCGATTATCTTTATAATAACTTCGTGAGTAAGTATAACAAAAATATAGAGATACTTATTTCTCCTGTCAATGAGCCGCAATGGAAATGGGGCGGAGATGACGCTACTCAAGAGGGCTGTCACTTTGATCCAAAGCCTCTTGCAAAGTTTTACGATATCTTTTATAAGACGCTAAAAGAATATAACAAGTCTCACGACCGGGATTTTGAGATGGATATATTTGAGAGCGGAAACTACAAGATGATTTTGTCTACTCGCACCAAGTTCAACGAGTATATGACTGAATTTGAAAAGTACGAGTTTTTCCAAGATATCACGCATATATCTCTGCATTCTTACGGCGCAAACGAAAGCGTGTTTTATAGAGAAATATTTGCTGATTATATGGCGAAGTATTATCCCAATATCAGCGTAAGTATGAGCGAATACTGCACGTTGGAGTGGGGAGTGGACGAGAGTATAGATATGGGATTGAGTTGCGGAAAAGTCATTATGCGAGACGTTGCCATACTTGGCGCGACGGACTGGAGTCATTGGCTGTCGATTGCCAAAGGCGGATATGAGGACGGACTTGTATATTGGACGCAGGGCAACAACGGAATCTCAAGACTTGACGTCACAAAGAGATATTACGTAATGGGGCATTTCTCAAAGTATATAGATAGAGGAAGCGTAAGGATATCTTCAAAGTACAGCGACTTTTTGGGGCTCAACGGAGTGGAATGCGTAGCCTTCAAAAATCCTGACGACAGTATCACCGTGGTTGTGCTCAACGATAGCGCCAAGTCGCATAAAATTGCGTTGAAAGGCGCTAATGGATATAGTCGCGTCAAAGAGGTGCTGACTGACAGCGACGTAAATTGGCAGACGAGAGAGTACGATTTTGGCGGAGACGTTAAAGTCCCTGCAAATTCAATTTCGACGTTTGTCTTGACAAGGTAGGCTAATATTTTGGAGATATAATTTTACGGCACTTGCGCGAGGTCGAGAAATCTTGATCCGTATTAAATGACTTTAATTGTGTTGTAAAAATAGTTAAGAAGTGTTAAACTATATAGGTAATAAAATACTGATAAAGTTTTTAGTGAGGAGTAAACTATGGTAAAAATAGATATTATTTCAGGATTTTTGGGAGCAGGCAAGACCACTTTGATTAAAAAACTCCTTTCGTCGGCGCTCAAAGGACAAAAGATTGTGCTAATTGAAAACGAGTTTGGCGATATAGGTATCGACGGCGGTTTTTTGAAGGATGCAGGAGTGCAAATCAATGAGATGAACAGCGGCTGTATTTGTTGTTCGCTTGTGGGAGATTTCAAAAAGGCGCTTAACAAGGTGTATGAAGAATATGCTCCAGATAGAATAGTAATAGAGCCGTCGGGCGTGGGCAAGTTGAGCGACGTTTTGCAGGCCGTGCTGTCGGCAGAACTTCCTGATAGTGAGATTTCGTCATTGACAGCAGTCGTAGACGCTAAAAAGTGCAAAATGTATATGAAGAACTTCGGCGAGTTTTATAAAAATCAAATTGAGCAGGCGAAGTGCGTCGTACTGTCGCACACGACTGATATATTCGAGGACAAGTTGCAATATTGTCTAAATACTGTCAAGTCTCTCAATAGCGAGGCTGCGATAGTCACTACGCCTTGGGAAGAGATATCAGGCGAAAAAATCTTTGAGGCAATGACGAATACGGCTACGCTTGCAAGCGAGTTGAAAAAACTTGAAGAAGAGGAAATATGCCCAGTATGCGGTGGACATCATCACGAGCACGAGCATAATCACGACCACAGCGAAGAGTGCGGTTGTGGACACCACCACGAACACGAGCATCACCACGACCACGGCGAAGAATGCGGTTGCGGACATCACCATCATCACGGACACGACGCGGACGAGGTATTCACGAGTTGGGGAGTAGAGACGACTTGCAAGTATACGCAGGAGCAAATCACAGATATTTTGCAAAGCCTTGACGGCGGAGAATACGGCGTAATTTTGAGGGCAAAGGGCATTGTCAGTGCATCAGACGGCAAATGGATACACTTTGATTACGTTCCTGAAGAAGTTGACGTCAGATACGGCGGAGGCGAGGTTATTGGCAGAATATGTGTAATAGGCAGTAAGATAAATAAGCAAAAACTTGCGGAGTTGTTTGGAGTAAAGGCTTGATAATGGACAGAAAAAAGGAGATACCTGTATATCTATTCACAGGTTTTTTGGAAAGCGGAAAGACAAAATTCATTCAAGAAATGATGACTGACGACAGATTCAATGAGGGTGAGAAGACGTTGCTTCTCGTCTTTGAAGAAGGCGAAGAGGAGTATCAGCCCAAGTATTTTGCTTCTCCCAACGTGTATATAGAGTACGTCGAAGATATTGACGATATCAATGACGAAGTGCTTGAGATGATTGCCAATAAGCACGCAATTCAACGCGTGATAGTGGAATATAACGGAATGTGGGAAGTGAGCAAATTCTTTGACGTACTTCCTTCTAATTGGGCTATGGCGCAAATTCTTATGATTGCCGACAGCAATACTTTCCTCAACTTCAATGCCAATATGCGTCAACTTACTTTTGACAAAATGCAGTGCAGCGAGGCTGTCATATTCAACCGCTTTGACAATTCAAAGGACAAAGCAGAGTTTCACAAGATAGTGAGGACGGCAGGTAGAAAGATCGAAATTTTGTATGAGTATGCAGACGGACACGTCGAGCCAGATAAAATCCCCGATCCATTGCCGTTTGATCTCAACGCCGATATAGTCGAGATTAAGGACGAGGATTATGCCGAGTTTTATAGAGATATTTGCGAAGAAGGCAACAAGTATGACGGCAAGATACTTTCTTTTAAGGGGATAGTTGCCGTAGACGACACGTTGCCCAAAAATACGATAGTGCTTGGACGACACATTATGACGTGTTGTGAGGCGGATATATTTTACGGCGCTTTCGTTTGCGAATATAAGCAGGTCATTGCTCTTAAAAAACGCGATTGGGTGAAAATAACGGCAAAAGTTAAGTTCAGAAAGCACGAAGTGTACGAGGGAGTAGGTCCTGTATTTGAGGCTATTTCTATAGAAAAGACGACAAAGCCAGAGCAAGAACTCGCCACATTCTAGTCCTATAGTTGCCGCGTCACTTAGTTTGAGACTATAAATATTTGAGATAATATTTTAAATTATATAAAACTATACATTTAGGAGATAAATTATGCAAAGAGTAGCAAAATTTCACAAAGTTTCGTTTGAGCAATTCAATAAAGATTGGCTTGATACGTTTGGAGAGGGGGACGACGTCAAGGCTATATACGACGATATAAAGTTGCCAAAGAGAGCGACTACTGGCTCGGCAGGATACGACTTTTTTGCCCCTGTTAAGATAGAACTTGCTCCCAATCAGACTATAAAGATACCCACAGGTATTCGCGTGGAGATTGAAGAAAATTGGGTGCTTAAATGCTATCCGAGAAGCGGTCTTGGATTCAAGTTCAGATTGCAACTCAACAACACGGTAGGCATTATCGACAGCGATTATTTCCATTCTTCCAATGAGGGACATATTTTCTGCAAACTTACCAATGCTACCAATGAAAATAAGACTGTAGTCGTAAATAAAGGCGACGGCTTTATCCAAGGCATATTTATCGAGTATGGCATAACAGTAGACGACGAAGTCAGCGCAAAGCGTGACGGCGGATTTGGCTCTACTACAAAAAAATAGATTTTTCAAAAATAGAGCAGGAAATTTATATCTGCTCTATTATTTTTTCTAGTAGGTGTCTATTATTTATTTTACAAAATGAAATTCTATAAACTAATCAAAAATTTTTCTAAATACTATTGCAATTTCTTTTTTATTATGTTAAACTATACTCAAGATAAGGGTACTTTTATTTATTTCGGCAAAGCAATTTAATTGTGTTAAATGGTTGTATATGTTAACTATGGTAATTGTCAAAAATTTCAAGAGGAGACATAATTATGGAAGAAGTTAAAACAAAAGTAGTTATAATATTATTAATTTGTGCTATCGTTTTATTGGTTATATTTTCTGGAACACTATGTACTGGTTCAAAAAATGCTGAACTGGACATAGAATTAAGCAAATTAACAGTGGCAGATGGCGCTCAAAAATTTTATAAATTTATATCTCCAGATATTGCGTGTGAAATCGTTAAATCCAGAGTAGAGACAATTTATTGTGAAAATGTAATCATTACGAAATGTGATCCTATTTATGATCTGGAAGAGAATTTTTTTGGATATGAAGTAATGTTTGAAACAGAATTTTATTGTGATAAAATGATAGTGTTGGATACAAATGATTTTAATTTGCTTATATATAAATTTAATTTGAAAACTTTAAAAAACTCAAGTAGTGTTTTTATAAATTATTTGTAGTATACAAATAGAGACCGTGATAGTATAATAACTTTATCTTATACACATCTAAGAGCCAAA
>JAIDRT010000034.1 GCA_029061605.1 Clostridia bacterium | reverse complement strand
TGCCAAACTTCTGTCCGTGGTATATTATAGGTGTATAAAAGTTTTGGAGTAAAAAGGAGACACTGTTATGAGTGATATCAAAAAAGTAGTTTTGGCATATTCGGGTGGACTTGACACCTCGATAATTATACCGTGGCTTAAAGAAAATTACGATAATTGCGAGGTTATTGCCGTAAGCGGCGACGTAGGTCAGGGGACCGAACTCGACGGACTTGAAGAAAAGGCGATCAAGACTGGCGCAAGTAAACTCTATATTGAAGATTTGACGGACGAATTTGTAGACGATTACGTATTTCCAACCGTTAAAGCCGGCGCAATTTATGAAAATAAATATATGCTTGGCACGTCTTTTGCGCGTCCGGTAATAGCAAAGAGAATAGTCGAGATTGCTCTCAAAGAGGGCGCGGACGCAATTTGCCACGGTTGTACCGGAAAGGGCAACGACCAGGTGAGATTTGAACTTGCTATCAAGGCGTTTGCTCCCAATATGAAGATAATTGCTCCTTGGAGAATTTGGGACATCAAGTCGAGAGACGAAGAAATAGATTACGCAGAAGCGCACAATATTCCGCTCAAGATTAACCGCGAGACAAATTACAGCAAGGATAAGAATATTTGGCACCTTTCGCACGAAGGACTTGACCTTGAAGACCCTGCCAACGAGCCTATGTACGACAAGATCTTGGAGATGGGCGTAACTCCTGAGAAGGCTCCCGATAAGCCGACTTACGTCACAATCAGTTTTGTCAAGGGCGTACCTGTTGCGATAGACGGCAAGAAGATGAAAGGCAGCGATATAGTCCGCAAACTCAACGAACTTGGCGGCGCTAACGGTATAGGTCTTGCAGATATTGTAGAAAACAGACTTGTCGGTATGAAGAGCAGAGGCGTATACGAGACTCCGGGCGGAGCAATTTTGTATCACGCTCACGAAGTGCTCGAGACTTTGTGTCTTGACAAAGAGACTGCGCATTACAAACAGCAAGTGGCTATTAAATTCGCTGATTTGGTATACAACGGACAGTGGTTTACACCTCTTCGCGAGGCTTTGAGCGCATTCGTAGACAGCACTCAGCAGACTGTAACGGGCGAAGTTAAACTAAAACTTTACAAGGGCAATATTACCAACGCCGGCGTGACAAGTCCGTATTCGCTATACGACGAAGATATCGCGACTTTCGCAGAAGACGACGTATATGACCAGATGGATTCTCAAGGCTTTATCAATCTCTTTGGATTGCCTATCAAGGTCAAGGCTATGATGGATGCAAAGCGTAAGAAATAAGGCAAAAAGCATAAAAATCTAGATAAAAACAGGTGCAAAGATAGTTACTTTTAATGGCAACTATCTTTATACGTAAAATTGGAAAGGTATATTATGGCAAAGATGTGGCAAGGCAGATTTAAAAAAGAATTGGACAGCAAAGTCAATGACTTCAACTCGTCCATATCTTTTGACAGCCGTATGTTTGAAGAAGATATTCAGGGCAGTATCATTCACGTTAAAATGCTCAGCAATCAAGGTATCATAAGCCAGTCCGACAGCAAAGTTATTGCAAAAGAACTTGCAAATATCTATGACGACATCAAAAGCGGTAAGGTCGAATTTGATATGGGCGCAGAAGATATTCATATGTTTATTGAGCAGGTCTTGACGGAGAGGCTCGGCGAAGTGGGCAAGAGACTGCACACCGCAAGAAGCCGCAACGACCAAGTCGCGCTTGATTTGAGAATGTATCTTCGCAAAGAGATAGACACTGTCGTAGGACTTATCAAAAAGTTGATTGCTTCGCTTGTAAAAAAAGCCGAGGAAAATCTTGATACCGTTATGCCGGGATACACTCATTTGCAGAGAGCGCAACCCATAACTTTTGCGCATCACCTTATGGCGTACGTCGAGATGTTCAAGAGGGATATGGTAAGACTGTTCAACTGCTTTGATTTGATGAATGAATGTCCGCTGGGCTCCGGCGCGTTGGCTACGACGACTTATCCAATAGACAGAGAGTTTACAGCAGAGTATCTTGGCTTTAAAGGACCTATGCAAAATTCTCTAGACGGCGTGAGTGACAGAGATTATTGCATAGAACTAGCAAGCGCAATTGCCACGTGTATGATGCATATGTCGCGCCTTTCGGAAGAAGTGGTATTGTGGAGCAGTTGGGAATTTAAGTTTGTAGAACTCGACGACGCGTATTCCACAGGCTCCAGCATTATGCCTCAAAAGAAAAACCCTGATATATGCGAACTTATCAGAGGCAAGACAGGCAGATGCGTAGGCAATCTTACGACTTTGCTGACAATGATGAAAGGACTTTCGCTTGCTTACAACAAAGATATGCAAGAGGATAAAGAGGCAATATTTGACAGTGTGGATACGGTAAAACTTTGCCTTACGACGTTAACTCCTATGATAGATACTATGACGGTATTAAAGGACAATATGGCAAACGCCGGTAAAAGGGGTTTTATCAACGCCACCGATTGCGCTGACTATCTCGTCAAAAAGGGACTTGCTTTTAGAGACGCTTACAAAATCACAGGCGCGCTTGTGGCAATTTGCATAGACAAGGGCTTGACGCTTGACAATTTGCCGCTGGAGGAGTATAAAAAATTGAGCGATAAGTTTGAAGGAGATATATACGACGCAATATCCTTGCAACAGTGCGTGCAGGAAAGAAAGGTCACAGGCGGACCTGCTCCGGAGGCTGTGGCTAAGCATATAGAAAAAATAAAGAATACGGTATTAAAAGAGTATGAAGAAGATTAAAGTAGGTATAATAGGCGCGACCGGATACGCAGGCGTTGAACTTGTGAGATTGCTTTGGCGTCATCCGCAGGTGGAGTTGACGGCGTTGTCGTCGGTGAGTTTTAAGGGCAAGAAGTTAAGCGAAGTTTATCCCAATTTCAAAGATATTTGCGACGGTATTCTTCAAGATGAGGATATAATCGATAAGTGCGACGTTATATTCACGTCTTTGCCGCACGGCTTGAGCGAAAAGTTTGCGGGTAAGTGTTTGGCAAAGGGCGTAAAGATGATTGATCTTGGCGCAGACTTCCGTCTTGACAGCGCGGAGGAGTATGCCAATTGGTACGGCAAAAAATACGAAGACGAGGCTTTGCATACGCAATCCTTATATTGCATTCCCGAGTTGCACAGAGCAAATTATAAAGGTCAGATAATCATAGGAAATCCCGGCTGTTATCCCACCAGTATAGCGTTGGGACTTGCTCCGGCAATAAAATTGGCAGTGGACGATACTATCGTCATTGACTCTAAGTCGGGCGTGACCGGCGCAGGCAGAGGACTTGCTGACAATACGCACTATCCCAACTGCAACGAGGCTTTTGCTCCCTATAAAGTTGCAAGTCACAGACATACTCCCGAGATTGAGCAGACTTTGTCAAAACTGTGCGGTAAAAAAGTCAACGTGACTTTCGTTCCGCATCTCTTGCCTGTCAACAGAGGTATTGTCTCAACGATATACTTCAACGTCAATAAGCCTGTCACGGCTGGGGAATTGCACGATATATACGCGAATTTTTATAAAAATGAGAAGTTTGTCAGAGTGCTTGAACTTGGCGAGGTAGCCAATTTGCGTAACGTCAAATACTCCAACTATTGCGATATATCTTTGCATTTTGACGAACATACCAATAGAGCAATCGTCGTGTCGACAATTGACAATATGGTCAAAGGAGCGGCAGGACAGGCAATACAGAATATGAATATAATGTTTGGACTTGAAGAAACGAGCGGACTGGATTACGTTCCGCCGGCATTCTAAAGAAAAGAGGTTAATATGAAAAAAATATCAGGCGGAGTGTGCGCGGCAAAGGGATTTAAAGCCAACGGCGTACACTGCGGAATAAGAAAAAATAAAGATAAACTTGACTTGGCGCTCATCACTTGCGATACTCCTTGCGCGGCGGCAGGTGTATATACCAAAAACAAGGTCAAAGGCGCGCCCCTTACGGTGACAAAGACTAATATCTCCGACGGCATTGCGCAAGCGGTGATTTGCAATAGCGGAAATGCAAATACCTGCAATGCGGACGGCATAGAAAAGGCGCAGATGATGTGCGATCTCGTGCAGAAACATACGAGTATTAAAGCAAGCGACGTAATTGTTGCGTCCACAGGCGTAATAGGCGAAGTGCTCAATATGCAACCTATCAGCGACGGTATGCAAGGCTTGGTAAATGGGCTTTCTACAGACGGTAGCCCCAACGCAGCCAAAGCCATAATGACGACTGACAGGGTAATGAAGGAAATAGCGTATTCTTTTGAACTTGACGGTAAAGAATGCCATATAGGCGGAATAGCAAAAGGCAGCGGGATGATCAATCCCAATATGGCTACGCTTCTTTGTTTCGTCACGACGGACGTAAATATATCAAGTGAAATGCTTGACTTGGCGCTTGGCAAAGTCGTCAAAGACACGTTGAATATGGTATGTATCGACGGAGATACTTCCACCAACGATATGTTGACAATACTTTCGTCTTCTTTGGCAGGCAACGAAAAGATAACGGACAAAGGCAAGGGATTTAATGAATTCTGCAAATGCCTTAAAAAGATTTTGACGTATCTTGCAAAGGAGATTGCCAAGGATGGAGAAGGCGCGACAAAACTTTTGGAGTGCAAAGTAGTCAAAGCAAAGAATATCAAGTCTGCAAAATCAATTGCGCAGTCCGTGATCTCCTCGTCATTGGTCAAAGCGGCAATGTTTGCATCAGACGCAAATTGGGGCAGAATACTTTGCGCAATAGGTTATACTGACGAGAAGTTTGACGTAAGCAAAATCGACGTTGATCTCAAGTCAAGAGTAGGTATGATACGTGTTTGCGAAAATGGCGCTGGTGTACCTTTTGACGAGAGCGTTGCGACAAAGATACTCTCTGAAGACGAAGTATCTATTATCGTCACTTGCAACTGCGGCGGAGCCAAGGCTACGGCGTGGGGGTGCGATTTGACTTATGAGTATGTGAGGATTAATGCTGATTACCGCACATAAGGCGAGCGCATATATCAGTTGTCTTTTTACCCTAACGACTAGGACGCCCTCGGGGTCACGCACTAGCAAGTACGCTCACCGCTCGGTTGCCGTCGCACGTGCAAAAATACAACTAATCTCTGCGTTCGCACGAGGCTTTGTTATTGGTAAGAACGCACCAATCTTCAAAGTCTGGCAGAGTTGTTTAAGATACAACTAATCTCTGCGTTCTAAATTAAAAGACGAAAAACGCACTAAAAAGGTATTTGTCATTTCGAGCGAAGTCGAGAAATCTATACCGATTAAAATCTTAAATGTCGCATTGCGACACTACCGGAGGTAAATATGGACAACATAAGTATGCAAGCCGAGACGCTTGTCAACGCGCTTCCTTATATTCAAAAATACAGAGACAAAATAATCGTAGTCAAGTACGGCGGCAACGCTATGCTCAACGAGGAACTCAAAAAGGCCGTTATGAACGACATAGTATTGCTATCGCTCGTAGGCGTCAAAGTCGTGCTAGTGCACGGCGGCGGTCCTGAAATTAACGATATGCTCAAGAAAGTGGGCAAGGAAAGCAAGTTTATCAACGGTCTAAGATATACTGACGACGAGACGGCAGATATCGTGCAAATGGTGCTTGCAGGCAAAGTAAACAAAGATCTTGTTAGACTTCTGTCTGGCGTCGGCGGTAAAGCCGTTGGATTTTGCGGTATTGACGGCAATATAATCACGGCTAAGAAGAAGGTTGGGGAAGTTGATCTTGGCAACGTCGGCGATATAAAGAGCATTGACGTAGATCCCATACTTGTGACGTTGGAAAACGACTATATACCGGTAATTGCGACTGTCGCAGGGGGCGAGGACGGCAAGATATACAATATCAATGCGGATACTGCTGCCGCTGCAATAGCGTCTGCGCTTCACGCAGAAAACTTGGTGCTTATGACTGACGTCAGGGGACTGCTTCTTGACAAAGACGACGAAAGCACGCTGATAAGTGAGATAAAGGTCAGCGAAGTTCCAAAACTTATCAAGAAAGGCATAATAAGCGGAGGTATGATTCCCAAGATAGATTGCGTAGTAGAGGCAGTCAGACAGGGAGTAGACCAAGCGGTAATAATCGACGGCAGGATCAAGCATTCGATCATTATGGATATGTTGACCAATAAAGGTATTGGAACTCTAATCAAATAAGGGGCATTTTGAGCGTAGTTGAGAAATCTCAATTCAATAAAAAATAGGTAATGAGTTATGAAGAGCATAAAAGATATTGACAAAAAATACGTAATGAACACTTACAATCGCTACGATTTAGAACTCGTAGAGGGTATGGGCGTCAACGCTTACGACGTTGAGGGAAAGGAATACATTGACTTGTCGGCAGGCATAGGCGTAAATTCTCTTGGTTTTTGCGAAATGGGTTGGGTGGCAAGCGTAACTCAGCAACTTTGCAAACTCAATCACGTAAGCAACTTGTTTTATTCACAGCCAGACGCATTGCTTGCCAGATCACTTTGTGAAAAGACTGGATATGACAAAGTCTTTTTTGCCAATTCGGGCGCAGAGGCAAACGAAGGCGCAATAAAACTCGCCCGCAAGTATTCTTTTGATAAGTATGGAGAGGGCAGAGCCAAGATAATCACGCTTGTCAATTCTTTTCACGGCAGAACTATGGCGACTTTGACAGCGACAGGACAGGACGTATTCCACAATTACTTTTTTCCGTTTATTGAGGGATTTGAGTACGTTGAAGCAGGTAATCTAAAGGCAGTCGCAGAACTTGTTGACAAGGGTGACGTATGCGCGATTATGATGGAACTCGTACAGGGCGAAGGCGGAGTTATTCCGCTTGATAAGGACTTTGTCGACGGCGTGAGAAAGATCTGTGACGACAATGACGTATTGATGATCATAGACGAAGTTCAAACAGGAGTTGGCAGAACAGGTAAGTTTTTGGCGCAAGAGCATTTTGGCATTAAAGCAGAAATCACCACTTTGGCAAAGGGCTTGGGCGGAGGCTTGCCTATAGGCGCGGTGCTTGCCACAGAGAAGTGCTCGAATACGTTGGGCTTTGGTATGCACGGCACTACCTTTGGAGGAAATCCGATAGTGTGCGCTGGGGCGAATTACGTGCTTGCAAGAATGGATGAAGACTTTTTGTACGAAGCCGAGCAAAAGGGCGAATACTTGCAAGAAAAACTTGCTCAAATCGACGGAATAGAGCAAGTCAGCGGACTTGGACTTATGATAGGTTTTAAGATAAAGGACAAGACTTCTTCGGATTTTGTCAAAGAAGGTATCAAGCGCGGTTTGATAATGCTTACGGCAAAACAAAAAGTGCGCCTTTTGCCACCGCTTACAATAACTTATAATGAGATAGACAAAGCGCTTGAGATAATCAAATCAATGCTGTAATATAATTGTCTCAGCCTATCAAACATAAAAATAATTAATACAATATATACAACGAGGTAATATGAAACATTTACTGAAATTATCAGACTTGAGCGAGAGCGAGATCATAGACATTCTCAATCTTGCCGATCAGTTGAAATATGAAAAAAAACATAATATTTCGCACGAATATTTAAAGGGCAAAAGTCTTGGAATGATATTCCAAAAGTCGTCCACTCGTACGAGAGTATCTTTTGAGACAGGTATGTATCAACTTGGCGGTCAGGCGCTCTTTTTGTCCAACCGTGATTTGCAAATCGGCAGAGGCGAGCCGGTGGAAGATACGGCAAAGGTATTGTCAAGATATTTGGACGGAATTATGATTCGCACCTTTGAGCAAAAGGAAGTCGAGGATTTGGCAAAGTATGGCTCAATACCTATCATCAACGGTTTGACGGATTTTGCGCACCCCTGTCAAGTGCTTGCCGATCTTATGACTATCAGAGAATACAAGGGCGAGTTTGACAATCTCAAACTTACTTTTGTCGGGGACGGCAACAATATGGCAAATTCGCTTATCGTGGGTTGTCTCAAAGTTGGTATGAGCGTGGCAATCGCCTGCCCTAAGACGCATATGCCTGACAGCGGAATTTTGGAATTTGCTAAATCATACGGCAATAAGTTTGAGATCACCGACGACGTATTGCAAGCGTGCAAAGGCGCCGACGTGCTTTATACAGACGTATGGGCGTCTATGGGACAAGAGGGCGAGGCAGAAGAGCGGAAAAAAGCCTTTGCCGGCTTCCAAGTCAACGCGCAAACTTTGGCAGTTGCAAAGAATGACGCAATGGTCCTTCACTGCTTACCTGCTCACAGAGGAGAAGAAATAACCGCTGAAGTTATTGACAATCATCCGGAGATATTTGACGAAGCCGAGAATAGATTGCACGCGCAAAAAGCCGTGCTTGTCAAATTGATGGCAGATAAATGATTAGGCTAAAAGACAACGCATACAGAGGTTACTCTCTTTGCAAAATGCAAGAGAGTGACTTTGTTTTTGTCAAAACTTTTCTTGACACGCAACGGTCAAGGCTTGAGCGGATTGAGTTTTTTTATCCCTATAAGGACGAAGAATTGCTTGCCGTATTGGCAAAGGGTTGTTTTTGGGGGCTGTTTGACGGAGCGGATCTAATTGCCACCTTTGCCATTGACTTTGACGAAGAATATGCGATCACGCTTGCAAATCTTATCAATTCTTTTAATGATATAGGCATAGAGCGAGCATATGAGAGTTCTGGACTTATGGTAGCGGAAGAATACAGAGGACAGGGAATTGCAAAGTATATGATGAAGTTGGCGTGTGACGAGGCGGAGAAAAGACGTATTGCAATTTGCGGGGTTGTGCATACGCAAAACGTGGCGAGTATGTCTACGTTTTTTGCGTTGGGCTTTGAAATGCGCGCGACTTGGCATATGAGCCAAGGTTATGACTTCATATACCTTCTCAAGAGGTTTGACGTAGCAGGTTTTGACAATGATGGAATAAATTTCCAAAAGGTATTGCAATTGGAAGGAAACTATGCTAAAATAAAAAATGTGATTGGGGTGACCAACACTCATACAAAAGAGCAAAACGCCTTGCTATCTGACGGATACGTGGGGATAGGTTGCCAAGACACAAAAATTTATTTTAGGAAAAAGGAGTAAAATCACTATGAACAAGAATCAACTTATCGCTGCAATCGCATCAAAGGCAGATTGCTCAAAGGAAGTAGCAACGGCTTGCTGCGACGCAATGCTTGACAGCATTATGGAAGCAATGAAAGGCGGAGAAAAGGTTTTGTTGCCTGGTTTTGGCAACTTTGAAGTTAAGGTAAGAGCCGCTCGCGAGGGTATCAATCCTGCAACGCGCGAAAAGATACAAATCCCAGAGACAAAGGTCGTATCATTCAAGCCAGCAAAGTCAAGCAAAGATTCACTTTAATATATGTCAAACGAAATTACAAGAAAGCAAAAAGCCTACAATTTATTCAAAGAGGGATACAATTGTTGCCAATCTGTAGTATTGGCATTTGAGGATATACTGCCTTTGGATCGCAAGCAGTTGCTTGCCGTATCTTGCGGTTTTGGCGGAGGCTTTGGCAGAACGAGAAATCTATGCGGAGCGGTAAGCGCATGCGCAATAGTAATGGGATTGTATCTATCTCATTCTGACGACCCAAAGCACGCAAAAGCCGATATGTACAAGATTTTGCAGGATATGGTAGCCAAGTTTAAAGAACGCAATGGCTCAGACAATTGCGGCGAATTGCTTAAAGAAGTAAAAAATCTCACTTCGGGATATATGCCTCAAGAGAGAGACGAGGAATATTATAAAATGCGTCCTTGCATAAAATTCGTTCTTGACAGCGTGGAGATAATCGAAGAGCAGATCAATGCATAAAATCTCCTAGAGAAGTTGTTGGAATACAATGTTATTTTAAGACAGAAAACACGCTATAATTGTAGCGTGTTTTTTATTTCAAAAAATTATAGTCTAAATTTTGAAGAAATTTTCAATATTACAAAAAAAGTATACTTTTCCTAACTGCATATTTATCTTTGCGAAAAGACGTATTTTTATAATTTTATTATAATTCAAAACGTATTTTTACGCAATACTTTCTGGTCAGGAAAAGTATACTTTTTTTGTAATATCAATGCGTAAAATTATGGCAATGGAGGAAAAAATGTTTTTAGACAAACTTTTTAAAAAGAAGACGGAGGCTCAAATAGTAAGATTTGAAGGGACAGAAGACGATTTGGTATGGCTTGCTCCTTACAAACAGATACCTGCCAAGAGTTCTTTGGACGTCATAGTCACTGAGGACTATCAAGCAGAGTGCACAGTCGACGGCGTGCGCAACAGATACAGCGGAGGTAGATTTAATTTAAGCGCTGGCAATAATACTGCCGACGTAGAAATCGTCTACGTGAGAAAGGATTCTGTCATCTCTCTTAAGTGGGGCACTCCCAATCCCATTGACATACAAGATCCAATATTTGAGATGCCCATCAGACTTGGCTCTTCGGGAGAAGCAAAAGTGTCAATATGCGATACCCAAGTCTTCAGAAAGAAGTTGGTGTCTGGCGCGAGGACGTATACGACAGACGATCTTGCGGATTTTTGCCGCAGTCAAATTGCAGCGCAGTTGTCTTCGTCACTTTCTATTATTCTCAAAGAAAACGGTCTAAGTTATTTTGACATAAGCGCTCAACTTATTGCGTTGTCTTATCTTGTCAAAAATAAGATTGAGGGTTTTTTCAACGATTACGGTCTTAAACTTGAATATTTTGTGATGTCTACTGCAAGAATGTGGGACGAAGGAGCGCTTGAGAGACTTACCGCCGACAGAGAATTCAATCGTAGATATAGAGAAAGAGAAGAGATTGCAGACAAGTTGCGCAGTGAGAGAAAGCAAGACGAGAGAGATTCTCTTGACGGACAGTTGGCTATCTTGCACGCGCTTGGCAATTGTCAAGCCGTCATCAATGAAAGTAATAGGGATACTTTGAGCATCAATATCAATTCGTCAGCGCAAAACTCAAAGCCCAACAAGTCGCAATGCAGATTTTGCGGCGCGCCGCTTGAGGGGTATGCAGAGTTTTGTCCTATTTGCGGTAACAAAGTAAAGAATCCAGAGGTGTCAAAAAATGCTAGATAACAAAGTATGTAACTGTGGCGGAACATACGTCAACAAAAAAGGCAAGTGGGTATGCGACTCCTGCGGAAGACCTATGCCGCAAATATTGGATTCAAGAGAAAACCAACTTTTGGCGGTGGCAGAGGGCAAGTTTGCGCAGGAGAAATTTATTGAGGCGGAAGAACTCTATGCGGATATAGTCAAGAGTTTTCCCAATTGCTATCCTGCATATTGGGGACTTACGCTTGCCAAGCACGGAATAAAATACGTCGACGATTTGCGCATAGGCAAAAAAGTCGCCACTTGTTGGGCTCCCGAAATAAGCAGTATTAAAGACGATAAGAATTATAAAAAAGTTTTGGATATTGCGCCGACAGCAGAACGAGAATATTATCAATCGCAGGGCGAAAAGATAGAGAACATTCGCAAAGAATGGCAAGAAAAGGCAAAGAAAATCAAGCCGTATGACGTCTTTATTTGTTTTAAAGATACTGACGACGAGACGAGGGGCAGAACTGAAGATTCGATAGAATTGTCCGACCTCTACAACAATCTCACGAGAGATAAATACAACGTGTTTTTCAGCAGATACTCACTTGAGGGAATTACGGCGGAAAACTATGAGCCTTACATTTTCCAGGCGCTTTCTACCGCCAAAGTAATGATAGTGTACGGCTCAAAAGAAGAGTATTTTGAATCCACTTGGATGAAAAATGAGTGGACGAGATTTTTGCATAAGATTGCAGACGGACAAAAGCAAAAGAATGCGCTTTTGCCGGTTGTGAAAGGTTGTTCGCCAAGCGCATTGCCACCAAGACTTCGCGCTTTGCAAGTGCTTGATGCGGGCAAGAATACGTTCTATAGCGACTTGACGAGATACATAGACAAAGTGCTTGCGACAAGCGAAGACACGTTGGAACTGCAGCGCAGTAAGATAAAGTTTGACAAAAGACAGAGTGTGAGCAGAGGTCAGGCTCGGAAAATCCAGTCGCGCGCATTGCAAGTGGAAGACGTAGAAATCATCTCCGCTCAAGGCGAACAACTTATGAAAGTTATCAACTCTTTCGTGCAGCAAAAGCAGTTTGAGAGAGCAGAGAAGTTTTGCGACGCTTGGATAAGGTCAAATCCTTCAAATTACAGGGATCTTGAAGAACTTGTTCAGACGATATTGAATTCAGAGCATATCGAATTGGCAAGAAAATACACAGAATATCTCATAGACAATGCTCCTAATAGAAAAAAGCCTCAACTTTGGGCGCTTATGCTCGCCGATGGATATACTGATATTGACGATTGGGCAGAAGGATGGGTATGCAAAAATCACGTTAATTTTGAGTATATGCAAAGAGCGTTGGTATTAATATCCCAAAGCGAAATATCAGTGCTATACGCATACTATGACGGTATTGCCCAAATAAATACTTTTGACGAAAGCGTCAAGAATATGATTTTGTATGCGTTGGAGTTTGACGCCGACGCTAGGAAAAAGAGCGGTTTTATAGATTGTCTTGTCAAGAAAGCCATAGAAGACACGACAGACAACTTTGCATATTTTGACTTCGTCATATCCTTGCTTGACAATGCAAGATACAAGAGCGCGTTGAATAATTTTGTAGACAATTACGCTGACGCTGACAACTTGCGAGCGTTGCAACAGGTTTTGCCACAAGGCGCGTCATACTTTTTGCAGGCTTTGCATAAAGTGTTGCCATTGACTGAAGGTAAATTGTATTTTAGAGCGCAATGCGCGATTATAAGAATACTGTTTGAAACTGGGCAGTTTAAAGCCGCTGTGGACGAAACTCAAAAGATGCTTGGATATGCCGAGAGTGAAGACGAGTATTCTCAATTGATTGCCGATATACTTGAATTTGCGTTGAAGAACATTACCGCTCAAAACTTAGAATATGTAGACGAAGACGTATTCCGTTTGTTGGGATTTTTAAAAGACGACAAAGAAGAGGAAGAGTTTTATTTTGGCGAACTTGCGCAGATTTGTCTTGATGCGAGATACAAAAAGGGCGCGGAGAGATACGCCAAGTTGTTGCTTGGTTGCTCAAGCGATGGAAAGTATGACGGATATTATTATCTAATGCTTTTGGCGCTCGATTGTTATTGCGACGACGATGTCGCAAGACTTACCGTAGATATTGCAGATACTGAGGGATATAACAATTGGCTTGCCAATTGTGACGAAGAGCAAATCAGTCAAGTCACTAATTATCCTATGGAAATAGACGAACTCAAGGTGCAACAACGCAAAGATTATGAACGGCAAGTCGCAGATCAAAAGGCGCAAAAGAAAGACAATAATATCAAAAAACGCAATAAGTTTATCGCATATTTCATTGGCGCGTCTGCGCTTGTATCATTAGTTTTTAGCATAATATGCATAGTAGGATATGCTAATATGCCACTCACTAGAGCATTGCCGGAAGTAACGGGCTTGTTCCTTCTTACGCCAACTGTTATAGTCGCAATAGTTGCGCTGTTGATATCGCGCGGAAAGATTGAAAAAATTCAAGTCAAATTTGCAACCAAAGGAAAGTTGATAATATGCGGTCTATTGATTTTTCCAATGCTTATTGCAAATACACTTGTATATACATTGGACGTAGGGAGACATAAGTATATCGACGACATATATTACGTAAAGCAAGAATGGGATGGCACGCAGACGCTTTGCGAAATCAACTTGGACAATTATCAAGACGGAGAATTGTTAATTATCCCTTCTTCAGTAGATAAGATAGCGGCTACGGTATTTAACCAAACTAATTTTAGGGGTAATATTATATATGCTGATAGAATTTACATACCTGCGACAGTAAAAGTGATAGAACGAAGTACATTTTATAGTTGTAAGAAATTAGTTATTTACTGCGAAGCGGAAGAGCAACCTGAAGGCTGGGAAGATTGGTGGAATCTCTATGAGAGGTACTATAATAGTTATTATGTATGCACAACTCATTGGGGGTGTGATTTTAACGGCAATGTAGACGAAAGCGGTAATGTTGCATTTAAGTATGATGGTATTGAATACAATTTGATAGACGGTAATGCAGTTGTTAAAAGACAGCCTGTCGATATTGGCGGAGAAATAACCGTACCTAAAGAGGCAAGATACGGAAACAATGTTTATCCTGTGACAGATATAGTCGCGGGAGCATTTGAAGGATGCAAAGATTTGACTAGTGTTACGCTTAACTGCGAAATAACCGCTTTGAGAGACAATACTTTTAAAGATTGCAGTAGTTTGGCAAACTTTACGTCGTCAAACAGTCTGACGAGTATTGGTGACAGGGCTTTCTACGGTTGCAAGTTATCTTATTATAATACAAGCGCCTCGACAGTTGGTGTAGAAGCATTTGCAAATTGTCTCAATCTGACATCGTTTTCTATCACAGGCGCCGATGCCATTATCAACAATTCTGCGTTTGAAAATTGCAGAGCGCTTACTACCGTATCGTTAGGCAATACCAAAACTGTGGGAGCATCGGCTTTTGAGAATTGCATATCACTTACAAACATATCTATTACAGCCGGAGTGGAGAGTATTGGAGCAAAAGCCTTTGCGGGTTGCGCCAAACTCAAAAAAGTCATAATTCCGTTGAGCGTAAATAATATTGGAGAGAAGGCATTCTTTGGTTGCGCTTTAATCAACGTATATTGCAGAGCAGATAGTCAACCTGACGAGTGGAATATAGATTGGGATAATTATGATAATTCGTCAAAAATACCTGTCACTTGGAATTATAAAGGATATTAAGACGTAATTATAAATAGGGGGTATGTAATATAGCAAGGCAGGGTTTGTGTCCTGCCTTGTTTTGTTGTTTTAGATATTTTGCTAAGTCTATGACGTTGAATTACCTTATAATTTTGCCAGCAAATCTTTGAGCGCTCTTGAGCGGTGGGATATCGTATTCTTTTCTTCCATCACGGCCTCTCCGAATGTCTTGCCGAGTTCGTCGCTTAAGAATATCGGATCATATCCAAAGCCGTTGGAGCCTCTATAGTCGTCAATGATTTTGCCGTAAGTGCGACCGCTGCCGCTGACATAACTGCCGTCGGGGTAGCATAGCACCACTACGCTTTGGAAGTAAGCCGTTCTGTCGACCTTGTTGCTGTCTGTCTCTAAAGCGTGGAGTTTGGAGAGTAACTTTTCGTTGTTGTTTTTGTCGTTGCAAGGCTCGCCTGCATAGCGAGCGGAGTATATATTCGGTTCGCCGTTGAGCGCCTGTACGCAAATTCCGCTGTCGTCTCCGATTGCGGGCATACCTGTCATTTTGGCAATAGTGCTTGCCTTTATGTATGCGTTTTGCTCAAAGGTCGTTCCGTTTTCTTCAATTTCTATCTCTATGCCAAGATCTTTGAGCGTGAGAATATCCTCGAATTTGCCCGAGAGCATTGCCTTTATCTCAACGAGTTTGTGTTTGTTGTTGCTTGCAAGTACTGCTTTCATATTTTTTTCCTTTAGTGACTTTGTCTGTGTCACTTAATTAGAACTGTTGTTTTTCTTTGGTTTTGCCGTTACGAATTCTACTACGAGAGATGGGTGTTTTTCTCTCAACCTTTCTATCATTTCGTCAAAGTATTTGTTGTTGCAATTGACGTATATCACGTCGGCGTTGACTCCAGTCTTGGCATCTTTGACCATACCACGTCTTTTGACTTTATAGTATATCAACATAAATTCGCCTTTGGCGTCCATATTTATCACTATTATATCTTCATACTTGACGCGCTCTACCAAGAATCCCATTACGTAATACATTGAGTTTTTGCCAAATGACAGACCGCATATAAAGACGAATACGCTGAGTAATATTATTACTACGCCCATAATTACGGCTGCCACGGTATCTTCGATTTGATGATACGAAGTCAAATTCCCCACGCCTGCAATGCCCAAAATCTTGACAATCATAAAAATTAACAATATAATGATTGCTAGTATGGAGAGAGCGTATATCCAAGATTTTTGTTTAAATGGATAAAATTTTTTCATACTTCAATTATACACACAAAATAAGATATGTACAACTAAAATAAGGAAATTATGCTATTTAGAGCAATTAAGGACGAGGACTTTTCAAGTATAGCAAACATTCAAAGGCTCATTGACTATGACGGCAGCGAGTATTCTATTCTTTATCTCAAGGGTTGGGACTTTTTCAACTATCCCAGTATGCAGATAGCGCAAGAAGACGGAGTAATATATTTGCGTTTTAGACCGCACGACAAATTCAATGAAGACGGCGTGGGAGACGGACGTATATATCTGCCGCCGCTTTGCCAATTGGACAAAATCAAAGAGGCGTACGCTAATATCGCAAATCAATGCAAGGCAGACGGAGAGAATATGTACGTTATGTCCACGCCCAAGCAATACGTAGATATTCTGGGAGCGGATTACGAATACGTGGAAAATGCAGACTATGCCGAGTATCTCTACGACCCGCAAAGTCTTATGACTTACGCCGGCAAAAAACTTCACTCCAAGCGCAATCACGTCAATAATTTCGTCAAGGCGTATGCTCCAAATCAGGATGGGGGTTGCGTGTTCCGCTCATACGTAGCGCAAGACAAAGACAAAGTTTTTGCATTTATCAACGGCTGGGAAGAGAGCAAGGTGTTTGACGACGAAGAATACGACGATATGGCAAACAACGAAGAATACGTAATTGCTTTGGCTCTCAAAATGGTGGAGAAATATGATAGTTATTTTGCTGACGTAATAGAATATCAGGGCAAGATAATAGGTTTTTCGTTGGGTGAGATTACTCCATCAAACGTGGGTATCACGCATATTGAAAAGGGAGATATAGATTACGACGGCGTATATTCCTATCTTTGTCAGGCGTTTGCGCAAAAGCATTTTAGCGGCGTAAGAGTTGTCAACAGACAGGAAGATATGGGATTGGAAGGACTGCGCAAGTCAAAACAGTCTTATCATCCAATAGGTTTTTGCCAGAAGTTTGCGGTAAAAAAAGCCTGCAAGTAACAAATCATAGACTTGCAATATATCGCAAATTGATATATAATTAAATCGTTATAAAGAAATATTTAGAATAAATTACTTGGAGTAAAATACAAAAATGATTGAACTAAAGCAAGCGAATTATTATTTTGACGGAAAGTTCGTCTCTTTGGACGAATTGAAAGCAATGGGAATTGACGCAAAAGCCATTGACGATGCGTATAAAGGCACGATGGCTTACGGCATTTTGGCAAAGCACAATACTTTGCCTGTTACGCAAAAGGGGCAACCGCTGCAAATCAAGTTTGACGCTTTGGCGTCTCACGATATTACGTACGTTGGTATTATTCAGACGGCAAAGGCGAGCGGGCTAAAAGAATTTCCCATACCTTACGTATTGACCAACTGTCACAATTCGCTTTGCGCCGTAGGCGGTACGATCAATGAGGACGATCACGTCTTCGGTTTGTCGGCAGCCAAGAAGTACGGCGGAATATTCGTGCCACCTCATCAGGCGGTAATACATACTTATATGCGCGAGTGTATGTCAGGTTGCGGCAAGATGATTTTGGGATCAGACTCACATACAAGATACGGAGCGCTCGGCACTATGGCAGTGGGCGAAGGCGGACCGGAACTTGTAAAACAACTTCTTTGCCGTACGTACGATATCAAGTATCCTGACGTAGTTGCCATTCATCTCACAGGCGCGCCTAGAAAGGGCGTGGGACCGCAAGACGTTGCGCTTGCGATAATCGGCGCAGTGTTCAAGGGCGGTTTCGTCAAGAACAAAGTTATGGAATTTGTCGGCGAAGGCATCAAGAATTTGCCTATAGAATACCGTATCGGCATTGACGTAATGACGACGGAGACAACTTGTTTGTCGTCTATATGGACGACTGACGACGTCGAAGTCAAGAATTATTACGCAGTCAGAGGCAGAATGGACGATTATGCGTCAATTGCTCCAAATAAGTTGGCTTATTACGACGGCGTTGTGGAAGTTGACTTGTCAAAGGTAGTTCCGCAAATCGCTCTACCTTTCCACCCATCCAACGTATATAATTTGCAAGACGTGATAGACAATCCTCAAGACATACTGTCGGCAGTGGAAAAGCAATGCAACGAACTTCTCAACAACAAGAAAATCAACTTCAAGTTGACAGACAAGATTGTCAATGGCAAAGTGAGAGTAGAGCAAGGCATAATCGCAGGTTGCGCAGGCGGAACTTACGATAATATCATAGAGGCAAGCGCAATACTAAGAGACAAAGCGGTGGGCGACGGCAAGTTTACGTTGAGCGTATATCCTTCTTCCACGCCGGTATATTACGACTTGCTTAAGAAAGGCGCAATAGCAGACCTTGTCAAGAGCGGCGCCAACGTCAAGAGCGCGTTCTGCGGACCTTGTTTTGGCGCAGGCGACGTACCTGCCAACAATGCATTGTCAATAAGACACACCACTCGCAACTTTGAGTCGAGAGAGGGCAGCAAGCCTGCAAATAATCAAATTGCGTCAGTCGCGCTTATGGATGCGCGTTCTATTGCGGCGACGGCAGCCAACGGCGGAATTTTGACGAGCGCTATGGGTATGGATTACGACAATACAATCCCTACGTTTGAATACGATAAGACTATATATGAAAAGAGAGTATACAACGGTTGGAGCAAGCCTGACAAAGATGCAAATCTTGAGTACGGTCCAAATATCTGCGACTGGCCGGAAGTAATTGCGCTGACGGATAATATCGTCGTCAAACTTGCCGCAGTCATCAATGACCCTGTGACGACCACAGACGAACTTATTCCGTCTGGCGAGACGTCAAGTTATCGCTCCAATCCAATGAAACTTGCAGAGTTTGCGCTCTCAAGAAAGTGTCCTGATTACGTAGGTAAGGCAAAGAAGATTTTTGAAGGCGAACTTGACAGAAGAAAGAGCGGACTTGGCGGAGAGTATCTTGACGCAGTAAATAAGGCAGGCGTGACGCTCAAGGGCAGCGTGTCAATAGGCAGCGGCGTCTATGCAGTCAAACCCGGCGACGGCAGCGCAAGAGAACAGGCTGCAAGTTGTCAAAGAGTGCTTGGCGGCGTGTGCAACATTGCCAAAGAGTATGCAACCAAGAGATATCGCTCAAATCTTATAAACTGGGGTATGTTGCCATTCCTTTCGCAAGAGGAATATCAAGACGGCGATATAATAGTGGTATATGACGTCAAGAATACTATAGAGAAAGGCGGTTGCGAGTTTGACGCAAAGATAGTCCGCAGCGGCAAAGTTATAGACACAGTTTTGACCGTTGACGCATTGACGGCAGACGAGAGAGACATAATATCCAAAGGCTGTTTGATCAACTATTATAAGGCGAAAAATTGATGGACAAGCCGTCGCAAAGAAAGGAATTGAGAGCCATTATCGCAGGCATAACCAATAAGGCGGAGCAAAGCGGAGAGATTGCAAAAATTTTGCAAAGCGCGCCATTGCCAAGCGGAAGTATATGCATATACAATTCCTTGCCAAGCGAAGTTGACACAAAAGCAATCATAGAGTATTTTTGCCAAAGCAGAGACGTATATTTGCCTGTTGTCGACGGCAACGATATGTTGCTTGTCAAGGTGGATAAAGATACAAGATATAAAGAGGCGAATTGGGGCATATACGAGCCTATCGGCGAAAGGCTGTCGCCAAGTGACGTAAGTCCAAGCGTGACAATCACGCCGCTTTTGGGCGTGGACAGAAGGCTCAATCGGCTTGGAAAGGGCAAGGGATATTATGATAGATATTTTCAAGCCATAGACACGTTTAAGGTGGGACTTGCCTTTGAAGAACAGGTTGTCAACGAAGTGGTTTGCGACAGTTGGGACAAGCCTCTCGATATGCTGATTACGCCAAGCGGCGCAGTCAAAAGGCAAGACATTTAGGAGCAAACCTATATGAGAGTAATAAGCGGAAAATACAGAGGCAAAAGGCTAGAATCTCCAATAGGCAACGACGTGCGTCCCACAGGCGACAAGGTCAAGGAGAGTATCTTCAACGTAATTCAATTTGACGTCGCAGGCAGCAGATTTCTTGACTTGTTCTGCGGCAGCGGCTCGATGGGTATCGAGGCTATCAGTAGAGGCGCAAGTTATACGCTTTTTGCCGATGCAAGCAGGACGTCAATTGCTCTCACGCAAAGCAATCTCAAGGGGATAGTCGAACCATATAAGACTGTCAACAGGGATTTTAGAGATACGCTGTATACGGCGGAAGGCAAATGGGATTTTATCTTTGTAGACCCGCCGTATAAGACGGACTATATTGAGGAAATATGCCAAATCGTCAAGGACAGAGGGATGCTTGCCGACGGCGGATATATTATTTATGAGCACTCCGATAAGCAATATAAGTTGCCTGACGGTATGTATGTAGCAAAGCGTAAGAGTTTTGGTATCGTCACTGTTGACTATATAGCGACGTCTAGAGGCAAGACTGCGCTTGCGGGGAGTTACGACCCGATCACCAAGGGGCATTTAGACGTGTTGGACAAGGCGCTTGACGAATACGACGAAATTGTCATATTGCTTGCTTGCAATCCTGATAAGCAGTACTTGTTTTCACTTGAAGAGAGATTGAAATTTGCAAGGCTCGCCGTCAAAGATTATCTCAACGTCACCGTTGACGTGTGCGACGGATACGTATACGAGTATTGCAAAGAGCGCGGAATACAGAAGGTATATAGAGGGTATCGCAATCAAGAAGATCTCAAGTACGAAGAGGATATGGCGAAGTTCAACGAAGAACACGGATTGCGTACTCAACTCGTTGAGGGCATAAGAGAAATCTCTTCCTCGCTGATAAGAGAAAAACTCAAAAATGGCGAGGATATAAAAAAATATTTGCCAGACGGCGTAGCAAGAGCAGTCGTCAAGGCTTATAAGGAGAAACTATGAATACGATGACGATAAGCAGACTTTTGGACAGGCTTGAGGAGACTATCAACAACGGCAAAAAACAGATGTTTTCCAATATGCGTCTTGTCGACGCCAACGCTTGTCTTATAATGTTGCAGCAGATAAGAAATCAACTTCCGGCAGAACTTGCAGAGGCTACTTTGATTTTGAGAGATTGCGACAATATCAAGGCGGAGGCTGACAAAGAGGCGCAGGCTATAGTCGAAGAGGCAAAGCAAGAGGCGATGCGCCTAGTCGCAGAGAGCGAGATAATGAAAGATGCGCAAATGCAGGCGAGCGAACTCGTCAACAATGCCGGCGCTTATGCCGATAATCTTGTTGAGCAGAGTTATGAGCAAGTCAACGCTCTTTACTTGGACGTTGAGAATTCTATGAGAGATATGCTCAACAAAGTATACGCAAAGCGCAACAGTCTTTACGTGAGTGACGGCGGAGAATGCGACGGAGATGGCGGAAATCAATAAAATATTTGCACGACAGCCAAAGATATCAAGAAAGTTACGATGGCTTGAGTGAGTTTTACCAGCATATAATACGACGTCTTGACCTTGCAGCCTTTGAGAAAAGTCAAAGATTGAAATGTAATGGAAAGACCGCCGAAAGAGAGTAGTCCTGCGATAAACGGCAGGATTATTTTTATGCTTACTCCGCTTTGCGCAAAGGCTTGGCAACCTCTTGTGATTTCTATCAGAGATATTACCGTAGCCTCTGCTACTTGCTCTGATATGCCAAAGAGAGACAGGGGCTTTTCAAGCAAAAATGCTAAGGCGTCTACGATCTTGAGGTCTATTGCAATGTCAATTATCATACTGAAAATGGCGATATATCCGCCTACGACAAGCACTGATAGAATTGACGACGTGATAGATTTGTTGAGCAGATCGTCATCGTTTTGCGACGGCGGCATTGACAGAGCCTTTTCTTCGCTCTTTCTGCCTCTATATATCAGTCCGTTGACTAGAGCGCCAAGCGCGTGACACAAAAATAGCACGTATCCTGCCTTTGGAGATGAGAGCATCAGCGTACCTACCGTGCCCACTACGAAGAGCGGTCCTGAAGTGGACGTAAACGTAGAGACTTTCTTGCAATTTTCTATCGTAAAGTTGCCGTTTTCGTAAAAATCGCTTATGAGTTTTGCTCCAATAGGGTAGCCGGATATCAAACTCATTACCAATATATATCCGCTCTCTTGAGGAGCGTTATAGAGCCTTGCCACAGGTTTTTTGAGGGCTTTCCCAAGCGCGCTTGCTCCGCCAAGACCAGTGAGAAGTTTTGTAAAAAAGAAAAAGGGAAATAGCGCGGGCGCCACGTTTTTTGCAAAGAGCAACATTCCGCTGAAAATACTTTGAATATATCTTTGCGGATTGATGACAAGACAGCAAATAAAAAAGCATATTATTAGCGAAAATGGCAACGCCTTTCTTGCTTTTTTAGAGAGAGTAAACATATCAAAATATATGTCAAAAAAAGCGTAATTATACATTGTCATTTCGACCAAAACGCAGTGAAGTGGAGAAATCTCAACTTATTTATGTCACTCTGAGCGGAGTGAAACGAAGTCGAAGAGTCTAACTATATAAATTTTAATCGTTATAAAATTTAAAACGCTTGAATAATTGAATTTTCTATGTTACACTAAATTTGCACCACAACTTAATATATCACACAGCAAGGAAAATACATTAGGCATAAGTGTATTCTCTTTCATCCTTGCTATGTGTAGAGGAGTTGTGGTGCAAAACAATCGAAAGGGATACCTTGTGTGGGCATCTCTTTTGGGATGCCTATTTTTATTTTAATCAAAAGGAGAGAAAAGAGTATGGAAGATGTAGCAAAAAACAACGACACGCTGGGCGAATTATATGCTTTGCGCGCGGGATTGTCTTTAATCTCGCAAAATGCCGACGAACTTTGTCAAACGGAAGAGAATGAGTTGGATGAAATTCTAAAAAATATTGAAGAAAAGGAAGAAATTGCAGACGCAATCAACTTATATTCGAATAACATAGATTATTACTGTGCCAATGGACGGTATAATGATATTGAGGTAATGCAATGGGTTGTGGATCAGAAATGCGAAGATGTTGCAGAAGACGAAGAGTGTGAAGAGGATGAAAGTGATTGCTTTAGTTATCGTGAATTAAATAAGATAAAAGAGCAGAATGGGTGCAATGATTTAAAAGACGAGAAAAATATTCATAAAGCAAAGAAATCTTTTGTGCAGTGGTTATGTTCAAAGGAATTTGAATTGCAATTCGAAAGGTACAAATCCCATATAGAAGATAAGAAAAAAAGGTACAAAGAATTTGCGCAACGAGATAAAAGAAACAAAATATTGAGAAGTTTGATTGATATTACGCTGATTATAGGAATTATAGTGTCAATCTGTTTCTTGGTAATAAATATAAAAAGCGAAAAATTCGGTTTTGCGTTTCTATGTGGATTGGGTATTGTGGCAGCAGGAATCTTAATTTGGCTGGCGCACGGATTTATAGATACAGATCGCGGTATTTTTGATTGCGAGAGATATAATCTTAATGTTTTAAACGAATTTAAAGAAATTAACAAGGCTGTTCATAAACACTATGTGCCGCAATGTGAAAAGATTAATAATAGTAGCGCAGCAGTTTATGAGTCACTGCAAAAGACGTTCAACAAGTTGCTGGATGAAAGAGATTGGCAATATCTTGATTTGATTATCTTTTACATAGAGACAGGCAGAGCGGAAAGCATAAAAGAGGCGTTGCAACTACTTGAGCGAGAGATACAGACCAAGCGTATTATTGGGGCGATACAGGAGGCAACGGAATGTATTTGCTCAACAATAGAAAGCGCGGCGGCAAGAATATCTGCTCAACTTGGCGTAATATCCAATCAACTTTCGCAAATTGCCAGCCAACAACAAGTACAGATAGCGCAAAATGCCGAGATTATATCGCAAGCAAAATTACAAAACGCATTGATCGCCAAGTCCAACGTTACAAGCGAACAACTTATGAATGACGTGGAGTTTATCAAGACTTACGGCGTAGAGATAAGAAAATAATCAATTTTAATAGGTATTCCAAAATAAAGGCTGTCGCAAGCGATTTGCGACAGTCTTTGTTTAATAGTCTATCTTTCAACTATCTGCATATATTGTGGTATGTTTTTTGTTACGCTTGAATATAGGTTGTCTGCGCGTTTGATTAAACTGCCGTTGGGAAGATCTGACGATTTGGTTATCACTCGGCAGTCAAAAGCAGACAGCAGATCTTTGCAGTTCTTTTCTATGGCAAGCACGTTGACAAAATCAATATTTTGGTCTTGCAGGTCTTGCGCTTGAAAAGTATTTGATATGAGAATATTTATCAGCGTACGCAATAGATAAGCGTTGGTATATCTTTTTGTCGCCAATTTGTCGACAAGTTCCTGCCAGCAATCGCTCTCTTTAAGCGCAGCGATAATTCTGTTTTCCACGCCTTCTTTAATGCCGTGAATATTTTTTAAGTCGATATTATTGACATTGAATTTCAAGAGGGCAAACATTTTGTCGTTGGCGTCTTGCCAATCTGTCGGCGAGGTATTTTTAAGATAATCATATACGCATTGCGGAACGCCTTGAGCGAGTGTCTGCAAATCTCCTTTTTGCCACATACTGCGGATTGCGCTTGCAGAGGGGTACTCGTCGGCTGTCGTTTGGTGATATCCGCCGCCAACCCTTGCAATAGTGTGAGGAACAATAGATGATTTAACTGCATTAAGAGCCTTGATATATTCCACCGCCAAAATGTTGTTGGGCGTCGTCAGAGCGTCGGCATAGTCGGGATGAAGTTGAGTTAGAGCGGCTGCATAACTCTTAGCATAACCGTTGCCCCTTTTAAGTTCTTCGTCAAGAGCAGTTTTAAAAGCGTCGTTTTCTTGAAAAGACGCTATATCTTGCAGTACTTGCAGATTGCCAAGTTCGCTGCCAAAAGACAACGTAACTTCGCCCTTTATCAAATCTGCAATCTTTACGCCGCCGAGCGCAAAATACTTTGCCGTAGTCAGGACGTGCTGCGGAGGAAGTTCTACGACCATATCTGCGCCGTTTTTGATTGCCCAAGTTGCGCGCGTATATTTGTCGGCGATTGCAAGTTCTCCTCGTTGTGTAAAGTTGCCGCTCATAATGCATATTACTTTCTGCGCTCCAGTGTCTTTTATGGCGCGCGAAATATGGTATACGTGTCCTTTTTGCAATGGATTGTATTCGCAAATTATGACGGCAATTTTCATTTTTTGCTCCTTAAACTCTTTACAATCTTTTTTATAGAGAGTATAATTTACTATATCAATTATATAGCATACTGAATTAAAAATAAAGTAATTCGGAGGAAGTGAAATGAGCAAAATTATCGACAGCATTATCGACAAAGCAAAAAAACTCAACAAGACCATCGTATTGGCAGAGGGCGAGGAGCCTCGTACAGTCGAGGCGGCGCAGACTATCGTTCAAAATAAGATTGCCAACGTAATACTTCTCGGTGACGAAGAGAAGTTGAAAGTTATGTATCCGCAAGCAAATTTTGACGGCATCAAGATAGTCAATCCGTTGACGGCAGATATAGAAGATTATGCCAACACCCTTTATGAATTGAGAAAGGCAAAAGGTATGACGTTGGACGTCGCAAAGACTGAGATTAGAAAGTATCTTAACTTTGGCGCAATGATGATTAAGAAGGGCGACGCAGACGGTATGGTAGCCGGCGCAATCAATTCCACAGGCAACGTGTTGAGGTCGGGCCTTACGATTGTCAAGACCAAGCCGGGTATCAAGACGGTGTCTAGTTGTTTCCTTATGGCATTTGAGGGTACGCCATACAAGGCGCAAGATATAATGGTATTTGGCGATTGCGCAGTCAATATCAATCCGACGGCGGAGCAACTTGCTGATATTGCAATTTCTTCCACTGCTACAGCAAAGGATTTGGCTGGCATTGAAGAGCCAAAAGTTGCTATGCTTTCATTCTCCACAAAGGGCAGTGCAAAGCACGAATTCGTAGACAAAGTCGTCGAGGCGACCAATCTTGTGAGAGAAAAAGCGCCTGAGATAGAGATTGACGGCGAGTTGCAAGTAGACGCCGCAATCGTGCCGTCCGTAGGCAGACTTAAAGCGCCTGGCAGCGACGTGGCAGGCAAGGCAAATATCTTTATTTTCCCTGATTTGCAGTCGGGCAATATCGGCTACAAACTCACGCAGAGATTTAGCGGAGCGACTGCTATAGGTCCAATCTGTCAAGGCTTTGCAAAACCTATCAACGACCTCTCTAGAGGTTGCACGAGCGACGATATCGTTGCGGTAGTCGCAATCACGGCAGTGCAGGCAAGTCAAAACTAAAACAATTTTTTAAGTATCGTATTATAAGGAGTAGTTTATGAAAATATTGGTTGTCAATGCAGGAAGTTCTTCTCTCAAATATCAACTTATTGAGATGACGAAAGAAGAAGTCATTTGCAAAGGAACTGTAGAATGTATAGGAATCGAAGGCTCAAAGAACACTCATAAGGTGGGCGGCAAGTCTTACGTAGTGGAAAGACCGCTTGCCGATCATACCGACGCGTTTAATCTTGTAATGGAGTGTTTGACAAACAAGGAGTACGGCAGTATATCTTCTCCAAAGGAAATAAGCGCAATAGGTCACAGAGTAGTGCACTCTGGCGAGGCTTTCACAAAGTCTTCTTACGTAGACGGCGAGGCTATCAAAAAACTTGAGGAGATAGCGCCTCTTGCTCCGTTGCACAACCCTGCAAGCCTTGCGTGTCTCAAGTCTTGTATGTCAATAGTCGACTGTCCCAACGTAGTGGTATTCGACACGGCGTTCCACAGCACTATGCCTGACAAGGCAAAGATGTACGCTATTCCTTACGAGGATTATCAGGCGACTAAGATACGTAAGTACGGTTTCCACGGCACTTCGCACAAGTTTGTATCTCAAGAGGCAATCAAGTATCTTTCTTCCAAGGGTAAGCCAAGCGGTAAGATAGTCACCTGTCACCTTGGCAACGGCTCTTCTATCACCGCGGTAAAAGACGGCAAATGTATTGACACTTCTATGGGTATGACTCCGCTTGAAGGTCTCATTATGGGTACGAGAGCGGGAAATATTGACGCCGCCGCAGTAGTTATGCTTGCCAACGCAAAGGGTATGTCCCTTGACGATATGAGCAATTATCTCAACAAAAAGAGCGGTTTTCTTGGCGTGAGCGGAGTAAGTTCCGACTTCAGAAAACTTTGCGAGGCTATCGACAATGGCAACGAGAGAGCAAAACTTGCTTACGATATGTTCGCTTATCAGATACGCAAACTTATTGGCTCGTACGCAGTGGCAATGGGCGGACTTGACGCAGTAGTATTCACTGGCGGTATTGGCGAAAACGGCGCGCGTATCCGCAATTCAGTGGCTGGGGATATGGAATTCTTGGGCATAAAACTTGACGAAAAACTCAACCAAAGCGCTCCCGGAGGCAGTTTTGCAGACATAAGCGCAAAGGACAGCAAGGTGGCAGTACTCGTCATTCCTACGAATGAAGAACTCGTCATTGCGAGAGAGACAAAAGAAATCGTAGAGGCGCTCTAAAATAAAATACAAATCTTTTGCATTTTGTTTGACAAAGGTAAAAAAATCAATTATAATGCAATAGCAATTAATTTTATCAGTATGAAATGGAGGTGTTGGCAATGGCAGTACCAAAGGCGAAAACATCAAAACAAAGAAAACGTGCACGTTCGGCAAATTGGAAGTTGACCGCTCCAAATCTTTCGGCGTGCCCACAATGCCACGAGTTGAAAGCAAACCACAGAGTATGTCCTAACTGCGGTTATTACGATGGCGAACTTGTTGTTGAGAAGAGCAATAAGGACTAATAAGTTATTAGCATAACGCAAGCGGAGCCTTTTGGCTCCGTTTTTTGTTATATTTTTGCGGTTATATTCAACGGTATCTCAATGTAATAAAATATTAGTTTGCTTGATTTTTGTAGAGTTATATATTAAAATGATTATAATATAATAGACGATTAAAATATCAAAGGAAGAGACTATGAAGATAATACTTGACTGTTTTGGCGGAGACAACTGTCCTAATAGCGCAATTGACGGCGCATTGTTAGCATTGGAAGAAAACAAGGATATACAACTTACGCTTTGCGGAGACGAAAGCGTAATCAGCGCGTATCTTGCAGACAAGACGTACGACAAGTCAAGATTGAGTATCTTACACGCAAGCGAAGTCGTGACCAACGACGATATTCCCACGCTTGCCGTGAGAAGAAAAAAGCAATCTTCTATGATGCTTGGACTTCAGACGTTGGCGGGCGGAGAATACGACGGATTTGTATCGTCGGGCAATACCGGCGCTTTGCTTGTGGGCGCGACAATATTCGTCAGACTTGTAGACGGAGCGCAGAGGGCTACGCTGTCGCCGCTTTTGCCAACTATGATTGACGGTAAGCAGACGATACTTGTAGACGGCGGAGCAAACGTAGATTGTAAGGCTAGTATGCTAAAAGAATTTGCCATTATGGGCAGCGCTTTTATGAGCAGTATGGGCATAGACAATCCAAAGGTTGCTCTCCTCAACAACGGAACGGAAGAGGAAAAGGGCAACGCTTTGACTAAGGAGGCTCACGCTTTATTGAAAGATTGCGATATAAACTTTGTCAGCAATATTGAGGCGAGAGAAATGTTTGCGGGCGACGTTGACGTGATAGTAGCCGACGGTTTTGCAGGCAATATGAGTATGAAAGCCGCAGAAGGTATGGGCAAGACGATTTTCTCTATGCTCAAGAGATATATTACGGAAGGCGGTCTAAGAGCAAAACTTGGGTATCTTCTTCTCAAGCCTTCGCTTAAAAAACTCAAAGGACTTATGTCGAGTGACGCAGTAGGCGGCGGAGTATTTTTGGGCGTAAAGAAAGTTGTCGTCAAGGCGCACGGAGCAAGCAACGCTTTGGCGTTTAAAAATGCAATAATTCGCGCTGTGGAGATGGCGCAGGTCGATGCGTGCGGAAAGATTGCAAGCGCGCTTGCAAACAAAAAGAGCGACGCTCAAGAGGAATGATGAAAGATATAGAGACTTTGATAGGCTATACTTTTGAGAACAAAAATCTTTTGCAAAGGGCGTTGACACACCCTTCTTATTCGCATATTCACGGCGGAGAAAACTATCAGAGGTTGGAATTTTTGGGCGACAGTATAGTGGATTTTATCATTGCCGACGAATTGTGCAAGGACTATCCCAATTTTGACGAGGGCAAGTTGACGAAGATGCGAGGTGCGATCGTGTCGGCGACTCCGCTTGCCGGCGTAGTCAAAGACAAGGGATACGACGCGTATCTCAAGATGGGTTTTGGACAGTTGAGCGACAATATCCGCAGCGATATATTTGAGGCTATTTGCGGAGCGATATATCTTGACGGCGGGATAGAAAAGGCGAGAGAATTTGTCGTAAAAGATTTGTCCTCGTTGATAGCCCAGGCTAAAGATAATTGCAAAAAAGATTTTAAATCTACTTTATACGAAAAGTACGCCGGACATACTATTGATTTTAAGGATAATGGTAAGAAAGGCGAAGAGCATCAGCCGATATTTACGGTTGAGTTGTATATCGACGGCAATCTTGTGGCAAGCGCAGAGGGAGAAAACAAAAAGACGGCTCAGCAAAAGTGCGCTCGTCAAGTCTTGGAAAACGGAGAAGTTTGAAATTTGTTTGACAAATATCTATTAGGGGACTAAACTGTAGTAAAACGGAGGTTATATTTATGCTTACAAAAAAACAACAGGAAATGGATATCAAAAAGTGGAACGACAGTCAAAAGGCTGGTTATGACACCTGCGGAACTTACGACTTTTGTTCAAAGTGCGACAAGAGCCTTGAGAATCCTTGCGACAAAGCAGTCAAGGCAAGCAAGACTTCAAAGCCTGCGGCTAAAAAGAGCGCAACAAAAAAGACGGTCAAATAATTTTAACGTTATAAATATTCTTTTTACTACATATTATATAATGTCTATATTTTTTGTAAAATCTGCATAAAAAATATATTGACATCAGGTTATAGCGGTGCTAAAATAGCATTGTAAAAAATATAACTAAACGAGGTGTAAAATGAAGGCAAAAGATTACAGACAATCTGCTTGGAAAAGCCTCAGCGGCAAATGGGGAGTTTGCGTACTGGCTTTTCTTATCTTTGATTTGATTTCTGGAGCGTGCGCAGGCGGAACATACGTAGGTGTTGGCGCGATTGTCGGTTTGATTATTATGGGACCGATAACACTAGGTGCTGCTCTTATAGGGCTCAACGTTGCTCGCGGCAAAGACGTTGAAGTAGGTATGCTTTTCAAGGGCTTTAACGATTTTACCAGATCTTTGGTATTGTATATTACCAACAACATTTTGATTGCTTTGTGGACGTTCTTGTTCTTTATCCCGGGCATAATCAAGACTTACTCTTATTCAATGAGTTATTATATCTTGCTTGACAACCCGAACATTTCTGCCAACGACGCAAGAAAGAAGTCTATGGCAATGATGAAGGGCAACAAATGGAGACTTTTCTGCTTGCAGTTTAGTTTTATCGGTTGGATGTTGTTGTCATTGTTGACTTTTGGTATCTTGTTTTTCTGGGTTGCTCCTTATATGGAAGTTGCCAAGGCAAAGTTCTATTTGAGTTTGCTTCCTGAAGAAGAACAGGCAGACAGCGTTGTTGACAACGGCTACGTAGTCGTAGACGGCGATTTGGACTCACAGGCCGATGCAAACGAAGTAAAAGAGGACTTTGATTTTTTCGGTAGCGACGACTTTAAATAAAATCAAAAGCATTACTTTATCAGAAGTATAAAATATACGCTCGCAATTTGGGCGTATATTTTTTTATTGCAGATGTTTAAAATTGATAGTATAATATATTTGTTGACTTTAAGGGGGAAATATGAAAATAAAAAGTATTGCAATCATTGTTACGTTTATCTTGTGTTCAAGTATCTTTGCGGGCGTCTTGTCAGGTTGCTCAAGTGTCATTTCGACGGATTATGACGTAGTCAAACAGACGAAGAGAGATAATTATACGCTCCTCAATGAAAACTATGCGCAAAAGAATCAAACTGTGCTTATAGGAGACTCTATTATAGAGATATATAATACTGAACTTTTTGATGGAGTTTTGGACACAAAAGTATACAACAGAGGAATAAGCGGAGATACCTCAGACAAACTATTGGAGAGATTGGAGGACAACGCGCTTAATATAGCACCTCAAACTTTGATAGTTCTTGTAGGGACGAATGATTTGAGCCGTAAGATCTCTCTTGACACGGTGCTTGACAACATCAGCAAGACAGTGGAAAAAAGCAAGCAAGCAGGCGTGGAAAATATAATAATTTGCTCTTTGTTGCCTGTCAACAAATCTATCAACTCAACAATGGTAGGCATACGCAGTAATAAAGATATTCAACAACTCAATTCTTTGCTTAAAGAAGAGTGTTTGCATCAACAAGTAACATTTGTCGATCTATATCCTATACTTGCAGACGGCGACGGTAACTTTGACAAGCAGTATACTTATGATGGTCTGCACCCCAATGCGCAAGGTTACGTCGTGATCACACAGGCGCTGAAAAAAGTTTTATGAAATTTTTGAGTAAGAAATAAATAGGAAAGAAATTCCGATAAATTCTTTTCAATTTGATATTTTCAAAAGCGGTAATATATGTTAAAATAAAAACGTTGATAAACTACTCTAGGGGAATTTATGCAGGATATTTGGATTATTGACGACGAAAAAGAACTTGCCGACGCAATTGCAAAATATTTTGCGATGTTTGGTCTGTCCGCTAAGGCTGAGTACGACGCAAAAGCCGTAGAGCAAATCCCTTGCGACGTCAAAATAATTTTGCTTGATATCAATCTCGGCACAATCAGCGGATATGATTTGATAGAGAAGATAAAGCAGCGTTGTCCTGACGCAAAAGTACTGCTGATATCGGCAAGAGAAGAAGAGAGAGATATGCTCCGCGGATATTACTTGGGCGCAGACGACTATATCGTCAAACCGTTTTCGCTTAAAGTCTTGCTGTGCAAAGCCCAGAAGTTGTTGGAGAAAAAGACTTCTGCCGAGCATTACAAAAATCTTACCGTTGACAAAAACGCAATGACTATCTTTCGTGACGGAGAGGAAATCAAACTCAAGAATATGGAGTTCAGACTCTTTTATTATCTATTTTCCAACAGAGGCAAGGTGCTTGACAAAGACGATATTATCCGCAGTGTTTGGGGAGAGGGGTATTATTCCGACAATACTCTCAACGTGCATATCCGTCGCATAAGAGAGCGATTGGAGCGCTATCCCAATGAGTATATCGCTACGCTGTGGGGCGTAGGGTACAAATTCGTTTGAAGTATCAAATTTTGCAAAAGAGGCTTATATGAAAAAATTTATTATTGGCATAGTCGCGCTGTTTGCAATTCTGGCGGCTGTGTGTCTTGGCGTAGGCGCCGGCTTTGAATACCAGAGAGTGGACAACGTATATATCAATGAGGTTTTGCAGGGGTTGGACAGCGGACGACAACCTGCAGAAAAGATATACGATTACACGCTTTTTGACAAGGACGGACAGGTGCTGTTTTCAACTACGGACACGCAAGAAATGTCGTATGACGCAAGGATAAACAGAGCGCTTGGCAACGGCGATATTGTCGTGGACTACGGCGATTGCAAAGTTGTCTTTTATATAAAATCGCAGGGCCGCTTTGAGAGTATGCGCAACAGCCTTTTGCTGTATTTGGGGATATGTTTTGCGATTATGGCTATTGCGGTAGCGTTGAGTATCTGTCTGTTATATAGACGTACCGTCAAGCCATTTGAAAAACTCAAAGTCTTTTCAGGAGAGGTTGCTAAGGGTAATCTTGATTTTCCGCTTACGCTTGATAAGTACAATTCTTTTGGAGCGTTTGGAGAGGCTTTTGACATTATGCGCAACAATCTCAAAGAGAGCCGACTTGCCGAGCAAAAGTCTGTCGTTGACAAGCGCAGGCTTATGCAGGAGATAGGTCACGACATCAAGACTCCGCTTGCGAGCATAAAGGCGATTGCCGAATGCGGATACGCCGTCGACGGCAACGAAAATTATGCTGTGATACTTGACAAAGCAAGCGCGATAGATAATTTGGTCAACGACTTTTATCACGCTACGCTTGAAGAGGAAGGACAGTTGAACGTGTTCCTCACTCGCCACTCAAGCAAAGATTTGGCGCGATTGATAGCCTCTTGCGATTACAATAACAGGGCGAGTATCAACACTCCGCCCGATTGCTTTACGCTTTATGACAAAATCCGTATGACGCAAATCATTGACAATATCATTGCAAATTCTTATAAGTATGCAGATACTGATATATCCGTTGTTATGTCTGAGCGAGACGGAAAACTTATTACGTTGATACGCGACAGCGGCGCAGGCGTTCCGCCCGAGCAGTTGAGTTACGTTATGGACAGATTCTACAGAGGCGAAAAGACTGCGGAGAAGTTGGGGCAGGGATTGGGCTTGCATATTTGTCGCAAATTGGTCGAGCGTATGGGCGGAGAGATGATATGCCGCAACGAAGACGGCTTCGTAGTGGAGATAGCGCTGCCTAAATGCAATTGAGAAAGAAACAGTTAAGAAAAGAAAGATTGACGACAATTTCTCTTGCTTAAAGCGGTATTATAATGAGAATGACGAAAGTCAAAGGAGCAGTTATGAAAGAGTTAAATGACAAATTCGTTATTCGCACTCAAGGTCTGTGCAAGACCTTTTCTATTGGCGGCGTTCAGCAACACGTCCTCAACAATCTCGATATAGATATTGTCGAGGGGGATTTTACCGTGATTATGGGCAACAGCGGGTCGGGCAAGTCGACGCTATTATATGCATTATCAGGTATGGACAGACCTACGCTCGGCAAAATAATTTTTGACGCTCAGACTATTTCGGATTTTTCCAATGATAAACTTGCCAAGTTCAGACGAACAAATTGCGGGTTCATTTTCCAAGAGGTCTTTCTCAATGACAATATGTCTATTATGGACAACGTGCTTGCCGCAGGGTATTTGTCTGGGCGCAACAGAAAGCAAGTTTATCAAGAGGCTTGCGAAAGATTGAGCCAAGTGGGTATTGGCGAGGATATGTTCAACAAGTTTCCCTCGCAGATGTCAGGCGGCGAGTTGCAGAGAGTGGGACTTGTAAGAGCGATAATCAATTCTCCCAAAGTTGTGTTTGCCGACGAGCCGACAGGCGCATTGAATTCTGCAAACTCTGTAGCAGTGCTTGACATAATGAACAAGTTGCACGCTGAAGGCAAGAGTATCTTAATGGTCACACACGATATGCGCAGCGCAATAAGAGGCAACAGAATACTTTACCTCAAAGACGGAGTGATTCTCAACGAGATAGATCTCGGCAATTATGACGTCTCGCAGGAAAAACAAAGACTTGATACTCTCAAGGTCTTTCTCGACGAAATGGGGTGGTAATATGTGGAGCATTATCAAATCTCATTTTCACAAAGGCAAGACAGGCTTTATTATCACAGGATTGTTTATAATATTGTCGGTACTTATGATGATAGTCGGACTGTCTATATGTTTTGGCATTGACACGCTTTATCAAAAGGCAAGGGATATATCCAACTCTCCCGACTGCTGTATAAGCGTATTCGAATCGCCATACGGAGAGTCACAGGCAAGGCTTGAAGAGATTCTCAAAAGCAAAGATTACGTTGAGAATTACGACTTGCAGGAAATATATTATTTAGAGAAAGAAGACGGAGAAAACACGGACAAGCGGCTGGAGTTTTATACTAGGACTTATATAGGCAATATGTTTGTTTCCAATTGGGTTGCGCTCAATATAGACGACGAGAACAACGCTTTCAAACCGCAACTTCGTGACACAGTGGAAAAAGAAGGCTATAAATTTTACGTTACAGGCAACTTTATTGCGACAACGATGTTTAGCGTAGGCGATAACGTGCGAACGACGATAAACGGCAAGACGTACGAAGGATATATCGCTGGTATATACGACGATATGACTAGGATATACAACACTGCCAATATCTATATTGGCGGAGACTTGTTTGAAGAGATAGCAAAGCAGTCTGAAGACGACAGGATAACGAGAGAATACAATATCAATATCCGCATAGACAGCAAAGACGAGGCAGAGAGCGCAAGACTCCAACAGCAGTTGTGCAAAGAATTGGAAAGCGCAATAGTACAGTTAAATGTCGACAGACTTTCGCAAGATCCGACGTTGCCGTATATATACTATAATTATGTTACGCGTGAGATATTTACTCAAGGTACCAAGTCTTTTATATTGTTGCTCGGCACTGCGCTCATAGCCTTTTCGGTAATAGTTGCTATAATAGTGGCGATAGTGATTGGATTTTTGGTACGCTCAAGCGTATTTGACGAAGTGCGTAATCTCGGCGTGTTGAAAGCGCTCGGCTATACGACGACGCAATTGCGATTGAGTTATCTTGCGATATACGGAGTGATAGGCGGAATATGTTTGGCGGTCGGCGTTACGCTCGGCGTTGGTCTTATGCCTGCGTTTGTCAACGTAGTCACGGGTATGGCTAGACTTGACTGCTCAAAGGCGATAAGCGTAAACGTCGGCGGAATTTTCTTGGCGATAGCGTTCGTATTGGCGGTGGTGTCGTCTGTAGTATATCTGTCGACTGCAAGGGTCAAGAGCGTTACGCCACTGTCGGCTATGCGTAACAATATTCAGACGCACACTTTTAGACGCAATCGAGCGTCGCTCAACAAGTCAAAAATCAATATCAATGCGCATCTTGGAATCAAGAGCATTGTGGGCGAAACTCACAGGAGCGTAATGGTCGTTGCGATAGTGCTGATTATGTCGCTGTTGTGTTCTTTCGTCAGCGTTGTGTTTTATAATCTCAAAGTTGATCAGACGGCGATTATAAGTATGTCGGCAATAGAGAACGCAGATTATTACGTCAATTTTTCCAATGACGACACCTCTCCGTATTTTGACGCCATTCATAACATAGACGGCTTTGAGGCGGACGTGCGCGCTACGAGCGTGGGCTTGGAAATAGACGGCGGATACGGTCAAGGACAGTTGTTTGAAAACTTTGATCATATACGCACACAATTTGTCTATAAGGGAAGATATCCCAAGTATGCCAACGAGATACTCATTGATTACGCTTATGCGACGGAGAAGGGATACAAACTTGGCGACAGCGTGACTTTGCATATGGAGAGAGGTACGCTCAAAAGCGACAAGAGTTGCGTGATCGTTGGGTATTTTCAAAATTTGCTGGATATGTGCAAGGTTATGGGATTTCTCGAGATATTGTACGAACTGTACGATATCCCTACGCTTGAAGATTCAAAATACGTTCGCCATTTGATATATTTTGAAAAGGGCAAAGCGCCTGATATAGACGAACTGAGAGAAATCTTAATGCAAGTGGACGGCGGTAAGGTTATGTTCAACGGCTTTCAGTCGGGAGAGGATTATATCGGTAGCGCTTTTCTCAATACGGTGGAGACTGCGGCGGACGCAGTGATGAGCGTATTCTTCTCCATTACCGCAATAGTTATCGCATTGTTGCTCATAATGCTTATCAAACTCAAACTCTTGCGCGAAAGACGCAATTACGCCGTATATAAAGCGCTGGGGTATACGAGCCTTGATATAATGTTGCAGATAGCCACCTCAATGCTTTTGCTGGGATTAGTCGGCAGTATTATCGGCGCATTGATAGGCGCGCTTACGACGTCGCCGATACTTTCGCTTTTCGGCAAATATATTGGCGCGGGACACTTCGCATTTATCATACCTTGGGGGTATACCGTTTGCGTAGTGCTATTCATCTGCGTACTCATTTGCGCAGTGTCAATGCTGTGCGCTATTCCAGTGCGTAAGATAAATCCTGCCAAGCATTTGCGAGAGAGAGGATAGGCGCATATTTGTAAAATTTGTGAAAATTGGGTCTTTACATAACTTGTTTCTTATGTTACAATATCTAAGATAAGGTAATTTTAAGGAATGGGAATGTATGATTAAGAAAATTTTCAATGCAATAATTGGCTTTTTTAAACATTGGAACAGACCTGCCGAAGGAAATTACGTGCCGTCAAAAGAGACGGTGGCGTATTCCGTAGGCGGTATCGGCGCTCAATTTTTGGCGGTAGTTTGCGGCAACATCACTTTGCAATCAACGTGTATTTTGCTTGGCTCGATTTATGGAATGAAACCTACTACGCTTGCCATCTTGAGTTTTGTCAATGCTGGCGTGACAATCGCAATTCAACCTCTCAAATCTTGGATGATAGATAATACGCCCGGCAACAAGGGCAAGGCGCGACCGTGGCTGTTGTGGTTTTCTATCCCCAGCGCTATACTTATGATAGTATTTGCCTATATGGATCCCGGTTGGGGCGAAGTCACTATGGGCATCGTGGTCGGCATACTTTTCGTGATACTGAATTTTATTTTCCAATTCTTTATCGGACAGTACACTATGCTGTCGCAACTTATCAGCCCAAATTCTCAAGAGAGAGCCAACATAATTTCTATATCTTCTTTGGTCTATTCTCTTGCTCCTACGATTACCGGAGCGGTGTTCCCGCAGATTGCAAAATTGTTTGAGTTGCAACAACTCGACCAAAACTTTTACCGTACGATATTCCCAATATTTGCAGTCGTCGGCGTACTGTTGACTTTGCTTGCTTACTTTGGCACCAAAGAGAGGGTAATCGTCGCCAAGAACTTTGAAAAGAAAGTCAAGTTTTGGGACGCCATTAAGAAGATAGTTCGCAATAAATATTTGTGGATACTCAATATTTCAGGCTGGTTTGCATTCGGAAGAGCGGCGATAACAGGCGTTTTGATGTGGATATACATATATATTTTGCAAAACGTAGACGCTCAGTCTATTCTGTCGCTCGTTATGGGTACGGCGTCAGGATTGGGTATGTTTGTCGCGCCATTCCTTATCAAGTTTTTGGGCAAGCGCAACGTAGCAATTTTTAGTAATTTAGTCATTGTTATTGCCTCTGCGATTTTGATTTTCTTCCCAAGCAACGTGGTTTTGCTGTTTATAGGCTCATATATATCTTTCTTCGGCTTGGCGGTTATGATTATTCTTTCGCCTGCAATGAACGCAGATGCGCTTGATTATCAACAGTATGCGACTGGAGATAGATTTGAAGGTATGTCTGGCAATTTGGGTATGATAGGTCAACTCCTTGCTTTAGGTACCGGATTTATCATCCCCGCAGTATATGAAGTCAACGGACTTTTGGACGATTACGATATACTCTACGATCCAATAGTAAGGGAGCCGCTTTTCCGATCTCTTGCAATCTTGGCGACGGTATTTTCTGCGCTGTGCGCAATACCGTATATTTTCTGGGATTTGTCAGAAAAGAAACATAAGAAAATGATTGAAGAACTCAAAGAAAGAGCGGCAAGAGAGAATATCCTCAACGGTTACGAGCACGAATCGGTGCTTTCTTCAGGCGAAAATTTTGACGGAACAGATTCTCTTCAAGTAGAGATGGCAAGCCAAAATGACCATATTGAAGACGTAATTGCGGACAAAGACGTCGCTGAGGTCACGACCGACGAAGTCGCAACGCAAAATAACGAGGATAAAGAGGTGTGATTATGAAGAAAAAAATATTGACTTCGATTTTAGTATTGATCATAGTTTTATCAATTGCGTTTGCATTTGCAGGTTGCAACGCAAAATTGGACGCTCAAGAAGCGTGGCAAACGTTTGCAGATGCGTTGGCGGAGAGCAAGAATTATACGCAAGGCAAAGACTATTATATCAAATATCGCTATAAAGAAGGAGACGTAACTATTACTCAAAAACTTAACGTGGCTTACGGCAATTCTTATATAGACGGTTGGGACGATTTTGTTATCGCAGACAGGGGCGTGGAAAAGGCGTCCAAGATCAAGACTGATTATTATAACTCCTATTTTGGTTATTCTTTAAGATCAGGCGTAAAAGCCAAGAAAGCAGACAAAGAAGATTATAAGTTGGGCTATATAGCCGACAATACTTTTATTGAAGGTATGCAGGCGGAAGAGTTCTTTAACTTAAAGGCGGGCGATACTCTCAACGGCAAGATACTGACGGCAGACGAAGAAGTGTGTAAATATACGCTTGCTTACGCTTTGAGTACTCTTGACGGCATAGACAGCGAAAGCGCAAAAATAGTTTCGGCAGTCAAAAACGGCGCGGTAACTACTTTGCAAATCGTCGTCGAGGACGAGTCGCTTTATTATGGCAAATACAACGCAGATAGCAAGTGTCTTATAGTGCAAATCACAGTGGGTAGAATTACCAAGATTTCCTGCGCGGATGCCAATGAGCCTGTCTTTTTTATCAACTATGCAGGTCCGAAGTTTTCATTGCCCAATTATGACGGTGAGAAGATAACGCAAGTATAAATTAGGACTTATTGTTTAGAGTTTGTTAAAAAACAGTCGAGGATTTCGACTGTTTTTTGCGCTTTGCGTACAATCTTTTTCAAAAGTGTTTAAAAATGGAAATTGCTATTGAAAATACTTTTTTGATATGATATAATTTTTTATAAGCAAAATGCTATTGGGCGGTCAATTGCAAGCGTTTTACAAAAGGCGTTTGCGTTACCGTACTGTATGATTTATTAGAAGAGGGATTATGAAAGACGTTATCATTATAGGCGGCGGAATTATAGGTTGCGCTGTTGCCAGAGAACTTAGTCGTTATCAAGTCAAAATCACGCTGTTGGAAAAATGCGGCGACGTAAGTTTGGGCACGACAAAGGCAAATTCAGGTATAGTTCACGCCGGTTTTGACGCAAAACCCAATACTTTGAAAGCCAAGTTCAATTTGCTTGGCAACGCTATGTTTGACGACCTTGCCAAACAACTTGACTTTCCGTTTAAGCGCAACGGCGCTTTTGTACTTTGTTTTGACAAAGACGAGTTGGACGGACTTAAAGAACTTTATGACAGAGGAGTGGCAAACGGCGTAGAAGGACTTGAGTTGTTGAGCGGCGACGAGGCTAGGCAATTGGAGCCGCATATCAGCGACAAGGTCGCAGGTGCGCTGTACGCCAAGACTTCGGGCATCGTCAGTCCATACGAGATGTGCATAGCGTACGCAGAAAACGCATCAGTAAACGGCTGTGAATTTATGTTTAACAAAGAAGTATGCGATATATCAAAAGAAAAAGATAAGTGGCAAGTAAAGACAAGAGACGGCTCTTGCTATTTTGCCGACGTTGTGGTCAACTGCGCAGGCGTTCACGCTGACGATATCAACAATATGGTATGCCAAGAGAAGATGAAGATTGTCGCAAGAAAGGGCGAGTATATGCTCTACGACAAGTCGTGCGGAAACATAGCAAGCAGAACTATCTTCCAGATGCCAAGCAAGATGGGCAAGGGTATTTTGGTTGCGCCTACTACGCACGGAAATCTTATCACAGGACCGACTGCAATCGACGTGGACGACAAAGACGGACTGTCTACGACGTACAACGGACTTGGCGAGGTGTATACCAAGTCGCTTATCAGCGTTCCGTCGCTCAACAAAAGATTCGTTATCACGCAGTTCAGCGGTTTGAGAGCGCACAGCGAAGGCGGAGATTTTATCATAGGCGAGAGTTGCCAAAAAGGTTTTTACAACGTCGCAGGTATCGAATCGCCCGGCTTGACTTCCGCTCCTGCGATAGGACTGCACGTTGCAGATGAAGTGGCAGGAATGCTTTCGCTGAATAAGAAAGACGACTTTGTTGCGACTCGCAAGGGCATACCGCATTTTGCGACTATGACGGACGAAGAGAGAGCGCAACTTATCAAAATCAATCCGCTTTACGGCAAGATAGTCTGCAAGTGCGAAGTAGTCACCGAAGGAGAGATAGTCGATTCAATCAACCGCCCTGTTGGGGCAAAGGACGTGGACGGCGTCAAGTTGCGTACTCGCGCAGGAATGGGCAAGTGCCAGAGCGGTTTTTGTATGGAAAAGGTAATGGAAATCATTGCAAGAGAGCGAGGTGTCGCCTTTGACGAAGTTGAGAAATGCGACGGCGGCAAGATAGTATATGGCAAAGTCAAGGGAGGCAAATAGGGGCGTTATGATAAATAAGAATCTTGTAATTATAGGCGGCGGACCTGCGGGACTTGCGGCGGCAAAGAGCGCATATGACGCAGGCGAGCGAGATATAGTGATATTGGAGAGACAGAGCGAACTCGGCGGTATTCTCAATCAATGTATACACAACGGATTTGGACTGCATACATTTAAAGAAGAGTTGACAGGACCCGAGTATGCCGCAAGATATATTGTCGAAGTGCAGAGCAGGGGTATTGAGTACAAACTTGATACTACCGTGCTGTCTATAAGCAACGATAAGGTCGTTACGGCTGTCAACGAGACAGACGGACTTATCAAGTATCAGGCAAAAGCCGTGATAGTTGCTTGCGGTTGCAGAGAGCGTCCAAGAGGCGGTATCAACGTTGCAGGCAGCAGGTGCGCAGGTATATTCTCCGCAGGCACAGCGCAAAAACTTATCAACATTGACGGATATATGCCTGGCAAAGAGGTGGTTATTCTCGGCAGCGGAGACATTGGTCTTATTATGGCAAGGCGTATGACTTTTGAGGGCGCAAAGGTCAAGGCGGTCGTTGAACTTATGCCATATTCTTCAGGGCTCAACAGAAATATAGTTCAGTGCCTTAAAGACTTCGATATTCCGCTTTTGTTTTCGCATACGGTAGTTGACATCAAGGGCGACGGCAGAGTGAGTGGCGTGGTCATAGCGCAGGTGGATGAAAAACTCAATCCGATTATGTCAACTGCGCAGGAAATAAAGTGCGACACGTTGCTTTTGAGCATAGGTTTAGTTCCAGAAAAAGAACTTGCCGAAAAGGCGGGCGTAAAGGTTTCGCCTGTCACTGGCGGAGCAATCGTCGACGAAAGTATGATGACTTCAGTAGAAGGTATTTTTGAATGCGGCAACGTTCTTCACGTGCACGATCTCGTAGACTTTGTAAGCAAAGAGAGCGAGGATGCAGGAGCAAGCGCCGCAAGGTATATCCAAGATGGAATCAAAGCCGACGAAAAGGTGAGCATAGTTGGCGCAGACGGAGTGCGTTACGTTGTGCCTCATTATTTATCCAAGAGCGCAAATCTTGACAAATTGCAACTCAAGATGCGTGTGTCCAACGTATTCAAGAATAAGCGTCTTGTCGCGGAAATAGACGGAGAAGAAGTGCTGTCAAAGAAAAAACAAATTGTCACTCCAGGCGAAATGGAGTCGATAGTTTTGACAGCCGAGCAAATCAAGAGAATACAAAAAGGCGAAAAGTTGACCTTACGTCTCAAAGATTGACAGGAGAATTGATATGAAAGAAATGATATGTATTTGTTGTCCAATGGGGTGTCATCTTCAAGTCGACGACAGCGACAAAAATAATATAATCGTCACAGGCAATACTTGCCCTAGAGGCGCAAAGTATGCAAAAGACGAGGTCACTTGTCCCAAGCGAGTTGTCACTTCAGTGGTCAACGTAACAGGCGGCGAGATAAATATGGTCAGCGTCAAGACTGGCGATGCCATACCCAAAGATAAGATGTTTGACGCCTTGAAAGTTTTGGAGACAGTTACCGCGCAGGCGCCTGTAGAGATAGGACAGGTCATTGTCAAAGATGTATTGGGCTTGGGAGTAGACTTTGTTGCAACCAAGACTGTGGCTAAAAAAAAATCTAAAAAATACATAGTATCGTTAGATCAAGGTACGACTTCTTCTAGGGCGATAGTCTTTGATGAATGTGGCAAAATAGTAGGCGTTGCGCAAAAGGAGTTCAAGCAGATATATCCGCGCGCAGGCTGGGTTGAGCACGATCCCGAAGATATATGGAGCAGTCAACTTGAAGTATTCAAGCAGGCAATCAGCAAGAGCGGAATATCTTTGAGCGAAGTGTCGGCTATTGGCATTACCAATCAGCGTGAGACGTCTATCGTGTGGGATAAGACCACAGGTGAGCCTGTATACAATGCAATCGTGTGGCAGTGCAGACGTACTGCGGATTATTGCGACAGTCTCAAAGCAAAAGGACTTGACGAATTGATATATTCCAAGACAGGCTTGACTGTCGACGCATATTTCTCAGCAACAAAACTTAAGTGGATACTTGACAACGTCAAGGGCGCAAGAGAAATGGCGGAAAAAGGTCAATTGCTTTTTGGCACAATTGACACCTATCTTATGTGGAAACTTTCTGGCGGAAAGATTCACGCCACTGATTATACCAACGCATCAAGAACTATGATGTTCAATATCAAGACTCTTGAATGGGATGAAGAGTTGCTTAAACTCTTTGGAATCCCTAAGAGCGTTTTGCCAAAAGTTTATCCGTCATCATATAATTACGGCGTTTGCGACAAGGCAGTTGCAGGAGCAGAGATACCCGTTTGCGGAGTAGCGGGCGATCAGCAATCGGCATTATTCGGGCACCTTTGCGTTGAAAAGGGCGCTGTCAAGAATACTTATGGCACAGGTTGTTTTACCTTGATGAATACAGGCAATGAGTTTGTTGTATCCAAGCGAGGTCTTATTACTACGTTGGCGGCAAGTATGCAAGACGGCAGACCGCAATACGTCCTTGAAGGCAGCGTATTTGTAGGTGGAGCGGTTTTGCAGTGGTTGAGGGATGAGATGAGGCTTATTTCTTCAGCAAGAGAGGCAGACGAGTTGTCGGCTACTGTCGAAGATGCCAACGGAGTATATATCGTGCCTGCATTCGTAGGCTTGGGCGCGCCGCACTGGGACGCAAACGCTAGAGGCACAGTAGTTGGACTTACCAGAGGCGCCAAGAAAGAGCATTTCGTACGCGCAGCATTGGAATCAATCGCATATCAAGTCTTCGACGTAGTCCACGCAATGGAAAGCGATATTGACAAAAAGATAACTTCGTTGGCGGTAGACGGCGGGGCAAGCGTGTCGGATATGCTTATGCAATTCCAAGCCGATTTGTTGCAAGCCGACGTTTTGCGACCTGCTGTCGTAGAGACGACTGCGTTGGGAGTATGCTATCTTGCAGGACTTTGCGCAGGAGTGTGGAAAGATATAGAGCAACTTAAAAAACAAATCAGCAAAGGAAAGAAGTTTGAGCCTACTATGGACAATAAGCGCCGTTATGATCTCTTGCTTGGCTGGGAGAGCGCAATCGCTCGCACTAAGTATGAATAGTTCGGCTCAAAGCGAGGCTAGGCAAATCTAAAATGCGTCTTTTTCGCCAATACAGCATTTAACTCAAGTCGTCGTACGGCAAGTACGACGGCTTTCGTTTAACGCTGTCTTGACAGAAAATCCGCTATTTTATTCTTTGCCTATCTCCCTTCTCGCCAAACTGAAGTAGGCAAGATATTAGAGTTATTAAGTAGCATTCGTTTTCATTGTATAGAAAACATTCTTACACGTGAAAATCTTGCGCCGCTCCCTTCTCGCCAAACAAGGGGGGGATTTTTGTGGAGTATATATTAATAATGTCATTTCGACTGGAGCGTAGCGAAATGGAGAAATCTAATCAATGTCTTTCAAGCAAAGTTGAGAAATCAATCCTTTTGTATTGTTGACATAGATAATAATTTTGTAAATATTTATAAAAAACTTAAAATGGGTTCAAAAAGTTGACATATTATGATTGATATATTAAAATATTGTCGTTAAAAAATACGCAAAGTATTTAACGAAAAAGGTTTTTAGGTGATTGTTATGACGAAGAAATGGCTTTATGGAAGAAACGTAGTTCTTACCGGTTGTTCTACAGGTATGGGCAAAGAAGTGCTTATGATTTTGGTAAAGAAGTACGGTTGCAACGTTATGGGTGTGGCGAGAAACAAGGCAAAACTTGACAAGTTGAAAGCAGAACTTGGAGACAAGTTCTCATACCGCAGATTTAACATATCCGATCTGCAAGCGTGGAAGGATTTTGCCGCAGAACTTGAGAATATGGGCTTTATGACTGATATTCTTATCAACAACGCCGGTATGATACAACCGTTTGGACAATACAACGACTTGACTGACGATCAAATCAAGAAAGTAGTAGATACCAATCTTATGAGCGTCGTATACGGTTGCAAGGCTATGTTGCCGACTATCAAGAAGTCTAAATATGGATATATATGCAACGTCGCAAGCGCATCGGCAATCTTGCCAGTTGGCGGAGAGAGTATTTATTCTGCGACTAAGGGTGGCGTTTGGGCGCTCACCGAGTGTTTGGCTCAAGAGTTGAGAGGCTTTGGTATCGGCGTATCTTGCGTAATGCCAGGTCCTGTCAAGACAGATATCTATAAGGCAAGAGAGGGCGAGAGCGGACCAAAGGCGGATTCTTTGGTAGAGAGTATCGGTATCAAGGCTAGCACCGCAGGTAAGAAGATTGTCAAGGCAATTCGCAAAGGCAAAGTCAGAGTTGTTACTGACGCAGTAGCAGGACTTATGGATTTTGGTATGAGAGTATGTCCGTCTTTCACTTGCAAGGCTACCGGAAGCGCAATGAAGAAATTCTCTCCAAAGATTGCTTCATTCAAGCCAATATACGCTGAGCAGATAGAGAACAAGCAGGCAATCAAGCAAATGAAGAAAGAACGCAAAAAAACTGTCTATAAAAAACTTGAGCAAGTTCCGCAAGGCGCTTTCAAGGACGACGATTTAACGAATATTTAATTATATCAAATAAATTAGTTAAAATTATTTGACACGCCCCAAGTCGTGTGCTAAAATGTATAAGCACCTACTATGGGGTGTAATTTTTTTGGAGGTGTTGTTTTATGACAACGAGAATTACCTTAGCTTGTACAGAATGTAAACAACGCAATTACGACACATATAAAAATAAAAAAAATACTCCCGACAGATTGGAGATAAAGAAGTATTGCAAGTTCTGTAAGAAGACGACTCTGCATAAAGAGACCAAGTAATAAGGGGAGATTTTTATGGCAAAGAAAAATAAGAATCAAATGGTTGCTTCTGAAGAGTTGGTGTCCAACGCTCCGCTCAAAGACGCAGATTTGAGTTCCAAGAACGTCTCGTCTGCAAAGGCTAAAGACGGCAAGGGACCAAAAAATAAAAAGGAAAAAAAGCAAAGCGCAGGCGCAAGAATTAGAAAGGCCTTCAAGGAGATGTTCTCCGAGTTGAAGAAAGTCAATTGGCCTACGGCAAAGAAGACGGCTTCGGCATTTGGTATCGTTATCGTCGTGGTGCTTTTCTTCCTCGTTATTATATCCGCATTTGATTACGGAATAATGCAACTCATCAAACTTTTGATGGACGCATCAGTCGGCAGTTAATAGGAGGACGATATGGAAGATATGGAAAACATAAACGGCGTTGAGCCCAAGTGGTATATACTCCAGACACAGTTTGGATATGAATCTATCGCCGAATCTTCGCTCAAACAACTTGTCGAACTCAACAATTTGCAAGAATATATTCTCGATATAGTCGTACCCGAGGAGGAAGAGACCGTCGAACGCAACGGAAAACTCAAACTCGTCAAGCACAAGAAATATCCAAATTACGTGTTTATCAAGATGGTATACACCAAGCAGATTTGGTATATGGTACGCAACACGAGAGGTATCAAAGATTTTTGTAGCGGATATGACGGCAAGCCGTTGCCAATGAGCGACGAAGAGGTCAAGAGGGCTCAACTTGAGAAAGTCACTATTGAGGATCTTGACATACACGTTGGCGACACCATCAAGATTATGAGCGGTCCGCTCAAAGACTTTATTGGCGAAATCAAAGATATCAAGGCGGATATAGAGAAAGTCAAAGTGTCCGTAATGATGTTTGGCAGAGAGACCACGGTCGAACTTGATTTTGCTCAAATCGAAAAACTTTAATTCATCAATGACAGTCGCTTACGCGGCTTGGGAGAGGCGTAAAATCTTTTAATGCGACCTCGTTAATACCACGATTGCTAGGAGGTAAAACACTATGGCAAAGAAAGTAAAGGCAGTTGTAAAACTTCAACTTCCTGCCGGCAAGGCAACTCCGGGACCACCTGTAGGTTCCACGCTCGGTCCTCACGGAATCAACATTCCGGGATTCACCAAAGAGTTCAACGAAAAGACGAGAGGTCAAGAAGGACTTATCCTTCCTGTAGTAATGACGATTTACGAAGACCGTTCGTTCACGTTTATTCTCAAGACTCCGCCCGCTGCGGTACTTATCAAGAAAGCGTGCGGTTTGCAAAGCGGTAGCGCTAAGCCCAACAAGGACAAGGTAGCAAAACTTACGCAGGCTCAACTTGAAGAAATCGCAAAGACCAAGATGCCCGACATCACTGCAGGCAGTTTGGAAGCGGCAAAAAAGACCATCGCAGGTACGGCTCGTTCAATGGGCGTACTCGTAGAGGAATAATGGAGGCTTGGTATGAAACAGAGTAAGAGATTTATTGAAGCGCAAAAACTTGTAGATTCAAGCAAGGCATACGAGCCGCAAGAGGCAATGCAGTTGGTAATCAATACCGCTACTGCAAAATTTGACGAGTCAATCGAACTTCACGTTAGATTGGGCGTTGACTCAAGACACGCAGACCAACAGGTCAGAGGCGTTGTAGTTCTCCCTCACGGTACTGGTAAAACTCAAAGAGTTTTGGTTATCGCAAAGGGCGCAAAGGCTGACGAGGCTTTGGCTGCAGGCGCAGACTTCGTAGGCGGCGAAGAGTATATCAACAAGATTAAGAATGAAAACTGGTTTGACTTTGACGTGTGCGTTACCACTCCTGAAATGATGGGATTGGTAGGTAGAATCGGTAAGATCTTAGGACCTAAGGGCTTGATGCCTAACCCTAAGTCGGGTACCGTAACTATGGACGTAACTAAGGCTGTCAAGGAAATCAAGGCAGGTAAGGTTGAGTACAGACTTGACAAGACCAATATCATTCACGTTGCTATCGGCAAAAAGTCTTTTGGCGCAGAAAAACTCGTGGACAACTACAACACGATTTTTGACGCTATCGTCAAGGCAAAGCCGGCTGCTGCAAAGGGACAGTACATCAAGAGCGCAACCGTGTCCAGTACTATGGGACCTGGACTTAAGATCGCAGTCAAGATGTAATTCAAGCCAGCGCGGCAAAATAATTGCAAATATGCTCAAAATCGTTTGACAAATATTTGCAAACAATTTATTATATAAAAGCAAAATATCTTGCCAAAGACAGCAAGTGCGAGCGATCGCTTAATTTCTTGCCGAGGTAGGGATTAACTTACAAGAGTTTTTCACCCTCTGTGTCTTTGGCATAGAGGGTAATTTTATAGGAGGTAAACAATGTCAGATCATAAATCAGCGGCAAGAATTGAGAAAGAACAACACGTTGAAGAAATCAAGTCTTATATCCAAAACTGCAAAGGTATGGTCGTAGTTGAGTATCAAGGCATATCTGTTGCAGACGACACTCAACTCAGAGCAAAGTTCAGAGCAGAGAACGTGCAATACAAAGTTCTTAAGAACAGACTTGTACTTCGCGCTTTGCAAGAACTCGGCATCGAAGGCTTTGACCATCATCTCGAAGGCGCATCTGCTTTTGCATTTGCAAACGGCGACGCTCTCGCAGCGGCAAAGATAGTAGTAGAACAAGGCAAGACTATCAAGGCTTTGAAGGCTAAGTGCGGTCTTATGGACGGCGCGTATATCGACGAAACCGTAGTCACAAAACTTGCATCTATTCCGTCAAAGGAAGTACTTCTCGCTCAACTTCTTGGTATGCTCCAAAGTCCTATCAGTGGATTTGCAAGGGCTATCCAACAAATTGCAGAGAAGCAAGAGGCTCAAGCGTAATTTGGGCAGTTTAAATCAAAATATCGCCGTGTGACGGCAAAAACAAAATAGAATTTTATTGGAGGAATATAAAAATGGCAGATATTGCTAAAATGATTGAAGAAATCAAAGGTATGACAGTACTTGAACTTAACGATTTGGTTAAGGCTATTGAGACAGAATTTGGAGTAAGCGCAGCCGCTATGGCAGTTGCCGCTCCTGCAGCAGGTGGCGCAGCCGCTCCAGCAGCAGAAGAGAAGACAGAGTTTGACGTAATCTTGAAGGCCGCTGGTCCTAACAAGATGGCAGTTATCAAACTCGTTAAGGATTTGACTGGCGCTGGTCTTAAGGACGCTAAAGATATGGTTGACAATGCTCCTAAGGCTCTCAAAGAGGGTATCTCCAAAGAGGCTGCTGACGAAATCGTTGCTAAACTCAAGGAAGCAGGCGCAGAAGTCGAAGTTAAGTAATTTAATTACGTCGTCTTATTAAGTAAATAAACAAAAAAGGGTATGGTATATTATTGCCATACTCTTTTTTGTTGTTATTATACACCTTTTGTCACTATGTGGCGCCTTTTGAAAACTTGCCCTCCCATTGAACAGTTATAACGTCATTTCGACCGTAGCGAAGCGAAGTGGAGAAATCTCAACAATATAAAACTGATTAGACCCTTCGACTTCGCTCAGGGTGACGCGTTCAAGGCATTGCTTTTGCTTCCAACGCGTCGTTCTGAGTGGAGTGTAACATAGTTGAAATATCTAAAACTTGTCATTTCGAGCGCAGTCGAGAAATCTCAACAGATTAAAAATTACAAAAAACGCAACGCTTTTATTTATAGCGTTGCGCGTTTTTTATTCAACTAAAATACTAATTTAATTAAAAATTTTCACTTTTCCAAAAAAAGTATACTTTTCCTGACTGCCTGCGAAAAGGCATATTTTTTCAATTACATTATACTTCGCGCGTAATAATTTTGCAATATTTTGGGTCAGGAAAAGTATACTTTTTTTGGAATTTTGGATATTTCAGCAATGGCAAATCAAAGTTTGATATATATTGAAAAAATATACAAATTTTGGTATAGAAGAGCCTGTTGTATAGAAAATTCTATAGTTACTGCCAAAAAGACAAGCGTAAAGTATACTTTAGTGTGAGAAATAGACAGAAGTGTTTGCTTGAGATGATGATATCTTGTCATTGACGCTCGCACAAGACGCATCTGCTTGCTCGCTATGCCGTCGCTTCGCTCCTTACGACTGAAGTAAAGCGAAATGGAGAAATCTCAAACGGATTAGACCTCTCCGCTACGGTCGAGGTGACAAAATGCAAAACAAACCTAATGACGTCACCTTGAGCGAAACGAAGTGAAGTCGAAAGGTCTCAATCTAATCAAAACGTACTAAAGAGAGGAAGAACAATGATTTTAGCAAACAAAAAACGTATTTCCTTAATTATTGTTAGTATAGTAATTATACTGGCAATGACGTTGGGTATTTTTATAGGGAGTGTACAAGAACAAACTACTCAAGCGGCGGTAATAAGTAATGCCGATACAATATCTACGGATTTATTATTGCCAACAAGAGTTGATACCAATGTAGGCGGTAAAGTTTTCAATACGTTAGCGTTGCAAGAATTATATGCAAAATTAGCAGGAGAAAATGCTGAATTTACTAACGTTGCAAACGAAGCAAGGAAGAAAAAAGGGACTTATGCAAACGATTCTGTTAAGTCAATCCACAGTGGTATGGACTCTAAAGATATTCGTACAGCCAACAGTAATAGAAATCTCGTAGTCAAATTGGGCGGTAAGGAATGGATAGTCACTGCATTGACTACTAAGGACTTATCTTCAGATAGTGACGTAATACTTACTCTTATGCTAAAAGATGTGGCGTATACCAGTAAATGGGGGGACTGGCCAACATTGCCTAATGCAAAAGATTTTTCTGCTGATTATCCTTCTACGATGTATAGTACAAGTTATATTAGAGCGGGGCTTCTTAACGGCACTGTACCTTATACTAAAGATGGTAGTGATTTAGTTACACTTACTGACACGGAGAAAGCAAATTTATATAGTAAGACAGGCGGATATCCATTCAGTATATACACAGATACTGAAGGGACTGGTAATATAACCGATTTTTTAGTGAAGCCAAATGAAGTATTGTATCAACAATACGAGAACTTATATGACATATCGCGCGTAGTGGGTAACAATTGGTATAACGCGCCAAATGCTTCTTCAAAGAATGATATTCCTGATAACAAGTGGTACTCCAAGGTAGCAGATACTTCTTATGGTACACATCAGATACAGGATAAGACAGGATATTATGATTGGGGTAACGACCTCATATGGTTACCGTCTTTTTCAGAGACTGGACAAAATTCGCGAAGCGGAGTTAATCTAGGTGGAGGCTTGTGGAATCTTGATGCAAGTCAAAGAGGAGTGTCAGCAGGATACCTTTCTTGGTTACGTTCCTGTGCCTTTGGTGATTCGCATAATGCGCGCTATTTAGACGCCGCTGGAGGTTTTTATGTTACAAATATAACCGCTACGTCTGGAGTTGCCAATATTGAGAATGTGCTTAGTGGTACGTTAGCAGTACGTCCTGCATTGCACCTAAATCTTTCTCTTGCAAAAGAAAGTTCTGGCATTCCCTTGACAACGCCTACCGACGTTGCTTCTACGTATAACGGTGAGCAACAAGATTACTCTAATGCAAACGGCGCAAGCAGTTGGTATGACGCGACTATGTTTGCCGCAGACAAAGCCAATGTAAAAGTAGAGCATATTACTACGCCTAATCCGATAGAACAAGGCACGTACAAAGTTCGTCTTACTATTCAAAATGACGAATACGTTTGGTTTAACGGAAAAATGTCTCAAGAGATAGACCTTACCATAAATCAAAAGGTACTCAACGTCAACTTTGATCCAAGTACGACACCGCCAAAGGTTACTCCAACAAATCTATGTTCAAGAGATGTTGGCAAGGAAATACTTAGAATACGTTATACAGCCAAAGGCTATGACGCATTCGTACCGCCTACTTCCACGGACATATATGTGGCAACCGTTGAGATAGACACATCAGCAAGCAATAACTATATTTTGTCAAGGACGTACAACGTACAGTATCTTGGTAAGCCAACAATATTAGACACAGGAGTACCTACGTATAACGGCACAGAACAGCAGTATTATATACAATTCGTCAACGAGACGGATATAGGGGAGATAGATATAACAGTCCCAGACGAGTTTAAAGATACAGTTAAGTATGCAGACGGAGAGATAAGAGTAACCAATGCAGGTAAGTATTGGCTTAATCTCAACATAAGCAAGACAGACGGCACAGTAATGTGGTCTACGCGAGACACTGACGAGAAGAGACTTGAGTTTGAGGTAAAGCAAGCGTCAATGTCATTGGATATAAAGTCAAACGGAAGCGCTAATATTGAAGTGACGAAGGGAGATAAAGCGCAAGTAAGTATAGACAGTATGCAGAAAGTTTGCGCAAATGACGTGATCAATTTGGATATCGTGGCGGTAATGAGCAGTCTAAGCACAATACGCAGAACAGTGTATAGCAATTTAAGAATAGACAAAGACACAACGTTCCCACTGAGCATAGATTTAGAGACGCAAGACTTAGCGGCAACAGGATGGACGCTAGAGTTCGTACCGTCAGGAAGCGGCAATGCCAACGCTAATTACGATATAGACCTTGGCAACAAGCCAGTCACATTGACAGTCAACTCTGTAGGCACGGAAAACAGTCTTAGATGGACGTTTACAAGAGATGGCGAGGAAGTAGGGATATACAATCAGTCTACGTCAGATCTAACAGACGAGTATTATATACAAATAGAATACAACGGCAAAGAAGTGAGCGTAACGGCAAGGGCAAACGATCACACCGTAGACACGACGTATAATGCAGACGGCTTTGTAGGCGGATATAAGAACACGACTGCAACTGACGCTGGGACGTATACCGCGCAAGTGGCAATGCTAAAGAGCGGAACGACAACGCCGGTAATATATGAGATAACTTGGACGATAAGCAAAGCCAAGTTTAACTTAACCAACGTCAAGTGGGTAGGCGACGGCAATTTGCAGTATACGGGAGATACTGTATACGCGGTATTGGAAAACGTGCCCGAAGGACTGACCGCTAAATACGAAAACAACGACGGAATACAGGTGGGAGATAACTCTACGGTAACGGTGACGTTTGTAGTAGATAGCGAATATTTAGCCAACTACGAGCAACCTGCGCAGGGCGGAAAGGGCGTCAATTATACGTACGAAGGCAGCGGAGACTTTGAATGGAGTAAGAAATGGGAAGTCGTCAAGGCGGTAATATCTTTGGAGTGGACTACCACGGATTACACGGACGATGAGAATAACACGTTTAGTATACGCACGCTTACTGATCCATTGGCAGCCAACTTGGTAGAGTACGTCTATTACGAGACGGACAGTAACGGCAATATCTTGCTGGGCGCACAGCCAATAGAGTTGGAAGACATAGAGTATTCAGATACTGCGCGTAAGTGGTATAAAGCGTATCCAAGACTTAAAGACGCGAATAACTACACGTTTGGCGAGGGGTTGAGTGAAGAAGAATTGTATTCTCCGTTCTTCTCCGTGGGCGGAGGCTCAACGTCAGTTACGGTAAGTCTAGCAAGTAATAAGATAGAGTACAACGGCAAGCCGAGAAACGTAAAACTCAACATAAGCAGCGGAGCAACGTTAAGAGATTTGACGTTGACGTACTACAGCGGAGACATAGCCGACGAGGCGCATAAGTTGGAAGGAGC
>JAIDRT010000033.1 GCA_029061605.1 Clostridia bacterium | reverse complement strand
TATATATACAATATTACAATATATTTTAGCGGTCTTGATAGCGACAATAAAGCCTATTCGGTTGTTGACAAATCTACAAATTAAATATATAATCAATACAATAAAATCTCAAATGCATTAAATGCAAAGGAGCAAAATATGAAAATAATGATTACTGCTGAGGCTACGAGCGATTACCCAGATAGCCTTCTTACTGAAAACATAACTATTTTCCCTATGGGCTATACCCTCAACGGTGTTGCTTACGACGGCGTGACAACAAAGTTGTCGCCAAAAGAGTTTTACGATACCTGTCGCAAAGCAAAGTCTAAAGAGGATTTGCCCCAAACGTCTATGATTACGGCGTATCAGGCAAAAGAACTCTTCAAGCCTATACTTGACAAGGGCTACGATATCGTTCATATCGGTTTTACAAAAGCGCTTAGCGGAACTTACGATCAAATGTGTATGGCGGCAAAAGAACTCAAAGAGGAATACCCCGACAGAAAAATTACAATCGTCGAGTCTCGCTCCGCCGCATTCGTACAAGGTTTGATAGTGTGGTACGTCGACCAAAAACTTCAAAGCGGCGCAAGTTATGAAGAACTCGTCGAATATGCCGAGTATCTTTCTCTGCACTCCGCAGGATACTTCACTATCGACGATATGAAGCATCTCTATCGCACAGGCAGAGCCAGCAAGACCCAGGCCTTTCTTGGCGACGCTTTGCAAATCAAGCCTATACTCTACGTCAACAAGTTGGGCAAGTTGGTGGCTGTAAGCAAGCAGATTTCTCACAAAAAAGCAATGAAGACTATGCTCGAGTATTTCGACAAGCGTATGATGCCTGTTGAAGAACAAAAACTCGTCGCTGTAATGCACGCTGATGCTTACGACGAAGCCGTTATGCTTGAGAAGGCTCTCAAAGACAAATACGGATTCAACAACACCGCGATAGTTGATGTCGGTCCAGTAATAGGTACGCACGTTGGCGCAGGTATGGTAGCGGTGATATTCTTGGCAAATGAAAAAGCCGAGCCAAACGACAACGAACTCAAAGAAGAAGAATAGTAAAAAGCCTTGCAAAAGCGAGGCTTTTAAAATTATATTAACTTTTTGAATAGTTATATTTACTACGCTCAATATTAACCTATTATTAGGCAAATTTCATTCTCCATTTTCTATTAGTCATATTGAGCGAAACGAAGTGAAGTCGAAATATCTAAATTTAATTATTTATCCTTAACTAAAAACGTGTGTACAGACAGTACACACGTTTTTAATAATTTTGCCAAATCAAAACTGAATACTGAAATAAAATAATCTAGCGATTATTTTATTTCAGTTACCCAACCAAATTCATCCTCGTAACGCTCTGACTGAATACCTGTGATCTTATCGTATAGGAAAGACGTAATCTCGCCCATTTTCCCACCGTTGATAACCATATCTTTGCCTTTATAGGAAATAGTACCTACCGGAGATATAACGGCGGCAGTGCCTGAGCCGAAACTCTCTTTGAGCAATCCTTTGTCATACGCGTCGACTATTTCGTCCATTGATATTCTTCTTTCGCTTATCTTATAGCCGTACTTCTTGAGCACCTGTATGCACGATCTTCTCGTGATACCGTCAAGAATACTACCAACGAGCGCAGGCGTAACGACTTCGTCGCCTATAACGAAAAACATATTCATAGAGCCAACTTCCTCAACGTACTTATGCTCCGACGAATCCAACCAAAGCGCTTGGTCAAAGCCCTTTGAATTTGCGATTTCTCCTCCCATAAGCGACGCCGCATAGTTGCCCATACACTTTGCTTCGCCAGTTCCGCCGATAGACGCTCTGACGAGTTGTTCTTCAACAAGTATCTTGGTGGGTTGCAATCCGTGCGCATAGTAAGAGCCTACCGGAGAAAGTATAATAAAGAACCTATATTTTTTGCTTGCGTGTACGCCCAATACTTCTTCGTTGGCAATGAGCGTAGGTCTGATATAGAGCGCAGTACCCGGCTCAGTGGGGATCCAATCCTTTTCCATCTTGATAAGTTCAAAGAGCGCGTCCTTGACGACTTTTGCATCAAAGTTGGGCATACAAAGACGAGTAGCCGACTTGTTCATACGTGTGAAGTTGTCGTCTATTCTAAAGACTGTGATCTTGCCCTCTTTTGTCTTATACGCCTTGGCTCCTTCAAAAATACCTTGCGCATAGTGCAAAATATTGGTTGCAGGCGCTATTGCAAAAGGCGCGTACGGAACTATTTCCGGCTCTTTCCAAGCGCCGTTTTCATAGTCCATCACAAGCATATGATCGGTAAAATATTTGCCGAAACCAAGTTTTGAAAAATCGGGTTTTTGCTTAGGTTGTGTTGTCAACGTAATTTTCATATTTTCACCTCGTATTCCCATTTGGGAATTTTGATATTGATTTTTATTTATTAAGCGTCGTATCAAATGCGACGTAGTCAGACTTCAAGACTTCTATCTTTGCCTTATCCTGCGTGATGTCCACAATTTTTGCGACGGCATCTTTTGATATCTGCTCTGGTATTGCCACTGTCAAGGTCACGTCGTTGCCGTATTCCACGCTCTCGACTTGCCCGCCTTTGCTCACGCAAGCCTCTTCTATCTTTTTATAGATTGCGTAAGATACCGTAATTTGCATCACGTCCGCCCACACCATCTTGACGGTCTTGGCTTTGTCAAGCGCCTCGCTCACACTTGAAGAATACGCTCCCACAAGTCCATTGGCGCCGAGTTTTATTCCACCGAAGTATCTCGTGACTACTGCCAGCGTCATATATACGTTGCGTTTTTTTAGCACTTCAAGCATTGGCACTCCCGCCGTGCCCTGAGGCTCGCCGTCGTCAGAAAACCGTTGCTCCGTTGCGGTATGATTGGATATGAAAGCATAGCAATTATGCGTTGCGTCACTGAACTTTTTTGATACGCTCTTCACTTTGTATATTGCGTCGTCGTAATCTTTTATAGGTAAAAGCGTGGTGATAAACCTCGATTTGTTGATCACGATAGTATTCTCAAAAGGCTCTGTCAACGCAAAATAAGGTTTTTGCATTATTCGACTGTCACTTTGACGTGCATTTTTTTGCCCTTGTGCAAAACAAATCCGTTTGCTTTATGCGCATCCGTCAAAGCGTAATTTATGTCGCTGATTTTTTCTTCGTCAATTTTCACACCGCCGCCGGCAATGAGATTTCTTGCCTCGCTCTTTGACTTGCAGGCGCCCACAGCAACCATAACGTCTAGAATATTGACGCAATCTTTGGATATGCTTCTCTTAGGCATATCTTCTCCGCCTCCGCCAAAAGCCGCCAACGCTTGCTTCTGCGCAAGTTGCGCTTGCTCCTCGCCGTGTACGATCTTGGTAAGTTCATATGCAAGCCTTGCTTTTGCGACGTTCATTCTCTCGTCTTGATATTTGCAAAGTTCAGCAATTTCGTCAATTGGCATATACGTCAAAAGTTTCATACACTTTTCCACGTCAGCGTCTGCGGTATTTCTCCAATATTGATAGAACTCATAAGGCGAAGTCTTGTCTGGATCGAGCCATACTGCGCCCTTTTGCGTCTTGCCCATCTTCTTACCTTCGCTGGTGGTAAGAAGCGTAAATGTCATAGCGTAAGCGTCACTGCTCTTCTTTCTTCTGATGAGGTCTGCGCCTGCCAAAATATTAGACCACTGATCGTCGCCGCCGCACTCCAACTTGCAACCGTAATGCTCAAAAAGATACAAAAAGTCGTATGCCTGCATAAGCATATAATTGAACTCAAGAAAAGACAATCCCTTTTCCATTCTCGACTTAAAGCACTCGGCTGTGAGCATTTGATTTACTGAAAAATGCGCGCCTATATCTCTTATGAATTTGATATAGTTGAGTCCGTCAAGCCAATCGGCATTGTTGACCATAACGGCTGCGTTTGCTCCCTCAAAAGAGAAAAATTTGGACATCTGCTCTTTAAATCTATCACAATTGTGCTTTATCGTCTCTTCCGTCATCATTTGACGCATATCAGTTCTGCCCGACGGATCACCTATCTTTGCAGTACCGCCTCCGATAAGTACAATTGGCTTATGTCCAGCCTTTTGCATATAACTCATTACCATAAGTTGCATAAAGTGTCCCACGTGAAGGCTATCGGCGGTCGGGTCAAAACCGATATAGAAGGGCACGCTTTCGCTACCCAAAAGTTTGTACAACTCTTCTTCCCTGACCGTCTGTTTGATAAAACCTCTCTCTCTGAGGACGTCCATTATGTTGCCTTTGATTTCCATTTTGCTTTCCTTAAAACTATATTATTTTAAAATATTATAACACCACTTTTTTGCAATGTAAACAAAAAAAACTTTTTTCTTTATAAATACTCGCCATTCCCTTGAGGGGAGACGTTTTGTCACCTCAACAACAATCTGTCACCTCGAGCGTAGTCAAGAGGTCTCTATCCGTATTCTTGCCGTCCCCTTGAGGAGAAGGTGTCACAAAGTGACAGAAGGGGTGTTTTATTATACTGATTGAGATTTCTCCACTTCGCTTTGCTACGGTCGAAATGACATATTATAGTGCGAGCGTCAATGACGAAAGCGAGATTAACTCCCGCTTTTATTGTTTAGACTCTTTGACTCCACTGCGTTCCGCCTAGAGTGACTTGTTGAGCGTGACACTTTTCGCTTTAAACGAGTCATTCTGAGCGGAGTGTAACATAGTCGAAGAATCTATATCACATTGTCAATATTCTGTCACCTCGAGCGTAGTCGAGAGGTCTAATCCGATTTTATACTGTTGAGATTTCTCCATTCCGCTACGCTACAGTCGAAATAACATCAAAACTACTTCTTGTTTCTCATAGCGCGTTGCTCTCTCAACAAATCTTGGTAACGCTCTATCTGGTCGTCGCGCAAGTCCACCATCTTCTTCGCTGTAGCATACGCTTGCGCGTCACTTACTACTACTTCCGTCTCTTTGACTTTGACCTTCGTTCCGTCGCCTGTTGCGTCTCTTCTGATGTCTTTCATATACTCGTCTTCCATCTTGAGTAATGCAACTGTAGTGTCTTTCTTGATTGTCAACTTCAACAGCGGATTGGTAGACGTCTGTCCGTATACTACGAAGTATGTTGACTTCTTCTCTTTGCACTTATACTTAGTGAGCGCGTAGTCTCTTAAGCCGTCGAAGTATTTCTTTTGTTCTTTGCTAAGCAATGCGTACGCTTCGTCAAGTGTAAGTCTTGGAGCCCTTTCTGCCTTTGGTTTTGCAGGAGCGGTTACTTTGACTTTAACCTCTTT
>JAIDRT010000032.1 GCA_029061605.1 Clostridia bacterium | reverse complement strand
ACGATTCCCCCCAAGCCCCCACAAACGCTTTTGTCAAATTGATATTTCAAAATGTCATTTCGACCAAAGCGAAGCGTAATGGAGAAATCTCAAACGGATTAGACCTCTCGACTAGGCTCGAGGTGACAAATTAAAGCATAAATATAGAGGTATAATATGCAAATGCAAAAGAAAAGAAAATCAATAAAATATTTGATAATGAGTATAGTGTTGTTGCTATGCATAGCAATTGCTATAATGAGCGGAGCGCAGTCATTTGACAGCGTTGAGAATATGCCCATTAAGTCTATGATAGACACAACGCTTAATGAAACGTATGGTGAATTATTCCCTGGCTCGACATATAGATATACAGATTATAGAAAAGTTGAGGATATGCACGGCGGTGCGATAACTGATGATACTACAGTTGTTACTGTGGACAGCACAGAGCCTCACGGCTCGCAGAAAAACCCATTTGTTATAGATTCGGTATCTAAATGGAACGATTTTGCCGCAGATATCAATGATACTTCAGATGGAATAACAAATTACGGCGCAGATAATTATTTTGTACTTACAAAAGATCTTGATTTTAGTTCGTCGACTTTTACTCCGCTTACTCGCTTTGACGGCACTTTTTACGGTTTAGGGCACACTTTAAAAAATATTACACATTCATTCGGTAATATTTTGCATCACTCTGGAATTTTTAAAATTCTGTTAAACAAAGCAACCGTAACTGATTTAAATGTTGACAATGCTACATTTACAGACGTGGGCTATAATGTGGGAGGTATTGCCGGTTATACAGACGGAGCAAGTATTTTGAATTGTCACGCAACTGGAACTTTTTCCAGAACAACTGGTTTAAATATTCATATAAATTCAGGGGGGATATTAGGCTCTGCATATGGGGATAATGATACGTTAGTATATAGATGTTCGGGAAGTTATACCGGCACATTTTTTGCAAATACAACTAACGGCGGACTGAGCGGCTCTATTGTAGGAGGTACAGGCGGACAGGCAAATCTAACGCTGCTTGACTGCTATGGAAAAGGCATTATGAGCCTTAATAATCCGTCAGCAGACGCTTATGTGGGAGGCGTATTGGGCGCAGTAGCCGATAAATTGGGAGCGGTGAGAATAGAAAACGGAGTTAGTTATATATATCAGCAAAACGTACAGAATACGACGGCGTCTCACGTCGCTAGTGTGTTAGGATTTTGGGCGGGAGCGTCGGCTCCGTCAAATCTGACTATTAAAAATGTATACGCTAGTGGCAGAGGTTCTAAAAACGGAACAGAATTTTATATAAATCCGACAATGTACGTAAACGATCACTCAACTCGTGTAAATTCGATGCCGTTGACAGTTGAAAACGTAAACTGGTATGCAGCAGCAACTCCTGGTCAAGACAGTTGGTATGGCGAACTTTTAACTGCTCGGGCACCTTCACAGACACATCGCTACAGTGGCAGTGAAGCGGATTTTTGGAGTGCTGCGCAAAATTCGTCAGCACTGCCATCGGCTATATGGGTAAATAAAAGTTCAATAGACTTGACAAATTATACGATTGACAGTTCTCCTGTTATAAACAAATTAGTCAAAGAGCAATTTGACGTGGAATTTTTAAACTATAAGAATAATTCAGACGAAAGCACCAATGTGAAGTCAATCAATTATGACTACGGCGTTGCCGGTACCAAATTGTCTTCGCCCACTGCGCCTGACGCTAATCATAAATTTGTTGGTTGGACGATTGACAAGAGTGGCGCGGGAGACGTCTTTACTACTTTACCGGACAACATTTACGGAAATCTTAAGTTGTATGCAGTATGGGATAATCCCAATACAACAGCGTCTATATCGCTATACAACAGCAAGACGGAGAACAATACCGATACTTTGGAATACGGCACCGGTAATATAAAACTTACGGCGACTTCAAGCGGTCCCGGTATGACCAATCCTTTAAAGACGTTTAAGTGGTATAAAGACAGCGAAAGTACCGCGGTAGAGAGCGGAGATACCTGCACTTTGACTGACGTCAAGCACAGCGGAGTATATTCGCTTGAGTATACGTTGCAAGATACGATTGAGCCTTTGTGGAGACATAAAGAGAAGTTGACTACTACGCAAAAAGTGACGATAAACAAAGGACAGTTGTCAATCAAGTCTTTTGAGTTGGATTCGACGACGCCGGCGTACGTGGGGATTGCGTTGGGAAAAGTCAAGTTCACAGTAGTGGTAAAAGACAACGGAGATAACGTAGTGGAATTCAAGACAGCCGTTTGGCAAGCGCCTAATTCAAAGGTTGCGGACGGAACTAACGACGCATTCAATATAGTAGTTACTCCAGAAGATACTGACAATTATTCGACGGCAACGCTCACCGTGTCGTTTGAGTCTGAATATCTTAAACTTACTTTTGATTTGGATTCAGGTATAGCGGGCGAGAAGATAGAGGTTGATCTAGAATACGGAGAGCCGTATTCAGCAAATAAGATCATCAATATGTTCTTGACGGAATTTAGAAAGATAATAGACGACAATACCAATCCGTTGCAGTCGATATACAAAGACGTGGAGAATATGGCGCCGTATTTTAACAATGTGGAGATATCTCAATACGATACAAATTTGACAGACGTGACAACGCCGCAAAAGATAGACGTAATGTTCATAGACAAGAATTATACCATTACCTTTAAGTTGGGCAACGGAAGCGCAGATATTACTCAAATGCGCAAGTTCAATCAAAGATTGTTGCCGGTGGCAAATCCAACCAAAGACGAACACGTATTTAGAGGGTGGCAGTACGAAGACGTTGACGACAATGGAAATGCCGTTACGAATTATTGGGATATTGACGAAGACAGAGTCAAAGGAGATTTGACGCTTACGGCAGATTGGTTTAAGGCAAAACTTACGCTGGTAGATATAGAGGTTACACCAAAAACAGGCGGATATGACGCTTTGACTGTGATGCAAGATAGCGACTTGGAAGTAATTGCGCATTATACAACTGACTCGCCAGATTATCTTACGTATGATCAAAAGATAAAATTAGACGATGCGAGCGGTTATAAAATTATCTATTCAAGCAGCGATGGCAAGTTGCACGTCAACAATCCGGGAATAACGGTGACGTACTCATACGATGGAGTGACGAGGACAAAACCGTTGACGCTTACGGTAAATCCCAAGTCGCTTGACGAGGAGATGAAAGCAAATGGAGTTACGTTTGAGAACAAGACGGTTGTATTTGACGGCTCTGCAAAAGAGATAGGACAGGTCAAGGGAGAATTACCAATACAAATCAGCGAGGTGCAGTATGAGTATTGGTTTGGCGGAAGCGTAGTAGACAAGAGTCAAGTCGTAAATATAGGTTTGTATACTGTAAGAGCCAAGTTCATAAGCGCGGATCCCGACTATAAGGCAAGCGATATGGAAGCGACGTTGACAATAAGCAGGACTGGAAGCGGCAGTGACGATGAGACGCTCCCAAGCGGAGACCCAAACGGTGGTAACACCAACGGAGGCGGAACGCTTGACAACATACTCAACAAAATCAATGATTTGCCGTTGTGGCAGTTGATAGCCAGTTTGATAAGCATTATATTGATAATCATATTCGTATCTAAGACTATCAGCAACGAGAGTAAGAGAAAGAACGCAAAGAAGACGATTGACAAAAAGTACAGCAACTATTACGCAGCGGCATTCTTAGGATTGAGCGTGCCTAATTGGACTGTCATTGCTTGCGTATTAATGGGCTTGGCGGTGATTACGCTCGTGTTTATGATAATATCTTCAAAGAGACGAAAGGGCGCAGAAGAACAACTTGACGACGCGCGAGAGCAAGCAGAACAGAAAAAAGAAGAAGATATGAAAATGATGTTTATGCGTATGATGGGCGGTAATGCCAACGGCGGAGTTGGAGATAACGGATACGCTTATGCTCAGCAAGGACTTGGCGCGGACGAGATTAGGGGAATAGTGTCGGATACTATGACAGCAATGTTGCCCAACTTCCAGCAGTATCTGCCGCAACAAGCGTCATATAACGACGAAATTATCAATAGATTGGTGGAAAATCAAGAAATTTTGATGAAGAAAATGGCGGAGCAATCTGTTGAAAAAGTTGTGGAAAAAGAAGTCGTTGCATCTACCATCAGCGACGAGACGCTAGAAAAACTTGCAAATAAATTGCATCTTGCGACAAACGACGAGACTATGCTTAAAATAGTCGCGCAAAGCGGACAAAATGACGAGGCTATACAAAAACTCATAGAACGTAGCGAAAAGAATGACGAACGAATAGAAAAACTAATGGAAAAAATCTTGGAACTGTCTGCAAATCAGCCGCAAGCGCAGATAATTGAGAAAGAAGTGCCTGTTGAAAAGATAGTGGAAAAAGTCGTTGAGGTACCAGTAGAAGTAGAGAAGATAGTAGAGAAAGAAGTTCCTGTCGAGGTAGAGAAGATCGTCGAAAAGGAAGTCGTTAAGGAAGTACCGGTAGAGAAGATAGTCGAAGTACCTGTAGAGAAGGTGGTAGAAAAAGTAATTGAGAAAGAAGTCAAAGTGACCGCGCCTGCAAAACCAAAAGTAGAAAGGGCACCGAGACTTACGCTTGACGAAGCGTACGCATTGCTTAGCAAAGAGCAAAAGAAATACTTTGACGGACTTAGAGACTACGCGCTCACAAAGTATAAGTGCAAAGAGAAGAAGTCTACGTACTTCGTAGTATTTGGACGCACTAGTACCAATCCGTTGTTGAAGTTGACAATAAAGAAAGACACGACAGTAGCATTACTCAAGATGGAAGACGAGTATATGAAAGACATCAGAAGAGACGCAACAGGAGACGGAACGAAGGTCAAAGTCAAAGAGACAGAAGTAGTAGTAAGCGACGCGCAAGCGTATGCAACAGCGAAGAAGATGGTAGACTTAAGAGACGACCAGATAGAGCGCTATCAAGATCTTCTCAGAGAACAACGCGCTATGAGAAACAAGAAGTAAGAGACAACCGCATATAGCGCAGCGCCTTTCGCCCTAACGTCGGGACTTGGGTAATCGACGTGTACGAGTAGTACACTTGACGATACCGCTCGCCCTAGCACGGACGAAAATCACTACACTCTCTGCGGTTGGGAGAGAGTGTTTTGAGCGGATAAAGTTAAAATACGAAAGCGGGAGTTAATCTCGCTTTTGTTATTGACGCTCGCGCTATAATATGTCATTTCGACCGTAGCAAAGCGGAGTGGAGAAATCTCAATCAGTATAATAAAACACCCCCTTCTGTCACTTTGTGACACCTTCCCCTCAAGGGGACGGCAAGAATACGGATAGAGACCTCTCGACTACGCTCGAGGTGACGATATAGAATGTATTGAATTGATAATTTGCAATTTGTCATATTGAGCGAAGCGAAGTGAAGTCAAAATATCTAATTTGAGTAATTATCTGACGCTATTCTCTATTCACTATTATTTTTTATTTATTATTCAATAATATATATAGTATTCGCAGATTTATTACTTAATATTTTTGAAAAACCAATAACAAACGCTTGACTTAAAACTTAATTGCATATAAAATGTTGATGTCTGGGTATAATTATGCCCAAATACTACATTATGCACAAAAGAACGGTGGGTGTGACCGTTTTTAGTCAAAGATATGAGATTATCCTTCGGGGTTGCTGGATAACTCATCCGACACATTACTACAGGAGGTTAGCAAAATGCCAACAATCAATCAACTTATCAGGCAAGGACGCGAGAAGCAAGTCAAGAAGTCTACTGCACCTATTATGCAGAAGAATCCGCAAAAGAGAGGCGTATGTCTTTCCGTTACGACCACTTCTCCAAAAAAACCTAACTCCGCTATGAGAAAGATTGCCAGAGTTCGTCTTGTAAACGGTCTTGAGGGTACGATTTATATCCCAGGTATCGGACACAATTTGCAAGAGCACAGCGTGGTACTCATCAGAGGCGGAAGAGTAAGAGATTTGCCTGGTGTAAGATATCACATTATTCGTGGTACTTTGGATAGCGCAGGCGTTGCAAAGCGTATGCAGGCAAGATCCAAATATGGCGCAAAGAGACCTAAATAAGCAATTGCTATTTAGTCGGATGTAATTAATTATTCACAATCTAAAAAGGAGGTATAGAGTTTATGCCAAGAAGAAATTCAGTCCCAGTAAGGGATGTATTGCCAGATCCAGTATATGGCAGTAAGGTTATCACAAAGTTTGTCAATCAAATTATGTGGGATGGTAAAAGAGGTATCGCGCAGTCTATCGTGTACGACGCTTTTAATATAGTTGAACAAAAATTGGGAGTACCCGCTATGGAGGTATTCAACAAGGCTATGGAGAACGTAATGCCTACGCTTGAAGTTAAAGCAAGAAGAGTTGGCGGTTCTACTTATCAAGTTCCTATGGAGATCCGTCCTGCAAGAAGACAAACGCTTGCAATCAGATGGCTTGTCACTTTCTCACGCAAGAGAGGCGAGAAGACTATGGTTGAGAGAGTAGCCGCAGAATTGATGGACGCTTACAACAACACTGGCAATTCCGTCAAGAAGAAAGAAGATATGCACAGAATGGCAGAGGCAAACAAGGCTTTTGCACACTATCGTTGGTAATCCCCGCGGTACTTATTTAAGAGGTAAAAAATGGCTAGAGAATATTCTTTGGAAAATACAAGAAATATCGGCATTATGGCTCACATAGACGCCGGTAAAACAACTACGAGTGAAAGAATTTTGTTCTACACAGGTATCAATCACAAGATCGGCGAAGTGCACGAAGGCGCTGCGACGATGGACTGGATGGAGCAAGAGCAGGAGAGAGGTATCACCATTACTTCCGCTGCAACTACCACTCACTGGAAAGGTACGTGTATCAACCTTATAGATACGCCGGGACACGTTGACTTCACTGTTGAAGTTGAGCGTTCTCTCCGTATTCTTGACGGCGCTGTAGCGTTGTTCTGCGCAAGAGGCGGCGTTGAGCCACAGTCCGAGACTGTTTGGAGACAGGCTACGAAGTATCACGTTCCGAGAATTGCTTTCGTCAACAAGATGGACAAGGACGACGGTAATTATTTTAGAACAATCGAAATGATGAATAAGAGACTCAGCGCAAACGCTGTTGCTATGCAATATCCTATCGGCGCAGAGAAAAACTTCAAGGGCGTTGTAGACCTTTTGACTATGAAGGCCTACTACAACGAAGGTAAAAACGGCGAAATCGTCGCTGAGAAAGAAATCCCTGCAGACATACTTGCAGAGGCTGAGGAGAAGAGAGCAGAACTTATCGAAAAGATTGCAGAATTCGACGACGCGCTTATGGAAAAATTCTTTGAGGGAGACGTCAGCGTAGAGGCAATGCCAAAGTCAATGCTCCAGCCTATCATTCGTAAGGCAGTCATTGATATGAAGATTACGCCTGCATTCTGCGGCACTTCGCTTGGCAACAAGGGTACTCAACTTTTGCTTGACGCTATCGTTGACTATTTGCCTGCTCCAACCGACGTTCCAAACGTTGCTGGTTACGCTCCTGGCAAGAAAGACGAGGAGATTTCACGCAAGTCTTCAGACGCAGAAAAATTCAGCGGACTTGCTTTCAAGATCGCAACGGATCCGTTTATTGGAAAACTTGCTTTCTTCCGCGTATATTCGGGCGTATTGACGAAAGGCTCTTACGTATACAACTCCACTAAGGACAAGAGAGAAAGAGTAGGTCGTCTTGTTAGAATGCACGCAAACAGCCGTACAGAAATCGACGAGGCATACGCAGGCGACATCGTTGCTATCGTAGGTCTTAAGGACACCACAACCGGTGATACGCTTTGCGACGAGAGCGCTCCAATCATATTGGAATCTATGGAATTCCCAGATCCGGTTATTCAAATCGCTATCGAGCCAAAGACAAAGGCTGGACAGGAAAAGATGGGACTTGCTTTGCAAAAACTTGCAGAAGAAGATCCTACATTCAAGACTTATACAGACCAAGAGACAGGTCAGACCATCATTGCAGGTATGGGCGAATTGCACTTGGATATAATCGTAGACAGACTCAAGAGAGAGTTCAAGGTTGAGGCAAACGTCGGCGCGCCGCAAGTTGCTTACCGTGAGACGATCAGAGATACCGTCAACGCAGAAGGACTTTTCAAGAGACAGTCTGGTGGTAAAGGTCAATACGGTCACTGTAAGATTGTTATCTCGCCGAATGAGCCGGGCAAAGGCTTTACCTTCGTTGATAAGACAGTCGGCGGTAGTATTCCAAAGGAATATATTCCGGCAGTTGAGGCAGGTATCAAAGAGGCTTCCAAGAGCGGTATTTTGGCAGGATATGAGACTGTTGACTTCAACGTTGACTTGGTAGACGGATCTTACCACGAAGTCGACTCTTCAGAAATGGCGTTTAAGATCGCAGGATCAATGGCGTTCAAAGACGGCGTAAGCAAGGCTAAGCCAGTGCTTTTGGAGCCTATAATGAGCGTTGAAGTTCAAGCGCCTGAGGATTATCTCGGCACGATTTTGGGTAGCGTCACAGCAAGAAGAGGTAGCATCAAGACGACTGAAGAGCGCAATGGCGTTCAAGTAGTTGACGCAGACGTACCGCTTGCAGAAATGTTCGGTTATGCAACCGACTTGAGAGGATCTACTCAAGGTAGAGGTAACTTCACAATGCAATTTGACCATTATGCAGAAGTTCCGAAGTCAGTATCTGAGAAGATTATTGGCGCAAGAGCAAAGAAAGCGTAATTGGCTAAAACACTCAACATTTTATATAAATTATAAATATATGTTGACAAAATTCAAAAAACAATATAAAATAAAAAAAAGTAAAACAAACAAAGATTAATTCATAAATAATCTAGGAGGATAATTTATTATGGCTAAGGCTAAATTCGAAAGAAATAAACCGCACGTTAATATCGGTACTATCGGTCACGTCGACCACGGTAAGACCACTCTTACGGCTGCTATCACAATGTATTCTGCAGCAAAGGGATTTGCTCAAAAAATGAGATACGACGAAATCGATAAGGCTCCAGAAGAGAGAGAAAGAGGTATTACAATCAATACCGCTCACGTTGAGTATCAAACGGCTAATCGTCACTACGCTCACGTTGACTGCCCAGGACACGCAGACTACGTTAAGAATATGATCACTGGTGCAGCGCAAATGGACGGCGCTATCTTGGTAGTTGCTTCCACCGACGGTCCGATGCCACAGACAAGAGAGCACATTCTTCTTGCTCGTCAGGTAGGCGTTCCTTATATCGTTGTATTTATGAACAAGACTGACCAAGTTGACGATCCAGAACTTTTGGAACTCGTAGAAATGGAAATCAGAGAACTTTTGAACGAGTACGGTTTCCCTGGCGACGATACCCCAATCGTCAAGGGCTCTGCGCTTTTGGCTTTGGAGGCTGCTTCCAATGACAAGCCGGATGACGCTGCTTGCGCTTGCATCCAAGAACTTCTTGATGCAGTTGACGCATATATTCCTGCTCCTGAGCGTGATACAGACAAGCCTTTCCTTATGCCTGTTGAAGACGTATTTACGATCACTGGTCGTGGTACCGTTGCTACCGGTAGAGTAGAGAGAGGTGTCGTTAAAGTTCAAGATAAGGTTCAAATCGTTGGTATCAAACCTACGACTGACACGACTGTTACTGGTCTTGAAATGTTCAGAAAACTTCTTGACGAAGCATACGCAGGCGACAACGTTGGTGCATTGCTCCGTGGTATCGACAGAAAGGGTATTGAGAGAGGTCAAGTTCTTGCTAAACCTGGTACAATCAACCCACACACCAAGTTTGCTTCTCAAGTATACGTATTGACCAAAGACGAAGGCGGTCGTCATACTCCGTTCTTCAATGGTTACCGTCCACAGTTCTACTTCAGAACAACCGACGTTACCGGCTCAATCAAACTTCCTGACGGCGTAGAAATGGTTATGCCTGGCGACAACATCAATATGGACGTAACTCTTATTACTCCTATCGCTATCGAAGAAGGACTTCGTTTCGCTATCCGTGAGGGTGGTAGAACAGTTGGCTCCGGTGTCGTTGCTAAGATCACTGAGTAATCAATACAAACTCAAATATAAAATAGCCTCTCAATTGAGAGGCTATTTTTTTGTCATTTTGAGCGGAATTAGGTTTACGACAACCAACTTTTTATTTTAGATACGATCTTATTCCAAATGGAGTCTTGATTTTCATTATTTGTATTATTTTTAGAATAATAGTAATCATTTTGTCTTGAACGGCTGGCAATAGACAATGGGTCTTGCGTTTTGAAAATCAACTCATATAATTTTTTAATGCTGTCGATATCTTCTTTAGTGCAGAAGTCGTCGTCTATAGATATCTCGTGCACCAATTGATTGCGCATCCAACGAAAATTTTTGATTTGCTTATATGTCGTGTCCCACTCTGAAATTCCTGAGGTTGTTTCATAAGGAGTGGTTTCCATTTCGCAGATATAAGATGATACGCCTTCGTTACTGTCTAGCAGTTCTTTGCAAAGTTTATCAAGACGTTTGTATTGTTCAAGGAATTCAACGTTTAGTTCTCGCATTTTATCTCTCCTATAATTTAGATTATGCCATAAGTTGTTCAGTATAACATCAAAAATAAAAAAATATTTAATTTATTCTTGTGTTACTCGCTTGACTTCGTCTTTGCAAATCTCTATTTCTGCCGTGTAAATTCGCTGAATGAGTATACATTTTCCTTTTACCACTGGGCGTTGCAAGAAAAAGAAGTCTACGGCTTCCCAAATGAATACCCAAGCGGCAATTTCAATGATAGACGTAATATAGATATTGTCAGTAAAATGATTTATGAGTATCAGGGCAGTAAGCGCAATTATTCCAAGCATCGTCATTATTGTGGCAATCAGGACAAGGCGTTTGACTTGTTTCTTGCTTTCTGCATATTCAGACTTGCAGTGGCTCTTTAGAGTCTGTTGCACTTCGCTTGCGTCGAGGTCTGTCTCAGTATAAATTTTAATTTTTATTCTATCTTTTATAGGCGCGTCTTTTGCTTTGTCGAATATATACTCGCTAAACTCACTGTTCAACTTGTCACCAGAATAACTGTATGCAGAGAATAGTTGGTCTCTGTTGTATATCTTTACGTTTATCTCCGACGGATTGTCTGTTGTATTTTCGTCCGAAGTATTATTGAGTATAAGTTTGTCTATTTCTTGATTTCGTTTGTTCCAAAACATAGCATTTACCAATCAAATTTTTATTGTACTATTATTTTATCACATTCAAAAGGTATCTTCAAGTATATTGTTATTTTCATAGACTTAGTGTTTATAATTTTCGACTTTAAATTTTTTGTAAAACACTTGACAGCAATAACAATATATTATATAATCACATTGATAGCATTACTTGCTATCAAAAAGTCACATAGGAGGTAATATATGAAAACAGCGGCAAAAATATTTATTATTTTGGGTATGATTGGCGGTTGCTTCGCGATTTTGCCTTTAATTTTCGGCGGAATTACTCTTTCAAAAATGAAGAAAGCAACGAGTGCGTCAGAACTCAAAGTATGGGGTATACTTGATATCTTTTTCTGCGGTGTTATCGGCGGAATTTTAGTTCTCTGCCTCAAAGACTCAGACTTGGCAAAGTAATTGAAATCAACAAACTAGAAATGAGGCATACGCGTTTGCGTATGCCTCATTTTTGCGCTTCTTCTAACGGCGGAACGTTGAGAATTTAATCGTCGTCATTGTCATCTTCATCCTCAAATTCTATACACTTTAACAAACGTTTAGGCATAGGCTTTAAACTATTGAGAGAAAACGTGCCATATGGAGTGATAATTTTTTTATCCTGATCGTCAAATTTATATATAAAAAAAGCAATACGGCAAGGATTGACGGCTTCGTCTGGCCCCTCGTATAAATCACATATTTTTTCTGTTCCTTGCGAGTTGAGATATTGCTCTAAATATGCGCATTGCCAATCGCTTTCAGGTAAATCTTGTTCAGGAACGACGAATTGTCCAAAATCAATTTTATCAGACGAATCGTTAATTAGCATTTCTATCAAAATAAGTTCGTTGTTAAAGTCATAGCAATCAAAAAATTCAACTTTATTATTCATAATATACTCCTATATTTGATTAGATTTGTATTTTAATTATAACATACCTGGCTTAGAAATCAACGTATAATATTAGTAAAAAATAAATGGCACTACAATGAGTGTCACGTAAAAAGGTAAGCAAGCGCTTTCTTTTTTGTTTGGCGGAGCAGTGATAACGTAAAACGAACAAGTTATGATAAATTAAATAATCTTCATTTGACTATTTATTCTTCATAACATAAATTTTCACATTCTTTTGGGAAAGTGAATTTATTCTTTTTAGCATATTCCCACACATACCTAGGAATATAAATTTTTACGCTGTTGTCATTGACGTAATTATAGATATACTTATAACTCATAGCCATTACGTTTCCTTTTCTAGATTTTCCATATGGCTCTTGTTCTGTTATGTATTTAATGACACCATTTTTTAATTTGATACAACGACCATATCTTGCTCCTACCACTCCACCATAACTTGAATAAAATCTATAATAAATTCTATTCCCAATTACCTTTTTCTTTTTATACAAATAGGGACTGCTTATTCTTAGTTTATAGTGGGGATATACTTTTGTGGGGTGAACAAGATACTGATAAAAGCCGATATCTTCTGCCATATTACTTTTTTCTCTCCAACTATATATAGAACATTTTTCGCCCTCGATAGAAATCCCTTTTCGCTTTCTTATATCTGCCATATATTTTAGATAGAGTTTTCCATTTATATCTTCTACTTCGAACTGATATTCGCCGTCATCGTTTTTGATTATATAGAATTGCCTACCTTTTTTCTTATAACTTTTAACGCACAAGATAGTTGCCACTAATAAAATACTGCACATTACTATAATTAAAATAGTAATAGAAAATCTATATGCAAAACTCCTCTCGTAGCCCAACGAAGAGCCAATTATTCCTCCAACTATAATCGCAACAATAGAGGCAATGAAAATCCCATAGACAAAATACAGCATTTCTGACCATAATTTGACTTCTTTAATTTGAGCAAAATGTAGGTTAAAATAAATATTCTTGCACTCTTGTGTGTATTTCTCATTGTTTGCCTTCATCTTTTCCGTGGCTCTAAATACACCGAACATCTCAATCTCCTTTTTGAAAAAGTAATATTTCTTTATATTGATTTGTAAAAACTACATCTTACATTTTATTGTACAATAATTATATCGTATATTTTAATTATTAGCAACTGTAAAACAATTCGGCACTGTGGCGGGTGATTATATAACAAGTGTCTCGCTTACGATTTGACATTATGTTACCATTGATTATTTACAAAACCTTTGTTATAATATATTAAATAGTTAAAAGATAATAGGAGCGCCAAAATGACAAGAAAGAAAAAAGAGTTTGTTAATATAATGAGACATAGCGTCGTTGGGATTCTTATCAAGATAGTTGGCGCTGGGTGTTTAACAGGATTTTTGCAACTCTTGTAGTTGTTCTTATAGAAGGTTATGCGGAGGAGGCAAAGGCAGGATTATATTTTGACACATATACTTTTTTTCTTACTTTAGTATTAACGTTTTTCGCTGGGATAGGAATATTTATTTTTAGTTTGGGTATAAAGGATATCTACGATTGGATTATGTATGCTATCACCAAGAAGAAAGGAATAGACAAGGTGGGTAAAATTAATGGCTACCAATCTATGGCAAAAAACGGACACGGTCACTTTCGGGGTATAATTTATTATTCAATAAATTTTGAATATGAGATTGATGGAGAAAAAAAGATAGGCAAGACGGATTATATATACTTGAAAGAAGAATTCAATTATTTGCTTACATTGTCTCAAGTAAATATCAAGGTGTACAAGAACAACATTGTTGTCAATGAGCGTTTTCGTCGTGAACTTTATCAGGTATAAATGTAGTATAGTAACTATAAAGAATTATTTTAGATATAAGAATCACTATATTTAAGAAATATTATGAAAATTGGCAACTAAAATCTGGGTTCCTGCGCAGGCTTTCCACGAATTCCCGATTTTTTATGTTGCCACATTTTTTTGTGTAATTGCTATTACTATTTGCTTATAAAGTTAAATAGAAAACGAATTTGCATTTAAAATACTATAAACAAAACCTAAAACTTCTCACTATCTAAGCGGTTTGTTTTAGGTTAGGGCTAGTGGAAGTTATATCAACTCTTATGCATATGATGCATATTCGTTGATGGCTTTTGGTATATTTGCAAGAAAGCAAAAATACCTCGGCTAGAGGGCTCGTAAGGAGCGAAGCGACGGCATAGCGAGCAAGCAGATGCGTCTTGTGCGAGCGTCACTATTTCGAACTGCCATAGTAACGGAAGTGGAAGTTATATCAACTCCTATGCATATGATGCATATTCGTTGATGGCTTTCGGTATATTTGCAAGAAAGCAAATATACCTCGGCTTAGGTCTCATTCGCACCCTAACTTTCCAGCCAGAAAAAAATACGCATTATTTAGATGCGTATTTTTTTCTGGTGGAAGTTATAGGGCTCGAACCTATGACCCTCTGCTTGTAAGGCAGATGCTCTCCCAACTGAGCTAAACTTCCAATTGTTGATTGCTTAATGATTTTAGCATAATACAATATTGATGTCAAACGATTTTAATTATTTTCTTGACAGTATACAAAAATTTTAATAAACTATAATTATCAGTGAGGTGTGATATGGTAAAAGCAATGTTTAGTATGTTGATAGTGTTTCTCGTAATCATAATTGTATTATTGTGCGTGGGGTATTGGTTTTTTAATTATACCACGCTGGAGAAGTTGGGATACGCCGACGTTGAGATTGCAGAGACTGAGTTGCCCAACGGAGAAAAGGTATCTGTCACGCCGCGCAGTATAGGCATTGAGAATATGACTATGAAGGAATTGCTCAATTGGTTTAAAGACAGATTGCAATCGGGCAAAACTTCCGAGTAGTTGGATTATACAAAATACTGATATCATTTCGACCGTATACTTACGTCATTTCGACCGTAGTGGAGAAATCTCTACACTCAAAATGGCGTTTTTTATTTAGCGGTATTCAGCAATTCAATGAGATAGGGGATTGTCTTTTCAAACTTCAATCCGTACCAATGTGATTTATCTTGGCTTGTGACCTCGACGGTTTTTTGGGTATATTTGACCGCCATATCAAGACTTTGGGAGAGGTCGAGACCGTTTGCGAGCGCGCCAGTCAGAGTTGATGCAAATACGTCGCCGCTTCCCAAGAAATCGCCTTTGACTTCTTGAGTGTCAATAAACTTTATCTCATTATTATCACAGTAAGCAAGACACATACCTGTCTTTGTCCTTATTCCTGTAATTACAAATCGTTTAATACCTGTTTCTACAAGTTTTTGACATATATTCAATATGCTTTCTTTTGTTTGTATGGGGGCATACTCCGTACCTGACAGAAGGCAGGCTTCGCTGAGATTTGGCAGCGCGATATTACTTTTTTTGCACAGAGCAGAGATGCTTTGCACAAAGTCATTGGTGATACCGTCGTAGAAACTGCCGTTTTCTGCCATTGCCGGATCGACGATAAGTTGAGCGTCGGGGTATAGATTGCATACTTCTTCCACGGCTTTAGCCGTTGCGCTTGAGCCTAAGTATCCTAAATAAATAAAGTCAAAATCCAGTCCAAGGGATTTATAGTGCTTTACGGCAGGCACGACGTTGTCTTTAAGGTCGATATAAGTATACCCCTCAAATCCGCTCGTATGAGTTGAGAGCAGGGCAATGGGCAGAGAGATTGTCTCTATACCCATTGCGGAAATTATCGGCAAAGCCACGCTCAACGAGCATTGCCCAAACGACGAGTAATCTTGAATTGTCAATACTTTGCTATCTTTCATAAATCTCCAATTGCGTTAGAATCGCAAGTCGTCGTTATTTTCAGCAGTTTTGTCATCTTGCGCGCTTTCTTGCGTCGACTCAATATCACTTGACGTATTTTGTGCAGTCATATCGTCTAGTGCGGCAGGTGAAACGACTTGAGGCGCGCGGTTGTAGATCTTTTCAAAAACTCGCTTAAGTTGGCAAGCGTAGAGCAATACCGTTGCTACGACTGCGGATATCGTGCCTTGCAAAATATTGAAAGGCAAGTTGACAACGCCGCCTGTCCAACTGTCTTCTGCAAGTAATAGTCCTTCGGCAAGGAAATAACCCAGCGCCATTTCCAATCCTCCAAGAATACTTCCCAAGCAATAGAATATTGATTGCGGGACTTGTTTTTTGACTGCTTTTGCGATTACTTTGAACAAAAGTCCTGCAATGACGCCTTCCAAAGCCTTAATTACGAGAGTAAACGGCGCATAAGCCATATATCCCAATATTATGTCGCCAAGCATTGCACCCAAAGCGCCAGTGATAAGCGCAGGGATAGGACCGAGAAGACAAGCCGACATAAAGATGGGTATATCTCCAAAGTTGTAATAACCCGACGCAAGCGGAACGCTTGCGAGTGTGAGGGCGGTAGTCAAAGCCGTCATCAATGCTGTGAACACGATAAGACGTATTCTCTTTGCTCTTTTGGTGGAATCCATAGTTTGCTCCTTTTAGGGCAAAACAAAGCGTCAAAATAATGCAACTTGAGTTGCAATTAAATCTAATCTTTCCCATTCTGACTTTACAGGCGGTTACGGAATCTCACCGTATCGGCTGTTGGGGCTGTTGGACTCGTTCGCTCAAAGGCGACATTACCACCGGTCAGCATTTCGCTTGCCCAAAGATTGTTTTTTTTCTTAATAATAACGCCAAGCCGACCTGTTGTCAAGTGACTTGGCGAAAGTTTTTTAAAAATTTTTTACTATAATTTTCTCTATTTCACTCTGCCTTCAAATTCTTTGACAGCGGTGTAGGTCTTGAATGCCAAGAATTTTGCGCCCTTAGAATTGAAGTGCAACATATCCTCTGAATATAGCGAAGTCTTGCCTTGCGTAATATTGTATAGATCAATATATGGGATTTGATATTCGCTTAAGAGCGCTCTTTGAATTTTTACTATCTTTGAGAGGTTTTCTAGAGAGAAATCAAATTCGCGCGAGTTGGCGTCCACGTACGCCATAGGACTTGTCATTGCAATGATTTGAGGCTTGCTCTTAAGATTGTTGATACTGTTGATAATAGACCTATATGCGTTAGAAAAATCCTCTTCGCTGGTAAAGTTCTTTTGTCTGGCGTCATTTGTGCCAAGCAACATAATTACGTAATCTGGGGAGTATTGTTCAAGCAGATTCAAAGCGGGAAGGTTGAGATAGCATTTGGCGCTGTGACGGTTGAGCGCATAACCTGCAAAGCCTAAATTGACCACGTCAAAGCCTTTGCCAAGCAACTTGGCAAGTCGAGCAGGGTAACTCTCAACTTTTCTATTTAGGAGCGTCGTACCGTAGGTCAGGCTATCACCCACGCAAGCAACTTTAATCCCCTCAAAATTAACATTTACGTAAGGTATCCTCATAATTTTTCTCCATAGATTTAAATAAATAATTCTATATGCAATATTATATCATAAGAAAATTATCAAGCCAACTATTTTTTTAATTTTTTGAAAATTTGCCGAAATGTGTCGATAAATTCATTTATTATATAATGATTGATTATATTTTAAATATTTATAAATAGGAACATTTTAAATTCTTGACATTTTTTTAATAATGGATAATAATATTGATATATTATTTTTTGTATTAGCATCCATAGTCTAATGGATAAAACATCACCCTCCGACGGTGAAGTTATGCGTTCGAGTCGCATTGGGTGCACCAATCTAAACCTAATTCGAACTTATCGAGTTAGGTTATTTTTTTACTATGTGCAAAGGCGGTTTATGCCGCGAAAGCCACTTGACGAGAGAAAGGAGTGCATTAGGCTTGAACGCCATAGGCAAACCAAAACCCACCGAGTTTTGCTCGGTGGGTTGCTGTGTTCGCCCTTATTTGCCTACTCAACGCACTCCTGCGAGGCTCACGTCAAGTGGAACGTGGAATAAATAGCCGTATTGTTATATGTACATTTCGAGAGCAATTTTATGCTTACCCAATTTAACGATATTTTTGTAAAATAATAAGCCCCGACAATTTTCATTATCGGGACTTATTCTAATTGGACTATTGAATTGTATTTCTATCTTATCGTCAAATAATTTTATTTGCTTTATAAGATATTCGATAAGTAGTTTAGGCTCTGACTTTAATATTTGCGTATAAAACTCTCTTATGTTATTCTCTTTAAGTTGTACTGCTTGTTTGCTATGCTCTATGAGTATTTGTCGTTCCAACTGTTCTTGTTGCTGTTCAAGTTCGTGCAATCGTTTGTTGGTTGTGTTCGAGATTACGCCACGCTCAATAGCAGTCATAACATTATTCAACGCTGTTTCGACTTGTTTTTGTTGCTTTTTGAGTATTCTCATAGTCGGGTTATCTTTTGCTTGTATCTCTTGTATTTTCAACAATTCGGCTACGATATAGTTCATAGTTTCGGGATTGCTCAATTTTTCTATTGTAGTATTGATAACAATATCTTCGAGAGCGTCTTTGTGTACCATAGATTTATTGCAATCATTTAGGCGTTTCTTTCGTCCATTGCATTTATAGTAATATGTTCTTGGACCGCTTGCGGACGTACCGCTTTCGCCAATCATTGTTTGTCCGCAATGTCCACATACAAGTTTCTTCCGTAATAGATAATCAACTTTAATACTTGTCTTGCCAAATTTATTAGCGTTTACCTTATCACGCACTATATTAAATAGGTCGGTATCGACTATTTGCGGATACATATTGTCAATGATTTCTTCGTTATGTTTATATACGCCCGAATACTTTTCATTTCGTAGTATGTTGTACACGCTACATTTTACAAACGGCTTTCCTTTGTAGAAAACGCCTTTTGCCGTCAAGTCTTTTACTATATCTTTTACAAATTCGCCCTTTGCATATTGAGAATACATAAATCTCACGACTTCGGCATCGTTTTCGTCTATGACAATTTTTCGTCCGTCCAACTTGTAGCCATACAATAACGTACCGCCTTGAAAGTAACCTTTACGGCGAGTTTCTTTCATACCACGACTGACCTTTTGAGCAAGTTCGGCTGAATAGTATTGATTCATACCTTCGAGCAAACTCTCTAATATAATGCCTTCGGGTGTATCGGGGATATTTTCCATTGCCGACAATACTTTAACGCCATTATCTCTCAATGTCTTTTTATGTATTGCCGTTTCGTATTTGTTACGAGAAAACCTATCAAGTTTGTAGACAAGTACATAATTCCATTCTTTTCGACTGCTATCTTTTAACATACGTTGAAAGTCGGGGCGGTTATCGTTCGTACCCGTCATTGCTCGGTCAATATAGGTGTCAAGTATAAGAATATTATTGCGTTGTGCATATTCTTCGCATACCCGAAGTTGTCCGTCAATAGATTGTTCCGTTTGCTGGTCGCAAGAGTATCTTGCATAAATTACTGCTGTTTTCATTTTTGTTTCTCCTATTAAATTATTTATTTTGTCTTTCGACGGGAGCGATCATAAACGAAATCGTCTTTGTTGTTCTTTAATTGGTTGTCTTAACTCTTGCCGGTCAAGGGTTGCCAAAGGCAATGCACTTTACCCTTGACAGCAAGGGCGGTTTCGTTTACGCTCCCAAAGACGAAAGACAAAATAATTTAATTGGCTTTTGGCATTTGCCTTATTATCTCCGCACTTACTTCGCCCATAATCAAGCCGTCATCTACGCAAGTAAAGTTATCGAATAACAAGGCTTTTTTATCGTCAATACCTATCGGACAAACTATATCTTCGTCCAAAATATCACTCACTAGGTAGGTTGGCAATTTACCGCCAAACACAAGTTTTTCTCCGCTTTTCTCTATGTATTTGAGCAAATACCTTACTGCTTGCGGTATCTCCCTTGAACATATCTCTTTGAAATCGTTTCTTCCAAAGTGTTTGAGAAAATGCGTATTTTGATACGTTGTTTGCTTTCTATGGCTCTTTGTACTAAAATCGTTGACTTGTTCCAACGTGCCTATCATTTGCGGTATGTAGAAAATTCCGTGAAAGTGTAAGCGGTGTTTTTCGGGGGAACGCTCCCACACGCCTATATATTTCCAACCTTTACGGCTGACAAGGTGTTTGAGAGTATTCCGCAACTTTGTCTTGAATGTTTCTTCCGTATGCTTTTCGCTATCGTAAGTAAACGTAACAAAGTAATTCCACTCTTGCAAATATATCTTCCGCCATAGACGTACACGCCGTTTGGCGAGATTGTCTTTCTTTCGCTCCACGTTTTGCTCAATATATTCCGTTGCTTGCTCGGTTGTAGCAAAATCGCTTTGTAATTTCTCGGCAATATACGGTCTACGTTCTCGCTTGGGTAGGCTTTGACTTTCGGCGTAGGCTGTATCAAACTTTGATTGCAACTCAACTTGTCTAGGCGTTGCTATCGCAGTATTCTTACGCTTACTGCCTTTGCCGTGCTTGTAGTTTTCTTGCAGTATTGCAATGTAATGACTTCCGTCATAATAGACTTTTGCATTTTCAAATGGCATTTTGTTTCGCTCCTTTATTGTTTATTTTTGGCAAGTTCCAACACTCTAGAATAGAGCGTTTGGAAGAAAACACGTTGCTCGCTCTCGCTCAACGCTGTTATATCAGGCTTGCCGACTGACACAACATTCAACTTTGTCGTAAGCATTTACGCACCCCCTTTGAGAGCAAAAAAATAAAAAGGCTCTCACTATATAGCCACGAGAAAGGGCAAAAGTTGTGGGTCTAATGCAAAATTTTACAAAAAATTTTCAAATACTACCAAAAACAAAGGTGGCAACGTAAAAAAATCGGGGTTTCGTGGAAAGCCTGCGCACGAACCCCGATTTTAAGTTGCCACTTTGGTTAGGTCTTTTTTTGTTGTGTCTAGTCGTGTGGCGGGTGCTTGACGGCGAGCGTAAGCGAACCCGCTTGTTATATCAAGCACCCGCCACAGTGCCATTTCTATTTTTGTCTATCTAATACACTTGAAAAAATCGTTTGCATTTGCTATAATGGTTGTATGATAAACAGTAATTTAGCGGAGAATAATTATGAAGAATAAAAAAATATCATCTATAATTGTAATATTAACAGTTATATTTACAGCTTTGATAGCAATAAGCGTTAGCGGTTGTTCCATTTATAAATTAAATTTGCCAAAGTTAGAGAATATAAAAAGCATTTCAATAGAACAAAATGCAAATGAATTAGTTATTGATAGCGGTGATGAAATGGAAAATCTTTTAAGCCTATTAAATGGTAACGGAAGAACAACAAAAACTGCAAGCGTACAAGATGCACCAGTAAATGCTGACAAAGTATTAAAAGTAAATTTCAATTTTGTGGAAACTGGAGTTTCTACGCTATTTGTCTATCAAAAAAACGGCAGATATTATATTGAACAGCCCTACAACGGCATATTTCAGATAAGTGCTGACGATTATATAGGTATTGAGGGAATTATCAGTTAAATTTCAATTTAGCGTGCTATATTTGTTTTATACTGCTGATTATTTACTATAAAAAATCACAACCTATTCAAAGTTCGAATTAGGTTGTGATTGGTGCGCCATATACAATCTTATTTTAACGAGGCATAGTTTGGCTACGGAATATGCTTGAAAGTGCAACTCATCTGTGTTAAAATATATTTGCTGAAATAATGTAATATGGAGAGGTAATCATAGATGAAAGATAAAGCATTGGTTGTAATTGATATTCAAAACGACATTACTAAAAATTACAAAGAAATAATCAACAATATCAATACTGCTATTGATTGGGCTGTGGATAATGATATGCACATTGTATATATTAAACATAACAACTTATCGGCAGGCACTCGAACGTTTAAACCTGATACGCGCGGCGCGGAATTGGTATCAGATATGAAGATTGTGTCTGAAAACATATTTGTAAAGAGTAAGGGCAACGCATTGACAAGTGAAAAGTTTGCTTCTTTTATAAGTGAAAACGATATTAAAGAATTTTATATCGCAGGCGCAGACGCCATTGCCTGTGTAAAATCCACTTGCTATAATATGGCAAAGAATGGGTATATAGTTCACGTTTTATCTGACTGTATTACAAGTTATGATAAAAAGAAGATTCCAGAAATGTTAAATTACTATGAACGCAATGGTTGTAAAGTTGAAACATTGAATTAGTGGTGCGCCATATTCAACCTTAGTAGATTCTAACTGTATTATAATTGCAAAATTGCGCAAAAACGTCGTTAATAATTTTTTAAGAGATATAAATTAAAATAATATTAGATATTGACAGATTTACTTTATGCGCAGTATAATGTTTATAAAGAAAGGTTAAATAAGGAGACGGTTATGGTAAGAAAATTGAGTAGAAAAAATTTAGCAATCTCATTGATGACGCTTTTTGCAATTGTCGCAATTATGGTGGGCACAATCTTTATCGGCGGTTGTAATATACGCGGGAAATTAAATTATGATAAAGAGCGTGGCAATATTGCAGTGGAAAAAGTTGAAAATGCGCAATATACGCCTGATATTGACAAATATCTGTCGACAAATTCCGCGCAGGCAGCAAGTTTTGCTACAAGCGACGACGAAAACGAGCGCGTAGATGAATTTAACGCGCTTATTGAAGAATACGCGACTGTCAAAAATTACGCAGGCGCAGGTAAGTATTTGGGCTACGATATATATGAGATAAAAAATGAAATAAAATTTGTGGTAGAAATGGTGCCTGCCTTCAATCAATGGTTTAGAATGCCTCTTATGAGAGAGAAAGAAGGCTTTGCGGCAATACCTTATTATGAAAATTGGGCATATTATCTTGAAATGGACGAAGAAACGTCTATGTTGTCCGTAACACGCGTTTGCTGGGCTACAAGAAGCAGTTATTATGATTTTGAAAATAAAAAAGAGGTCGAAGAGCACGAAGACGGCTCTAGTTTTATACAGTATGAGATAATGAAAACCAATTATCTTGAAACTGAAGAGGATGAAATTGTAGAGTGCTTTATATATTCGGTAGGTATTGACAATGTGAAGGAATCAAATAATTACAATTCTAATACACAAGATTATCATCCTTTTGAATATCAATATTTGAGAAACGTAAAAGACAAGTCTATGGTAAAATACCATATTACGGCGGCGAATAGAGGTCCTGAAGGAATGGATATCAGAGGCTTGAATCCTTACGGCGTAAGAAGAGAGTTTACCGTGGTCAATTACGATGGATATAAGGATATTTCTGTGACAAAGATTGATCAAAAATTCGCTACCTTAGAGCAGCCGGAAAATAACGGTTACGTGGATTTTGATTTAGACGATCCAAATTTCAATATTTTGTTTGATGCAACAGGTTATGACGGCAAGGTTGCAGACTTGACTCCCAACAAAATGATGGACGATATTTCCAAACATATAGTTGATAATTTTGAAATTAAAAATGATTGGGCAACAATTTATAAAGAGCAAGCCGACGCAGTTGAAGTCGAAAATATATACGGACCATTCTATGAAAAAGATATATGGATTAATAATGTAAATGTCTATGTGGGTTGTCGCGGACATTATCAAGATGGAATAGAATTTTCAGCATCAGCCGACATAAACGATATGTCAAAATTCGATTTAACAAAAGAGTACTCGCTCAGTATGGCGCTTAAATCGCGAGAAACCGGTAAAATATATATAATGGCTACCGATTATCATAAAATTGAAGAAGTCAAGTATAATGGAAGCAACGAAACTTATTACAGAATGTATGGGTCAGATATAGATATAGACGCGTCGTCAATCGCAGTAGACGAAAATGGAATTTATGATGTTGTTTGTGTATTGACCGTTAAGGAAAACGGCGAGGACGTTGTTTTATTCGATACTCAAGAAGTTGGATATTTGCGTCAATATTACGGTTTGATAATTCCCGACAGCGTAGACTCTAAAGGCGTAATACACAGATATTCAGCAAGAGGAGTAGGAGGAAAACTTACAATTACGGTGACAAGCGGCGCTGACGTAGCATAATCGTTTTTAATAAAGCGAGCAAAACGAGGTTGATTATTAAATGCATATCGTCGAAAGCAAAACAATATTATCGCCTAAAAACGGAATGAACTTATATAGAGGTTGCTTGCACGGTTGTATTTACTGCGATTCAAGAAGCGATTGCTATCAAATGCATCACGATTTTGAGGATATAGAAATCAGAGGTAATGCGATTACGCTTCTTGAAGACGCTCTGAGAAGAAAGCGAAAAAAGTGTATGATTGGCACCGGCTCTATGACAGATCCGTATATTCCGCTTGAATATAAGATTTGCAACGTTCGCAAGTCTTTGGAAATCATTGAGAAGTATGGATTTGGCTTTACTGTGATTACCAAGTCGGATTTGATTCTAAGAGATTTGGATTTGCTCAAAAGAATAAATGAAAAGACAAAATGCGTAGTGCAAATGACTTTGACGACTTTCGACGAAGACCTATGTCGCAAGATAGAGCCTGGCGTATGCTCCACTAAGCGCAGGGTAGAAGTGCTCAAAGTTTTGCGCGACAACGGTATACCCACCGTCGTATGGTTGTCGCCCATACTTCCGTTTATCAATGATACGAGAGAGAATATAGAAGGTATATTGAATTATTGCGTCGAAGCAAAGGTCTACGGTATTATCTGCTTTGGAATGGGTGTGACTTTGCGCAGTGGTAACAGAGAATATTTTTATAGACAATTAGATAGACTTTTCCCTGGAATGGCTGAAAGATATAGACGCGTCTATGGGAATAGTTATATCGTAAGCAGTCCCAAAAATTCAGAGTTGATGAAGTTCTTTTGCGCTCAGTGTGATAAATTTGGCATAATTCACGACAATGACAAATTGTTTAAATATCTAAGTACGTTTGAAGAAAAAGTGAAATATGAACAATTAAGAATGTTTTAACTCAATTTTAAAAATATCAGTATAATTGTTGCAATATTCAGAAAATTGATATATAATCTTATCGTCAAGTAATTGACGCATATCTGGGTGTGGCGCAGTTTGGTAGCGCGCTAGACTGGGGGTCTAGAGGCCGCAAGTTCAAGTCTTGTCACTCAGACCATTTAGCAAGTTTCGCTTGTTAGTGGAAAATAAAAAGGAGAGAAGTGGTTCTCTCTTTTTTTATTTTCCAATTTTGGCTCACTTGCTGATGTCTTCGTAACTAAGACAGACCGAACTGTGACGCTCGCACGAGACGCCAAGGGCTTGCTCGCTATGCCGTCGCTACGCTCCTTACAAGTCTTGTCACTCAGACCATTTAGCAAGTTTCGCTTGTTAGTGGAAAATAAAAAGGAGAGAAGTGGTTCTCTCTTTTTTTATTTTCCAATTTTGGCTCACTTGCTAATGTCTTCGTAACTAAGACAGTCCGAACTGTGACGCTCTAAATTGTCATTTCGCTTGAGCGAAGCGGAATGGAGAAATCTCAAACCTTTTCTTGGCTTCCCCTTGAGGGGAGGCCCCACCGTAGGCGGTGGTGAGGTGTTTTATTTGGCTTTTTCAACAAATAAATTTCTCATTTTATGCTAAATTTTCACTTTTCCAAAAAAAGTATACTTTTCCTGACTGCCTGTGAAAAGGCGTATTTTTCCGATTACATTATACTTCACGAACAATTATTTTGCAATACCTTTAAGTCAGGAAAAGTATACTTTTTTTGAAATTTTACTATTAAATTGATATAAATATTAAATTTGAAGTGAGAGGTAAGAAGTGAATAATGTAAAAAGAATAGTAGTGAATATATTGGTGGTGGCGCTATTAATTATGTTAATAACCATTACGTTTTGTAGCGTTATGAATATTAAGGCAGAATCAGAAACAAGTTCATATGCTCAAATAAATATAACGGAATTATTATTAGACGGATATGAAAATGAGCCAACAGAATCAAAAAAAATATTTAATCCAAAGGCGCTAACAGATTTATTTCAAAGTCTTTCTGGCGAAGAGAATGCTGATATATCTACAATATTAAAAAAGTTGGATACAAATGGGGCTATGACTTCGGCAGATATCAGGAAACTAAATAAAGAAAACGATATCGAAAAGGATATAGTGGTTACGTTGGGAGGAAAACAATGGTACGTTACGTATGTGACGAAAGTTGGAGAAGAAGTCGTTGTGGATTTGTGGTTGGCAGATGCCGATAAAGATGCAAGTACAGGGAAGGTAATAACTACAAAATGGAATTCGAGTTATGATTCAAAAAAAGGAACATATCCTTCGAATATGTACGGAATAAGTAAAATTCGTGCAGAAGACCTAAATAATGGTGGAAATTATTGGACTGGTATAAATAATAATCCAATAGACGGTAGTAATGCTCCGTCTAATGTGGCAAGACGTGCACATAGATATGCAATGTATACTATGCCAAAAAGCGAAAAGGATACAAGCATAACAGAGTTTTTATTAAAACCGTCGCAGGTGCCTTATCAAGGTAGCAATCTTGAAAATGCAAAATTTTCTAGCAATGCCGTAGTAGAGGGATGTACCGTCAGCAATGACTCTTACAATAGCATCACTGATGCAAATTGGTATAATGAGGGCGAATATAATTTTGAGGGAATTGCTGGTTATGACAATTGGGCTGACGATTATTTATGGTTGCCAAGTCTATCAGAGGTAGGTGACGGAGATGGCATAAATGGAATATGGGAGGTATCTTTAACACAAAAGAAATCAAGTTCAGGGACGTGGTTGCGTTCAGCGAGTTATCACAATTATAAGGGAGCATATTATTTGCAAAATGCAGGAACTATTTATGGAGACAATGTCAATACGTCTTATGCCATTCGCCCGGCTATTCATCTAAATCTTTCCAAAGTCGCTAAGCATACGCAATTTAGTGTGAGTGAACCCATAGACGTGAGTGTAGAGTATACTGGGATGCAAATGTCTTTAAATGACGTAGCAGAAGAAGAGAAACTTTGGTACAATCCTAATATAATGGATATTGAGTCAGTTAGTATGATTGACGCAAAAAGTTATATGATAAAAGCAACGATAAATTCTAATGCGCAAACAAATGGATTTATCTTTGAAGGAACTCCAAAGACAGACAACACTGAATATCAAGAGGATGAAATTACTCGTTATTTTCAATTTACTATCACAAAGAAGAAGATAGGAGTAGATGTTAAGTTAAATAATACTAGCAAACTGCCATACGTTGAGTTAAAAAATAAGGGAGATATATACTCAGGCGACAAGGAAGAAGATGGGCGAGCGCCCAACTTGGGATTTAATTACTCAAGTACAGATGGCAAGGGATATAATTCAGATACACTGCCTACGGCAATAGGCGCATACAGGGCTACCGCAAAGATACTCAATGAAGAGTGTAACTACGTCTTAGACGATACATACTATATAGACTTCAGTATAGACAAGACGCCTGTAGACAAGCCAAGCATAGCCACTAAGGAAAAAACTTACACAGGCGAAGATATTACGTTCAATTTGGCGCAGTATTCGGACAAAGTTTCGGTATCTATTACGTCTGTCAACGGCAAGTCAGCAGTGCACAAAGACGGAGTAATCACGGTAAAAGACGCAGATACGTATACCGTCAGTATATCATTGGCGGACAACGGTAAGGCAACGTGTTGGAATACCTCGACTACTGACGATATAGCCTCGTATACTATAGAAATCAAAGTCACGCAAAAGAAGTTAAACACAAGTATCGCGTGTAGCGATACAGACTTCAGTTGGGAAGTGGGTGAACAAGTTACGTTTACCATTGCAGACGAGAGGATAAGTGGAGACAGTATAGACTATTACGTATACTATCTCAAGTCGGGGGATACTACAAAGTATGACGATATAGACTCAACAAAACAAATTGTTGGTGGTAGTGTAACAGTGACAATGCCTAGCGATTTAGGCATAGGCATTTATACTTTCGTAGTGGAGTTGAGGAAGAACTCAACGAGTTCAGACAATGGCAATTACTATATCGACGGAGACAGTAAGACTGCTACGTTCAGTATTGTTGGCAACGGCATAACAGTGACTGCTAACGATATAAAGTGGAAGGTCAACAACGTAGATATAGGTCAACTTACCAATGGCAAATTGCCTTTGACGTACAGTGGCAGCGCATTTAGATTCTCAGTAGACGAGAGCAACCTCAAAGCGTTGGGGGTGAAGATAGATACCAGCAAAGGTACAAAAGGACTTGAGGGAGACATAGAGCAAACAAACGTGGGTACGTCATACAGCATCAAGGTATGGCTATGCAATTACGACAACACATATGATACTTACAGTGGAAGTTTTACGCTCAACTATGAGATAAAGCAAGCCAAGTACGATATGAGCAAAGTCAAGTGGGACTATACTGATGGAGCGTTGAAATACAACGCAAATTACCAGACAGTGACTTTGACAGGCTTGCCAAGTACTCTTACGGTAGTAGAAGACGGCTATGACGGCAACAGACAGAGGAATGCAGGAGAAGACTACGTGGCGAGCGTACTTGGATTCAACAATACGGATAGCAACTATATGACGCCATTGTATGACAAGCCGGAGACATACGAAGGAGACTTTGATTGGACGCTGACTTGGAGCATAGGCAAGGCAACGCTTACGCTTGAGTGGGAGAGCGTAGATACGCAGGACAGCGCAGGCAATGCCTATAAATTGCCAAAAGTCAAGGGAGAGAATGCGCAGTTTGTAGACGGCAATAAATATAGATATTATAAGTCAAGCGGCGTAAGCGTGGGAGACGAGATAAATCTTGAAGATATCTTAGTGGGCGAAAGCGCAGTGAGATATTGGGTAGAGGCGGTCTTGACGGACAATGCGGCAGTGAACTATGAGATAAGCGAAGCGACAAAGAGAATATCTTTCAAAGTGGGAATGGACGGCGAAAAGATAACGGTAGACTTGGAGGCTCAATCATTTACGTACGACGGCAACGCACACGGCGGAGAGTTGAGAGTGATAGAGGGCACTATGAAACTTGAGAGGATAATCAAGACGTATTACAGAGGTAGCGTAAGCGAGAGTAATAGACTTGATGGGGCGCCGACAGATGCGGGAGATTATATAGTGGTGTTGAGTTTGAGCGAGGCAGACGAAGAGGACTTTGCGTTGACAAGAACGCAGATAACGTTTAGCATAGCCAAAGCCAAGATAACGGCAAAATGGGATACAAGCGGACAAACGCCAGAGATAGCCAACTTGAGCGAAAGCCAGAAAGCAGTGGTGGGCTATATCTATTACGACAGCGAGGGCAACGAGTTGCAGGATGGCGCGCAGTTGGAAGCAGGCAAGACGTATAGCGTCAAGGCGATACTGACAGGAGACAACGCAAAGAACTATGAGTTTGTCAGCGAAGAAGGAGAAGTATTGCCAAATGAGACGGAGACGGAAGTAAAAGACTTTACTATAGGCTCTAATGGTGGAAGCGGTAACGTAATAGGCGGAGTAGACAGCGGAAATAATCCAGGTAGCGGCAACAACAGCGGCGGAACTTTGGACGAGATACT